>DATBEZ010000103.1:0-51681 GCA_036558745.1 Acidimicrobiia bacterium
GCCGACTTCAACCAGACGCCGAACCCGTCGAAGGCGCCGTGGTACTTCCTCGGTCTGCAGGAGCTGCTGACCATGTTCCACCCGATGGTCGCCGGCGTGACCATCCCGGGCATGGGCATCTTCCTGCTGATCGTGACGCCCTACATCGACAAGAACCCGTCGCACCACCCGAGCGACCGGAAGTTCGCGATCTCGCTGTTCACGATCTTCCTCATGTTCTGGGCCGTGCTCGTGATCATCGGGTCGTTCTTCCGGGCCAAGGGCTTCAACTTCGCCTTCCCGTGGAACGACGGCATCTTCTTCGACCTCTGACCTCGTAGGAGTCCGCGCGCGCCATGCTCGTCCTCGTCATCGCCATCCCGGTCCTGCTCGTGGCCGCCGCCGTCGCGATCTTCGCGACGGGCCGTCGGCGTGCGTCGACCGGGACGCTCAGCCGCGAGACGCGGGCGCGCGACCGCAGTGAGGTCGCCGGCGCCGAGGCGCCCGCCGAAGCCGAAGCCGACGAAGAGGAAGGCCGCCGTCGCGCCGACGAGTCGCGACGCGCGATCAGCGCGGGCGGATCGGTTCCCGCGGCACGCGGCGCACGGGTTCCGGCCGAGCGCGTCCCCGTCGACGAGGAGGAGCTCGGGCTCTCCCGGCGGCAGTTCTTCAACCGCGGCATCCTCGGCGCGCTCGCTCTCGCGGCCGGCGGCTTCGGTGCCAGCATGCTCGCCTTCCTGTGGCCGAGCAGCTCCGGTGGCTTCGGCGGCAAGATCCCGGCGGGCACGTCGCTCGACGACATGATCGCCTACAACACCGACAAGAAGCAGCCCTTCTACATCCCCGAGGCGCGCGCGTACGTCGTGCCCTATCCGAAGGCCGACCTGCCGAAGGCCAAGAAGATCTATGCGCCGGTCATCTTCACCGGTATGCAATCGGGGATCGTCGCGCTCTACCAGAAGTGTGTGCACCTGGGCTGCCGCGTCCCGTGGTGCCAGACGTCGCAGTGGTTCGAGTGCCCGTGCCACGGCTCGAAGTACAGCCGCGTCGGCGAGAAGAAGGGTGGTCCGGCACCTCGTGGTCTCGACCGCTTCGCGGTGTACATCTCCGGCCAGGACGTCACGATCGACACCGGTCTGATCGTGCTCGGTCCGCCGATCGGTACCGACACGACCGGCCAGTCGGCCGAAGGGCCGCCCTGTGTCGGCTAGGCAGACGACGCAGACGGCAACGACCAAGGACCCTGGGCGACTTTCATGACCGTCAAGACCGGCCTGATCATCCTGAACATCTTGGCGTTCGCCGTCATCGTCGGCATCGTCGCGTATCGGGTGCTCTCGCTGCGCCACAACCCCGAAGCGCAGCCGCCGCAGAACCTGCGACCGTTCATGACCGACGACGAGCTCGAGGGGCGCAAGCTCGAGCGCGTGCTCGGATGGGCGCTGATCTGCTCCGTCATCGTCGCCGCCGCGTTGCCCGTGTACTGGCTGTGGGAGCCGACACGTGAGAAGGACGCGGTGGCGCAGTTCGACAAGCAGTCGGCGGAGCGCGGCGCGACCCTGTTCGCGAACTCGAGCATGAAGGCGTACGACTCGACGAAGTCGCTGCAGTGCTCGAACTGCCACGGCACCGACGCGAGCGGCGGCTCGACGACGTTCGTCCTCAAGCCTCCCGACAGCGGCAGCGACAAGCCGCTGTCGGTGACGTGGCAGGCACCCGCGCTCAACACCGTGCTCTCGCGCTTCTCGCCCGACCAGGTGAACCAGATCATCACCTACGGGCGGCCGGGCACGCCGATGCAACCGTGGGGCGTCGCCGGCGGTGGCGCGAAGAACGAGCAGAGCGTCGACGACCTCGTCGCGTACCTGCAGAGCATCCAGCTCTCACCGGCGCAGGCACGCGCGCAGGCCGCTGCGAACATGCAGAAGCTGGTCGACAGTGCGCTCGGCAACCCGGCCAAGAGCGTCAAGAGCGACCTGGAGACCGCGCAGGAGAGCCTGGCCACCGCGGAGCAGCAGCTCGCGAAGGACCAGGCGCTCGCGCAGCAGTTCCCGAACACCAAGGGCATCCAGATCAACATCCAGATCGACCAGGAAGCCGTCACGAACGCGCGTGCGGCGATCGTGAACTCGACGAACTGGCAGCGCGACGTGCAGAACCTGGTGACGACGTGGAAGAGCGGCGACGCGACGAAGGCGGGACCGGCGCAGACCGCGTACGGCCAGCTGCTGTTCATGACGAACTGCGCGCGCTGCCACACGAAGGGCTGGTCGTACTTCGACCCGACGAAGGGCGAGGTGCCGCTGCCTGCCCAGCAGGGAAGCGGCGCGTTCGGTCCCAACCTGACGAACGGCGACACCGTGCGCCAGTTCCCGCCGGGCACCGACGGCCTGCAGCAGATGTACGACTGGATCGCGACCGGCGTCGAGGCCAACAAGCAATACGGCGTGCGCGGCATCTCGTCCGGTCGCATGCCGCACTTCGGCACGATCCTCACGAAGGATCAGATCGACGCGATCATGGCCTACGAACGCAGCCTCTGAGCCTCCGGGGAGCATGCACGTGAACGTTCTCGTCCTTGCGCAGCAGGTCATCGAAGGGCCGGCGCACAAGACGCTGTGGTATCCGACGATCCTCGGCGTACTCGTTGTCGTCGCGGGCGTCGGGCTGTTCTGCGGCTCGATCTACCTGCTGCTCGCGACGAACCTCGGCGCGCGACTCGGGTTCCTCGTCGCGGCGTCGGCGCTGTCCGGGTTCATGGTCCTGCTCTCGTTGATGTGGCTCACCACCGCGTCCCCGCTCAACACGCTCAAGGGCCGGGTCCCGTCGTGGAACCTCGTCGAGCAAGTGGACTCACTCTCGAAATCGAACATCCCCGCGGTGCGCGAGATGGATACCAAGGGCAAGGTGGTCGACCCGGCCGAGGCCGCGAACGTCAAGGCCGCGGTCGACGCGGGGCTCGTGATCCCGGCCAAGCAAGGCGACGCGCCGCTGCCGCCGACGCCGAAGTTCGCGAAGTACCAGTTGCCGACCGACTACGTCGTGAGCAACACCAAGGAGATCGGCGGGAGCAAGCCGAACCCGCTCCTGCTCCAGTTCACGCACGTGCCGAGGTACGCGACCGTGAAGGTGTGCCCGGTGCTCACGGTCGGGACGCTCCAGGGCGCGGCGCCCCCCACCCCGGAGTGCGACCCGACCCAGCCGTCCAGCTTCCTCATCCTCGAACGCGACCTCGGCTCGCTGCGGATCCCGCCGCTCGTCGTCGTGATCGCGTCGTCGATCCTCTTCGCCCTCTGCCTGCTCTCGCTGCACTGGCGCGAGCGGGACGAGCAGGAGGCCAAGGCCGCCGCCGAGCGGGCCGAGAAGGGGGAGACCCCCGCCCCGACCCCGGCACCCGCGAACGCGTAGGAGGAGAGTCTCGTGCGCAACGTCCGCCGTCTGATCTACGTCGCAACCGTCGCCCTGTGCCTCGTCGGCGTGCTGGCCGGCCCTGCGTCGGCCCAGCAGCTCATCGACGCGGGCGGTGACAACGGCGGTGGCGGCGCCGCGTTCGTCGCCATGGCCGTGATGGTCTTCGCGATCGCGACCGCGCTGTTCTTCATGGACCGCATCCGGCGCCGCCGGACGGGCGACTAGCGGGTCTTCACGACCTCGCTCGCCGCGGCGGCGGCGAGCTCGACGGTGCGCTCGAGCTCGGGCCAGCCGTGCGCGGCGCCGACGAACACCGCTTCGAACGCACTCGGGGCGAGGAACACGTCGCGACGCAGCATCGCGTGGAAGAAGGCGGCGTGGGTCTTCACGTCGGCGGCCTGCGCGCCCTCGTAGTCGAGCACCGGCGCGGGTGAGAAGAAGAGGCCGCTCAGCGTCGCGACCCGCGGGACCTGCACCTCGAGGCCGGCTTCGCCGAGCACGGTGGTCAAGCCCGCGACCAGGAACGCGACGCGGTCGGCGAGCGACGCGTAGAGCCCGTCGTCGAGCAGCTCGAGCACCGCGAGTCCGGCCGCGGTCGCGAGCGGGTTCCCCGACAGCGTCCCCGCCTGGTACACGGAACCGACCGGTGCGAGCTCGTCCATGAGCGCCGCGGGTCCACCGACCGCGGCGAGCGGCAGCCCGCCACCGACCACCTTGCCGAACATGGACAGGTCCGGTGTCACCCCGAACAGTCCCTGGGCACCGCTGCGCCCGACCCGGAAGCCGGTGATCACCTCGTCGAAGACGAGCAGCGCGCCGTGCTCGTCGCAGCGCCGGCGCAGGCGGGCCAGGAACCCCTCGACCGGCGCGACGAGGCCCATGTTCGCGGCGACCGGCTCGACGATGACCGCCGCGATGCGCCGGCCTTCGCGGTCGAACACCTCGTCGAGCGCGCGGTCGTCGTTGTAGGGCACGACGATGGTGTCGGCGACCGTCCCCTCGGTCACCCCTGCTGATCCGGGGAGACCGAACGTCGCCACGCCGCTCCCCGCGGCGACGAGCAGCGAGTCGACGTGGCCGTGGTAGCAACCGGCGAACTTCACGATCTTGTCGCGACCCGTCGCGCCGCGCGCGAGCCGGATCGCGGTCATCGCGGCTTCGGTGCCCGACGAGACGAGCCGGACCTTGTCGACCGACGGCACGCTCTGCGCGATCGCCTCGGCGAGCAGCACCTCGCGTTCGGTGGGCGCGCCATAGGACGTTCCCAGCTCCGCCGCCCGCTGCACCGCTTCGACGACCGCCGGATGCGCGTGGCCGAGGATCGACGCGCCCCACGACTGGACGTAGTCGAGGTAGCGGCGCCCGTCGGCGTCGTGCAGGTACGCGCCCTGGGCCCGCTGCACGAAGAACGGCTCACCGCCGACCGCCCCGAACGACCGCACCGGCGAGCTGACCCCACCCGGGATCACGGCGCGCGCCCGGTCGAACAGGGTCACGAGGAGTGCAGCTGCTCGGCAACCTCACGCGCGAGGTACGTGAGCACGAAGTCGGCGCCGGCCCGCTTGATCGCGAGCAGGTGCTCGCGCGCGACCGCGTCGCCGTCGATCCAACCCTGCTGCGCGGCGGCCCGCACCATCGCGTACTCACCACTGACGTGGTACGCGGCGAGCGGCACGTCGAACTCCCGGCGCAACGCGGCGATGACGTCGAGATACGCCAGCGCGGGCTTCACCATCACGATGTCGGCGCCCTCGTCGACGTCGAGCGCGGTCTCGGCGATCGCCTCGCGCGCGTTGGTCACGTCCATCTGGTACCCGCGACGGTCGCCGAAGCTGGGGGCGCACTCCGCCGCGTCGCGGAACGGCCCGTAGAGCGCGGACGCGTACTTGGCCGAGTAGGCGAGGATCGCGGTCGTGTCGTGGCCGGTGTCGTCGAGCGCGGCCCGGATCTCGCCGACCTGACCGTCCATCATCCCCGACGGCGCGACGACGTCGGCCCCCGCCTCGGCCTGGGCGACCGCGACCTGGCCGTAGCGCTCGAGCGTGGCGTCGTTGTCGACCTCGCCGGCGTCATCGAGCAGGCCACAGTGACCGTGGTCGGTGAACTCGTCGAGGCACGTGTCGGCGATCAGCGCCAGCGCGTCGCCGACCTCGTCGCGCAGGTTGCGCAACGCGACCTGGACCACGCCGTCACGGGCGTCGGCGCCGGAGCCGCGGGCGTCCTTGGCCGCGGGGATGCCGAAGAGCACGACCGCGGGGACGCCGAGCTCGGCGAGCGCCCGCACCTCTTTGCGGAGGCTCTCCTGGGTGTGCTGGACGACGCCCGGCATCGAGGCGACCGGCTCGGGCTCCCGGATGCCCTCCTTGACGAAGAGCGGCGCGACGAGGTCGTCCACGGAGAGGCGGGTCTCGGCGACCAGGCGCCGCAGCGCGGGGGTCCGCCGGAGGCGCCGGGGCCGGTGCTCGGGGAACGCCATGGCCCCCCGATGCTACCTGCGGGGTGCGGCGGCCAGACCGTCGACGAGCGCGGCGACCACGCCCTCGATGGTGTGGTCCGTGGCCTCGACGTCGACCCGCAGCCCGCGCTCACGGGCGGTCGTGGAGGTCACCGGGCCGATGGAGACGACGAGCGGCTGGGGGTCGGGCAGTGGGCCTGCGAGGTCGGTGAAGTTCGTGACGGTGGAGGAGGAGGTGAAAGTGAGGGCGTCGACGTCGCCGGCGCGGACCGCCTCGATCTCGGCCGGGTCGGGCGAGGCCGGGAGGGTGCGGTAGAGCGGGAGCACGTCGACGTCGTAGCCCTTGGCGGCAAGGCCGTCGGGCAGGACGTCGCGGGCCTGCTCGGCCCGTGCCAGCAGCACTTTGTCCGGCGATTCGGCGGCCGGCGGAGCGGATGGACGCCCGCCGGCCGCGGATTCGGCACGCTCACTCGGCGCGACTCGCGCCGATTCGGCGGACGATTCGGCGCGAGTCACCGGCGCGGGGAAGGCGGCGAGGAGGGACTCGGCGACGAAGCGCTCGGGCACCAGATCGGCCCGGATGCCCCGCCCCGCGAGCGCAGCCGCCGTGCCGGGACCGATCGCCGCGACCCGCACCCCTGCGAGCGCCCGCGCGTCACGGCCGTCGGCCGCGAGCGCGTCGAACAGGATCGCCACCCCGTTGGCCGACGTCAGCACCAGCCACGAGTACGCGCCGAGGTCGGGAACGTCGATCGGCAACGGCTCGATCGCGATCGCGGGCACCTCGACCACCTCGGCGCCGAGTGCCTCGAGGCGCGCCCGCAACCCGCTCGCCTGCTCCCGCGCCCGCGTCACGACGACCCGCCGACCGAACAGCGGGCGGCGCTCGAACCAGGCCAGGTCGAGCGCGGCGACGCCGCCGACGACGATGGCGGACGGTGCGCGCAGGTCGAGCTTGGTGACCGTCCCGAGGGTGGCCCGGGTCGAGCGCTGGTCGGCCCGGGTGCCGTTGCGGACGGCGGCGACCGGCGTGTCGGGCGGGAGCCCGCCGGCCAGCAGCCGCTCGACGATGCCGGCGAGATGACCCACACCCATCAGGATCACGAGCGTGCCGCCCGCACGCGCGAGCGCCTCCCAGTCGACGTCGCTGCGCCCCTTCGCCGGATCCTCGTGCCCGGTCACGACGGTGAAGTGCGTCGACGTCCCGCGATGGGTGACAGGAATCCCTGCGTACGCGGGCGCCGCGATCGCGCTCGTGATGCCGGGCACCACTTCGAACGGCACGCCCGCGGCCGCGAGCGCCTCGGCCTCCTCGCCCCCGCGCCCGAACACGAACGGATCGCCGCCCTTCAGACGGACGACCGCCTGCCCCGCGCGACCGCGCTCGACGAGCAGCGTGTTGATGTCGTCCTGGGTCATCTCGACCCGGCCCGGCGCCTTCCCGACGCTGATCCGCTCTGCCGACGGCGGCGCCAGGTCGAGCAACGCGGTGGCCGCGAGCCGGTCGTGCACGACGACGTCGGCCGTGCGCAGGAGCTCGGCGCCGCGGAGCGTGAGCAGTCCGGGATCGCCCGGGCCGGCACCGACGAGCGCGACGGTCATGACCTAAGCCGCGTCGCCGAGCAACATCGAACCGCCGCACTCGACGATCAACCGCCGCGCGACATCGACACCGAGCGCGGCATCGTCGGTGCCCGTTCCCTCCGTGCGGAGGACGATCCGGCCGTCGAGTGACGCCAGCACCGCGTGCAACGTCGTCACTCCGTCGTCACCGACGGTCGCGTGCGCGCCGCAGGGCAGGTTGCACCCGCCGCCGAGCTCGGCGAGAAACGCGCGCTCGGCTGTGACCGCGCGCCGTGCGATCGGCTCGTCGATCGCGGCGAGCTGCTCGCACGTGCGCCGGTCGTCGTCACGGCACTCGACCGCGAGCGCGCCCTGCGCGACCTGAGGGACGAGCACCGACGGGTCCAGCACGTCGGTCGCGCGGTCCTCGAGGCCGAGACGGAGGAGCGCCGCGTATGCCACGACGACCGCGTCGAAGTCGCCGGCGCGTGCGATCCGGGTGGGGATGTTGCCCCGCAGCTCGCCGAAGCCGAGATCGGGCCGCAGCCCGCTCAGCTGTGCCCGGCGACGCACCGAACCGGTCCCCACGCGCGCTCCGGTCGGCAGATCCGCCAACGTCGCACCGACGAGCGCGTCGCGCGGGTCCGCCCGCTCCGGGATCGCGGCCAGCCGCAGACCGTCCGGCGTGGCCGACGGGAGATCCTTGGCCGAGTGCACTGCGACGTCGGCCCGGCCGTCGAGGACCGCGTCCTCGACCTCCTTCACGAACGCGCCCGTGCCACCCAGGGTGTGGATCGGGACGTCGCGACGACGATCTCCCGTGGTCGAGACCACGACGATCTCGGTCGGCACGTCGAGCATCGACGCGACGCGCGCCGCCTGCCACCGGGCCAGATCGCTGCCGCGCGTCGCGACGCGCAACGGCGTCACGCGGTGCCGTCGGACGATTCGCGCGGGAGCTCGCCGAGAGCGAACAGCTCCGTCAGCGCGTCGGCATACAGCTCGCCCCGTGAGCTGCCTGCAGCGTCCTTGACCTTCACCGTCGGGTCATGCAGCAGCTTGTTGACGATGCCTTCGGTCAACGCGTCGACGGCCTTCCGCGCGGCCGGGTCGAGGTCAGAGAGCCGCGACCGGAAGCGTTCGAGCTCCGCGAGCCGGATGTCATCGGCCCGGTTGCGCAGCGCGCTCACGACCGGTGCGACCCGCCGCGCGCTGCGTTCGGCCCGGAACCGCTCGAGCTCGTCGGCGAGGATCGCGCGCACCTTGCCGACCTCGCGCTGACGCTGTTCGAGCGAGTGCTGCGCGAACGCCTTGAGGTCGTCCATGTCGAGCAGCGTCACACCGAAGACCTGCTTCACACCCGGATCGACGTCACGAGGGAGCGCGACGTCGACGATCAACATCGCGCGGCCGTCGCGTCGGGCCATGACCGCCTCGACATCGGCCCGTTCGATGAGCATCTCGGTCGCGCCCGTGGAGGTGAGGAGCACGTCGCTCGTCACGAGCGCGTCGCCGACCTCGCCCAGCGAGATCGCGCGGCCGCCGACCCGGCGGGCCAGCTCGTTCGCCCGTGCCGCGGTGCGGTTGGCGACGACGATCTCGCCGACGCCCGCGCCCGCGAGCGCGACGGCCATGCCCTCGCCGACCTCGCCCGCGCCGAGGACGAGCACGCGACGACCGTCGAGCGATCCGAGGCGCTGGGCCGCGAGCGACACCGCGGCCGACGAGACGGACACGGCGTGGCGACCGATGTCGGTCTCGCTGCGGGAGCGCTTCCCGACCTCGACCGCCTGGCGGAACACCCGCGACAGAACCTGTCCGGCGGTCCCTTCGTGCTCGGCGACACGCCACGCTTCGCGGACCTGGCCGAGGATCTCGCCTTCACCGACGATCATCGAGTCGACGCCCGCCGCGACGCCGAACAGGTGCGCCACCGCGGCGTCGTCGTGGTACGTGTACAGGTGCTCGCCCAGCTCGTCGGCGTCGACCGACGCGTGCGCAGCGAGGTAGTCGCGGACGTCCTGCACCGCGGGATGGAACAGCGTCGTGCGCGCGTAGACCTCGGTGCGGTTGCACGTCGACAGCACGACGTTCTCCGCGAGGTGCTCGCGGGCGCCCAGCGCGTGCAGCGCCTTCATCAGCGAGCGCGACGGCACCGCGACACGCTCGAGGAGCTCGACCGGTGCAGTCCGGTGGTTGAGGCCCACGACGATCACAGACACGCCCGGAGCAGCTCCTTCGCCTCGGGAACGCGACCCGCGCGGATCAGGTCGAGGATGCCGGAATCGAGTGCCTGTCGCCAATCGGCGGTCTCGCTCGACCGTCCCCCGGATCGCATGGCTTCACGTTCGGCCGACAACAGCTCCAACAGTGTCTCGTACTCCGGACCCATCTCGGTACGCACGTGGTCGCGCAACCACGTGGCGAGAGCGGGGCTCCGGCCGTTCGTCCCGATGGTGACGACGATGTCGCCGCGACGGACGACCGACATGAGCGTGAACGAGCAGTTGGCGGGGTCGTCGGCCGCGTTCACCCACACGCCCCGCTCGTCGCCCGCGACGAACACGGCATGGTCGACGTCGCGGACACCCGTCGCGGTCGTGACCAGCCACGCGCCGTCGAGATCGGCGGGCAGGAACTCGCGCTGGTCGACCGTCACCGCGCCGGCGTCGCGCAAGGAGCGCACCTCGTCATCGAGCTCCGGCGCGACCACATGGACGTCGGCGCCCGCGTCGAGGAGGCCCTTGATCTTGCGGGCGGCGACCCGTCCGGCGCCGACCACGACGCAGCGGCGGCCGGCGACGACCAGGTTCACCGGGTACCCGCGCGCCCGGCTCCGCCCGAGGCCGGCATCGCTCATCCGGCCATGCCCTCGCGCAACCCGCCGTTGGGATCGACGGCGTCGTGGCGCCGGCCGGACCCGCCCTTGCGCAGCTGGTAGAAGGACAGGATCTGCAGCTCGATGGCGAGGTCGACCTTGCGCATCGAGACGCCCTCGGGGACGGTCACGACCGCAGGCGCGAAGTTGAGGATCGAGCGCACGCCGGCGGCGACGAGCTGGTCGGCCACCTCCTGGGCAACGTGTGCCGGCGTGGCGATCATTCCGATCGTGATGTGGCGCTCGGCCACCAGGTCGGGCAACGCGCTGATCGGCTCGATGGTGAGACCGTCGACGTCACGGCCGACCTTCTCGGCGTCGTCGTCGACGAGGGCCGCGATGCGGAAGCCCCGGGCACCGAAGCCGTGGTAGTTGGCCAGGGCCTGACCGAGGTTGCCGATGCCGACGATCGCGACCGGCCAGTCGCGCGTGAGCCCGAGCTCCCGCGAGATCTGGTGGAGGAGGAACTCGACGTCGTAGCCGACGCCCCGGGTGCCGTAGGAGCCGAGGTACGACAGGTCCTTGCGCACCTTCGCCGCGTTGACGCCGGCGAGCTCGGCCAGGCGCTCCGACGACACGGTGCCGATCCGGTGCTCCGCCGTCTCGACGAGGGCCCGGTAGTAGAGCGGCAGTCGGGCCACCGTGGCCTCCGGGATCCGGCGCGGGGTTCCCGGACGGCCTCGGTTCGCACGGTCGGCCACGATCTCGAGCCTGCTCCTCGGGTCGGGCCCGCGGTCGGGGCCCACTCGGGAACGAGCCTAGCCGTCCTTGTGCACTCAGTCACAAGCGGGCTCTCCGCGCGCAGCGCGCGCCGGCTCGCACCCGCCGCGGGATCGTGGAGCGCATCGGAGACGGCGCGCCCGGCCCCGATGGCGGAGGGTCCCGGCGTTACGCTCGGACACGCCATGGTTCCCGGGTTCGCGTTCATCGCCACTGCGGTGTCCTCGCTGTTCGCGCAGGCGACGCTCGTGCGTTACACCCGTGGCCGCAAGCCCCACGAGCTGGCCTGGACCGTGGCCCTGGCGATGTTCGCGCTGGCGTCGGCCGCGCTCGCATCCGGTTCGTCGACGGGGTGGGACAACGGGACGTTCCGGTTCTTCTACCTGATGGGCGCGGTGCTCACCGTCCCGTGGCTCGCGCTCGGAACGATCTACCTGCTGCTCGGCACGACGGTCGGCCGACGGGTGCAGTGGTGCCTGGTCGGCTTCACCGGCCTCGCCGTCGGCGTGATGCTGAGCGCGCCGATGAAGCCGGTCTCCGGTGACGCGATCCCCGTCGGCAAGGACGTGTTCGACGCGTTCCCGCGTGTCCTCGCCGCCGTGGGCAGCGGCCTCGGCGCCACCGTGGTCTTCGTCGGCGCGGTCTGGTCGGTGGTGCGGTTCGTACGCGCCCGCCACCGCCCGGGCAGTGCGCGCATGGCCGGCGCCAACGGGTTGATCGCCGCGGGCACGCTCGTGCTGTCGAGCGGTGGGCTGGTGCAGGGACTCGTCGGTCACGACGAGGCGTTCGCGCTGTCGCTCGCGCTCGGCATCACCGTCATCTACGCGGGCTTTCTCGTCGCGGCGCGCCCGACAAAGCGCGCCGCGCTCTCCACCGTCGATGAGACCGTCGCCGACGCGCCCGTCGGTGCGACCTCGACGCGCGCCGAAGCGCTCAGCTCCTGAGCGCGCGCCGCAGCACCTTGCCGGAGAGCCCGCGCGGCAGACCGTCGACGATCTCGTAGCTCACCGGGCACTTGTAGCGGGCGAGGCGCTCACGACACCACGCCTGCAACCTGGCGACATCCGGCGTGTGACCGGGCTCGGGCACCACGTACGCGTGCAGACGTTCGCCGCTGCGCGGATCGGCCACGCCGACGACGGCGACGTCGGCGACGTCGGGATGCGCGCGCACGACGTCCTCGACCTCGATCGGGAACACGTTGAAACCCGACACGATGATGACGTCCTTGACGCGATCGACGATGGAGAGGAAGCCGTCGTCGTCAGCGACCGCGACGTCGCCGGTGCGCAACCAGCCGTCGTCTGACAGCACTGCAGCCGTGGCTTCCGGATCGCGCCAGTAGCCGCGGAACACGTTCGGTCCGCGCACCCAGATCTCGCCGGGATCACCCGACAGCACATCGCTGCCGTCCGCGTCGACGAGACGGACCTCGACGCCCGGTAGCGGTGCGCCGATGGAGCCGGCGCGCGGCGCGGCGTCGACCGCGCTCGTCGTCACGACCGGCGACGTCTCGGTGAGCCCGTACCCGTCGTGCACCGCGACGCCGAACCGCTCGCGGAACGCGCTCGCGGTCTCTGGTGGCAATGGCGCCGCGCCGGAGACCGCGACCCGCACCGTGGCGAAGCGCTCGGCCGGCAGCACGTCGGCCGGCAGCTCGAGCCAGCTCGCATAGATGGCAGGGACCGCGGGGACGACCGTGACCGCCTCGTCCTCGACGACGCGCGCGGTGCCGACCGGATCGAAGTGCGCGACAGGAACGATGCACGCGCCGGTCGCCAGCCCGACTCCGAGCACGACGTTCAACCCGTAGACGTGGAAGAACGGGAGCACGCCGAGGACGACGTCGTCGGACGAGCGACGCGTCCCCGGGTGGGACTGCACCTGCGCGATGTTCGCGGCCAGGTTGCCGTGCGTGAGCATGGCCGCCTTCGGCGCCCCGGACGTGCCCGCGGTGAAGAGCAGGACCGCGAGGTCGTCGTGGTCTCGTTCGACGGGCGCGAGCGGCTCGTGGCTCGTCGCGGTCGCGACGAGCGCGCGGATGTCGGCGATCTCGGGCGCCAGGCCGGGAACCTGGACGTGACGCGACTCGAGGTCGGGACCGCGCAGCACCGCGACCGGCGCCACGACCTCGAGCTCGCGGGCGAGCTCGGCGTCGGGCGCCACCGGGTTGAGCGGGACCGCGACGCCGCCGGCCGAGAGCGTCGCGAGGTACGCGACGACGAACGCGTCGTCGTTCTCGGCGAGGATCGCGACCCGGTCACCCGCGTCGACGTCGGCCGACAGGACGCGCGCGACCTTTCCCACGACCTGCGACAGCTCACGGTACGTGGCCGGTCGCGGGCCGCCGAGGGCCCGCGCGTTCGGCGCCGGTCCGGCCGCCGCGAGCAGCACCGACGCGAGGTTCACCGCCGCGCCCCCGGTCGTTCGACGCTCCGCCACCGCCCGGCTCGCATAGGCCAGGATCGTATCGATCCGCGAAGCTCTGGGGGTCGGACGCGTACGGGCGGGGTACATGTTCCCGCTTGGGAGAGGGCGGAGTGCCGTTTCCCGCTCAAGGCTCGGGCTGGAACGCCCGATAACGTCCTCGGCTCGATGATGGCGTCCGGGGCACTTCTGCCCCGGCTCGTCGGGTGCGCCACCTTCGGGCGGCGTGCGAGGCAGGCAGGGCGATGGACGGGAGGCGAGTTGATCAGGAGAGTTCTCCTCTCGACCCTGCTCGTGCTGACTTCCTTCGCAGCACTGCCGGCTTCCGTCGCGCACGCGGACTGCAGCCTGATCGGCGCGACGAACGCGCTGCGCGCGAGCAAGGGCCTGCCGCCCTACTCGACCGACGGGACGCTCAGCGCCAAGGCCCAGGGCTGGGCCGCACACATGGCTGCGGTCGGGTCGATCTCGCACTCGAGCCTGTCGTCGGGAGCGCCGAGCGGCTGGTCACGGCTCGGCGAGAACGTCGGGATGGGACCGAACCTCTGTGCCATCCAGCAGGCGCTCGTGAACTCGCCGCCGCACTACGCAAATCTCACAGATCCGGGGTTCCGGTACGTGGGTGTGGGCGTCGTGAGCTCCAACGGGACGTTGTACGTCGCCGAGGAGTTCATGCAACTAGCCTCCCAGCCCGCCCCAAGCACGCCCTCGTCCGCTGCCGGAACCCCGTCCTCTTCGTCGACGCGCCACCGCTCCCGCTTCTCGGGCAGCTCCGGTGCCTCGACGGGCACCCCGGCTGCCGCACCGATCGCGGCGCCCCCGCCTCCGCCGCCGCCCCCTCCCCCGCCGCCCCCGCCGCCGGTTCAGCTGGTGCGGGCCATGAACCGCCTGCACGCGCTCGATAGCTAGGTGCGATATCCATCTGCGCCGCCCCGGAGTCGGAGTGGGGCGAGCGGGACTGGTGGCCAGCGGCGCCCGACCAACAGGGACTCGCACGGCGAACGCGTCCTGGCCGATGGGCTCCCGCGACGCGTTGACGGGTAGCTTCGAGGTGTGCGGCCCGGTACGACCATCGCCATCGTCGCCCTGCTCGTGATGATCCTGGGCGCGGCGATCCTGCAGTTCGTCTTCAAGGTCGGCGGCTAGGCCGGGACGCGTCCTTCGGCGTCAGTCGCCGTTGGCAGGGCGCCGCTCGCCACCAGCTTCGCTCGCCCCACTCCGACTCGGGGGCGGCGCAATCGTGATGGCCGAGCCGGCGCGCAGGCCGCACGCCGCTGCCGCGGACGCGCGGTCGAGGGCGATCGAGAGCAACCCGTACGAGTCGGTGAGCACCACCAGCTCGGACGGCCGCGCATCCGAGTAGGTCCCGACCCAGCGAGCCATCCGCGCCTCGTTCCCGAAACGGAGCTCGAGCGACGCGCCGGGTCCCGTCCCCTTGGTGAGCAGCTCGTCGGGACCGATGTTGAGCTGGCAGTTGCCGAAGCGGTCGACCCACCAGACCTCACCCGTGATCGCGTCGCCGTCCTCGCTCGGGAGGGGCAGCACGCCCGGCATCAGACTCGCGGGCGAGATGGCCTCACCGAGCTGGTCGAGCGGCACGCCGTCGGTGAGATACGCGGCGGCCGGCGCCATGATGTCGCGGCCCGCGAACGTCGGACCCGGGGCCGCGAGCTGGTGCGCCTCGCTCGTCAGCGACACCGCGCGCGTCGCGCCCCCGAGCATCGCCACGGCCGGCGCGAGCAGCCCGTTGTCGGGACCCACGAGATACCCGTCCTCGACCTGGACCGCGACGGCCCGGCGCGCGCTGCCGACGCCGGGGTCGACGATCGCGAGGACGACACCGGTCGGCAGGTACTGGACGGCCCGGACCAGCGCGAGCGCGCCGGCGCGCACGTCGTGGGGCGCGACGCCGTGGGTGATGTCGATGATCCCCACGTGGGGCGCGAGCGACAGGAGCACGCCCTTGCACACGCCGACGAATTCGTCGTCGAGGCCGTAGTCGCTCAGGAACGAGACGAACGGCAGCTTCGCCACGGGTCACTCCTGCTCCCGCTCCCGGGGGATCGACCCGGCAGAGCTGCGTTGTTCGGTCAGCCGGCCTCGGTGTATCGCGAGCCGAGGTATCGGTCGACGTCCTCGTCCCGCACGCGGAACGAGCGACCGACCCGCACCGCGGGGAGGTCGCCGGCCTTGATCAGCCGGTACACCGTCATCGACGACACGCGCATGAGGTCGGCCACCTCTTGCACGGTCAGGAAGCGCGCCTTCGAGAAGGACTGGCTCACGCGGTCACCCCTCACTACTCCGTCCGCATCGTCGAGGGTACGCCCGCGATCTCCTGGTGTCCAGCGTGCGCACTGTTGTTCCTGTCAACCCGGCACATCAGTGTGATTGGTGCGCCATCCACTCCCCGGCCGAAGCGCCGCCGCGGCCAGGTCCTCGAGCGCCGAGTACGCGGCCGGGGGGCGGGTCTCGTCGAGCGGGACGACGGTCACGGGGGCACCGCGGCGGGCGGCGACGCCGAACACCATCGACTCGAGCCCCGCGAGCGCGACCGCCGGGATCCCGGCCCGGAGCGCAGCCGCGGCGAAGACGCCGTCACCGACGAGGAGATCGGGCCGGGCGGAGAGCTCGAAGAGCACCTCGTCGCCGCACTCCGCCGCAGCGGTCGCGAGCAGTGACGAGCCGTCGGTCAGCGCCGCGACGCCGCCGATCCACCAGATCCGCCGGCCGGGATGGCCGTCGATGCGCAGCACGGGCGTCTCCTCCGCCGTCACGACCGCCGCACCCGCCTGCGCCGTGAGGCCGGCGATCACCCGGTGCAGCTCGAGGAAGGAGGCGGGCGACGCGGTGGCAAACGCGATCCGGCCACCCGTGTCGGCGACCGCGCCGATACGCGTGAACGCGGCGTGCGCGCCCGCGAGCGTCCGGTTGGGATCGATGGCGACGTGCTCGTCGGCGGGGGCCCAGCCCCACACGGCTTCGAGCGCATCGAGCACCTCCTCGACGGTGATCCCGGCGAAGCGTGGGAATCCGACGAGGCTCCGCCGGTCGCCGGTGACCAGCCGACGCAGGTGGCCCAGCACCTGGTCGCGACGGCGTCCGGGCTGGCCGCCCGTCGCGTGCCCGCGCACGAGCGCCTGGCGGGGCGTCGGCTCGGTGACCCGGGGCGTCGGGGGCGCGGCGGCAGGCAGACGGGGCGGACGGCGCGCCGCCCGTCCGCTCACGACTCGGCGCGGCCCAGCTCGGCCGAGCGTTCGGTCGCGGCGAGGACGGCGTCGAGCAGCGCGGCCCGGAAACCGCGGCGTTCCATCGCGAGCAGGCCCGCGGCCGTGGTGCCACCGGGGCTCGTGACCGCGGCGCGCAGGGCATCGGCGCCTTCGTCGCCCTCAGCGAGGAGCGTGGCCGAGCCGAGGAGCGTCTCGACCACGAGGGTCTCGGCCGTCGCCCGGGGCAGGCCGACGAGGACGCCCGCTTCCACCAGCACCTCGGCGAAGAGGAACACGTACGCGGGCCCGGATCCGGAGAGCCCGGTCACCGCGTCGAGCAGGTGCTCCGGCGCGCGCACGACGACGCCGACGGCGCCGAGGAGACGCTCGGCGAGCGCCAGATGGGGCTCCGTCGCGTGCGTGCCCGCGGCGATCGCGGCCGCGCCGCGCCGCACGAGCGCGGGCGTGTTGGGCATGGCGCGCACCACGGGACGGCCGGGGACCGCGGCTTCGAGCGCGGCGAGGGTGACGCCGGCGGCGATGGAGACCACCAACGTGTCGTCCGCCAGACTCGGCAACGCAGCGCCGAGCACACCGGTCACGTCGCCGGGCTTGACCGCGACCACGGTGACGTCGACGTCCGCGACCGCCCACGCGGGGCTGGGGACGACGCGCACGCCGGTGAAGCGCCGCTCGAGGGCGTGACGCCGGTCGGCGTCGATCTCCGCGACCGCGAGGTCGTCGCGCTCGAACCCCGCGTCGACCCATCCGCCGAGCAGCGCCTCGCCCATGCGTCCGCCGCCGAGCAGCGCGATACGGGTCACGGTTGGAGGGTAACGACCCCTGCGCGCCGACCGGTGGACGATTCGATGGTGTTGGCGCCGCCCCCGGAGTCGTCGCGGGATCAGCGGGGTCGTTGGCAACGCAGCGCGTCGGGGGGGCTCATGAGCGACCGCGCGGCTGTGAGCCTCCCCCCTACGCGCCGCTTGCCACCAATCCAGCTCGCCCCGCGACGACTCCGGGGCGGCGCAATGGAAATGGGCCCGAGGAACGATTGGAGCCCGCCGTACTTCCCCGAACGGCGGGACCCTCCTGCACCTCGGGCCCGGTGGCCTCACCCGTCGGTGACGCCGATCGGCAGTCTACGATCCGCCCGCACCGTCACGCAACTCGACGACGTCGAGCCTCGTTGCACGCAACGCGACGCAATGTGACATTTGTTGGCAATGGGGCAGGATCACCCGGCGGGCGGGGGTCCGAAGCCGATGCGGATGGCGGGCTGGAACCACTGCTCCACCAGCTCGAAGAGGACCCCGATGATCCGGTCCAGCTCCCGGTCGGTGAGGTGCTCGAGGGGCAGGCGCCCGACGAGGTACACGTCGCCGTCGGGACCGAGCGAGAACTTCGCCCCGTACATGGTGTGGTTGCGCCGCAACAGCCACTGGTACAGCTCAAGGCGGTTCCGGGGCGGGTCCGGCATGAAGTACAGCTCGTAGCGCAGGGTGCGCTGGTGCAGGTCGAAGTAGATCGTCGCCGCGTCACGGCCCTCGCAGCCGAAGCGGACGTACCAACGACGCAGCTCGGGGTCGTACTCGACGTGCTGCACCGCCGGCTGCGCGGCGACCGGGCCTTCGAGATGGGCGGCAACGAGGGCGTGGGCGGCCTCGAGGTCGCAGAGATCGTCGCCCGCGGTGCCGCTCACGGGCCCGGGATCACGCGCACTGGACCGGCTCCCGCGCCGCCAGATCGGCGTAGAGGCGTCGCAACCGCGCCGCAGTGATGCTCCACGAGTACCGACGGGAGCGCGCGTGCGCGCTCATGCTCATGTCGCCGGCGAGGTCCGTGTCGTCGAGCAGCAATGACGTCGCCGCCGCGAACGCGCCGGGCTCACGGCGCGCGACGAGGAAGCCGGTCGTGCCGTGGTCGACGAGCGACGTGAGCCCACCGACGGCGGCGGCCACCACGGGGGTGCCGCACGCGGCGGCCTCGAGGGCGACGAGTCCGAACGACTCGCTGCGCGACGGCACGAGGCACACGTCGGCGGCCCGGTAGAACATCGGAAGGCGTTCGTGGCGTTGGGGTGGCACGAAGCGGACCTGCTCGTCGACGCCCAGCGCGCGGCTGAGGTCGTGGAGCCGGGCCAGCTCGGCGGCGCCGTCGGGACCGCTCGGACCCCCCACGACGAGCAGCACCGCCTTCGGGTCGTCGAGCTCGGCGAGGCACCGCACGGCGAGGTCGGCGCCCTTGAGCGGCTGGATGCGACCGACGAACAGCAGCACCCGCCGGGCATCCAGGCGCAGCTGGGCGCGGGCGCGATCGCGGTCCTCGGCGGTGCCGGGGAGGAACAGCTCGTGGTCGACGCCGGGCGGCACGATCTCGACCCGATCCTCGTCGGCGCGGTACAGGTCGACGAGCTGGGCACGCTCGTGCTCGGTCGACGCACACACGAGATCGCTGCAGCCGATCACCTCGGTCTCGATCCGTGAGCGGTGCGCCGGATCCTCACCGCCCAGTCCGACCTCCGCCTTCACGCGGGCCAGCGTGTGGAAGGTAGCGACGAGCGGCAGGTCGAGCTCGTGCTTGAGGCGGTGCCCGACCGCGCCCGAGATCCAGTAGTTCGCGTGCAGCGCGTCGTAGCTCGCGCCGGTCTCCGCGAGGTGGTCGAGGGTCGCGTCGGCGAGCGCGTCGACGAGGCCGGACAACACGTCCTTGGACACCGGCGCGGGCGGGCCCGCGGCGAGGTGCACCACGCGGAAGCCGTCCTCGACCGACACCACGCGGGGCGAGCCGCGGTGCTCGGACCGGGTGAAGACGTCGCACTCGACGCCGGCGCGCGCGAGCGACGAGGCGAGCGCGCGCACGTACACATTGAGCCCGCCCCCGTCGCCGCTGCCCGGTTGCGCGAGCGGCGAGGTGTGAACGCTGAGGATTGCGAGCCGACGGACGCTCATGTCGTCCGGGATCGTAGTCAGCGGGGCCCGATCTCAACCCTCCGACGCGGGGACCCCCGTGGCGCGCTCCTCCGCGGTCTCCCGCTGGAACGACCGGTAGATCTCGGTCAGCGCCTGCTTCTGGCGTTCCGAGAGGGTCGGATCACGACGGATCTCCGCCTCGAGGTCGGGCCCCTCGGGACGCGCCTCGAGGATGCCCGCCTGGACGTAGAGCGTCTCCGCCGAGATCTGCAGCGCCTTGGCGATGGCCTGGAGGATCTCCGCGCTGGGCTTGCGCATCCCCCGCTCGATCTGGCTGAGGTAGGGGTTCGAGATGCCGGCCAGCTCGCTGAGCTTGCGCAACGACAGCCGGTCGCGACGCCGTTGATCGCGGATGAACGCGCCGAGGTCGCGCAGTCGCGCCTCGAGGGCTTCGGAACCCGGCATGGGCGGGCGGTTACGACGGTCCGACGCGCAGACGGGCCGCGAGCTCGCGGTCCAGCGCGTCGATCACGGCGTGCAGGCTGCGGCGCGTCGCCGAGACGTCGGTCTCGAGCGCGCGCAGACGTTCCAGCGTCGCCCGCACGTCCTCGTCCGCGAGCGACGGCAGGTTCGCGAGCGTCGCGTCCGTGACGAGCGGCTCGAGGCCGCGCACCCATTCCACGTCCATCGACGGCGCGAGCTGCTGGGGCATGCGCGCGGTCTCGGGCCGGCTGCGCGCCCCCGGGTCGGCGAGGATGCGCGGCAACGCGTCGATGAGCGAGCCGAGCGACCCGCCCGCCGAGCGACGTTCGAGCTCGGCGGTCAGGATGTCGACGCGGGCCTGCGCGAGCCGGCGCACGTAGGACACCTCGGTCTCGACCTCCGTGCACTCGTCGTGCATGGCCTGGAGCTCCTCGGTCGGTCGCGACGCGAGGTCGCCCAGGTAGGCGGGGTCGAGGATGCGATCGATGCGACGGCGCTGCGGATCCACGAGGCGATCAGGCTACCCCGCCCGCGACACCGCGACTCCCGGCCGCCCGGGCACGGGTCGCACCGTGACCGGCGGCCGTCACGACCCGCCGCTGACCGGGGGCAGCACCGCGACCTCGTCGCCCGGTTCGAGCACCGTCGCGTCGCCCGCGGCCGGCTCGTCGCCGTTGACCCACACCCGCGCGGTCCCGAGCACGGCCTCGAATTCGGGGCCGTAGCGGACGACGGCCTGGGTGACGAGCTCGCCGATCGTCGCGGCGTCGAAGCGGTCGGTGCCGGTGCCCGCGGCCTCCCGGGCACGGGCGAACAGGCGCAGGGTGACCGCCGTCAGGGCGCGACCTCGGCGAGGCCGTCCTTGATCACGGCCTGGCCCGCCGGGTTCTCGGTCTCGAAGCCGTAGGTCGTGGTGCCGGCCTCCTCGGCCGTCGGCCAGAAGCGCGTCGTGACGTCCTCGCCCGGCAGCACCGGCCGCGAGAAGCGCACGGCGAGGCGCCGGAGTCGCAAGGGGTCGCCGCCGGCGAGGTGCTCGATCGCGGCCCAGCTCGTGTACGCCATGGTGCAGAGACCGTGGATGATGATTCCCGGCAGACCCACCGACTTGGCCACGTTCTCGTCGAGGTGGATCGGCATCAGGTCGCCGGACGCCTTCGAGTACCGGTACGTCTGGTCGTCGTCGAAGTGCTGCACCACCGTCGCCGCAGGGGCCTGACCGGGCAGCGCTCCGGGGAACACGTGGATCGGCGCCTCGTCGCCCACCTCGATCCCGTCGTTCACGCCCCGGAAGAACGTCACGCACACCTGCTCGTTGACGAGCTCGCGCGTCGCGGTGTCGCGCGTCTCGTAGCGACTGACCAACGCGGTGCCCGACGGCTTCGAGTGCACACCGAAAGGAGCGCCGCGCGACCGCAGCTCCATGCCCGGGACGATCGGACGGTGGATGCGGATGTCCTGCTCGCCGTGCACCGCGAGCATGCCGATGTCGGGCGAGATCGTGCGCAGGATGGTCTGGAGCAGCGTGTCCCACACCGGCACGACCGCGAAGACGGGCGGCGCGAGCGTGCCGTCGCGGTGCGCGGCGATCGGGTCGTTGGTCGCGGCCGCGTACTCGCGCACGCGCTCGCGCTCGACCGTGAACGTCGTCTCCGCGGACCACTGTGTGAGCTGCTCGAGGAGGAACCGGTCGGCCACGGTGCTCATCGCTCCCTCTGCTCCCGCTCCGGGAGGCTGCGCCCAGCGGAGCTCCGCTCCGTCCGCACGGCTCACGCCTCCCGCCGCGACGGCGACTCGACGTTCGTCCGCGCGGTGGGGAACGCCTCCAGGCGCTCGGGCGCGATCGGCTCACCCGTGACCTCGTCGATCCCGTACGTGCCGTCGTCGACGCGTTGCAGCGCGGCCTCGAGCTCGTCGAGCTCGGACTGCAGCGAGTCGAGGATCGAGAGGTCCTTCTCGCGCTCGAACGTCTCGCTCGCGGTGTCGGCGGGATGCTGGTCGTAGTGCGACAGCTCGGAGACCTCGTCGTTCTCCGAACCGGGTCCGAGCTCACCCTTGACCTCGGAGATCAACCCGGAGACGCGGGTCTTCTCCGCCTCGAGACGTTGACGTGCCTGCTGGGGATCCACGTACGCAGGCTATGTCGTTTTGGGCCGCCCCGGAGTCGGAGCGGGGCGAGCTGGGCTGGTGTACGGCGGCGCCCTGCCAACAGAGGCTCACGCTGCGCAACGCGTCCTGCTCGACGCCGGCCGCGTGTTGTCACCCGCTCGCGAGGCGATGCTCGAGGACGCCGGCCTCCTCGTGCAGCAGCGCGGCGAGCTGCGTCAGACGGGCCGTCGCGTCGTCGAGCTCGAGCAGGCGCTGCGCGTCGAGCGGCGTCAGGGGCGCGAGCGCGGCCGCCTCGAACGACGCACGGGACGGGTCGGCGTCGAGCGCGATCGCGGTGACGTCGTCGACCGGATTGGGCTCACCGAGCTCCGCCCGCAACGCGAGCACGCGCACGAGCGCCCGTTGCACGTCGTCGCGCACCTCCGTCGCGTCGCCCGACGCAGCGTCGACCGCGTCCTCCACCACGGCGCGCGGGTAGGGATCGTCGGGGAGCCACTCGTCGACGCGCACGCGCTCCGTACCGACGGTCACGAGGAGGTAGCGGCCGTCGGGAAGCTCGGCACCCTGCACGATGCGCGCGACGGTACCGACGTCGAAGCGGGTGTCGCCCCCGCCGACCTCGGAGCCGCGTTCGATCAGCACGACACCGAACTCGGGCTCGCCCGCGAGGCAGCGCTCGACGAGCGCGCGGTAGCGGGGCTCGAACACGTGCAATGGCAGCACCGCGTGCGGGAACAGCACCGTACCCAGCGGGAACATCGGCAGCTCGCGTGCCATCAGTTCCCGCGCGCCCGTAACGCGGTGATCTGCCGGCGTACGCGTTCCGCGTCCGTGTCGGTGAGGTCGGCGACGAGCTCTCCGAGCATGCTCGCGGCCTCGTCGTAGTGCCCGAGCGAACCGAGCAGCATCGCGATCTGGTGCCGTTCGGGCAGCGACAGACCCGGAATCGCGTAGCGCATGCGCGCGACGGACACGACCGTGTTCGGTTGCCGTGACAGGAACGACCGTTGGAGGTTCGCGAGCATCCGCGAGAGGATCGCCCGCGAGCCGACCGGCGCGACGTACTCGAGCCGGAACGCCTCGTCGCCCCGGACCGCGTGGAAGCGCGCCTCCACGCCCGCGAGGTCGAGGCGCACGCCGGCATAGAACGGATCGAGGAACAGGTCGGAACGCGACGCGTCGCGCACCATGAAGTGCCCCGGCATGCCGATGCCGACGATGCCGACGCCGAGACGGCGCGCGACCTCGATCATGAGAACGCTCAGCGCGATCGGGAGCCCGCGGCGGCGCGTGATCACCTCGTCCAGGAAGGAATTGCGCGGGTCGTCGTAGTCGGCGGTGTCACCGGCGAAGCCGACGTCGACGAAGAGGTGCCGGGCGACGCCCTCCGCGTCGCGCGCCGGGCATCCTGCCGCGAGGTCGTCCAGGCGGGCCAGCCCCTCGTCGACGTCGACCGGACGCACACACGTCGCGACGAGGAGGGCGGCCTCGTCGAGCGGCAGGTCCGCCTCGGCGCGACGCACCAGACGTGCAAAACGGTCCAGGGACTCTTCCCCCACCGCATGATCGTCGCACCGATCCGAGCGACGCGCCCGACCCGCGTACCCGGATGGTGCAACGGGACGCGCCGGTAGACTTCGAACGTGGCGCGCACCGACGGGAACCGGCGACGGGCGACGGACTCCGTCCGGCGCACCACGATCGCCGGCGAGCTGCGCGACACGGTGTCGACGCGGCTGCGCGAGACGGGTCAGCGACTGACCGCGAACCGGGAGACCATCGTCGCGGTGCTCGCGGCGGCCGACCGTCCGCTGACGATCCCCGACATCCTCGGCGCGGGTGACGGCCTCGCGCAGAGCTCGGTGTACCGGAACCTTCTCGTGCTCGAGCAGGCCGCGGTCGTGCGCAAGGTCGTGACCCACGACGAGTTCGCGTACTTCGAGCTCGCGGAGGAGCTCACCGAGCACCATCACCACCTGATCTGCTCGTCGTGCGGTTCGGTGGAGGACGTGCCCGCGTCGGCCGGGCTCGAGCGGTCGCTGCGCACCGCGATGGACGAGATCGCGCGCACGACCGGCTTCCACGCCGACGGGCACCGCATCGACCTCGTCGGCCTCTGCCGCCGTTGCGCCTGAGCGCCGGGGCGATCGAGCGCCGCAGCGATCAGGAACCGGAGGACGACGGGGCGACCTCGGCCTCGGCGTCGGGGAGGTTGTCGCTCGCGCCCGTCGTCGGCGGTGACGAACCGGGAGCCCGCCGGCGGGTCCGTGCCCACGCCGCGTACGCGAAGCCCAGACCGATCGACGCGACGACGAGCGCGGCCAGCGCGACCCATCGCGCCGACTCGAGGTCGTCGGGCGTTGCGATCTCGCCGTTGCGGATGAGGGTGCGGACGCGACGGTCGATCGCCTGCTTCTCGGTCAGGTTGAACGGCGCGTCGGGAGCGACCGCGGCGCCGGGTGCGCGTGTTGTCGCGTACCGGCTCACCGCGAGCACCGGCTTGGGTCGCGCCGCGGTGGCTTGATCGGGATTGTCGTCGTAGGTGACCGTCGCTCCGGTGTCGTAGGTCTGGCGCGCCGTGAAGAGGAAGCGGCTGCTCGACGCGGGGACGGGTCCGATCCGCAGCGTGAAGCGCACGAGGCTCGCGCCGCCGAGCGGACCGCCCGTCCAGATGACACGCGAGATCGCGACGCCCGACGTCCCGTCGGGCGTGTCGATGGCGTGCGCGAGGCGGTACTTGACGACCCGCATGCTCCAGCCGGCCACGGGGACCGCGTCCAGGTAGGCCACAGCGGGTTGCTTCGGGAAGTCGAGCTCGACCCGGGTCGTCGCCGCGGGCGCGCGGTCGTTGAGGACCTGGACGGTGAACGCGACGAGGTCGCCGGGCGCGACCGCGGGCGGTTGGATGGCCACGTCGGCCCCGGCCCAGGTCGCGCCCGAGCACACGACGGTCGTGACGACGGTCAGGAGGACGGCGAGCGGTGCAAGTCGCAGGACGAGACGTGCCGGCACGTTCAGCATCTTGCCCGCGACTCGCCGTGCCGCGGGTTCACCGCCGCGACCCGATGGCTCCGCGGGCCGGTCCGGGCGCGATGATCGCCGTTGTGCGCACGCTCGCCCGCGCCACCGTCCGCGCCGTCTTCGTGGCCGTGGCCACGGTCGCCACGCTCGTGGTGAGCGCGGCGCCCGCCTGGGCCCACGGTGTCAGCGGCGTGCAGCCGACGAACTACCGCACGACCGTCTCGGGCGTCACACCTCCCGTCGACGGGATCACCGTCCGGGCGGTCGATCTTGGCGGGAAGCTCCAGTTGACGAACCGCAGCGGCACCGACGTCGTGGTGCTCGGGTACCAGAACGAGCCGTACCTGCGCGTCGGTCCCCGTGGCGTGTTCGAGAACACACGGTCGCCCGCGGTGTTCCTCAACCGCACGACCGTACCGAGCGCGGCCGCGCCAAAGCGCTACGACGCGTCGGCGCCGCCGGTGTGGCACAAGGTCTCGGATGCACAGACGGTGCGCTGGCACGACCATCGCGCACACTGGATGGGGGCGGCCGCGCCGCCCGAGGTGTCGCGCGACCCGTCGGCGCGTCACGTCGTGATCAGCAACTGGAACGTTCCCGCGCGCTACGGGAACCGCGCGGTCGCGTTCACGGGTGACGTCGTCTGGATCCCCGGCCCGTCGCCGTGGCCCTGGCTCGGTGGTGCCCTCGCGATCGCGGCGGTCGTCGTGCTCGCCGCGCGCACGCGCAGCTGGCCACTCGTGCTCGCGGTCGCCACCGCCCTGCTCGTCGCGGGTGAGGCGGTCCACATCGCCGGCTTGTGGGGCGCCACGACCGCGAACACGGTGTCGAAGCTGGGCGCGAGCGTGTACTCGATCGCCGGCTGCCTCGTGGGCATCGGCGCGCTCGCGATGCTGCGCCGGCGTGATCCGTACGACGCGACACCGGTCGTGCTCGTCGCGGCCGTGTTCCTGCTCATCGCCGGGGGCTTCGCCGACATCACGTCGATCACGCGGTCGCAGCTGCCGTCCACGCTTCCCGAGGCGCTCGCCCGAGGCGTGGTGATGACCGCGCTCGGGCTCGGGACGGGTCTGGTCGTCGCCGCGGCCATGCGTCTCCGGCGCCCGGCGGGACCGCAGCGGCGCGCGACCGGAGCGCGACCCCGACCGGCGGCCGTGCGCAAGCGCGACGCGGGTGACAGCACGTCCGCGACGGGCGTGCACTGAAAGGGACGATCGGGCACGGCCGGTAAACTCGGCGTGTGACCCGGTCTCCAACTCGATCCCCGAGTGGTGAGCGGCTTCGTGGTGATCGACCGCGTGGTGACCGGTGAGCGGCCACTCGCACCACCCGGGCGCGCACGCCGCCACGACACCGGGCGCGACGAGCGCGGGCGGGCGTCACCGGCGGGCGTTGCTCATCGCCTTGCTCCTCGGCGTCGTCGTGTTCGCG
The DNA here is from genome assembly GCA_036558745.1 of Acidimicrobiia bacterium. GTDB lineage: Bacteria > Actinomycetota > Acidimicrobiia > IMCC26256 > JAMXLJ01 > JAMXLJ01. The sequence goes on from DATBEZ010000103.1 coordinate 26,596, forward strand.
GTCGAGACGATGACGGCCGTCTTCACGAACTCGCTCGCGATGCTCTCCGACGCGGGCCACGTGCTCACCGACGTCGCCGGCCTCGGCCTCGCGCTGGCCGCGATCCAGGTCGCGGCCCGGCCCGTGCGCGCGCCCCGACGGACGTACGGGCTCTACCGGCTCGAGATCTTCGCCGCACTCATCAACGCGGTGCTGCTGCTCGGGGTCGCGCTGTTCGTGCTCGTCGAGGCGATCAACCGCTTCAGCGACCCGCCGAACGTCATCGGGCTGCCGGTGCTGATCGTCGCGGTGATCGGGCTCGCCGCGAACCTCTACGCGCTGTTCCTCCTGCGCCGGGGCGCGGGCGAGAGCCTCAACGTGCACGGCGCGTTCCTGGAGGTGCTGGCCGACACGCTCGGGTCGATCGGGACGATCGTCGCCGCGATCGTGCTCACCACGACCGGCTGGCGCCTGATCGACCCCATCGTCGGCGCCGCGATCGGGCTCTTCATCCTTCCGCGCACGCTGCGCATCGCGGGGCAGGCGCTCCGGATCCTGCTGCAGGTGGCGCCGCCGCACGTCGACGTCGAGGAGGTGCGCCGCCGGCTCGGCGCGCTCCCCGGCGTCGTCGACGTGCACGATCTCCACGTGTGGACGCTCACCTCCGACATGGAGGTCGCCTCGGCGCACGTGATGGTCGGCAGCGGGGTCGACAACCACGAGGTGCTCGACCAGGCGCGCGAGCTCCTGCGCGCCGACTTCGGTCTCGCGCACGCGACGCTGCAGGTGGAGCCGGACACGCACGAGGGCTGCACGGAGGTCGCGTGGTGAGGCGTCACGCGCGAAGGAGTGGCCGGTAACGTACCGGCGTGCGGCTGGGGGGCGAGATCGCGTTGGTCACGGGCTCGACCGCGGGCATCGGACGCGAGATCGCGCGGACGTTCGCGTCCGAAGGCGCACAGGTCGCGGTCACCGGTCGTGACCACGCGCGGGGCACCGCCGTCGTCGACGACATCGCGTCGCGCGGGGGTGAGGCCACGTTCCTCCCCGCCGACCTCAACCACGAGCCGTCCTGCACGGAGCTCGTCGACCGCGTGGTCGAGCGCTTCGGTGGTCTCACGGTGCTCGTGAACAACGCCGTCGCGGGGACCGCCGGACACGACGGGCCGGTCGGCGAGATCACGACCGAGGACTGGGACGCGATCGTGCGCGTGAACCTCACCGCCGTCATGTGGCTGTGCCGTGCCGCGATCCCGCACATGCTCACCGCCGGTCACGGGTCGATCGTGAACATCTCCAGCCGGCAGGCCGAACGGGCGAGCGCGGGCTACGCCGCGTACGTCGCGAGCAAAGGCGGTTTGAACGCGCTGACCCGCTCGATCGCGGTCGACTACGCCAAGCGCGGCATCCGGTGCAACACCATCAGCCCGGGCTACGTGCTGAACGACCGGCGCGACGCGGACATGACACCCGAACGACGGCAACGGATGGAGGGCATGCATCTGACCCGTCTCGGCGTCGCGAGCGACGTCGCGCACGCGGCCGTCTACTTCGCGGGCGGCGAGTCGGAGTTCGTCACCGGCGTGAACCTCCCGCTCGACGGCGGGAGCAGCATCGCCCGCGGTCTGGTGCTCGGGTAGGCGTGATGCATCCGCGGGTGTCGGTGAGCGCGATCTCGAGCTTCGACTGGTCGTTGCCCGAGGACCTTGCGTTCTACGCCGAGGCCGGGATCGACAACGTCGGCATCTCGGTGGCGAAGCTCGAGCGCTTCGGGTGGGACGAAGGCGTACGCCGGGTGCTCGACGCCGGCATCCGGGTGGCGAACCTGATCGGCATCGGGCCGTTCCACCTCGACGAGCCGGCGCAGTGGGAGCGTCAGCGCGAACGGGTCGAGCGTGCGCTCGACGCGGCGACGCAGTTCCAGGCCGGCTGCCTCGTGTTCACGACGGGACCGGCCGGGTCGCTCACGTGGGAGGAGGCCGCGGACGCGCTCGAACGCGCGCTCGCGCCCGCCCTCGTCGACGCGCAGGCACGCGACGTCGCGTTCGCGGTCGAGCACACGAACCCGCTACGGGTCGACGTGGGCTTCGTGCACACGCTCGCCGACGACATCGACCTCGCCCGCCGCCTCGGCACCGGCGTCTGCATGGAGATCAACGCGTGCTGGGCCGAACGCCGCCTCGCGCAGACGATCGCCGCGGGCGTCGACACCTTCCGCCTCGTGCAGGTGAGCGACTACAAGATCGGCACGTTGTCGACGCCGGACCGCCTCGTCCCCGGCGACGGCGACATCCCGATCGAGCGGATCCTCGCCCAGGTGCTCGACGCGGGATACGGAGGCACGTTCGACCTCGAGCTCATCGGGCCGCGCATCGAGGAGGAGGGCTACGGCGCCGCCATCCGCCGCGCCGTCACCTGGCTCGGCGACACCCTCACGCGCCTAGTACCTGAAGCCTGAAACGACCGCGCGCAACGTTTCCGCAGTCCGGCTGACGTCGCCGGCGGCCTCCTGGGTCTGACCCGCGCTCTGGGCCGCCTCGTTCACGACGTGGCTCACACCGCCGATGTTCTCGGCGATCTCGCTCGCGCCGCGCGCGGCCTCCTCGACGCTCCGACCGATCTCGTTGGTCGTGGCGGCCTGCTCCTCGACCGCGGTCGTGATCGTCATCTGGATCGTGTTGATGCGCTCGACGATCTCGTGGATGCGGGTGATCGCCTCGACCGCGCCGGACGTGTCGCCCTGGATCGCGGCGATCCGGCCCGAGATGTCGGCCGTGGCCCGCGCCGTCTCGTTGGCGAGCTCCTTGACCTCGTTGGCGACGACCGCGAAGCCCTTCCCGGCGTCGCCGGCACGCGCGGCCTCGATGGTGGCGTTGAGCGCGAGGAGGTTGGTCTGACCCGCGATGGAGGTGATGAGCGCGAGGACCTCGCCGATCTCCGCGCTGCTCGCGTTGAGCCGGCCGATGCGCTCGTCGGCCGCGGCCGCCGCGTCGACCGCCTCGGCCGCGACCGAGGTCGCCTCGGCGGCGTGACGGGCTATCTCCTGGATGCTCGCGTTCATCTCCTCGATGGCGGTGGCGACGCTCTGGTTGCCTGCACTCACCTGCTCGCCGGCCGCGGCCACCACGCCCGTCTGCGCGGCCGCCTCGTCGGCGTTCGCGGAGAGCGCGGCGCTCGTCGTGTGGAGCGCGTCGGAAGCCGATGCGAGCTTCTCGGAGTCCTGCGAGATCGAGCTGAGTACCTCGCGCAACCGTCCGACGGCGGAGTTCAGCGCGGTGGCCATCTGTCCGGTCTCGTCACTCGACCTCACGTCGAGCGAGGTCGTGAGGTCTTGCGCGGCGAGCGCCTCGAGACTGGTCACGCTCTGACGGAGCGGCTTCGTGATGCTGCGGGTGATGCGCCATGCGACGAACCCGACTGCGAGCGCACCGAAGAGGAACACCACGAGGATCTCGGTGCGGGCGTCGTTCGTCCCGCTGCCCGCCGAGCTCGCCTTGGCGGCCGCCGTCTTCTGCACGAGGTCCGTCAGCCCATCGATGTGGTCGGTGAGCGTGCCGAAGTTGTCGAAGTAGGAGCGGTACGCGGCGTCGACCTTCGCCGGGTCGGAGCCGCGCAGCGCGGCGAGCGCCTCCGTGCGGGTGACGAAGTCGCGTAGCTCGGGCAGGAGCTTGTCGGCCGCGGCGTCGACCTTCGGATCGAGGTTCGCCTTGCGGACACCCTGGACCTTCTCGACGACCGTGCTCTCGTCCTCGGAGAGCATCGATCGCGCGTCCTTGTACTCGTCGTCGTCGACGGCGCGAAGGACCATGAGCACCTCGGACATGACGTTGTCGTGCGCGGCGTCGACCTCGGCCTGCTCGCCCTGTGCGTCGTTCGCGGCGACGACGTGGGTCAGATCGCTGTGCACCGCGCCGGTGCCCAACCAACCCGACGCGCCCACCACGAGCGCGGCGACGAGGCCGACCGCGCTGAGCAGCGCCAATTTCCTACCGACGGTCCACCGCATGGAAATTCCCTGTGCGCCCTTGTCCCCGAACGCGACGCGACCGCGTCACGAACAGGTCATCGGCACGCCCGCGACCGAGTTGACCCCCGGTGGAGGGGATTTCGTCGGGAAAGGGTCACATCGGGCCCGGTCACCCCGGGCACCCGGTCACGTCGAGGCCCAGCGCACCTCGCCGCCGTGGAACCCGGTCGTGGCCAGCCTCCGCTCCTCGCCACCCGGCCACGACGTGAGCCGCAGCTCCGCGGGGAACCCGGCCTCGGCCGGCTCGAGGCGCAGCCAGGCGAGCGGCGCCGTGCGGGTCGCGGCGCGGCCCGCCTCGGCGAGCGCGTCGCGCAGGAAGACCTGCGACGAGTCGGCGAGGTATCCCCACATGATCGAGTGGAACGCCACCGTGGCGACGCCGTCGGAAGGCTCGGCGAGGCGCGCCGGCAACCACGACTCGGCGTCCGCGCGTTCGAGAACGACCGGTGTGCGACGCGCGACGTCGAGCGCCGCGCGCAGGAGCTCGAAGCGCTCGGTCTGGCCCGGCCACACGTAGGAGAGCAGCGTGAGCGCGGCATCAGGATCGCTCGCGTCGATCGGGTCGCGGTCGCAGCCGCGCCGCTCCGCGATCTCGCCCCGGACGTCGAGCGGTGGGCGGCCGCCGGTCCACAGGTCGACGAAGCGCACCGACGACGCGGGATCACCCCATGTCAGACCGTCGCTCTCGTAGCGGTACCGGTCGACGCGCAGGTTGAGCCCCGCGCTCGAGCCGATCTCGAGCAGCCGCAGGGGCAGGCCCGTCTCGCGCGCGACCACGAGGAATCCGGGCACGAGCGCGCTCGAACGACCGACCTCGTTGGTCTGCGGCGGCCGTGACATCGCGTCGAGCACAACGTGGGGCGGGTCGCGCAACAGCTCGCGCAGGAGCGGCCAGGCCGCGTCGGCGTCACCGTCACCACCGGTCGACGGGAAGTGGGCGGCGAGCTCCGGCGACTCGCCCGCGAGGACGAGCTTGTGGACGCCGCCCATGAGCCGGAGCCGGTACGCCTGCTCGAACGACTGGTCGTCGTAGGGACCGAGACGGTCCCACGCGGGTCCGCCGGCCTCGACGTCGGCGCGCAGGAGCTCGAACAGCCGCCCGTAGAACGGCGAGCCCATGTGCTTGCACGCGACGGCCTGCAACCCGAGCTGGTCGGCGACGACGCGACGCCCGTCGGGCGGGCTCACGACGGCGGTCCCCACGGCGCCCGGGCGCTCCTCTCCACGAGGTGCACGGGCGCGCCCTCCGATCGCTCGAGCAGCTCCCAGTACCAGTCGGGATAGTCGACCACCCTCCCGTCGCGCACGAGCAGCTGGACGACCCACGCACGCGCGACGGGCCGGCCCGTGCGCGCCTCGACGATGCGCTCCTCCATGATCCCGGCCCGACCCTGGCGCGTGCGAACACGGGCCGCGCCGACGAACGACTCGCCCGGCATTCCCTCGGTCTCGTACAGCACGTGCAGCTCGCGCGCGACGAGCACGAGACGCTCGTCGCGCAGGTGCTCGGTCCACCGCGGTGCGAGCCGGGTCATCACGTAACCGATGCGGAGGTCCTGGAAGTAGCGGACCGCGGCCACGTTGTTGAGATGACCTTGCGCGTCGAAGTCGTCCTCGAGGGTGTCGATCGGGCTGACGAACGAGTATCCGTCGTCGCTGAGAACGGCCATGCCGTCGCCGAGCGCCTCGTGGCGCGCGTGGCGTCCGCTCGGCGCGGCCTCGGAGCTCACGCCCACATGAACGCGCCGCCGTCGGCCATGAACGTGTGGCCCGTGAGGTACCGGCACGCGTCGCTGCACAGGAACCATGCGATCGGCGCGATGTCGAGCTCGGGGTCGCCCTGACGCTGCATCGGGCAGTTCTCGACGAAGATCCGGTAGCCCTCGCTCTGCTTCGCGGCGTCGCCGTGATGGTCGGCCGCGGCCGGCGCGATCGCGTTCACGACGATCCCGTCGGGTGCCCACTCCCGCGCCGCGGTGCGCGTGAGCGCGCGGATGGCCTCCTTCGACGCGTTGTACGCGCCGAAGCCACGTCCGCCCGTGATGCCCATCGACGACGCGAAGTTGACGATGCGGCCCCAGCCTTGCGCCTTCATGTGCGGGTACACGGCCTGCATCGCCCAGAGCGTCCCCTTCACACCGGAGCGGTAGAACACGTCCACGTCGTCGTCGCTGACGGTCGCGACCGACGCCATCGGCCTGAACGTCTGCGCGTTGTTGACGATCCCGTCGACCTTGCCGAAGCGCTCGACCGTCGCCGCGACCATCGCGTCGATCTCGTCGCGCTGGTTGATGTCGCACTGCACGCCGAAGGCAGGGACGCCGAGCTCCTCCAGCTCGGAGACCGTGCGCTGCATCGTCGACGCGCGCCACTCCGCCACGACGATGCTCGCTCCGCCCTTGCCCAGGTGGTGCGCGATGCCGCGCCCCACACCCTGCCCCGAGCCGGTGACGATCACCACACGGCCCTCGACGCCGTGCATGTCGTCGACGGCCTTCCTCACGCCCGCGTCCGCCATCCCCACCTCCGAGACCTGACGATGCCGTCAGGGTATCGGGCCTGGTCGCGCCCGGGCTATGAAGTGCGGATGACTGCGGAGGGGCCCGATCCCGGCGAGGCCGCGCGCGTTGCCGGCGCGATGGGCGCGGACGCGGACGCGCCGTGGACGGCGACGCGCGTCGGTCGCAATGTCGCGGGCGCGACGGCCGGGCTCTGGCGCGTCGAGGGTGACGACTGGCGCGCGATCTGCAAGGTCGCGGCGCACTCCGACCACGGCCACGAGCGCTGGCGCACCACGGACGAAGAGACCGATCCGTGGTTCTCGCACCGTGAGCCGCTCGCGTACTGCAGCGGCTTCCTGCGACGGGTCGTCGACGACTCGGCGTCGGGCCTGCGCACGCCGGGGGTGCTCGCGTGCTTCGAGCGCGACGACGGGTCGACCGCGACCTGGCTCGAGGACGTGCGCGGGCTTCCCGGCGCCGAGTGGCCGTTCATCGGCCACCCGGCGGCCTCCCGTGCGCTCGGTCGCCTGCAGGGCGCGCTCGTCGTCGAGGACGCGGTGCCCACGGAACCGTGGTTGAGCCGCGGGTGGCTGCGCTCGTACGTGGAGCGGGTCAGACCGTCGACCGATCAGCTGCTCGACGACGACCTGTGGCGCGACGTGCCGGCACAGGTGCGCGACATCGCGGCGCTCCGCGACGACTTCGTCCGGCTGCGCGGGCTCCAGCCCCGTCTCCTCGACGCGCTCGACGCGCTCCCGCGCACGTTCTGCCATCTCGACTTCTACCCCGACAACCTGATCGGCGTGACGACGCGCGACGGAGAGAGCCGCGTCGTGATGATCGACTGGGCGTACTGCGGCATCGGCGCGATCGGCGAGGACGTCGGCAACCAGGTGCCCGACACGATGGCCGACTGCTTCGTCGAGCCGTCGGCCGGTCCGATGCTCGAGCAGATGTGCGTCGGCGCGTACCTCATGGGCCTGGCGGACGCGGGGTGGCAGGGCGACGAACGCCTCGTGCGCCTCGGCTACGCGGCCGGCGCCGCCGTGAAGCTGACGTGGCTGCTGCCCCGCCAGCTGGAGATCGGGCGCGACGACGACGCGATGGCGGCATCACCGGGCTTTCGCGGCTTCCCGATCGAAGAGGTCGTCCGGCGACGCACCGAGGTCTGCGCGCAGCTCCCCCCGCTCGGTGAGGAGGCCGGCCGCCTGGCCGACGAGCTCGGCCTCTAGATCGATGTCCATGTGGCCGCCCCCGGAGTCGGAGCGGGGCGAGCGGGCTGGTGGCCAGGCGGCCCCCTACCAACAGCGCAAGCGCGGTTCGACGCGTCCCGGCCCGATGCTCGGTCAGGGTGTCGCGGGGCGGAACTGCGGCAGGCTGAGCTCGTCGTCGACGGCGACGAACGTGACCTCGACGGGCATGCCGACCTCGATCGCGCCGTCGTCGCAGTCGACCAGGTTGCTGACCATGAACGGGCCCTCGTCCAGGCGGATCACCACCGCGTTGTACGGCGCGCGCGACTCGAACGCGGGCAGCACCGGCGGATGGCAGATCGTCCAGCTGTGCACCGTGCCTCGACCGCTCACCCGCGCCCACTCGTAGGTCGCGGCCCGGCACTCGGGACAGCGCGGACGCGGGTGGTGCCGGTACGCGCCGCAGGCCGTGCAGCGCTGCACCCGCAGCTCGCCGCGCCGGCACCAGTCCCAGAACGGCGCGTCCTGCTCGTTCGGTGCCGGGTGCGGGAAGTCGGGGCGGTGATCCATCAGCGATCACCGATCACGGTTGGCCCGCCGCGAGCAGGATCGCGCCGGCAGGGTCGGTCACCGACCCGTTGACGAACGCGACGCGACAGCCCTCCACCTGGTTCGCCGCGTCGCCCCGGAGTTGGCGCACGGCTTCGGGCAGGTGGTTGAAGCCGTGGATGAACGCTTCCCCGTTCGAGCCGCCGTGCGTGTTCACGGGCAGCGATCCCGAGGGCCAGCGCGTCGCACCCGACTCGACGAAGGGACCGCCCTCGCCCAGGGCACAGAAGCCGTACTGCTCCAACGTCAGCGGTATCGCCATCGTGAAGTGGTCGAACACCATCGCCACGTCCACGTCGGACGGCGTCAGATCGGCGTCAGTGAAGAGCTGCCGCCCGACGAAGCGGGCGCCGTGGTCGCGGTCGTCGTAGCTCGAGGTGAACCTGAACCAGTCCGCGAGCTCGGTATGGATCGGCCCGCCGCCCTGCGCGGCGGCGAGCACGCGCACGACCGGCCGTCGCAGGTCGCGCGCATGCTCGACCGACGTGACGAGCACGGCCACCGCGCCATCGCATTCGAGCGAGCAGTCGAACAGCCGGATCGGATCCGCGATCATCCGCGACGCCCGCCAGTCGTCGAGCGTGATCTCGTCGCGCATGATCGCGGCCGGATTGCGACTGGCGTGGAAGCGTTGGACCACGGCCTGCGCCCCGAACTGCTCCGCGGTCGTGCCGAACTCGTGCATGTGCCGGCGCGCGATGAGCGCCATCTCCTGCACGGGCGCGGCGACACCGAACGGATGGTGCCACTGGCGGTGGTCCGAGAGGCGCGTCCCCGCCTTGGCCCACGGCCGCCCACCCTGGTTCGGGCCGGGCCCGTACGCCGCGCTGCGGGTGCGGTTGCGCGAGCGGAAGGCGACGACCGCGCGCGCCGCGCCGGTCGCGACGGCCATCGCCGCGAGACCGACGGTGCTCGCCGCACCGCCACCGCCAGAAGGCGTGCGCGCGAAGAACGACAGGTTCCGCAGACCGAGCGCGTACATGAGATCGATCTCGGCGACCTGCTCGACGTGGTACGAGACGATGCCCTCGACCTCCTCGGGCGCGAGCCCGGCGTCTTCGCACGCCGCGAGCACCGCTTCGCACGCGAGGTCCAGCTCGGTGCGTCCGAGCCCCTTGCCGAACCTGGTCTGGCCGATCCCGGCCACCGCGGCGCGGTCGCGAATTTCCACCTGAGCCCCCGTTGCAGGAACGCGCGGCTTCCTGACGCCGGGTCAGCTTGGCTCGCTGCGATCGTCCCCGTCGAGAAAACGCTCCGCGATGCCCATGTCTCCCTCCGCTCCGCTCGGAGGGCTACGCCCGGCGGAGCTCCACTCCGTCCGCACGATTACTCTGCCGCCATGGCGAAGCGGTTCGACGGTCGTGTGATGCTCGTGACCGGCGCGGGAAGTGGCATCGGTCGCGCGACCGCGCTGCGCCTCGCGAGCGAAGGTGCCGCGGTCGGCGCGCTCGACCGCGACTCGGAAGGTGCGCTGCGCACGTCACGCGAGGCCTCGGCGCTCGGCGGTCACAGCATCCCGCTGTCGGCCGACATCGGGGCCGAGTCCGATGTCGAGCGGGCGATGATGCTCGTGAGCCGCAACCTCGGACGGCTGTCGGGCCTGGTCTCGTGCGCGGGGATCTTCCATCCGGGCGATGGTCGTCTCGCCGCGGACGTGGACCTCGAGTCGTTCATGGCCGTCCTCAACGTCAACCTGATCGGAACGTTCCTCGCGGTGAAGTACTCGCTGCCCCATCTCGTGGAGCAACAGGGCGCGTTGGTGACGATCGCGTCCACCGCTGCGCTGCGGGGCCACGGGTTCGGATCGGGCTACACCGCGAGCAAGGGTGGTGTCGACGCGTTCACCCGTCTCGTCGCGACGCAGTACGGGCCCAAGGGGGTGCGGGCCAACTGCATCTGCCCCGGCAGCGTCGACACGCCGATGACCGCGGGCGTCCACACAACTCCCGAGGCGATCGAGCGGGCCAAGAAGGAGATCCCGCTGCAAAAGGTCGCCCAACCCGAGCAGATCGCGTCGGTCGCAGCGTTCCTGCTCTCCGACGACGCGTCCCATATGACCGGCCAGACGCTCGCCGTGGACGGCGGCACCACGATGGCTGGGTGAACGGAACACGTCTCGAGAGCGCTACCGACGCGGTTCCAAGATGCGGCACGGAGCGACGCAGGAGCGCAGTGCACTCGCCAGCGAGCGAACGACGCAGGCGGGGGCAATCGAGCCCCGGAGCCGTGCAGCGAGGGAGTGAGCGAGATCAACATCGCGGGGGGCCCATGAAGAAGCTGTACCGCGACACGGTCTCGTAGCCCATGCGGCGGTAGATGGGCTCGCCCATGTCGCTGGCCTGCAACGCGGCGATGCGCGCGCCGAGATCGAACCCCGCGTTCGACACCCAACGGGTCACGAGCTCACCGAGCCCGCGCCCGCGTGCACGCCCGACCGTCCCGACGTACTGCACGCCGGCGACACCGTGACTCACGAGCACGAACGCGCCGGCCACGGGGGCGCCGTCGACATACGCGACGACCGCGCGCACGTTGGGTCCGTGCAGCGCGTCGACGTGACCGAAATTCCCCTCGAGCACCTCGGCCGGCGTGCCCTGCGTCGTCGTGAACGAGTCGGCCAGCACGGCGAGGTAGTCGCGACGTGTCACCTCGTCGACGACCGGGCGGAGCTCGACGTCATCAGGAGCGACCGCGTCCGCAAGGCGGTGGTCCAACACCATCTGCGGAGGCCCTTCGCCCATCGACACGAGCCCTGCCTCCTCGGCCGCGCGCGCGATGCCCGGGTCGTGGTGCTCGGCCGACCAGACGCAGTACCCGGAGCGGAGACCGTCGAAGAACCGGATCACACGGACGACGGCCTCGCTCGGCCCGACGCGCGGCGCGAGCGCGAACGCGCCGTTGTCGAACGGTCCCGGCCACACCGGACTGCCCGCGAAGCACACGATCCCGGCCTCTTCGTGCACGACGCCGGCCGGTTGGGACCGCGCGAAGTGACGGAGCACCTCCACCAGGTTCAGGTCGCCCGCAGCCAGCACCTCGACACGATCCATCGTCACGACCCGCGGCCTTCGAGCGACTCGGCCGGGTCGATGGGGCTGCGCAGCATGACACCGCCGTCGGCGGCGACGACCTGTCCCGTGACCCAGTCGAGCCCGGCGAGCGCGACGATCGCCTGCGCGACCTCGTCGGCAGTTCCCACGCGGCCCAGCGCGGCTCGATGCGCGACACGCTCGCGATACCCGGGCAGGCGCTCGGTCGCGCCGAACATCGGCGTGTCGGTCGTGCCGGGCGCGACCGCGTTCACGCGGATGCCGTGCACGCCGAGCTCGGCGGCGGCGACGCGCACGAGCTGGTGCACGGCGGCCTTCGACGCCGCGTAGTGCGACATCAGCCGGTCGCTCAGGATCCCTGACACCGAGCCGACGGCGACGATCGCGCCGGCGCGCTCGTGGGCGATCATCGCCCGCGCGCACTCGCGAAGGCAGACGAAGAGCCCGCGCACGTTCACGCGCTGCACGCGATCCCATTCGTCGGTCGACATGTTGACGATGGGGGCCGAGCCCCCGACACCGGCCGCGAGCACCGCGACGTCGGGCGGACCGAGCCCACCGACCACGCTCGCGACGGCTTCGACCACGGCGTGCTCGTCGCCGACGTCGCACGCCGTGAACAGGTCGACCGCGTCGGCAGGCTCCTGCCGGTCGAGCACCGCCACGCGCGCCCCGGCGGCGCGCAGGCGTGCCACCGTCGCGCGGCCGATCCCGCTGGCGCCGCCGGTCACGACGGCGACCGTTCCGCGCAGCTCCATGCCCGGGAACGTAGCCCACGCTGCGCGTCCGGTCCCCGTGACGGGAGGGAGCACCGATCGGCGTGACGTGGGGAGAGCCGGCCGCGGCCGGTCGTACTATGCGGCGCATGGGTCAGACCGACGACTGGGTGCAGCGCGATCAATCCGTCGTGTGGCACGGCTTCACCCAGATGTCGAGCTACGCGGACAACGCACCGGTCCTCGTGGAACGGGCCGAGGGCCACGAGGTCGTCGACGTCGACGGCCGCCACTACCTCGACGCGATCTCGTCGCTCTGGGTGACGACCCTGGGCCATCGAGTTCCGGAGCTCGACGACGCGCTCCGCGAGCAGCTGGACCGTGGCGCGCACACGACGATGCTCGGCAACGGCAGCACCATCGTGGTGCAGCTCGCGGAGGCGCTCGCCCGCGTCGTCCCCGTCGACGAACCGCACTTCCTGTTCGCGTCCGACGGCGCGAGCGCGGTCGAGCAGGCACTGAAGATCGCGTTCCAGTACTGGACGAACGGCGGGATCCTCGGCCGCACGACGTTCCTCGCGTTCGGCGGCGCGTACCACGGCGACACGATCGGCGCGCTGTCGGTCGGCGCGGGCGGCTTCGGCACCGACGTCTTCGACCCGTTGCGGTTCCCCGTCGTGCGCGCGCCGGACTTCTCCGACCCGGGGTGCTTCGACACCGCGATCCGGCTCGTCGCCGCGCACGCGTCGGAGCTCGCCGCGGTGATCGTCGAGCCGCTGGTCCAGGGCGCGGCCGGGATGCAGCTCGCCGACCGCGACGGGCTCGCGCGCCTCGGCCGTGCGTGTCGCGACCACGACGTGCTCCTGATCTGCGACGAGGTCGCGACCGGCTTCGGGCGCACGGGAACGCTCTTCGCGTCGGAGCAGTGCGGGCTGCGCCCCGATCTCCTCTGCCTCGGCAAGGGCATCACGGGCGGGTACCTCGCCATGTCGGCGACCGCGGCGTCGGGGCGCGTCTTCGACGCGTTCCTGGGACCGGACCTCTCGGAGCGCACGCTGTACCACGGGCACTCCTACGGCGGGAACGCGCTCGCGGCCGCCGTCGCGCTGCGTCACCTCGAGCTCATCGACGCGTACGACGTGCTCGCGAACGTCCGCGACCGCTCCGACGAGCTGCGACAACTGCTCGACGACCGCGTCGCGTCGCTGCCCGCGGTGCGCGACGTGCGGCTCCAGGGGCTCATGGGCGGTGTCGAGCTCGCGCCACCCGCGGACGGGCTCCGGTGGGGTCGACGCGTCTGCGCCGGCACCGTCGAGCGCGGCGTGCTGCTCCGGCCGTTGGGCGACGTCGTGGTGCTCATGCCGCCGTTGACCGTGACCTCGGAGGAGCTGCACCGCATCGTCGGCGCGCTGGCCGACTCGATCGTGGAGGTCACCGGCCCCGAGCTCGCCGCCCCCGAGGTGGGCACGTGAGCTGGCTCGAGTGGGCGCGCGAGGAGACCGACGGCGTCCGGGCGCAGGGCCGCTGGCGCGCGCCGCGCGACTTCGACGCTTCCGGTCCCGAGGGGAAGCTCGCGCCCGACGGGAGGCCGGTCGTGTCGTTCGCGTCGAACGACTACCTCGGCCTCACCCAGCACCCGGCCGTCGTCGCGGCCGCGCACGCCGCGCTCGACCGTTGGGGGGCCGGCTCGGGATCGGCCCGGCTCATCGTCGGATCACGGCCGGTGCACTCCGAGCTCGAGGACGCGCTCGCGTCCTGGAAGGGCACGGAGCGCGCTGCGCTGTTCCCGACCGGCTTCGCCACGAACCTCGGCGTGCTGACGACGTTCGGCGGACCCGGTGTGCTCGTGTGCTCCGACGAGCTCAACCACGCGTCGATCATCGACGGCTGCCGGCTCAGCCGGGCCGAGGTCGCGGTCTACCGGCACGCAGACGCGCACGACCTCGCGCGCGTGCTCGACACGGCCGGCGGCCGGCGGTGTGTCGTCGTGTCGGACACCGTCTTCTCGATGGACGGCGACGTCGCGCCGCTCGACGACCTCGCCGACGTGTGCCGGCAGCACCGCGCGCTGCTCGTGCTCGACGAGGCTCACGCGGTGCTCGGTCCGCATCCGCCCGCGGGTGGCTTCCCCGGTGTCGACACCATCCGCATCGGCACGCTGTCGAAGACGCTGGGCGCGCTGGGTGGGTTCGTCGCCGCCGCCACGCCGTTCGTCGACCTGGTCGTGAACCGGGCCCGCCCCTACATCTTCACGACCGCGTCCACACCGGCCGACGCGGCCGCAGCCCTCGCCGCGCTCGGCGTCGTGCGCTCGGGAGAGGGCGACACGCTCGTCGCGCGCCTGCGCGCCCACGTCGAACGGCTCCGTCCCGGCCACCCGTCGCCGATCGTCCCTGTCGTCTGCGGCGAGGAACGGCGCGCGCTCGACGCGTCGGCCGCGCTGTTGGAACGCGGTCTGCTCGTACCTGCCATCCGCCCACCGACCGTCGCGCCAGGGACGTCGCGCCTGCGCGTCGCGCTATCGGCCGCGCACACGAGCGCGCAGGTCGACGAGCTCGCGGTCGCGCTCCACGAGCTCGGGCTCGGGCTCGGGGACGCGGGCTAGCGCGCCGCGGTGGAGCACGGGCGCGAGTGCGGGGCGCTGGTCTTCGTCACCGCGACCGGGACCGAGACGGGAAAGACGTGGTGGGCCGCGGCGATCGCGCGCGAAGCGCGTGCGCGCGGTCTCACGGTCCTCGCGCGCAAGCCGGCCCAGTCGTACGCACCGGGCGATCCCGAGACCGACGCCGACGTGCTGGCCGCCGCCACCGGCGAGGACCCGCGTGCGGTGTGCCCCGAGCACCGCTGCTACGACGTCCCGCTCGCGCCACCGATGGCCGCCGAAGCGTTGGGCCGACCCGCGTTCGGCATCGCCGACCTCACGGCCGAGCTGTCGTGGCCGGGACGCCCCGACCTCGTCCTGGTCGAAGGCGCGGGAGGCCCACGATCACCGATCGCCCGCGACGGCGACAACGTCGACCTCGCCCGCGCGCTCGCGCCTTCGTTCGTGGTGCTCGTCGCCCCGGCGGGGCTCGGCACGATCAACGCGGTGCGGCTCTGCGCCGACGCGCTCGCGCCGTTGCGGCTCGCCGTCGCGCTGAACCGCTACGCCGCAGTCGACGACCTGCACGAGTTGAACCGATCGTGGCTCTCGGACCGCGACGGACTCACCGTCGTCACCGAGCCGGCCGCGCTGGTCGACGTGCTCGTCGACGTCGTCAGGGACGAGCCGCCGCGAGCAGCCCAACCTGGTCGAGGCCGGTCGCGCACGGGAAGAGGATGAGCTCGTCACAGCCCGCGGCCGCGAAGTCGTTCACCGCGTCACGCACCTGCTCGTCGCCGACGAGCGCGCCGCTCGCGATCTGCTCCGCAACCGGACCGAGGAAGCCGTAATAGTGCTGCAGGTACGCGTCGGCCGCGGCGCGCGCGTCGGAGCCCAGCGCGTAGTACGCGAGGGCGCGTAGAACGGGGCGCCCCTCGTTGCCCGCGGCGTTCCACGCTTCGAGCACGCGCGCGGCACCGGTGCTGAACGCGTGCACACCACCGCCACCGGAGATCCATCCGGCGCGATGGGTCACGACCCGGCGGATCGGCGCGTCGCTGGTGCCGCCGATGACCAGCTCGGGTCCACCGGAACGAGCAGGATGCGGTCCGATGCCGCGCTCACCACTCCAGACCGCGTGGAGCGTGTCGAGGAGATCGTCGAAGAGCCGGCCCCGCCGGCGCAGGTCGACGCCGCTCGCCTCGAAGTCGTCGGCCCGGCCCCCGACCGCGAGCCCGAGCACGAGACGGCCGCCGCTCAGGCGGTCGAGCGTCGCGGTCTCCTTCGCGAGGAGCGCGGCGTTCGTCCGCAACGGGGCGAGAAGGATGGAGGTCGTGAGCCGGATGCGCTCGGTCACAGCCGCCGCGGCCGCGAGCGAGACGAGCGGCTCCCAGTTGCCGTAGACGAGGCGGTCGATCGTCCCGAGCGTGGAGAACCCGGCCGCTTCGGCGGCCCGGGCCCAGGCCAGCACGGTCGGGCCGTCCACGTCCGCGTGCGTCGTCGGCAATCCGATCCCGAGGTCCACGCGGCGACGATGCCGGGTCGCCGGACCGACGCGCAACTCGGACCGCCCGCACCGATGCGATGGGCGCAGACGGGTGGGCGCGCCGCGCCATCATTTCCTGGTGACGAGCCGCGTGCCCCTGACCGTCGGCGTCCCGCGCGAGGTGAAGGACGGTGAGCACCGGGTCGCGGTGACGCCCGACGGCGCGCACGAGCTCGTGGCTGCGGGTGTGCCCGTGCTCGTCGAGCGCGACGCCGGCGTCGACTCCGCGATCCCCGACGAGGAGTACGTCGCCGTGGGCGCGGAGCTCGTCGCCGACGTCGACGAGCTGTGGGCGCGTGCGCAGCTCGTGCTCAAGGTGAAGGAGCCCCAGCGCGAGGAGCTCGGCCGGCTGCGTCGCGACCTGGTCCTGTTCACCTACCTGCACCTCGCCGCGTATCCCGCGGTGGCGGACGCGCTGCTGGAGTCGGGCACGATCGGGATCGGCTACGAGACCGTGCAGGAGCCGTCGGGCGCGCTGCCGCTGCTCGCTCCGATGAGCGAGATCGCGGGGCGCATGGCACCGCAGGTCGGCGCGCACTTCCTCGAACGTCAACAGGGCGGACGGGGCGTGCTCCTCGGCGGCGCCCCGGGCGTGCGTCCCGCGCGCGTGGTCGTGCTCGGCGCGGGGAACGTGGGGTGGAGCGCGTCGTGGATCGCGCAGGGGATGGAGGCGGAGGTGATGCTGCTCGACCGCAACATCGACCGCCTCCGCTGGGTCGACCAGATCCATCGCGGACGGATCATGACGTTGCACAGCAACGCCGCCGCGGTGCGGCGCGCGGTGCTCGAGGCGGATCTCGTGATCGGCGCGGTGCTCGTGCCGGGCGGCCGGGCACCGATCGTCGTCGACGAGGACACGGTCGCGGCGATGCGCGCCGGCGCGGTCGTCGTCGACTGCGCGATCGACCAGGGCGGCTGCGTCGCGACGAGTCGCGAGACCACCCACGCCGAGCCGGTCTACGAGCGCCACGGGGTGCTGCACTACGCCGTCGGCAACATCCCGGGCGCGGTGCCGCGCACCTCGACCTACGCGCTCACGAACGCGACGCTGCCCCACGCGGTCGCGCTGGCCACCCGGGGCCCGGCCGCCGCGGTCGCGGCCGACCCGGCCCTGGCCGGCGGAGTGAACACCGTCGCCGGCCACGTCACCAACCCCGCGGTGGCCGAGGCCCTCGGCCGGCCCTGCACCCCGCTCGAGCAGGCCTGGGCGCAGACCGCGGACTGATCCGCTCGGGGTGCGAAGGGGTCGATCGGCCCATACCGGAATCGCGCCGTCTTTCGTACCCTCGCCTTCGCGAACCCCGCGAAAGGTGCGAAGGTGTCCATCTCCGATTTCGGTGCGGTCGTTCGGGCCGCCCGCCGCGGCGACCACCGGGCCCAGGCGGTGCTCTACCGGGAGTACGCCCCCGCGGTCCTCGGCTACGCCCGCGGCTCCCGGGCCGGTGACCCCGAGGACGTCACGTCCGAGGTCTTCGTGGCCGTCGTCCGCGGGCTGGCCGGCTTCGAGGGTGACGAGCCCGCGTTCCGGTCGTGGCTGTTCACGATCGCCCACCACCGCGTGGTCGACGAGCGGCGCGGCCGGGCCCGCCGCACCGAGGACGCGACCGACCCGGTCGAGCTGGCCGGTCGGACCGCGACCTGGTCGACCCCCGACGACGCCGCGCTCGTCGACCCCGTCGCCTCGGCCCACCTGCGCGCCGCGCTCGACGGCCTCACCGGCGAGCAGCGCGATGTCGTGCTCCTGCGCATCGTCGCCGACCTTCCGATCGCCGAGGTCGCCGAGCTCCTCGGCAAGGGCGAGGGTGCGGTGAAGATGCTGCAGCGACGCGCGCTCGCGGCACTCGCCCGGGACGTCTCCGCCGAGCTCGTCGCCTGACCCCGTTACCCGCGCCGGCTTCGCGACGTTCACCCGTACATATGGCGAACCGCTCCCTGCCCGTCGACGTCACGCGTGAGCTGCGCGCCATGGCCCGCGACGACGGCGAGCGGCACCGGCTCCACGACGCGCTGGCCCGACTGCGCGACGACCTGACCGCGCCGGCCGACGAGGTGACCGAGCGGCGCCACCTCGTCGCCATGCGGCAGGCCGCGTCACCCGACCCGTCGGTCCCGGGGCAGGCCCAGGCACCGACCCGGGCGAGGCGTCGCCGCACCCGCCGCCCCGCCGACGACCCGTCGCTCACGCTCGCACGCCTCACCGGCCGGATCGGCTTCACACCGCCCGAGGACGAAGAGCTGCCCGAGCGACTGCTCCAGGCGATCGCCCGCATGACCCGCGCCGCGCGCGGCAGCGCCGCCGCAGAGTCGCGTCGCGCGGGCGACGCCACACGATCGCGTCGCGCGAGTGACGCCACACGATCGCGTCGCGGGGACGGGACCGGGGAATCCCGCCGTGACGCGTGCCCGCCAGGACAGGGAGGCCCTCCGCCGGTGACGACCGGTGGAGGGCCGGGCGGGTCGCGCGTGCACTGGAGCCACCGCTACCCCACGGACTGAGGGCGATTGTCGCCGGCGCGCGCATCCGCGCGCGTCACTCCTTCGGGCGCGGCGGCTTCAGCTCGTCGAGCGCGTCGAGCGCTTCGGGCGGCGGTGACGCGGCGGAGCGGTTCGCGGCTTGGAGCGCGGCGAACACCTCTTCGCGGTGCACGTCGATGTGACGCGGCGCGCGGATACCGAGACGCACCTGGTCACCGCGCACCTCGAGCACCGTCACGATGACGTCGTGTCCGATCATGATGCTCTGGTTCGCGCGTCGGGTGAGCACCAGCACGTGCGTCCTCCATGATCGCGGCTCACGCCCATCCGAGCTTGCAGCAGTAGGGCTCGAAGAAGTGGGGCGGAACGGCAGGCTCCTGACTCGGAGCAGCATACGACCGCCGGGAGCCGTACACGGTGACCGTCGGCGCCGCGTCGGTGTGACGCGGCGCGCGGTCAGCTCGTGCGTGAGGCGAGCGGCGTTCGGACGTCGTAGGGCGAGTTGTGCAACACGACCTGCATCGCCTCGTTCGTCCGCTTGTTGACCACGATGGGTCCGAGCAGGTTCGCCGTCGCGTCGGTGGCGCGCTCGCGGATCGTCACGATCACGAGGACGACCGCGTCCTCGGGCTGCTGCAGCCCGAGCCGCTCGGCGACGTCGTCGTCGAGGTCGACCTCGAACTCCGGGAAGAAGAGTCCCGGATGTGTCACGACGAACGCGAGGTCGGGATCGTCGAGCGACTGCATCACGCTGAACACGCTCTCGGCGCTGCCCCATTGCTGCAACCGGAAGCGGCGCGCGTGCGGAAACGCAGGGATCCCGGCCGCGAAGTGCAGCTCGGGTGCCTCGGTGATGGTGTCGGTGGCCGTGGTCATGTCCCCTACTTGAGGAAGTCGACGAGTGACGGCTGGATGATCCTGCTCGTTGCCGCGAGCGCGGCCTGGTACGCCATCTGCTGCGTCTGCAACTGGGTGATCGTCTGAGGCAGGTCCACGTCCTCGACGTCGGAGAGGCTCTGCTGCAGGTTGATCACGTCGCTGCTGAGGTTGTCCTTCGCGGTCGACAGGCGGCGCTCGCGAGCACCGACGTCACCGAGCTTGCCGAGCACGGTGTTGAGGTGGGCGTCGATCGCGTTCAGGTCGTTGCCGAGGTTCGACGGGTTCGTGCGCAGGTCGTCGGACACCTGCTGCAACGTGCCGAACAGACCCGTCGCCCCGCTGCCGAACGTCGCCGCACCGTTCACGTTCACGTCGACGTACACGCCCGTCGCGATCTCACGCGAGACCGTCCCCGAGTCGCCCGTGTAGTTGCCGTTCGCGTCGTACGCGGTCTTGGCCGACGTGTTCCCGCCGAAGAGGGAACGGTTCTGGAACGTCGTGTTGGAGAGTGCGAGCAGGCTCGCGCGCAGCTGATCGACCTCGTCGGCCAGCGCGCCGCGGTCGTTCGCCCCCATCGCACCGTCGCTGCCGTTGACCGCGAGGGTCCGGACGCGCTGCAGCTGCGTCACGGCCGACTGCAACGTGCTGTCGGCCATACCGAGCCACGACGTGCCGTCGTCGATGTTGCGCTGGTACTGCTGCGCGGTGCCGAGCTGCGCGCGGTACTGCAACGACGCGACCGCGGCCGTGGGCGAGTCGGACGGCTTCGACAGCACCTTGCCCGATGACAGCTGGTTCTCGAGCTGCTGGAGCTTGCCGAGGCTGTTCTGCAGGTTGGAGAGCACCTGCGCACCCAGGGTGCGCTGCGTGATCCGGAAGTCGGAGGAGGGCATGTCGATCCTCGAGGCTACGTGCCGGTGTGGTTGATCAGGGTGTCGAGGGTCTGGTCGACCACGGTCATGTACCGCGCCGACGCCTCGTACGCGTGCTGGTACTGGAGCATGGCGGTCATCTCCTCGTCCAGGTTGACGCCCGCCTGAGCCTCCTGGTTCGCATCCACCTGACTCGTCACCTCGTCCTGGATGCTCACCTTGCGGTTCGTCGACTGGGCCTCGACGCCGAGCCCGACGACGTACGAACGGTAGAGCGTGTCCGCGCCGGTCAGGGACGTCGCGAGGCCGGCGAGCTGCTGCGCGCCGTGGCCGTCGAGCGCACCGCCGCTCGCGACGCTGGCGGCGATGGCGTCGGTCGACGTCAGCACGTCCGACGCGACGCTCAGGTCGGACGAACCGGTGCCGGCGAAGAAGGGGCGGCCACCGACACCGTCGAGGCCGACGAGGGTGTCGCCGAGGAGGGTCGTGAAGCCGTTGTTGCCGTTGACGGCGGACACCTGCACCTGGTCGGTGGGGTTGGCGGGGGCGATCGAGATGCTCATCGCGCCGCCGTTGCCACCCGTGACCGTCGCGACGACCTGACCGGGCGTGCCGGTCGCGGTGTCGAGAGCGGTCTGCAACGCGGTCTGGAGCGCGGTCGCGCCACCCGCGCCCGACCAGTTCGCTCCCGCGACGCTCACCGCGGGCAGCGCGGTCCCGTTTACGGTCAGGTTGAACTGCAACGACCCTGCGGTCGAGAGGTCCTGGTTGCCCGCGGCGAGGGTTCCGCCGATCGCGCCGTGGAGGTTGTTCACGGTGTCGCGCAACGTCTGCGCGACGGTGTCGAGACCGGACGAGTAGCGCGGGATGATGTCGTTGATCGTCGCGAGCAGGCCGCCGACCTGTCCGGAGGAGGAGTTCGCGGGGTAGTTGTCCTTCGTCCAGCGCACCGCGACCGTCGGTCCGGTGGCGTCGACCGCGAGCGTCTGGGCGCTGGTACCACGGACGAGCGGACCACCGTCGACGTAGACGTCGACCATGCCGTTGGCATCGGGGTGCACCGTCACGCCGATGTCGTTGGAGAGCTGGCTGATCAACTGGTCGCGCTGGTCCTCGAGGTCGGTCGTCTGCAGGCCTGCGACCTGCGCGCTCTGGATGGAGCCGTTGAGCTGCGCGATGTTCGCCGCGGTCGTGTTCACCTCGTCGATCGTCGTGGTGAGCTGCGTCAGCGCGTCGGTGTTCATCTGGTGGAGCTCGGCCGAGTCCTTGTTGAACGTCGTCGTCAGCGCCTGCGCGAGTTGGACGAGCTGCGTGCGCGACGCGAGGTCACCGGGGTTGTTCGAGACGTCCTGCCAGCCGCTCCAGAAGTCCGCGAGCTGCTGCTGGATCCCGGTGTCGCTCGGCTCGCCGATGAGCTGCTCGATGCGGCTGAGCGTCGTCTGGGTCGTCTTGAGCGACGTGTCGGCGCCGTGCTCGAGGTAGCTGCGGGCCTGCAGGAACACGTCGCGCGCGCGGGTGACGTCCTGGATCGTGACGCCGAAGCCGCCGTCGTTCCACTTCGAGAACAGCGCCGGCGTCAGCGGACCGGAGTTGGCCACGGTCGACACCGTCTGGCGCGAGTAGCCGTCGGTGTTGACGTTGGCGATGTTGTGGCCCGTGACGTCGAGGCCACGCTGTGACGCGTAGAGACCGGAGAGCGCGATGCGCAGCGCACCGAAGTCCGACATCTACATCGCCTCGTTCACGAGACCGAGATTGACCGTGCGCGACGCGGCGACGCCGTGCGCCGAGTACACGTCGGGCTCGCTGTCGCCCAGCGCGCGCAGCGCCTCGCGCGTCGCCTGGTGCCCACGGCCGAGCAGGTCGCGGTTGGTCTGCGCGAGCGTGTCGATCTCGTGCGACAGCTCGAGGAGCGCGGTGCGGTGGTCCTCGAAGATGCGCCGCCACGGCCCGGTCACGACCTGGGCAAGACGCTTGAGCGTGGGCGCCTCGGTCAGCCCGAGCTCCGCCGACGCGGACTCGAGCGCGACTGCGCGCTCCAGCTCCAGACGCTTGATCTCGGCGAGGACCGTTTCGACCTCGCGCGTCGCGTGGGCCAGCCAGCGGGTACGCCCGCTGGCCAGGATCATCTGCTCTTCCTCCAGCTTGAAGAGCAGCAGCTCGAGGAGCTGCCGCTCACGCCAGAGAATGTTTGAGACGTCGCTCAGGCTCATCGGCGGCTCCCCGGACCGACCTGTCATGGTCCCCCATCGGCCACAACCCGGCCGGGTGAAGGAACCCGCATCACATTTCGATGTCCACTGCGCCGCCGACAGCTCCGGAGCGGGGCAGGCCACGCGGGCGTCAGGGCGGCGTCACCGCCAACAGCTCGGCAGCCTCGCGGTGCGAAACAGCCCTCAGCCCAGAAGTCCCAGCGCCACTGCTCGCCCCAGCGCTTCGTTGCGGTTCTTGGCGCCGAGCTTGGCGTAGATGTGGGCGAGGTGGGTCTTGACCGTGGGCAGGGAGACGTAGAGGGACGAGGCGATCTCGCGGTTCGAGTGGCCCTCGGCCAGCAGGGCGAGCACCTCCCGCTCCCGGACGGTGAGGGAGGACTCGTCGACGTCGTCGTTCACGGGCCCCATGGCCCCGACCAGCGTCGAGAGCAGGGCCGGCGCCACGACGCGCTCGCCCTTCATGACCCGCTCGACCGCCAGGGCGAGCTCCTCGGTCGCCAGGTTGCGCACGACCAGGCCGTTCGCGTCGAAGCTGAGCAGGGAGCCCAGCTCGTCGCGGTGGGTGCGGGGGACGAGGACGAGGACGAGCGGGGGCTCGGCCAGCTGCTTGCACCGCTTCACGATCTCGGCCAGGGGAAGGTCGCCGACCGCGCCGAGCACGACCAGGTGGGCGCTGACCTCCTCGGCCAGGCGGGGAACGGGTCGCCCGAGGGAGCTCTCGGCCGCGATGTCGAAGCCGAGGGGCTCGAGCACGGCCGCGATGCCGAGTCGCAGCAACGCAACGTCGTCGGCGACGACGGCGCGGTGCTCGCGCTCGAGGGACATCGCGGCGCATCGTAGTGGTCACTCCGGGGGCCACCGGTCGACCCGCAGCTCTCGCGCGCGCCCCGTGAACCCCCTCCATCGCCCTCCGCGCACGCTTCGCGAGGTTGACGACCGCAGAGCGCGCGTGGAGTCATCCTCGGCGCGTTCGACCGACCCCAACCCTCTGACCAGGGGTTACGGCGTCAGCCGGATGCTCCTGGCTCATACTTTGGGATGAGATCCTTCGCCAGGAATCATCCGGGGGGCCGATCGAGGAACACACTCCGTGAGGACGATTCCACTGTTCGTGCAGACCTCACGGCGTACCCAGCAGAACCAGACCGGCACTTCCGACCGCGCTGCGCGCGAGCACCGGGGGCAGGACACGCGGGCCGAGCGGGCCGCGAACGGCGTCGACGAAGACGCCCTCGTCCGGGAGAACCTCCCGCTCATCCAGTACGCGGTCTCGGAGCTGGCGCACCGCATCCCGAGCTACGTCAGCCGCAACGACCTCGTGTCGGCTGGCATGCTCGGCCTGGCCCAAGCCGCCCGGAGCTTCGACCCGGCCCGGGGCATCGCCTTCGAGCGCTTTGCCTCGACCCGGATCCGCGGCGCCCTGCTCGACGAGCTGCGGGGCCGGGACTGGGCCAGCCGCTCGGTGCGCTCGCGGGCCCGCCGGATGCAGACGGTCACCCAGGACCTGACCAACCGCCTCGGCCGGACCCCGACGCCCGCCGAGGTCGCCGAGGGCATGGGGATCGACACGACCGCCGCCCACAAGCTGGTCGACGACGTGCACCGTGCCACCGTCCTCAACTACGAGTCGCTGGTGCTCGAGGGCACCTCCGAGCTGTTCCTCGTCGACGACGGCGAGAACCCGGAGGACGCGATCGTCAGCCGCGAGCGCCGGGCCTACCTCACCGACGCGGTCTCGGCGCTGCCCGAGCGTCTGCGCCGCGTCGTCGTGGGCTACTTCTTCGAGGAGTGCTCGATGCAGGAGCTCGCCGACGAGCTCGGTGTGAGCGAGTCGCGCGTCTCCCAGCTGCGGGCCGAGGCCCTCGCCCTCCTCAAGGACGGCATGAACGCGCACCTCGACCCCGAGGCGCTGCCGGCAGAGCCCCGTCCCAACGGTCGGGTCGCGAAGCGCAAGGCCGCGTACTACGCACGGGTCGCGGAGGGTTCGACGTACGCCAGCCGTCTCGACTCGGCCCCGGCGAGCGTCCAGGAGAAGATCGCAGCGCGCGCCTACGAGGCGGCGGACCAGGACATCCGCAAGGCCTCGTAAGGACTCACGTCGCGCTCCAGATGTGCGGTTTGTCGGCCGAAAGCATCAAGTGACTCGGCCCGTGTCCGATGAGGTCCGTGCCGCCGAAGGACTCGGCGGGACAGGGCTTCCACGGACTGGAAGCACGCACGGATCACGGAGGATTCGGCAATGCGTATCAACGACAACATCATGGCTCTCAATGCCTACCGCAACCTCTCGAACACCGAGACGAGCATGGGCAAGAGCCTCGAGAAGCTCTCCTCGGGCTTCCGCATCAACCGTGCTGCCGACGACGCCGCCGGCCTCGTCATCAGCGAGGGCCTCTCGGCCCAGGTGAGCGGTCTCCAGCAGGCCACCCGCAACGCCCAGGACGG
>DATBEZ010000104.1:0-14672 GCA_036558745.1 Acidimicrobiia bacterium
CGTTGGACTTGCCCGATCCGTTGGGCCCGACGACCACGGTGACGCCCGGCTCGAACTCGAGCGTCGTCTTGTCCGCGAACGACTTGAAGCCCCGGAGGGTCAACGATTTCAGGAACACGCGATCGGCCCCCTTCGCTCCGCGGACCGAGCGTAGCGACCACCCGGCTCGCCCTCGGGGACCGGGTTGGACCAGCCCTTCGACGCCGAACGGCCGCTCACCACACGCTGAACCCCTGCTCGCCCTTCACCTGCTCCTCCGACACCTCGACTTCGTCCACGCGCGCTCGGGGCGGACCCTGGCGCGACCAGGCGACGAGCGCGTCGAGCGCGCCCTCCGACCCCTCGAACACCGCCTCGACGCTGCCGTCGCCGGCATTGCGGGCCCAGCCGTTCACACCCAGCTCCCGCGCGCGCGAACGGAGCGAATCGCGGAAGAACACGCCCTGCACCCGGCCGCGGATCACCACGTGCCGGCGGGTCACACCTGGCATGCCTCGCAGAAGAACGTCGACCGGCCGCCGACGCGCTGGCGCACGAGGGGCCGCCGGCAGCGCGGGCACGCCTGGCCTTCGCGCGCGTACACACTGTGCAGCTCCTGGTAGCCGCCGGGCTTGCCGAACAGGTCGACGTACTGCGCGTCCGCGAGCGACGAGCCGCGGTGCTTCACCGCCTCCTGCAACACCTCCACCATGGCCCGGTAGAGGCGTCGCACCTCCTCCGACGAGAGCGAGTCGGTCATGCGGTCCCACCGCAACCCGGCTTCGAAGAGGATCTCGTCGCTGTAGATGTTCCCGATGCCCGACAGGAACGCCTGGTCCATCAGCGCGGTTTTGAGCTTCGTGTGACGCGACGCGATGAGCGCGCCGAAGCGCTCCCACGACATGCTCTCCTCGAGCGGGTCGAGCCCGAGATGCGCGAGCTCGTCGACCTGACTCTCGAGGTCGTCCCATTCCGTGACGAACATCTCGCCGAACGTGCGCGGGTCGACGAACCGCAGCTGACCGCCCTGCGTGAACGTGATGACGACGTGGGTGTGCTTCGGCATCGGCTCCTTCGCGGACTTGGCCCGCAGGAGCTGACCCGACATCCCGAGATGCACGACGAGGACCTCACCGCCGTCGAGACGCACGAGCAGGTACTTGCCCCGCCGGGTGACACCCGTGATCTTCTTGCCCGTGAGGCGCGCGACGAATTCCTTCGCGTTCTTGTGCCGCCGGACCGAGCGCGCCCCGTGCGTCTCGACCGACTTGACGCGCTTGCCGCTGATCTCACGGTCGAGGTCGCGCCGGACCACCTCCACCTCAGGTAACTCCGGCATCGCTCTCCTCGTCTCTTGGGTCGCTCTCGCTCCCGCTCCGGGAGGCTTCGCCCAGCGGAGCTCCGCTTCGCTCCCCGTTGCCTTCCGCCGCGTCGAGGTCCTCGTCCACATCTCGGAGCCAGAGCCACGCGTCCTTCGCCGCGGCCTGCTCGGCCTGTTTCTTCGAGCGGCCTTCACCGGTGCCGCGGGGCTCACCGTCGAGGAGCACCGTCGCGAAGAAGCGCTTCGCGTGGTCGGGACCCTCGCCGCTCACCTGGTAGCGCGGGAGACGGTCGAAGCGACGCGCCGCGAGCTCCTGGAGCCGGGTCTTGTAGTCGTGACCGCCCGGACCCGCCGCGGCCTCGGCGATCCGACCGGCGAGCAACCGCAGCACCAACCCGTTCGCGGCGTCCCATCCGCCGTCGAGGTAGACCGCGGCGATCACCGCCTCCATCGCGTCCGAGAGGATCGAGGGCTTCGCGCGCCCGCCCGACGTGTCCTCGCCCTTGCCGAGCAGGAGCTGCGAGCCGAGCCCGACCTCGACCGCGAGCTGCGCGAGCACCTCCGCGTTCACGACCGCGGCACGCACCTTCGCGAGCTCACCCTCGGGCAGGTCGGGATACAGATGGAAGACGCGATCGGTGACGACGAGGCCGAGCACCGCGTCACCGAGGAACTCGAGGCGCTCGTTCGACTCCGTGTCCGGGTGCTCCGCGCACCACGAACGGTGAGCGAGCGCGCCGAGCAGGAGCTCGCGATCGCGGAACGGCCAGCCCAGACGGTCCTCGAGACGGGCGAGCCCGTCGCGTTCGTCCGCCGCGTCGGCGGTCTCGGTCGCGCCCGCGGGGCCAGAAGCCGGTTCGTCGGCCGTCACGAACGCGCTTCCTGCAGACGGTCGACGACATAGTCGACGTAGTCCCGCACGGTGCGCAGCTCGGCGACGTCGTCGTCGTCGATCGCGAACCCCACCGTGCGCTCGCCGACCTCCTCCTCGATGGCCTCGACCAGCTCGAGGATCGCGGGCTCGTCCGCCTCGAGGTCCTCCACGACGCGCGTGTCGAGCGCGATCCGGGTCTCGTCGACGTCGAGGATCTCCGCGAGCTGCGCGCGCACGAGCGTGAAGACCTCGTCGGGATCGACCGGGCCCCGGGTCACATGGGTCTCAGCCGGCACCGGCGATCGCCTCCTGAACGCGCCCGACGATGCCGGCGGACACGCAATCGCGCGCGAGGCGCGACGCGTTCACGATGGCACGCGCCGACGACGAGCCGTGCGAGATCACGCACACGCCGTCGACGCCGAGCAGCAGGGCACCGCCCGTCGCGTCCGGATCGAGATCGCCCGCGACCTCGAGCAGCGCGGGTGCGACGACGCTCGACGCGTCGCGCAGCTCGTCGCGTCCGAGCACGCCGAACACGAGGTTCGCGACCGCCTTCACCGCCCCTTCGATCGTCTTCAACGCGACGTTGCCCGTGAAGCCGTCGGTGACGACCACGTCGGGACGCGGCGACATGAGCTCGCGCCCTTCGACGTTGCCGACGAACCCCGGCGTCCCCGAGAGCAGCGCGAAGGTCTGCTTGCGGAGGTCGTCGCCCTTGCCCTCCTCTTCGCCGTTGGAGAGCAAGCCGACCGTCGGCTCGTCGACGCCGAGGCGGACCCGCGCGTACGCGCGCCCCATCGCCGCGAACTGGGCCAGCCACTCGGGCGAGCAGTCGACCGTCGCGCCACCGTCGACGAGCAGCTGCGGCGGACCACCGGGCCGCGGGATCGGCACCGCGATCGCGGGTCGCGCGATGCCACGGATGCGTCCGAAGCGCAGCAACGCCGCCGCCATCGTGGCCCCGGTGTTGCCCGCGCCGACCATGGCGTCGGCCAGCCCGTCGCGCACCGCGTCGGCGCACCGGACCAACGACGCGTCCTTGCGCGTGCGCACCGATGACGCGGGATCGTCGTGCATCCCGATGATGTCGGGCGCGTGCAGCAGCGTCACACCCTTGGGCGGCTCACCGCCGGGGAGCAGCGGGCGCAGGACCGGCTCCGGTCCGACGAGGACGACGTCGACGTCGGCCGCCTCCACCGCGGCGAGTGCGCCGGCGACGATCTCCTCCGGCGCCCGGTCACCCCCCATGGCATCGATGCAGATGCGCGCGCGCCCTCGCTGCACGGCTCCGGCGTTCACCTGCGGCCGCCCGCGTCGTTCGCTTGCTGGCGAGCGACCTGCGCTCCTTCGTCGCTCCGGTCGCCGCGCGTGCTCAAGCGTTGGGCCCCTGGTCGCTCCGGGCGCCGCGCGCCGCTACGGGTGAACGCATCGCGAGCCTCGGGCTATTCGACCTCGATGGCCTGACGGCCGCGGTACCAGCCGCAGTTGCCGCACACGGTGTGGGGCAGCTTGGCCGCGCCGCAGTTCGGGCACAGCGAGCGCGCCGGCGGCTCGAGGCGCCAGTTCGCGGCCCGACGCGAGCGGGTGCGGGCCCGGGGGGTCTTGCGCTTGGGTACGGCCATCGTGAGGCTCCTCGGGGTCGCAGGTCGGAGCTGGTCAGAGCTCCAGCTGGGACAGCGCGGCCCAGCGGGGATCGGGGACGGACTGCTCGCACGAGCACCGGTCGTCGTTGCGGTCGATGCCGCACACCGGGCAGAGGCCCGCGCAGTCGGGACGGCACACCGGTGCGGTCGGAAGATCGAGGAGGAAGGCGTCGCGCGCCGCGAGCGAAAGGTCGAGCTGCTCGTTGCCGAGCGGGTACGTCTCGCCCTCGAGCGGGTCGGGCTCGTAGAGCTCGTTGATCTCGGCCGACAGCTCGCCGCCGACGGCTCGCAGGCACCGGCTGCACGATCCGGACCACCGCGTGCGCGCGACACCCCGAACGACGATGCCCTCGTGCACGCGCTCGAGCAGCGCGTCCACCTGCACCACCTCGTCGTCGGGCACCGCCGAGCCGCCCACGACGAGACCCGCGAGCGGAGCCGCGACGTGGACGGCGCGGCGCGATCCGGGGTGGTGCAGGAGGTCGGCGACGTCGAGGCGGAATTCGTTCATCTTCCCGGGGCGAGCTCCCGGCGGCGCGGGGTGCGCGCGGGCTCGACGGAGGGATCCTAGCAGTTCAGCGGCGGTTTCCAGCTTCTCCCAGCGGCCCGCCGGGAGCGGCGCCGGCCGGATCCGATCAGGTCTCGTCCTGGTCGAAGAAGGTGGACTCCGCGTGCTCGGCCTCGCTGTCCTCGGCGGGGAGGTCGACGACGACCTGGAGCCGCTGGCGTCCCTTTTGCACCGCCTGCATCGTGCGCTCGAGCACCACCTCGAACGACGCGAGCCGCTGGTCCACGTAGTCCTCGGCCTCGTGGCGCAGGGCCCGGGCCGAGGCCTCGGCGTCGTCGATGAGGGCCTGGGCCCGCCGCCGCGCCTCGCGCACCACCTCGGTGCGCTCGACCATGCGCTCGGCCTGGACGCGTCCGGCCTCGACGATGTCGTCGGCCTCCCGCCGGGCGTGGGCGAGGAACTCCTCCCGCTCCTTGAGCAGCCACCGCGCCTGGCGCAGCTCCTCGGGCAGGTTCGCGATCGCGTCCTCGAGCAGCGTGAGCACCTCGTCCCGGTTGACGAGGACCGATGCCGACATCGGCATGTTGCGGCCACCCTCGACGAGGTCCTGGACCCGCAGCAGCAACGCCTCGGTGTCGTGGACCGCGCCGTGCCCGGTGCCCGTCGTCTCAGAGCTCATGGTCGCGCTCGCTCCGCGTCGTGCTGGCGCCGTGCCGCATCGCCGGAGCGCTCCGCTCGCCCCTCACTCACGGGGCGCACCGCTCTGCCCGAAGCGCTCCTCCAGCCGCTTGGCCACGAGCGCCGGCACCATGCTCGACACGTCGCCGCCGAAGCGCGCGACCTCGCGCACCAGGCTCGACGACAGGAACGAGTGCTGTGGGCTCGTCGAGATGAAGAACGTGTCGATGCCCGACAGGCGCTGGTTCATCTGCGCCATCTGCAGCTCGTAGTCGAAGTCGGAGATCGCGCGCAGGCCCTTCACGATCGCGTCGGCGCCGTGATCGGCCGCGAAGTCGACGAGCAGGCCCTTGAAGAACTCGATGCGCACGTTGGTGAGGTGACCGCAGACGTCACGCAGCATCTCCTGGCGCTCCTCCAACGTGAAGAGCGACTGGGACTTCTGCGGGTTGCGGATGACCGCGACGATCACCTCGTCGAAGTGCCGAGCCGTGCGCTCGATGATGTCGACGTGCCCGTTGGTGACGGGGTCGAACGATCCTGGACACAACGCAATGGCCACGTGGGACACCGTCTCCTGGTGCACGCCCGGGGCGGGGCGACGGGCGACGGACCGGATCGGACCGGGCGTCTTCCCGGCCCGTGCTGACGCGTCCAGCTCGTCATGGGCAGCTGGTCACGGGCCGACGATGCGGACGAGCGTATCCCCGTAGGCCCGCTCCCAACGAGCTTCCCAGCCGGACGGCAGCGTCAGGGCCGTGGCGCGGCGGCGTTGCTCGACGACCACCGTCGCGCCCGCCGCGAGCCAGCCCGGTGCCGCGAGCGCGGTCAGGGCGGCGTCCAGCTCGTGGGGCGCGAGGTCGTAGGGCGGATCGAGGAACACGAGATCGAAGGGAGCGTCGGCGGGGGGTCGGTCGTGGAGGAACGCGCCGAGGCCCCGCCGTTGCACCGTCGCCCGCTCCGTCAGCCGTGTCGCGCGCAGGTTGCGGCGGATCGCGTCGATCGCGCCGGGATCGCGGTCCACGAGCACGGCGCGCACCGCCCCGCGCGAGAGCGCCTCGATCGCGAGCGCGCCCGTGCCGGCGAAGCCGTCGAGCACCGACGTCCCCTCGACCCGCTCGGGTCCGAGCGCCGCGAAGACCGCTTCCTTGACCCGATCAGCGGTCGGCCGCGTGCGCTCGCCCCGGGCCGCGACGAGCGGACGGCCGCCCACCTCCCCCGCGATCACGCGCAGGCCGCGCCCGTGCGCACGTCGCGAAGCCGGCATGGCGAGATGTTCACATCCTCAGCTCTTGAACAGGAACTCGACCGCGTCGCCGAGCAGGTCCTCGACCTCTTCCGCGAGCACGCGGTGGTGCGCGAGGTTCGGATCCTCGTCGAGGAGGTGCTCCGCGGCCTCACGCGCCGCCTCGACGTACTTCACGTCGCGCGGGATGCGACCGAGCTTGAGGTCGCCCAGCCCGGCCTGGCGCTCGCCGAACACCTCGCCCGCGCCGCGGATCTCGAGATCGCGCTCGGCGAGCAGGAAGCCGTCCGTCGACTCCGCCATCGCGGTCATGCGCGCGACGGAGTCCGGCGTGGACGGATCCGCAAAGAGGAAGCACCACGACTCGCCGCCACCACGACCGATCCGGCCGCGCAGCTGGTGCAGCTGCGACAACCCGAAGCGGTCCGCGTCCTCCACGATCATGACCGTCGCGTTCGGAACGTCGACACCGACCTCGATGACGGTCGTCGCGACGAGTACGTCGAGCTCGCCGGCACGGAACGCGCTCATCACCGCGTCCTTCTCCTTGGCGGGCAGCTGACCGTGCAGCAAACCGAGTCGCAGGCCGGCGAGATCCTCCGCCGCGAGCCGCTCCATCTCCGCGGTCGCCGACTTCGCCTCGACGCGCGGCGAGCCCTCGACGAGCGGGCATACGACGTATGCCTGGCGTCCCGCGGCGACCTGGTCGCGGAGCCTCCGGTACGCGGCCTCGCGCTCGAGCGGGTTCGGGCCCACGACCGTCGTCGAGATCGGCGTTCGCCCCGGGGGCATCATCCGCAGCTCCGACTTGTCGAGGTCGCCGTAGACGAGCATCGCCGCGGTGCGCGGGATCGGTGTCGCGGTCATCACGAGCACGTCGGGGACGACATCGGGTGCGTCGTCGCGCTGTGCCTGACCGAGCGTGCGGAGCAGCGCGCGCTGCTCGACGCCGAAGCGGTGCTGCTCGTCGATGACCGCGAGGCCGAGTCGAGCGAACGGCAGGTCGCCGTAGATCAGCGCGTGCGTGCCGACGACGATGTCGACGTCGCCGTCGGCGAGACCGGCGGCGAGGTTGCGTCGTTCCGCCGCGCGCGTCCGGTTGGTGAGCAGCGCGGCCCGCACCGGTCGCTCCCCCGTGAGCGTTCCGGCGGCGCCGACCGTGAGACCCTCGAGGAGACGCGAGACGACCGCGTCGTGCTGCTCGGCCAGGACCTCGGTCGGTGCCATCAGCGCACCCTGGTACCCGCCTTGCACCGCGACGAGCAACGCGGCGAGGGCGACGACGGTCTTCCCCGAACCGACGTCGCCCTGCAGCAGCCGGTGCATCGGCGCGGCCGACGCCATGTCGTCTCGGATCTCGTCGATCGCGCGTTGCTGGTCGCGCGTGAGCGGGAACGGGAGATGATCGAGGAATTGCGCGACGAGCGTGCCCCCGACGTCGTGACGGATCCCCGACTGCTCCGCTTCCACCGCGCGCTTGCGCGCGACGAGACCGACCTGCATGCGGAGGAACTCGTCGAAGCGCAGCCGCCGTTGGGCCTGACGCGCCGACTCCGTCGTGTCGGGTTCGTGGACCTGCCGGTAGGACCAGGTGCGGTCGCGCAGCTTGAGGTCGCGCCGGACCGGCTCCGGAAGCGGCTCCGCGAGCTCCCCGACCGCCTCGAGCGCGCCGCGCACCGCGTCACGCAGCTGCCACGTGAACACGTCCGCCTTGCCCGACTGCGGGTACACGGGTACCACGGTCGCGGTGTTCTCGCCCTCGCGGCCGAGGATGTCGACGACGGGGTTCGTCAGCTGGCGCTTGCCGCGGAACAGCTCGACCTTGCCGAAGAACGCGGCCTCGGTGCCCTCGGGCAGCTGCTTCGCGCGCCACGGCTGGTTGAAGAAGGTCACGTTGAGCAACGAGGTGCCGTCGTGGATCACCGCCTCGACCATCGTGCGACGGTTCCGGGTCTGGCGGGTCGAGATGCGCCGCACCTCGGCGAAGACCGTCGCCTCGTCGCCGGCCTGCAGCTCGGCGATGTCGGCCTGCTTCGTCCGGTCGTGGTAGCGCCGGGGATAGTGCTGCAGGAGATCGAGCGTCGACTCGATGCCCATCACCGCGAGCCGTTCGCGCATCCGCTCCTTCACGCCCACGTCCGCGAGCGGCAGGTGGGCCAGATCGCGAAGCGTGTGCGGAATTACTCCACCCCGATCAGGTACGGGTACAGCGGCTGGTCGCCCTGGTGGAACTCGATCTCGACGTTCGGATGCGCGAGGGCGAGGTGCTCCTCGATGCGCGTCGTCTCACCCTGGCGCGCCTCCGCGCCGACGAGCACGGTGACGAGCTCGCTCTCGTCGTCGACGAGACGTTCGAGCAACCCGATCGCAGCGTCGGCCGGGCTCGACTCGACGACCTGGATGCCGTCACGGTCCAGCGCGATCCAGTCACCGGCGTGGATGACACCGCAGGGCGCGAACCCGTCGCGCACGGCCTGGGTCACCTCGCCCGAGCGTATGCGCTCGAGCGTCTCGTCCATCGACTTCACGTTGGACTCGAGCGGCGCCGCCGCGTCGTAGCAGACGAGCAGCGCGAGCCCCTCGACGACCGACGACGTCGGCACGACCGCGACCTGGCGTTCGGTGATGTCGGCGACCTGTCGTGCGACCGGGACGATGTTCTTGTTGTTCGGTAGGACGAGGATGCTGCGCGCCTTGCACGACTCGACCGCCTCGAGGATCTGCGCGGTCGACGGGTTCATCGACTGCCCGCCGGCGACGACCGCCTGGACACCGAGGCTCGCGAACAGCCGGCGCACGCCGTCGCCGACCGCGACCGCGACGACCGCGGTGGTGACCTCTTCCGGGGCGAACGTGTGCATCGTGGGCTCGAGCGCGTCGCCCGCGTGCTCCCGGACCCATGCTTCCTCCTCGACCTGCTCCATCAGGTCGGTGACCCGGATGCGACACGGACGACCGGCCTCGATGCCGGCCTCGATCGCGGCGCCGATGTCGTTCGTGTGCACGTGACAGTTCCACAGGCCCTCGCCACCCACGACCACGATCGAGTCGCCGATCGCGCCCCACGCGTCCTTGAACGCGGGGACGGTCTCGTCGCCCGCCTCCAGGAGGTACATCACCTCGTAGCGCAACGACGACACGTCGTCGCCGCGCAGGTGCGCTTCGACCGCGGGCGGCGTGTGCACCGTCTCCGGCGCGGGGACCGGACGTCCGTCGACCACGAGGAGGAACGCGTCGAGGAGCAACGTGAAGCCGCGACCGCCAGCGTCGACCACGCCCGCTTCGCGCAACACCGGCAACAGCTCCGGCGTGCGCGCGACCGCGTCGCGCGCCGCGGTCACCGCGGTGTCGAGCACGCCGACGAGGTCTCGACGCCCGTCGCGGTGGGCGGCGTCCGCTGCCTCGGCCGCTTCGCGCACGACCGTGAGGATCGTGCCCTCGACCGGGCGCATGACCGCCTGGTACGCCGCGTCGGACGCGGTGCGCAACGCGGCGACGAGCTCGGCCGGACCCGCCGCGTCGAGCGGCGAGAACGTGTCGGCGAGGCCGCGAAGGATCTGCGACAGGATGACGCCCGAGTTGCCCCGCGCACCCATGAGCGAACCATGGGCGATCGCCCGGCACACCTCGGGCATCGTCTCCGCGGTGCCGATCTCCGCCGCCACCGACTCGAGCGTGAGCGCCATGTTCGTGCCGGTGTCGCCGTCGGGCACCGGGTACACGTTGAGCCGGTTCAGCTCCTCCTGGTGGACCCGCAGCGCGTCCCGGTATGCGGCGACGACGCTGCGCAGGTCAGGGGCGCCCAGCCGCTCCAGGGGGCTCATGGCGGGAGGATACCCGTGTCTTCTCGCTCGCCTACTCCTTGCAGGGCTCCGGGATGCCCGGCTGCTAGCCTGCCTGGGTTCTTCCTTTCTCTCTGCGAGGTTGCGCGTCATGGCGTCGGTCTGCGAGGTGTGCGGCAAGGGTCCACGCTTCGGCATGCGCATCAGCCACTCACACCGCCGGACCAAGCGGCGTTGGAATCCCAACGTCCAGCGCGTGCGCGCGATCGTGAATGGCGCGCCCAAGCGCCTCCACGTCTGCACCGCCTGCCTCAAGGCGGGCAAGGTCCAGAAGCCGTAGCGGAGCCGGGAGACTCGGGATGCAGGGCGTCGTCCGCTCCTACGACCCGCTCACCAAGGAGGGCGTGGTCGTCCGCGACACCGACCGGGCCGAGCTCGTGCTCGCCCCCGACGCCCTGACCCAATCGATCCTGCGGGTCCTCCGCCAGGGTCAGCGGGTCACCTTCCGCCTCGACGAGGACGGGCGCGCCACCGCGGTCGGCCTCGGCTCCGAGGTGGACATGGGCCTGCCGACCGCCCGGGTCTGAGACCACCGCTACGGGTCGTGACGGCCCGCGCGCGAGCTGCTGACGTTCGCGACCGGGCGCCGGGACCTTCGGCCCTCCCCGTCGCGGCGCGCCTTCAGTAGCGTCGATCGCGGTTCCGGCCGGTGATCGCGCCGTAGATCAGGAGCAGCACGATCGCTCCGACCGTGGCCACGAGCAGGGACCGCCAGCTGAACCCGGTGAGGCCCTGCTCGCCGGCAGCCCGGAAGACGATCCCCCCGAGCAGACCTCCGGCGACCCCGATGAACACCGTGACGAGACAGCCTGCACCGCGCACACCGGTGATGCCCTTCGCGAGCACGCCGGCGACGAACCCCACGATGATCCAGGCCACGACGCCCATCGCTGCCTCCTCGCCGGCCCACGGTACCCGGCGCCGGGTTTTGCGCCCGGTTTGGGTAGTCCTCACGAGCCAGCCGTAGACTGATCCGATCCCCCGAGCCACAAGGAGCTCGTCGTGACCGTCACCACCAACGTGACCACCGGCAACCGGAAACTCCTCCGCTGGGTCGACGAGGTGGCCGAGTTGTGCGAGCCCGAGTCGATCCACTGGTGCGACGGTTCCGAGGCCGAGCACGAGCAGCTGTGCGCGCAGCTCCTGGAGGCCGGCACCTTCGTCAAGCTCGACGACTCGAAGCGGCCGAACTCCTACTGGGCCGCGTCCGACCCGAGCGACGTCGCCCGGGTCGAGGACCGCACGTTCATCTGCTCGGAGGAGCAGGGCGACGCGGGCCCGACGAACAACTGGGTTCCGCCGGCCGAGATGCGCGCCACCCTCACCAAGCTGTTCCGGGGCGCGATGCACGGCCGCACCATGTACGTCGTCCCCTTCAGCATGGGTCCCCTCGGCTCGCCGCTGTCCTACATCGGCGTCGAGATCACCGACTCGCCCTACGTCGCGGTGAGCATGCGCACGATGACCCGTATGGGTCAGGCCGCGCTCGACGTCCTCGGCGACGACGGCGACTTCGTGCCCTGTCTGCACTCCGTCGGCGCGCCGCTCGCGCCCGGTACGGCCGACGTGGCGTGGCCGTGCAACCCCGACGAGAAGTACATCGTGCACTTCCCCGAGACCCGCGAGATCTGGTCGTACGGGTCGGGCTACGGCGGCAACGCGCTGCTGGGCAAGAAGTGCTTCGCGCTGCGCATCGCGTCCGTGATCGCGCGCGACGAGGGCTGGCTCGCGGAGCACATGCTCGTCCTCAAGCTCACGAACCCGAAGGGCGTGTCGCGCTACGTCGCCGCGGCGTTCCCGTCCGCGTGCGGGAAGACCAACCTCGCGATGCTCGTGCCGACCGTGCCCGGTTGGACGGTCGAGACCGTCGGCGACGACATCGCGTGGATGAAGTTCGGCGCCGACGGGCGCCTCTACGCGATCAACCCCGAGTACGGGTTCTTCGGTGTCGCGCCCGGCACGAACATGGAGACCAACCCGAACGCGATGCTCGGGGTGCAGTCGAACACGGTCTTCACGAACACCGCGCTCACCGACGACGGCGACGTGTGGTGGGAGGGCATGACCGACGAGCCGCCGGCCCACTGCACCGACTGGCG
Source organism: Acidimicrobiia bacterium (assembly GCA_036558745.1). GTDB lineage: Bacteria > Actinomycetota > Acidimicrobiia > IMCC26256 > JAMXLJ01 > JAMXLJ01. Next base: position 12,194 of record DATBEZ010000104.1, read on the forward strand.
TCACAACGACTGGACGCCTGCGAGTGACACTCCCGCCGCGCACCCGAACTCCCGCTTCTGCTCCCCGGCCGGCCAGTGCCCGGTCATCGCGCCGGAGTGGGAGGACCCCAAGGGCGTGCCCATCTCGGCGATCCTCTTCGGTGGCCGTCGCGGCGGCACCGTGCCGCTCGTCTACGAGTCGCGCAACTGGCGTCACGGTGTGTTCATCGGCGCGTCGATGGGCTCCGAGCGCACGGCGGCCGCGTTCGGCAAGGTCGGCGAGCTGCGCTTCGACCCGTTCGCGATGCTGCCGTTCTGCGGCTACCACATGGCCGACTACTTCGCGCACTGGCTGTCGATGACGGAGCACACCGACGAGTCGAAGCTGCCGCGCATCTACGGCGTCAACTGGTTCCGCCGCGACGCCGACGGCAAGTTCCTCTGGCCGGGCTACGGCGAGAACTCGCGCGTGCTCACGTGGATCTTCGAGCGGGTCGAGGGCACGGCCGGCGCGCAGGACACGCCTATTGGGGCGGTTCCCTCCGTCGACGACCTCGACCTCGAAGGGCTCGACGCGACGCGTGAGCAGGTCGCGGCCGCGCTCGACGTGAACGCGTCGGAGTGGCGCGAGCAGCTCCCGCTGTTCGAGGCCCACTTCGACTCCTTCGGTGCGAAGCTCCCGGAGGCGCTGCGCGAGGAGCTCGGCAAGCTCAAGGTCCGCCTGGACTCGTAACCGTTCCGGGGGCCTGCACGCGGGCCCCGCGGTCCCGCCTAGCATCGCGGCCACCAGCCGGTGATCCAGGGGGGTCGCATGTCTGTCCGGGCGTACGTCCTGATCCAGACCGAGGTCGGTCGCGCCGCGCACGTCGCGAGCGAGGTGCGATCGCTGAACGGCGTCGTCGCTGCCGACGACGTGACCGGTCCCTACGACGTCATCGTGTCGACGCAGGCGGAGACCATGGACGACCTCGGCAAGATGGTCGTGTCGCAGATCCAGGCCGTCGAGGGCATCACCCGCACCCTCACCTGTCCCGTCGTGCAGTTGTAGAGCCACTCTGGAGTCGATTTCCTGCACATGAGCGGGTGAATTCGACTCCAGACTGTCAGCGCTGACGGCCGGCGCGTCTCGCGCGGCGGGCGTGGCGGTCGAGGGCGAGCTCGATCAGGCGGTCGAGCAGCTTCGGGTACGGCACGCCCGAGATGTCCCACAGGCGCGGGTACATCGAGATCGGTGTGAAGCCCGGGATGGTGTTGACCTCGTTGAGCAGGAACCCGCGCCCGGGACCGCCGTCGGGGCGCTGCTCCTCGAGGAAGAAGTCGACGCGCGCCATCGCCTCGCAGCGGCACGCCTCGAACGCGCGCACCGCGAGCGAGCGGACCGTCGCGCGTTGCTCGTCGGTGATCGGCGCCGGTGCGAGCAGCTGCGCGGTGCCGTCCTCGTACTTGTCGGCGTACGTGTAGAACTCGTCGCCGGGGACGATCTCACCCGCCTCCGACACCTCGGGCGGGTCGTCGCCCAGGATGCCGACCTCGATCTCGCGCCCCGTGATCGCCTCCTCGACGATGACCCATTCGTCGTACGCGAGCGCGAGGTCGATCCCGCGCGTGAGCTGGTCGCGATCGCGCGCCTTCGAGACGCCCACCGACGATCCCATGTTCGAGGGCTTCACGAAGCACGGAAAGCCGAGCTCGGACTCGATGCGATCGAGCAGCTCCGGTCCGATGTGCGACTCGCGGAACTCGACCGACGCGACGATCGGCAGCGCGGCGGCGCGGAACAGCTGCTTCATCGTGACCTTGTCCATGCCGACCGCGGAGCCGAGCACGCCCGCGCCGACGTAGGGGATGCCGGCCAGCTCGAGCATGCCCTGCACGGTTCCGTCCTCGCCGTAGGGCCCGTGGATGAGCGGGAGCACGACGTCGGCGCCGAGCGCGCCACCCGACGCGACGCCCGCGTCGGGACGGGTCGACGCCACCGTCGATCCCACGCTCGCCGCGGGGACCTCGTCGCCCTCCACGTCGAACGCGACCGGCAGCGCGTCGGGCCCGGCCTCGATCGCGGCACGCGCTTCTCCGGCCGTCAGCCAGCGACCGTCCTTCGTGATCGCGACCGGCACGACCTCGTACCGGGTCGGATCGAGCGCCTTCGCGGCCGCGACCGCGCTCACACGCGACACGTCGTGCTCGGCCGAGCGACCGCCGAAGAGGAGCAGTACGCGAATGCGTCGCTCGCTGTCGCTCACGTCAGACCACCTGCATGACGGCGCGGATGCCGACACCCATGAGGAACAGGCCGACGAGCCCGTAGAACATCTCGAGCCGTCCACGCATCGACGAGCGGTACTGGTACGCGATACCGACGGTCAGGAACGCGACGAACCCGTAGAACATGTGGAAGCGGATCCCGTTCTGCTTCGCGAGCTCCTTGTGCGTCGCGACGACGATCGTGCCGGCGACGATCTGCACCAGGATCGCGGCCTCGGCGACGATCGTCGAGATC
>DATBEZ010000105.1:0-3335 GCA_036558745.1 Acidimicrobiia bacterium
CGGCGCGTAGAAGCTGATGCGCTGGATCACGTCGCCGTAGCGCTTGTGGAGCTCCGGCGCGATCTCCTCGGGGCTACCGACGACAGCGAACGTGTTGAGGATGTCGTCGTCGATCAGGCCGCCCATCTCGACCCACTTGCCTTGCTTCGACAGCGCGTTCAGCTCGTCCTGCAGTCCGCCCCAGCCGTGGTAGTCGAGCACGGGACGGTAGGCCGGCGTCGAGCCGTAGAACGCGATCTGTTGGCGCGTACCCGTCATCGCCTTTTCGAGCTGTTCGTCGCTGGTTCCAGTCACGACGAACGAGGGCCCGACGATCTCGAAGCCCTCCATCGTCTTGCCCGCCTTCTGCCGCCCCCGCTCCAGCGCGGGTATCGACACCTCGCGCAGGTAGCTCTCGGTCGTGAAGCCGTGGCAGAGGAAGCCATCGGCCACCTCGCCCGCCACTTCCGTCATGAGCTCGCCCACACCGGCGAGGAACACCTTCGGCGTGCCGTAGGGGTTCGGACCCGGATTGAAGAACGGGGTCATGAGCGTGTGGCGGTAGAACTCGCCGCGGAAGTCGAGCTTCTCCCCTTCGTTCCACGACGCCCAGATCGCGCGCATCGCCAGGATCATCTCCCGCATGCGTGGTGCAGGGTGTGACCACGGCATCGAGAACCGCTTCTCGATGTGCGCCTTCACCTGGCTCCCGAGCCCGAGCATGAACCGGCCGCCGGAGTACGCGTGGAGGTCGTAGCCGATGTTCGCGAGGATCATGGGGTTGCGCGCGAACGCGACCGCGATGCCGGTGCCGAGCTCGAGCCGGTCGGTGTGCTCGGCCGCCACGAGCAACGGGAAGAACGGATCGTGACTGGTCTCCGCCGAGAAGGCACCGTCGTAGCCGAGGTCCTCGAGCTCCTTGGCCACCTTCGGCACCGCGCGCAGGTCGTTGCCCGGGAGTCCACCGTCGATCTTCATGGGCCGGACGCTACGGGACGGCCCGTGCGACCGTCGACCGTCGGCAGCGGGAACCCCGGGACCGGTCCCGACGTCTCATCCGTCGTGAGGTGGGGACGACCGGCCCTCGCCGTGCTGCTGCTCCCTCTCGCCCTGGCCGCGTGCGGGGGCCGGAGCCCGGCCAATGGGGCACGCATCACGTCGACGACCACGACCGCCGCGGCGACGACGACCACGGTCCAGACGATCCCACCAGGTCCCCCGGTGGCCGCCGGGACGGGCCGCTGCATCACCGCGACCGCGGCCGCACTCCGCCTGTACCTCGGGCTCACCCTTGCGGCCGCGCAGGCGCGCGCCGCAGCCGAGCAGAAGACGGTGCGCGTCGTCGGTCAGGACGGGACGTGCGCGCTCGTCACCCAGGACTACTCCGCCAGCCGCGTCGACCTCGAGCTCGCGCACGGCGTGGTCATCGCGGCGGAGATCGGCTGACGGGCCAGAATCACCCGCATGGCGACGAGCGACGACGAGCGGGCCGCGTACCTGGACCGCATCCTCGTCGGCGGGCGCGAGCGTCGACCGGTCGTCATCGCGGACGCGGACCCGGCGTGGCCGGCCCGCTTCGAGGAGCACCGCGCCCACATCGCCGGCGCGCTGGGACCGCTCGCACTGCGCATCGAGCACATCGGCTCGACCAGCGTGCCCGGTCTCGCGGCCAAGCCGATCGTCGACGTGCTCGTCGCCGTCGACGACGTGACCTCCGTCGACGCGCCCGCCGTGCGGGACCGGCTCGCACGCGCGGGTTACGAGCTGCGCGTCGAGGAGCCCGGCCACCGCATGTTCCGCACCGCCGCCCACGACGTCCACCTGCACGTCTGGCCCGCGGTCGGCGACGACGTGCGCCGCCACCTCCTCTTCCGCGACCACCTCCGTGCCAGCGCACCCGACCGGGCCCGCTACGAGGAGGTGAAGCGCGGCCTCGCCACGCGGGACTGGGACGACATGAACGACTACGCCGAGGCCAAGTCGCCCGTGATCGCCGAGATCAACGCCCGGGCCGAGGCGTGGGCCCGGGACACCGGCTGGACGCCCTGATCAGGGCGTCGCGGAATCCACGTGACTGTCACACCCCCGCTGTACGTTTTGGGACATGGGTGTGGCACTCCCGCCGTCGCTGTCACCGAGCTCGGTCTCGGCGTTCAAGGACTGCCCGCTCGCGTTCAAGTTCGCCTACCTCGAGCGCCTGCCCGAGCCGCCGTCGGCTCCCGCGAGCAAGGGCACCCTCGTGCACCGCGCGCTCGAGCGGGTCATGTGCCGCGTTCCCGAGGACCGCACGCACGACGCCGCGCACGCCGACCTCGCGACCGCGCGCGCCGAGCTGGCCGAGCACCCCGAGTTCGCGGGCCTCGGCCTGACCGACGAGGAGTGGGACACGTTCCACGCCGACGCGGCCAAGCTGGTCGACCGCTACTTCGAGCTCGAGGACCCGACCCGGATCCGGCCCATCGGCCTGGAGCTCAAGCTCACCGCGAAGATCGGCAAGGTGACGCTGCGCGGCATCATCGACCGGCTCGAGATCGACGACGACGGCGAGTGGGTCGTCACCGACTACAAGACGGGATCGGTGCCCTCCGAGTTCAAGGAGCAGGCCCGGCTCGCCGGTGTGCACATCTACGCGTTGCTGTGCGAGCAGATGCTGGGGCGACGGCCCGCGCGCGTGCGCCTGCTCTATCTGTCGAAGCCCGAGATGATCATCGCCCGCCCATCTGAGCAGTCGGTCAGCGGGGTGGCGCGCCGCACGAGCGCGATCTGGACCGCGATCGAGCGCGCGTGCGCGGTCGACGACTTCCGCCCGAACCCCGGCTACCTCTGCGGGCACTGCGCGTTCCAGCCCTACTGCCCCGCGCACGGCGGCGACCCGGCGATGGCGCGCGAGCTGCTCGGTCCGGGCACGGTGCTCTCGCCCACGCTGCCGCTCGCAGGCATCGCGTCGTGAGCGACGCCGTCGGCATCGCGTCGTGAGCGGACCGCGCCGGGGTCGGCACTAGCCTCTCCCTGATGGCCGGTCCCGAGCATCCCGTCGGCCCCCCGGCCGAGTGGCCCCCGTCGAACCCGCTGCTCGCGAGGGTGCGCGCCTTCGACGAGGCCGTCGACAAGTGGATCGCCGCGCACCACAGCCGCGCGGCGGACGCGGTCTTCTACGGCCTGTCGAGCGCGGCCGACCACAGCATCCTGTGGTTCACGATCGGTGCACTCCAGTCCATACGACGCCGCGACCCGGGTCGCGGCCTGCGCCTCGCCACCGCGATCGCAGGCGAGTCGATCCTGACGAACGGCATCGTGAAGAGCTTCTTCCGACGGGTTCGTCCCCCGCTCGACCAGGACGAGGGACCGCTGCCCTT
>DATBEZ010000106.1:0-61424 GCA_036558745.1 Acidimicrobiia bacterium
TTCGTCGAGGCGATGGGGGGCGACCTCGACATCGAGGACACACCGGGCGGCGGCAACACGATGGTGTTCCGCTTCCCCGCCGCCCAGCACGCGAGCATCGAAGCATGAGGGTCCCCCGATGAGCCGCGTGCTGGTCGTCGAGGACGAATTGCCGATGCGGCGCGCGCTGGGGATCGGGCTGCGGGCGCGCGGCTACGAGGTCGACCTGGCCGAGAGCGGGGCCCAGGGTCTCGAGCTCGCGGCGCGCCAGCACCCCGACGTCGTCATCCTCGACCTCGGGCTGCCCGACATGGACGGCGTCGACGTCGCCCACGCGCTGCGCGGCTGGACCAATGTCCCGATCATCGTGCTCTCCGCGCGCGAGTCGGAAGGCGTGAAGGTCGCGGCGCTCGACGCGGGTGCCGACGACTACGTGACGAAGCCGTTCGGCATGGACGAGCTCCTCGCGCGCCTGCGGGCCGCACTCCGGCGCGCCGCGCCCGCGGACGAGGCGCCGGTCGTGACGACGCCCGACTTCAGCATCGACCTCGCGTCCAAGCAGGTGCGTCGCGACGGCAGCGAGGTGCGGCTCACGCCGACGGAGTGGCACGTGGTGGAGCTGCTCGTGCGCAACCGCGGGAAGCTCGTGACGCAACAGCAGCTGCTGCAACAGGTGTGGGGCCCCGAGTACCACCGGGAGACCCACTACCTGCGCTTCTACCTCAGCCAGATCCGACGCAAGCTCGAGCCCGATCCGAGCCAGCCGCGCTACTTCATCACCGAGCCCGGCATGGGGTATCGCTTCGTCGCCGCCGACGCGTAGGCGCGCCGGCGACCGGTCACGGCGCCGGCGTCTCGGCCGGGAGCTGGGCCTCGTGCTCGTGACGGGCCGCCTCGACGATCTCGGACTCCTCTGCGAACCCGCCACCCTTGCGCTTCGAGAACGCAATCGCGACCAGCAGGACGACGAGGCACGCGGCCGCGACCGAGTACCGCGCCGCTTCGTTGTTGCGCAGGCTGATGATCGCCGGCAGGACGAGCAGCGACACCAGGTTCATGACCTTGATGAGCGGGTTGAGCGCGGGCCCGGCGGTGTCCTTGAACGGGTCGCCGACCGTGTCGCCGATGACGGCGGCCTTGTGCGATTCGGAGCCCTTGCCGCCCTCGTGACCGTCCTCGATGTACTTCTTCGCGTTGTCCCACGCGCCGCCGGAGTTGTTGAGGAAGTTGGCCATCAGCTGACCCGTCAGGATCACCGCGGCGAGGAACGCGCCGAGTGCGAGGTAGCTCACACCGAACCCGACGATCATCGGCGTGAGCACCGCGAGCAGTGCCGGCGTCGTGAGCTCACGCAACGACGCCACGGTGCAGATGTCGATGACGGGGCCGTAGTCGGGCCGCTTCGTGCCCTCCATGATCTTGCCGTCGGCGAACTGGCGCCGAACCTCCTGCACCACGGTGCCCGCGGTGCGGCCGACGGCACGGATCGCGAGCGCGCTGAACATGAACGCGATCGAGCCGCCGATGAGCAGGCCGATGAACGTCTTCGGCTCGGCGACGTTGATTTGCGTCGCGACGTTGTGGAACAGCGCGCTCCCGGACAGCGCGTTCCCCGCGGCGTCCTTGAGCTTGAGCTCGCTCCCGATCGTCTCGATGAAGGACGCGAACAGCGCGACCGCCGCGATGACCGCGGAGCCGATCGCGAAGCCCTTCGTGACGGCCTTGGTCGTGTTCCCGACCGCGTCGAGGCCGACCATGATCCGCTCGGGCTCGCCCTCGAACTCACCCGACATCTCCGCGATGCCGGCCGCGTTGTCGGCGACCGGACCGAAGCTGTCCTCCGAGACGACGACACCCGTCGTCGCGAGCATCCCCATGCCGGTCAGTGCGACGAGGTACAGCGAGAACTGGATGTTGCCGCCACCGAGGCCGATCGCGACGCCGATGGTGATGGCGATCGCGACGATCGCCCACACGCTCGACTCGAGGCCGGATGAGATACCGGATAGGACCGTCGTCGCAGGGCCGGTGCGGGCGGCCTCGGCGATCTCGCGCACCGGCTCGCGCTCCGTCGACGTGAAGTACTCCGTCAGATGGCTGACGACCTGCGCGAGCACGAGGCCCACGACGACGGCGCCGAAGCACTTCCAGCCCTCGTTGTCGTGGCTGTTCCCGACGTATGCCAGGCAGACGACCAACGTGCCGACGACGGTGAGCACACCCGCGGTGATGAAGCCGCGGTTGATCGGCACCATCGCGGAGCGGTCCTTGTCGGACGCGCGCACCGCGAACACACCGACGATCGACGCGAGCACACCGATGGCCCGGGCGATCAGCGGGAAGATCAGGCCGAGCGCGGGGTTCGCGCCGATGGAACGGAACGCGGCGACGCCGAGGATGATCGACGCGACCAGCGTGACCTCGTAGCTCTCGAACAGGTCGGCGGCCATGCCCGCGCAGTCGCCGACGTTGTCGCCCACGTTGTCGGCGATCGTCGCGGGGTTGCGAGGGTCGTCCTCGGGGATGCCCTGCTCCACCTTGCCGACGAGGTCGGCTCCGACGTCGGCCGCCTTGGTGAAGATGCCGCCGCCCACCCGCATGAACAGGGCGATCAGCGAGCCGCCGAAGCCGAAGCCGATGAGGATCGCCGCCGCGGTGTTCTGGAACACCATGATGATGATCGTCGCCCCGAACAGGCCCATCCCGACGGTGAACATGCCGGCGACGCCGCCCGTGCGGAACGCGACGCGCAGCGCCCCGGCCATCGAGCCGCTCTTTGCCGCGGCCGCGGTGCGGACGTTGCCGCGCACCGCAAGGCTCATCCCGATGAAACCCGTGAGCGCGGAGAGGAACGCGCCCGCGATGAACGCGAGGGTCCGGTAGATGCCGGACTGCGCGAACGACAGTGCGTCGACCCCGTTGGGCTTCGTCACGGCGGTCGACGTGAAGAATACGGCCAGCGCGACCGGCACGAGGATGATGAGGATCGTCCGGAACTGGCGTCGGAGGTACGCCATCGCGCCCTCCTGGATCGCCTTCGCGATCTCGATCATCGTCGGCGTGCCCTGGTCGGCGGCGAGCACGCCGCGCATCAGGAAGAGGCCGGTCGCGATGGCGAGCAGCGCGGTGACGATCGAGAACACGAGCCAGGCCCACTCGGTGCTGCTGAGGTGGAAGGCCTGGTAGCCGGCTTCACCCGCGGCCAGGATTGCGGTCCCCATCGAGTCCTTGGCTCCTTCGTGGTCCCCCGCCCGGTCGCCCCGACCGGTGCGAAACGTGCCGCCCGCTGCACCACTCGTATGCCTGGCGCGCCGTCGGCGCGGGCCGAGAGGGGCGGAAGCGTGGCGAGACACGGTAAGGGCGCGATTCGCGTCAAGTCAATCTGTGGTGGACCTTTCGACAAGGTCACACGGATGGGTGACGTCACGTCGCGTGACGCCGCGCGGTGCCCGTGACCCGGCTCAGTGGTCGAGCAGCTCGATCACCGGATTGAGCATCGCGAGGTACCCCCGGTGCTCGCCCACCATCCCCTGGGCGACGACGTGGCGGCCGAGCTCGACGCCGGCCACCGTCCGCCGGCCGAGGAAGATCAGCAACAGCCCGCCGGTCTCGTCCACGACCGTGCACTCGAGCGATCCCACGTCGGCCCACGGCTGGACCCGGATCGACCGGATGCGCCCCTGGACCCGCACCGCCGTTCGCCACCGCACGTCACCGATCTTGACGAACGACAGTCGCTCACCGTCTGCGTCGACCGTGGTCACGACGGCTCGCGCACCCGCCGCAACGGCGACGCCGGCACGTGCTCGACGGTCAGCGGCGACGACCCGAGGTGGTACGGCACCTGGGTGACGTTCGCATGCGCCAGCTGGCTGATCGAGCGGGCCATCTCGTCGGCGGTGCGGTCGTGCAGCAGCCGGTGCCAGAACCGCCGGTAGACCCGGTGCGGCATCAGGACCGTCACCTCGGTGTTGCCGTCGGCGAGCTCCGCGGCGACGTACTCGAGGGCCGCGCGCGCGACGCGGCGGCTCGGGCAGTCGACGAGCTCGAGCGGCACGCGGGTGAGGCCGAGCCGTCGCCACTCGGCCGCGAGCGTCTCGGCCGAGGCCCGATCGACCGCGATGTGCACCGCGCGCATCTCGTCGGGCACGAGGGCGCGGGCGTACTGGATCGCGCGCGCCGTGGCCCGGTCGAGGCGGGCGACGAACACCAGCACGACGTGGCGGCGCAGGATCGGCGCGGTCGCCGCGGCTTCGGCGTCACGCTCGAGCTCCTCGGCCTCGGCCTCGTACTGCCGGTTCAGCCGGACGAGGAGCGCCACCATGATCGGGACGAGGATGATGATCACCCACGCGCCGTGCGTGAACTTCGTGATCGCGATGATCACGTCGACGATGGCGGACAGCACCGCGCCGGTCGCGTTGACGAACAAGCCCCGCCGCCAGTGCGGTTCCTTGCGGGTCACGTGGTGCTTGGCCATGCCGGCCTGCGACAGGGTGAACGACGTGAACACACCGATCGCGTAGAGCGGGATCAGCCGGTCGACCTTCGCGCCGGTCACGACGACGAGCACCGCGGCCGCGATCGCGAGGGCGATGATGCCGTTCGAGAACACGAGTCGGTGCCCACGCTTCGTCAGCTGCTTGGGCATGAAGTTGTCGCCGGCGTGAAACGAGGCGAGCCGCGGGAAGTCGGCGAAGCTCGTGTTCGCGGCCAGCACGAGGATGAGCATCGTCCCGATCTGCAAACCCCAGAAGAGGACGTCACCGACGGGTCCGCCGCCGAAGACCTGTTTGCCGATCTGGGAGATGACGGTCGGCGAGCCCGACTCGTAGGGCACCGGGTGCACGTGGGTCGAGAGGATCGACAGGCCGAGGAACAGCGTGCCGAGCACGACACCCATGATCACGAGGGTCACGCGCGCGTTCTTCCACTCCGGCTTCTTGAACGCGGTGACGCCGTTCGAGATCGCCTCGACGCCGGTCACCGCGGCGCCACCCGACGCGAACGCGTGCAGGATCACGTAGAGACCGGCGCCGTACGCGAAGCCGCTCGAGATGCTGCCGAGCTTGAGCATCCCCTCCTTGTTCGTGGACTGATGCGCGATGTGGCCGAAGCCCATCTTGTAGAAGCCGACAAGGAGCAGGAAGCCCATGATCCCGATGAAGAAGTAGGTCGGGACGGCGAAGATCTTCCCGGACTCCCGCACACCCTTGAGGTTCCCGATCGCGATGAGTGCGATGAAGCCGAGCGAGATCTCCACCGAGTAGGGGCGCAGCGACGACACGGCTGACGTGAGCGCCGCGGTTCCCGCCGCGGTCGAGACCGCCACGGTCAGCACGTAGTCGGTGAGCAGGGAGACACCGGCGACCTGTGCGGGCAGCAGGCCGAAGTTGTCGCGCGTGACCATGTACGCGCCGCCGGCCGTCGGGTACTCCTTGATCGTCTCGCGATACGAGAGGATCAGGAAGAAGAGGACGACGAGCATCGCGATGGTGATCGGCACCACGAGGCTGAACGCCGCCAGCCCCACGGCGATGATCAGCACCCGCAGGATCTCCTCCGTCGCGTACGCCGACGAGGAGATGCAGTCGGACGAGAAGACGGCGAGCGCCGTTGGGATCCCGAGGCGCTCGTGCTCGAGCATCTCGGTGTCGAGCGGAGGCCCGAGCAGGCGGTTCTTCAGGCGGTAGCCCCTGCTCTCACGGAGCTCGACCTGTGGACCCGGCGGCAGCGGTCTCGGCTCGGTCCGGGACGACATGGTGCGCATGGCGTCAAGTCAAGCACGCATCGTTACGCCGTTCGGATCGAGTGCGACGCGAAATGGCCACTAACATCCTTGGACCCCTGAGAACCGTGGGAGCGTCGGGTGCACGTCGTCGTGGTGGGATGCGGGCGGGTCGGCAGCGAGCTCGCCGGCATGCTCGAGAAGGCGGGCCACACGGTGGCCGTCGTCGACAAGCGACGTGACGCCTTCCGCCGCCTCCCCACCGGGTTCAGCGGCCAGACGATCGTGGGGTTCGGCTTCGACCGCGACACGCTCGCCGAGGCCGGGATCGAAGACGCCGGCGCCCTCGCCGCGGTGACGAGCGGCGACAACTCCAACATCATGTCGGCCCGCGTCGCCCGCGAGACCTTCCAGGTCGAGCGGGTGGTGGCCCGCATCTACGACCCCCGGCGCGCGGTCATCTACCAACGACTCGGGATCCCGACGGTCGCCACCGTGTCGTGGACCACCGATCAGGTGATGCGCCGCCTGCTGCCCGGCGCGCACCCGGCCGACTGGGTCGACGGCAGCGGCCAGGTGTGCCTGGTCGAGCGCGACCTGCCCCCCGCGTGGGCCGGTCACAAACTCGTCATGCTCCACGAGCCGGGTCGGTTCGCGCTGAGCGCGGTGACCCGGCTGGGCAGTGCCCGCGTGTTCGACGGCAACCTCGTCGGGCAGGAGGGCGACGTCCTGCACTTCATCGTCGACATCAACGACCTCGACGCGTTGCAGCAACGCCTCGAGGGTCGCCCCGACGAAGGACCGGGTCACTGATGCGCGTCGCGATCGCGGGCGCCGGCAACGTCGGCACGTTCATCGCCACCGAGCTCGTCGGCAACGGCCACACCGTGCTCCTCATCGAGCAGAACCCGACCGTCGCGTCGAAGATCCAGCCCCTCGACGGGATGGAGGTGCGCGTCGCCGACGCGTGCGAGGTGTCGTCGCTCAAGGAGGCCGGCCTCGAGACCGTCGACGTCGTCGTCGCGGCGACCGGTGACGACGAGGACAACCTCGTGGTGTCGTTGCTCGCGAAGCAGGAGTTCGCGGTACCGCGCGTCATCGCGCGCGTGAACCACCCGAAGAACGAGTGGCTGTTCAACGAGACGTGGGGTGTCGACATGTCGGTGTCGACCCCGCATCTCATCACCGCGCTCGTCGACGAGGCGGTGAGCGTCGGGCGTCTCGTGCGGCTGTTCCAGCTCGAGCGCGGCCAGGTGCAGCTCGTCGAGGTGCGCCTCGGTGAGGACTCGCCCATCGCGGGCCAGGCGATCCGCGAGATCAACGTGCCCCGCGACGCGACGTTCGTCGCAATCGTGCGCGACGACCACGTCGTCATGGCGCGAGGTGACACCGTGTTCCACCCGGGTGACGAAGTGCTCGCGCTCGTGACACCGGACTCGGAGGACGAGGTCCGCCACATCCTCACCGGCGCCTGATCCCACCGGGTGGCGCGTGCTCAGGGCGCCCTGAGGGACGCCGGGTTCCCACTGTTCTCACCCGGCGCGTGGCATCCTGACGCCCTCATGCACCGCGCCCCGGCACGCTCCCGCGCCCTCGTGGCCCTCGTCGGCCTCGGCGCGCTCGCGCTCGCGTTCGGCGCGTGCTCGGGCGGCTCGAGCAAGGCCAAGACGCATGGCACGAAGGCCGCACCGATCACGAGCAGCGTGTCGCTGCGCGTCACCGGCGCCACGGTCGAGAGCGCAGGGCCGGCCGTCGCGTTCCCGACCGATCTGCGCAACCAGGCCGCGCAGCTCGTCAACCAGTACGTCGAGTCGGCGGTCGTCACCGCGTTGCGCACCGGCGTACCCGCCGCCGACCTGACCGCGCTTTTCGGCCCCGACGCCGCGGGCAAGCTCAACGGTCCCGACCGCGGCGTGCTCACCGACGATGGCGTCCCGAAGGCGACCGGCAGCATCACGTCGTCGAGCGCCGACACCGCGTTCACGGCGCTGGCCGACACCAGCGGTCAGATCGTGCTCGTGTCCGCGTCGCTGAGCCTGAACCTGCAGAACCCGGTCGCGGGCGGCACGTTGCACGTCGTGCGTACCGGCGACCTGTTGCTCGCACCCGACGGCGGACCGTGGAAGATCGCGGGCTACGACCTCCAGGTGCTCCGCGCCGGTCCCGGGGTGCAGGCGTCCAAGGCGCCTCGACGCGCGGTGTTGGCCGCGTGAATACCCTGCGGCGGCACCCGATTGTGTCGGCCCTCGTGCTGACGCCGTTGACACTGTTCCTGGCGCTCGCGCTGTTGTTCGCGGCGTGGCTGCACGGCGTGCGGCTCCCGTTCGCCTCGGGCACCACGTGGTTCACGGTGCAGAAGGTCGGCCAGGCCCATTCCAACGGCGAGCCGACGCAGCCGGTCTTCTTCCTCATCGTGGGCAACGACTCGCGCGGCGGTCCGGCCAACGCGCGCGGAGACGCGCTCCATCTCGTCGGCGTCAACCCCGCGTTGCACAAGGCGACGATGCTCGACATCCCCCGCGACACGGGCGCGCAGATCCCGGGACACGGGCTCGACAAGATCAACGCCGCGCTCTCGGAGGGTGGGCTCAGGCTCCAGGCCCAGACGGTCGCGAACATGGTCGGTGTCAACATTCCCTACGCCATGACCACCGACTTCGACGGGTTCATCGGGATGGTCGACGCGGTGGGCGGCATCGACGTGAACGTGCCGACCGCGATGCACGACTCGTTCTCGGGCGCCTTCTTCCAGCCGGGGCTCCAGCACATGGACGGTCACCAGGCGCTCGCGTTCAACCGCGATCGCCACGACTTCCCGATCGGCGACCTCCAGCGCAGCGAGAACCAGGGCCTTTTCATCCTCGACGCGCTGGCCAAGTTCCACGCCCAGAACCCCGACGCGACCGGCACGATCAAGCTCCTCGCGATCCTCGGGCAACACACCCAGCTCGAGGGGATCGGTCTGCGGGACCTCTACCGGCTGGCCCGCCTGGGGACGTCCTTCGACCCGTCGCAGCTGCGCAACGTGCGCATCCCGGTCGTGAGCGGGTCGGGCACCCGGCTCCAGCTCGGTCCGGGGGCGGCGTCGCTGTTCCACGACTTCGCCGACGACGCGGTGCTCGAGAGCCACTAGGGCGGGCGTTGGGGCGTCGAGACGCCCATCGATTGAGCGGGTCGCTGTCACAGGCGGCCCGTATCCTCGGCGTGTGACGCTCACCTCCCCCGACGCGTGCGACGTGGTGCAGGCGCTCGCCGGGGATCCCGAGGCCGAGGATCGGCTCGCGTTCGACGTCACCCTTCCGGCCCGGCCCCCGAGGTTGGCCACGACCGCGGAACCGCTCCATCCCGAGCTCGCCGGCTTGCTGTCGCGGCGCGGGATCGGCGGGCTCTACACCCACCAGGCCGCGGCCATGGACGCGCTCCGGGCCGGGCGCGACGTCGTCGTCGCCACCGGGACTGCGTCGGGCAAGTCCCTCTGCTACCAGATCCCGATCGTCGAGGCCGCGCTGGGTGGCACGAACGACTCGGCGCTGCTCCTGTTCCCAACCAAGGCGCTCGCCCAGGACCAGCTGCGCTCGTTGCGGGGCTGGCTCGTTCCCGGCCTGCGCGCGTACTCGTACGACGGCGACTCGTCACCGGAGGAGCGGACCGAGGCGCGCCGTCGCGCGACGGCGGTGCTCACCAACCCCGACATGTTGCACGTCGGGATGCTTCCGTTCCATCAGCGATGGGCGACGTTCCTGATGCGGTTGCGTTACGTCGTCGTCGACGAGCTGCACATCCTGCGCGGCATCTTCGGCAGCCACGTCGCGCACGTGCTGCGCCGGCTGGACCGTTTGTGCGCGCATTACGGGTCCCGTCCGACGTTCTGCTTCTCGAGCGCGACGATCGGGAACCCCGGAGAGCTCGCGGCGCGGTTGTGCGGGCGCGAGGTCGAGGTGATCGACGACGACGGCTCGCCCCAGGCCGAGCGCAGCTTCGTGTGCTGGCAGCGTCCGGTGATCGACGAGCACGCGGGCGCACGCGCGTCCGCGAACGTCGAGACGGCCGAGCTGATGGCCCGCTTCGTCGAGGCCGACCACCAGGTGCTCGCGTTCACCCGTTCGCGTACGAGCGCCGAGCTGGTCGCGGGACACGCGCAGCACCGCGTCGCCCAGGTCGAGGCGGCGCGCGCGTCACGGGTGCGCGCGTACCGCGGCGGGTTCCTCGCCCGCGAGCGGCGCGAGCTCGAGCGCGCGCTCACCCAGCGGGAGCTTCTCGGCGTCGCGACCACGAACGCGCTCGAGCTCGGTGTGGACGTGGGCGGGCTCGACGCGATCGTGCTCAACGGCTTCCCCGGGACGCTCGCGTCGATGTGGCAGCAGATCGGCCGGGCCGGTCGCTCGGGGCGGCGGGCCGCGGCCGTCCTCGTCGCCGGCGACGACCAGCTCGACCAGTGGTACGCCGCCCATCCCGACCAGCTCGTGACGCGCACGCCCGAAGCCGCGGTCGTCAACCCCGACAACCCGTTCGTGCTCCAACCCCATGTCGCGTGCGCGGCGCACGAGCTGCCGCTCACCCACGACGACGAGCGCTGGTTCGGCCCGGCGCTCGACGACGCGGTGCGCGACCTCGTGCTGGCCGACCAGCTCAAGCCGCGCGGCCCGAAGATGTACTGGTCGGGCGACGGCGCGCCCGCGCCGCGCGTCGGCCTGCGCACGGGCTCGTCGGTCGAGTACCGCCTGGTCGACGTGAGCGACGACCGGCTCGTCGGTACGGTCGACGGCTCGCGCGTCTTCCACATCGCGCACGAGGGTGCGATCTACCTGCACCAGGGCCGGCAGTACCGGGTCGAACGGCTCGACACGCGTGACCAGACCGCGTGGCTGGCGCCTGCCGACGACGCCGACGAATTCACCCAGGCCCGCGACGACATCGACGTCGTCGTGCGCGCCACGGCGGCGTCGCGCTCGATCGGGTGCGGGCGCGCGTGGCTCGGCGATGTCGAGGTGACGAGCCAGGTGACGGCGTACCAACGCAAGCGCATCTCGACCCACGAGACGTTCGACGTTGTCGAGCTCGACCTGCCGTCGCAGACGCTGGTGACGCGCGCGTGCTGGTACGCGGCGCCCGATCACGCGCTCGACCGAGCCGGCGTCCCGGCGCGGCGTGTGCTCGGCACCGTGCACGCGGCCGAGCACGGGCTGATCGGCCTGCTCCCGCTGTTCGCGATCTGCGACCGCTGGGACGTCGGCGGAGTGTCGATGGCGTTCCACCCCGACACCGGCGAGCCGACGATCTTCGTGTACGACGGCTATCCCGGTGGCGCCGGCATCGCCGACCTCGCCTACGACGCGATGGACCGTCACGTGCGCGCCACGCTGGAGCTGATCGCCGCGTGCTCGTGCGACGACGGGTGCCCTTCGTGCGTGCAGTCCCCCAAGTGCGGCAACTGGAACGAGTACCTGGACAAGGCCGGCGCCGTCCGTCTGCTCCGCCTCCTCACCGGCGACTGACACGGGCGCCTCTCTTCGCAGCGGGCCTTGTGTCGATGTGGGTCACGGCCTTCGTGACCGACATCCACGCAAACGAGGTCGCGTGCGACGGACCGACCCTCAGGTCACGGGCCGCGTGTGCCGATGCCGTGCGGATGCAGCTCGAGCGCAGGTTCCTGCGGGCAGGTCGCGGCATGGCGGCGACGCTGACGGCGGTCGTGCTGGCAGTCGTGCTCGGCGCGTGCGGCGGGAGCTCCGGGCCCAAGGCCGGCGCGACGCCGACGTTCACGAACCCGAACCGGCCCATCGAGGTGAAGCGGAACCAGGAGTTCGCGGTGCGCCTGGCCGCGAACGCGAGCACCGGGTACTCGTGGCGGGTGGGCCAGACCGTACCCGCGCTCGTGAAGCAGCTCGACGCCCACTACGTCGCGCCCAAGACCGGCCGGGTCGGCGCCGGCGGCACCGCGGTGATCCGGTTCAGGGCGACACAGCGGGGCACGGGCGGTCTGGGTCTCGCGTACGTCGGCCCCGGCACGAACGCGCCGATCGCCCGGACGGTCACGTTCCAACTCACCGTCAGCTGACGCGCCTCGTTCGCGATCGCGGCACGCGAGCACACAGTCGGTCCGTACCTCGGCGCGCGCCGTCGCAGTCACCCGGCCCGCACCGGCGAACCCGTGGACGCGCACCGCAACCCGAACCTGCGCGTGGCTGCCGGTGCAGTCGCAGTCGAGGAGCTCGGCGTCGTTGCGCGACGCCGTGTCGCGCGCCGCGGTGTGGGCGTCGCCCCGACCGAGCGCGAGCGCGTCGGCGGCCGCGAGCGCGGCCCCGTCGGCTGCGGTCTCGGCCCGGGCACGCGCGACGAGCACCGCGCCGAGGCGGGCCGCGCCGATCGCGAGCACCAGGCCGACGACGAGGACCGCGACCATCAGCACCGACACCACCCCGCGCTCGTCGTCGCGGCCCCCACGCGACCGCTCGGTTGGGACGATCATCGGCTCATGACGCCCGTCAACGCCCCAGCCCGGGCGACCGGCGCGGGCGGTCATCGTTCGACGCGCATGACGGCGCGCGCGTGCAACGTCGGGTCGGGGAAGAGCGCGCCGACGAGCGGCAGGTTCGTGACCGAGCGGTGCGACACGGTGACCTCGACGGTGTCGCCGACGCGCCCGCGCGGCGAGATCGCGACCCTCGCACCGGGTACGACCCGGCGGGCCGCGTCGCGGACGTTCCCGCCATCGGGATCGACGCTCGCGACACGCACCGCCTCCCGCGCCGCGTGGACGACGGCCAGCTGGTCGCGCACGATCAGCCCGACCTGGACGACGGCGAGCAGTGCCATGACGACGAGCGGCAGGAGGAGCGCGAGCTCGACGGTGGCCTGGCCCCGCTGACGGGACCAGGCCACCACCGGCCGGCGGAGCCGGCTCAGGGCATCACCTTTCCGATGACGGTGTCGAAGAGCTTGCCGAGCGCGTGGCTCTTGGTCGCCCAGGCGACGAGCAAGGTGGCCACCGCGGCGGCGCCCAGGATGACGAGCGCGTACTCGGCCGTGGTCTGACCGTGCTCGCCAGCGGCGACGAGTGCGGGACGCGTCTGCAACCACGTGAGGGCGCGGGTGGGGCAGGTCCGCACCCACGCGAGCGCGCGGACGAAGACGGCGAAGAGACGTCGGGACATTCGTGGAGCTCCCCTCTCGGGACGGTGTCGGATGGGGGAAGAGGCGGCCTTCACGTTCGGGCCAGACCCGAGAGCAGGGCCGGCGCCACCGTGAGCAGCGCGAACGCGGGCAACACGAGGAACACGAGCGGGAACAGGAGCCGGACGGGGACCGTCCGGGCCCTGGCCTCGGCGTGGCGTCGTGTCGACGCGCGGGCATCGTCGGCGAGACGGGCCAGCGCGGGACCGATGGGCGCGCCCGTCCGCTCCGACACCGCGAGCGTGTCGGTCAACGGTCGGAGCGAAGGTGTCGACGTGCCGAGCTCGGCCAGCGCGACGTCGAAGCCGACGCCGAGCCGGCACGAATGCATGAGCGCGCGCAGTCGCGCCGCGCACCGTGGTGGTGCCCACCGGCTCGCGGCTTGGACGGCGAGATAGGGCGTGGCGCCCGCACCCACGGCCACCGCGAGCAGATCGGCCAGCAACGGCAGCTCGCGACCCAGACGCTCCGCCTCGCGGCCGTCGCGCGCCCGCGCCCGAAGCCCCCGCGCGACACGGCCCACGACCGCGACCGCCGGCACTCGCATGATGAGCACAGACACGGCGGCACCGACGTGGCGTGGCGCCGCGGACGTGGCGTCGAGCCGTCGCGGTCCGAGGTCGCGCGCCTGGTCGGCCACCGTGACCCGCCGGGCCGCGCGCGCGAGGGGCAGCGCGGCGACGGCACCGGCGATCACGGCCGCGAGCCACGGGTACGCGAGCGCGCTCACGACACCGCGCCCACGATGTGACGCATCCACAACGCAGCCAGTGCCTCCAGGCCCAAGCCGAGCACGAGGCACAACTGTCCGAGGGGCGTCGCGACCAGCACACCGACCGACGACGGATCGGTGAGCGCCTCGAACCCGAGATACGCGAGCGGCGCCGCCCCCACGACGACCGCGGACAGGCGCGCCTGTGCGGACAGCGCGCGCGCCTCCGCGACCGCGCCCTGGTCGTCGCGCAGCGACCGTGCCAGCCCGTCGAGCGCGCTCGCGGCGCGACCACCCACACCGTCGGCGACCGCGAGCGCGCCCGCAACCGCGCGCAGGCCGGGATCGGCACGCTCCTCGCTCCAGCGCTCGAGCGCGGCGTCGAGCGACGCACCGAGCGAGAGCCGCGCCTCCAGCCGGACGACGTCGGCGCCCAGCGGTCCGCCCCGCTGCGCCAGCGTCGGCAACGCGGTCCGGACCGTGCCCCCGGCGCGCAGCTCTCCGGCGACGACGTCGATCGCGCCGGGCAGCGCCGCGGTGAGCGCACGTGCCCGCCGCGTGCGCGCGAGCCGCAGCCCGACCGGCCCCGCGATCGCGGCGAGCGCGACGGCCGGCAGCACGAGCGCGGGACCGAGCACGAGCGCGAGCATCCCGACCGTCGCGGCGCCACCGGCCCACACCTCGACCGCGCGTTCGGGCTCGACGTCGACCGCGGCGGCGTCGAGGCGCGCCCGCAGCCTCTCGCGCACACCGAGCGGGAGCCGCCAGCCGGACCGCACCCCGAGGGTGCGGGCACGTTCGCGCGCGCCGGTCCGTCGCGCGGACCGCGCCAGCAACAGCGCGACCACGGAGCCAGCGACGAGCGCGACCGCGGTGGTCATGCGCGCTCCACGAAGGGATCGACACCGGGACGCCGGGGCGGCCGCGACGGCAGCTGCACCGCCCAGCCGCCGTCGCGCCCTTCGAGGAGAGATCGCACGTCGACGCCGTGCTCGCCGGCCACGACCTCCGCGACGCACGCGACCCGTCGGGCGCCGTCCGGGCCGCGGTCGAGCTGCACGACCGCGTTGATCGCGGAGGCCATCTGGGCCCGGATAGCGGCCGCCGGCAGCCCGATGCCGGCGAACAGCACGAGCGTCTCGAGCCGGCTCAACGCGTCGGCCGGTGAGTTCGCGTGCACGGTCGACAGCGCACCGTCGTGACCGGTGTTCAGGGCCTGCAACATGTCGAGCGCCTCGCCGCCGCGCACCTCGCCGACCACGATGCGGTCCGGCCGCATGCGCAACGCGGCGCGCACGAGCTCGCGCACGGTCACCTCGCCCGCTCCCTCGGCATTGGGACGGCGAGCCTCGAGCCGCACCACGTGCGGCTGTGCCAGCCGCAGCTCGGCCGTCTCCTCGATCGTGACGACGCGCTCCTCCGGCGGGATCGCGCCGGAGAGCGCGTTGAGCAACGTTGTCTTCCCGGTGCTGGTGCCGCCCGACACGACGACGTTCCACCCCGCGCGCACCATCCAGTCGAGCAGCCGCACGCCGTTGTCGTCGACGCCGAACGCGTCGAGCGGCACGGGGCGCGTCCGGAACCGTCGGATCGTCACGTAGGGCCCGTCGATCGCGAGCGGCGGGACCACCGCGTGCAGACGGGAGCCGTCGGCGAGTCGAGCGTCCACGATCGGCGACGCGCGGTCGAGACGCAGCCCGAGCGGCGCGATCACACGCGCGACGACCCGCAGGATCCCGTCCGCGTCGAGCGGCACCGTGATCGGCTCGATCCGGCCCGCACGCTCGACGAACGCGCGGCCGGGCCCGTTCAACATGATCTCGTCGACGTCGGGATCGGCGAGGAGCGGCTCGAGCGGGCCCAATCCGGCGACGTCGCGGACGAGCTCCTCCACCATCTCGTCGTGCCGGGCCGCGCCGAGCAACGGAGCCTCGTGACGCAGCAGGTCGCTCAACCGGCGACGCAGCTCACCGTGCGCCGACCCGTCGTCCACGTCGACTCCAACGCGGACCAGCCGGTCGTGGACGCGACGCTTGAGCGCAGCCGCGTCGACGTGCGGCACGACGACCGGGCTGGACACGCTCATGCCGCGGCACCGCGTCGACCCGCGACGACGCCCGCGCTCCGGAGAATCTGCAGCGCGGCGCGCGCCAGCGACTCGGGCAGGTGACGGGCCAGGATGCCGGCATCGACGGCGCGCGCGATCGGTCTCTGCCACGGCATCCGCGCCACGAACGCGACGTCGAGCACCTCGACGACGTCGCGCTGCACGAGCGCGCGCTCCCGCTCCTCGACGAGCACCGCGCCCACAGCACGAGCGACCGCGGGGGCGCGCACGGCGCGACGCAACGCGAGGTAGCACGGCCGGAGGACGACGAGGGACACGTCGGCGACCTCGAGCACCGCGCGCGTCGCAGGGGTGTCGGCGCGACCGAGATCGACGATGGTCGGCACGGGCCCGTCGCGCAGCGCGACGGCCAACGCGGCGCCCGCCTCCGCTGCAGCCGGCGGCGCGAGCACGCCGGGCGCGCTCCCGAGCGGCAGCAGCGTCACGCCGGTCGCCACGTCGATCGTCAGCCGTTCGAGCGCCTCGCCCGGTGCGTCGGGGCCGGCCGCGAGCCAGTCGGCCACGCCGGTGTCGGGCTCCGTCCCGAGACCGAAGATCGCGGGCAGGTCACCGTCGAGGTCGACGAGACGGGCGGCGAGCTCACCCGACCCGACCGGCGACGTCCGCGACGCACGGGCGAGCGTGAGCGCGCAGGCGGCGGCGAGCACGGACGTGCCGGAGCCGCCCTTGGGGGACCAGAGCGCGAGGAGCACCGTCGGATTCCTCCACACCGGGCGCACGAGGGCGCGACGGACCAGGGCGGAGGAAGTGCCGGGAAGGTGCGGAGACGATACGGAAGGGGCGACCCGCCGTCAAATGGACGCCTAACCTGTGGCGCGTGGAGGCGGCGTTCTTCGATCTCGACAAGACGATCATCGCGAAGAGCTCCGTCCTCGCCTTCGGCCGTCCCTTCTACCGGGAAGGTCTGCTCTCGCGACGGGCGATCGTGCGCAGCGCGTACGCCCAGGTCGTCTACATGCTCGTCGGCGCCGACGAGTCGAAGATGGAGAAGCTGCGCGAGGCGATGCTCGGCCTCACACGCGGCTGGGACCAGTCCCACGTGGCCGAGATCGTGCGCGAGACGCTCGACGAGGTGGTGTCACCGATCATCTTCGCCGAAGCGCTCGACCTCTTCGCCGAGCACCACGCCGCGGGACGTGAGGTCGTGATCGTGTCGTCTTCACCCGCGGAGGTGGTCGAGCCGCTCGCGGAGTTCCTCGGCGCGGATCGCGCCATCGCGACGCGCGCCGACCTCGACGACGACGGCCGCTACACGGGACAGCTCGCGTTCTACGCGTACGGGCCCTACAAGGCCGTGGCGATCCGCGAGCTCGCGTCACGCGTCGGGATCGACCTCGGAGCGTCGTACGCGTACAGCGACTCCGTCACCGACCTCCCGATGCTCGAGCTCGTCGGTCATCCGGTCGCGGTGAACCCCGACAAGGAGCTCGCCCGGATCGCGCGCGAGCGCGAGTGGGAGGTCCGCGAGTTCCGTCGGCCGGTACGGCTGCGCGACCGCGTGCCGGTGCCGCCGAAGGGCCCGACGATCGCGGTGAGCGGCGCGCTCGCGATCGCGGGAGCCGGTGCCGCGGCCTGGTGGTGGTGGCGCCGGCACGACACCGCGACACGCGCGCGGACGAACGGTTCCCCCGCGCTGGCCCGCCGCGCGCGCGTCGCGTCGGTCGACGCGTTCTCGGCGGTGCGCCAGACCGTCGGCGCGGTCGGCGCGGCGCGCCGGGCCGCGCTCGCGCTGACACGGTCGTAACGGCGAACGCCGGACGCGCAGTGAGCCCGCGCGCGGCGGGCCCACTGGGAGAACGCTCGGTTGTCGAGCCGGCTCAGGCCTCGCGGACCTTCTTCGCGACGACCGCGCCGACCGCGACGACGATGAGGAGCAGCAACAGCTTCTTCACGTGTCCCCCTGAGGGCTCGAGCACACGCCGACCCACGCCGGACCGGAAGAGGCAAGCGTACCCCCTGACGAGCGGCGACGGTACGGGATCAGCGAAGCGGGGGGTTCCCGGGCCCGGTGGTGGGGATCGCCCCGAGCAAAGCGGCCACGAACGCCCGCAGCGCGGGCTCCGGCCCCGGGCGGGCCAGGAGGTAGCCCTGGAGCTGGTCGCAACCGACCCGGCGGGCCAGCTCCAGCTGATGGTCGGTCTCGATGCCCTCGGCCACGACGGTCATCCCGAGCGCGTGCGCGGTGCCGACCACGAGCTCGAGCACCCGGGCGTCGGCCGGTTCGTCGGCCGCGGCGACCACGAGGGAACGGTCGAGCTTGATCACGTCGGCGGGGAGCCGGCGCAGGTGTGCGAGCGACGTGTAGCCGGTCCCGAAGTCGTCGATGGCGATGCGCACGCCGAGGGCGCGAAGGCGGTCGAGGTGCTCGCCCGCGAGGACGAGGTTGTCGACCACGACGGTCTCGGTGATCTCGATGACGAGGCGGGCCGGGTCCGCGCCGGTGGCCTCGAGCGCATCGCGCACGTCGTCGACGACCGTGAGGCTGAGGAGGTGGCGCCCCGAGAGGTTCACCGCGACCTCGAGGTCGTCGGTGGACGCGTCGCGTCCCCACCGCACGAGCCGCCGGCACGCCTCGTGCAGCACGAAGCGGCCCACGTCGATGATGAGGTCGCTCGCCTCTGCCGCGGGGATGAAGTCGCCCGGGAAGACGAGCCCGCCGTCGCGCTCCCAGCGGATCAACGCCTCGGCACCGACGGGACGGAGCCCGGGAGCGACGACGGGCTGGAAGTGCAGGACGAGCTCACCATGGTCGAGCCCGGCGCGCAGCTCTCGTTCCACCTCCGCGCGGTGGACCAGCTCGGAGTACATCGCCGCGTCGAACCACGCCGCGCGTCCACCACCGTCGGTCTTCGCGCGTCCCGCCGCGAGACCCGCGTCGCGCAGCAGGCTCTCCGCGTCACTGTCGCCGTCGAGGTCCATGGCGACGCCGACGCTTGCGCCGACACGCGAGACTGCGAGTCCGAGCACCACCGGCTCCGCGACCACGCGCACCAGCCGGTGCGCGAGCTCGGCCACGTCGTCGCCGCTCTCGAGCCCTTCGACGAGGACGGCGAACTCGTCACCGCCGATGCGCGCGACCACGTCACCTTCGCGCACCTGCTCACACAGGCGGGTCGCGGTCGCACGCACGACCGCGTCACCCGTGTCGCGACCATAGGTGTCGTTCACGCGCTTGAGGCCGTCGAGATCGATGAGCAGGACGGCGACGCCGCGACCGTCGCGCCGGCTCCGGGCGATCGACTCCCGCAACGACTGCGCCGCGGTCGCGCGGTTGCGCAGACCGGTCAGCGGGTCGTGGCTGGCCTCGAACGCGAGCCGGCGCGCGAGCTGCTCACGGTCGGAGATCGACTGGGACAGCCCGATGACGGAGTCGTGGAGCAGGCTGCCCAGACGGCCCGGGACGGGTCGGTCCAGGATCGGGTCGTCGACGCGCGCGACCGCCAGCGCCCCCACCTGAGCCTCGACGAGGCGCAGGTTCTCGACCACCTCGCCGAGCGTCGCCGACACCTCGACCAGCTCGCGCGGTCCACGCGGCGCCGGTGCCGGCAGCGAGAGGTCGCCCGTGCTCAACGCGGCCGCGTGGTCCGCGAGCGCCGTGAGCGGGCGACCGATGGAACGCGCGATCGCGAACGCGAGCGCCAATGCGGCAGCGATGAGCGCGACCGCGAGCGCGGACGCGACGCGCATGTGGTCGGTGGCCGTGTGTCGCAACGCCGCCGCGGTGGCGCGAGCGACAGCCGCCGACGTCACCGTCAAGTCGTCGTAGCGGTCCATGCGGGCCATGGCTCCGCTGAACAAGGGTGCGATCGCGGCGAGGTCGGGCCGTGGGAGCTCGGACGGTGCGAGCGCGGCGACGTGCTCGGCGTAGGCCTGCGTGCGAACCGACGCGGTCGCCCGCTCCGTGGCACGCCAGGCGCGCGCGAGCACGGGCGGGGCCAGCTGGTCGACTCCGTCCTGCGCGGTGGCGAGCAGCCCCAACCCCTCGCGCAGCTCCGTGAGCGAGCGCTGCACGTCGGCCGGCGCGGCCGGCGCGATGAGCTGTCCGAGCGCGTCGGTCTGGACGCCGACCGCGATCGTCGCCGCATCGGCGCGGTCGAGCAGGATGAGGTCGCGGCGCAGCCGCGGCGACGACCCGTCGCGCGCGGCCGCGTCCTGCGCGCTCGCCAGCGCGTCGGTCCCGGCGTTCGTGACCGCGGCCTGCACGCTCGACATGCCCGCGAGCAGCCCGGCGAGGTCTCCGGGGTCGCGGTCGAACGCGGCACGGACCGCGTGCAGGCGCGCGACGACCGGCGCGAGGGAACCGAGGGGATGCAGCCGGCGGACGAGCCGGTCGACCCCGGCACGGTCACGACGTTCCCGTGCCGCGAGATCGGTGCCGAACAGCGCGCTGATGCCGGTCTCGTCGAGGCCGAAGCGGCGACCGGTCGCGATGGCGGCGGTCGCGAACGTCTCACCGGCGAGGGTCAGGCGGAGCTCGGTGACCGTCGACGCGCGGTCGACCTTGCGCTCGATCGCGGCGGCGTGACCGGCCGTGCGGGCGCGCTCCAACGCCTCACGGCCACCGAAGACCGCGACCCCGACGACCGGCACGAGCACGAGCGCGACCAGGCGCGTCCGGACGCGCGCCGGCCGGCGTCGGCGACGACTGACGCTCACGGGTCCTCATCGGCCGGGCGGGCCCGGAGGTGACGGCTTCCTGGCGACTGCTGCGCTCGGCGGGTGACCCGCGGGATCAGAGGCTCGTGAGCAGGAGCGACAGGCCGAGGACTGCGAGCACGCCGCCGTAGGCCCGCTCGAGCAGTTGGCCGTGGGTTCGCAACGCGACCCGGGCGCCGACGTACGACAGCGGGACCGACGCCGCGCCGAACACGACCACGATCGACCAGTTCACGTGACCCAGGGCGGTGTGCACGATCGTGCCCGGCACGGCCAGCACCGCCGCGACCGCGAGCGAGGTGGCGAACGAGGCCTTGATCGGGAGGCGGAGCACCGCCAGGTAGAGCGGCGCGAGCAGGAACCCGCCGCTGTTGGCGAGCAGGCCCGCGGCCACGCCCACGACGCTGGCGACGAGCGCGAGGCGCAGCCCGTAGTGCGAGGGCATCTCGTCGGTGATCTCGGTCTCGTTCGGCTTGAGGAGGAACCGGAGCCCGAGGCCGGCCACGATGATGTCGGTGGCCTCGACCAGGACACCGCCCGAGATCCAGCGGGTGGCGAGCGCCCCGAGCGCGGTTGCCGGGATCCCGAACGCGAGGCTCCAGCGCAGGACCTGGTCGTCGACGAGGCGCTCACGCCAGTAGGCCCAGGTCGCGGCCAAGGTCGAGGGGATCGTCGCCGGGAGCGGGGCGGCCACCGCAACGATCGCCGGGACCCCGACCGCGTGCAGGAGCGGCGTCGCCACGGCCGAGCCGCCCTTGCCGAACAGCCCACCGAGGAAGCCGACGCCCGCGCCGATCAGCAGGATCGCCCACCAGTTCACAACTCATAATTAACGCCAATGTGAGTATGATTTCCAACAGGTATCGTCTATGCGTCCCATAGGCGCCCGAGCGACCGGGGTCCGATGGAGCTGCGCCAGCTCGAGTACGTCCTCGCCGTCGTCGATGCCGGCGGCTTCACCCGGGCCGCCCACGCGCTGGCGGTGACCCAGCCGTCGCTGTCCCAGGGCATCCGCACCCTCGAGCGCGAGCTCGGCGTCGAGCTGTTCCACCGGCTCGGTCGCACCGTCACGCTCACGTCCGCGGGCGAGGCGTTCGTCGGGCCGGCGCGCGAGACGGTGCACGCCGCGGCCGCGGCCCGCGACGCGGTCGCCGCGGTGACCGAGGTGCTCACCGGGACGCTCGACCTGGTGGCGCTCCCGACGCTCGCCGCCGAGCCGCTGGCTCCGCTCGTCGGCCGGTTTCGCGGCGCGTACCCGGGCGTGCGCGTGCGCGTCGCTGAGCCCGAGGACGGCGTCGAGGTCGCGGCCCTCGTGCGGTCGGGCCGGGCCGAGGTCGGGCTGGCGGACGCCGGCGCCGGCGGCGACGACCTCGTCGCGTACCCGCTGCTGACGCAGGAGATCCTCGCGGTCGGACCGCCGGGAACGCACTGGCCGCGTGCCGGCGTCTCGATCGCGGAGATCGTCGCGTCACCGCTCGTCGCGACACCACCCGGCACGTCGACGCGGCGGTTGCTCGACGAGGCCGTCACCGCGGCAGGCGTGGAGCCGGTGCTCGCCGTGGAGCTCAGCCAGCGCGACGCGATCGTGCCGCTCGTGCTCGCGGGAGCGGGTCACGCGCTGCTGCCCGCGCCACTCGCGGACGACGCGGCCGCGCGTGGCGCGGTGATCGCGCGCCTCGATCCACCGATCACGCGCGTGATCGCGCTCCTTCACCGGTCGGGCACGCTGTCACCCGCCGCACACGCGTTCCTGCGCGTCGCGACGGCCGACACCTGAACTCGGCGGTCAGCCGTCACCGGCAGGTGCGCGCGCGTCCTCCTTCATCGATGTCAGGTGCGAACGCCTCTCGCCCCAGTCGATGCGCGCCGCGCTCGGCCGGTCGATGATCGACGAGGCGCGGCTGCGCGACAGATACGTCCACGCCCACGAACGGAGCGCGTCGACGCGTTGACGGAAGCCGTCGAGGAGCCATGCGTGCACACCGAGCCAGGCCAGGAACGCGAAGGTGCCCTTCAGCTCGCGGCGGCGCTTGCCCATCTCGGCCACGGCCGCGTCGGTGCCGATCATCGCCATGATGCCCTTGTCCCGGTAGTGGAACGGTCGGCGCGACCCGCCCTCGATGTCGGCGACGATGTTGTCGGCCGCCCATCGACCGGCCTGCAACGCCACCGACCCGAGCTGGGGGAACGGCTTGCCGTCGGGTCCGGGCGTGTTCGCCACGTCGCCGAGGGCGTACACACGCGGGAAGCCCTTTGCGGTGAGGTCGTCGTCCACGTCGATGCGGCCACCCGCGCCGCACTGCAACCCGGCATCCGCGGCGAGCCCCGCGGCCGCGATACCGCCCGCCCAGATCACGGTACGGGTCATGATCTCGGTGCCGTCGGAGAGCACGACCCGGTCGGGCGCGACGTTGGTGACCCGCAACCCGAGCCTCAGCTCGACACGCTTGCGCTTCAACACGCGTTCCGCGTACTCGTGGACGCGGTCGGAGAACGGCGCGAGCACGACCGTCGCCGGATCGACGACGTAGACACGCGCGGCCGAGGTCGCCAGGTCGTGGAAGCGCCCGGGCATGACGTGGTTGATCAGATCGGCGACCGAGCCCGCCGTCTCGACGCCGGTCGCGCCCGCTCCGACCACGACGATGTTCAGCACGCCTTCGTCGATGAGCTTCGGATTCCGATCCGCTTCCTCGAAGATCTCGAACAGTCTCGACCGCAAGCGCTGTGCGTCCTCGAGCGAGTACAGCGGAAACGCGTGGACGTCGGCTCCCGGAGTGTGGAAGAAGTTCGGCTGGGCGCCCATCGCCAGCACGAGGTAATCGCCGGAGAACGTCGTGCCGTCGCTGCACTCGACCGTCCGCGTCTCGGGATCGGCACGGGTGACGGCCGCCATCTTGACGTCGACCGTCTTGTGCTTCCGGAAGACACCGCGCAGTGGCTCGGCCACGTCCAGCAGCGCCACCTGGGCAGTGGCGAGCTGGTACAGCAGAGGTTGGAACTGGTTGTAGTTGTTCTTGTCGACAAGCGTCACGTGGACGTGGTGCTTCGCGAGGCGCTTCGCGCACGCGAGACCGGCGAATCCACCACCGACGACGACGACCGACGTCTCGCGCGGGTCCGCGGCCATCGCCTACAGCCCCGGGCTGCTGTGCATCAGACCACCGTCGACGAAGAGGGTGGTCGCGGTCATGTACGTCGCGGCGTCGCTGGCGAGGAACGCGACGACCGTGCCGATCTCGTCCGGTTGGGCCATGCGGCCGATGGGGATGGCGCGGTCGAGGATCTTCATCTTGGCCGGGTCGTTCATCGTCGAGAGGTTGATCGGCGTCGCGACCGCACCCGGCCCCACACCGACGACGAGGATGTTGTGCGGCGCGAGCTCGACGCCCGCCGTCCTGGTGAGCATGCGCACCCCGCCCTTGGACACGCAGTACGCGGTGTTGTCGGGCATCGGCCAGTCCTCGTGTACGGACGTGATGTTGATGATCCGACCGCCCCCACCTTGGGCGATCATCTGCTTCGCGGCCAGCTGGGTGCCGAAGAAGGCGCTCTTGAGGTTCACGTCGAGCACCTTCTCGTACTGGGCCTCGGTCGTGTCGAGCACCGACGTGCGCGTCTCGATGCCCGCGTTGTTGACCATCACGTCGAGACGCCCGAACGACTTCACGGCCGCGTCGACCAGTTGTTGCAGATCCTCGACCTTGGTCACATCCGCGTCGACGCCGACGGCCTGGTCACCGAGCGCGACGATCTGCTTCTCCAGGTCCTCCGTCGCCTGTTCGTTGGCGATGTAGTCGATCACGATGTTCGCGCCCTCCCTCGCGAGCGCGAGCGCGATGGCCTTGCCGATACCGCTGTTCCCCCCGGTCACGATGCACACCTTGCCGTGGAGCATGGTCATGGTCACTCCTGTTCGCTCAAGAGCTTGTCGATGGACGCGACACAGCGCCCTCCGCCGGAAGCAGGCTTCGTTGATCGAGCACCCAGAGCAGTCCCAGCGAAGGTCCGAGCACGACGACCGCCACGCCGAACACGACGAGGAGCGCGGTCATCGTCTGTGACGGGGCCGCGGCCTGCGACACTTTGAGGCTCGTCGGGAGGATGTAGGGCCACTGCGCGACGCCCCACCCTCCGACGACGGTAGCGACCGCGCCGACCGCGGCGAGCCGCGCCAGGTGTTGCGCGTGGCGCACGAGCAGGACGATCGAACCGATGCCGCAGACGGCCGAGATGACGACGAGCGGAAGGGCCCGCGACGTCAGGCCGTCGTAGAGGTAGCGCGAATCGTCCCGGAGGACGAACACGCCTCCGATCGCGACGATCCCGGCGACGACGGCCGCGCCCAGCGCACGCGTCCGGAAGTAGTCGACGAGATCGCCCTGCTCCAGCCGGCGCGCGTCCGACGTGAGGAACACCGCGGCGAGGTACGCGCACACCGTCACCGCCAGCACGCCCCCGAGCACCGAGGTGGGGTTGATCCAGCTCGTCCACGGGTCACCGGACTTCCCACCGGACGGCACGCGCCCGGACGCGATCGCTCCGGCGACGGCACCCATGCAGTACGGCGTGATCACCGACGACGCCGCGAACGCGGCGCCGAAGTTGCGCCGGTCGCGCGTGCGCAGGACGCTCTTGCGGAACGCGAAGCTCGAACCGCGCAGCACGATCCCGAGTGCGGCCAGCGTGAGCGGTACGAAGAGCGTGGTCGTGATGGACGCGAACGCGCTCGAGAACCCCGTCCACAGCAGCACGAGCGAGAAGATCAACCACACGTGGTTCGATTCCCACACCGGGCCGATGGAGTGGTCGATGAGCGCGCGCGGTCGCTCGCCCCGTTGGGCGTCACCGGCCACGAGGTCCCAGAACCCGGCGCCGAAATCGGCGCCACCGAACACCGAGTAGAGGACGACTCCGAGCATCAGCACGACGGCGACCGCGTCCGTCATCCGACCGGCACCTTCCGCTTCTCCGCGCCGTCGAGCGCGGGCGGACGCCGCGGACCGTAGGGTGCGTCGGCGTCGCTCTCCTGCTCGCGTCGCCAGCGGCGGCTCATGCCGCGGAGGACGAGCACCGTCGTCACGCCGAGGACGGCGTACACCGCGAGCACCGAGAGGAACGTGATCCACACACCGTGGTTCGCGGTCGCGGCGTCCTCGACCGTCAGGTAGTTGTGGACGATCCAGGGCTGGCGTCCGACCTCGGTGACGACCCAGCCCGCCTCCATCGCGACGATCGCCGCGACGCCCGCACAGGTCGCGATGCGCAGGAACCAGCGCGATCTCGGCAGGTCACGCCGGAACAGCCACGAGGCCGCGTACCAGAGGGACAGGAGCAGCAGCAGCGTCCCCATCCCGATCATCACGTCCCACGCGAGGTGGACGATGTTGACCTCGGAGAGGGTCGGCCGGCTCGAGGCCGGCACCGTGTTCAGCCCCTTGATCGTCGTTGCCTTGCCGGTGCTCGGATCCGAGAGCCACGACGCGAGCCCCGGGATCTTGATGCCCCCGGTCACCTGGCCGTTCGAGTTCAGGTGACCGAACAGCGTCTCGGGAACGTCGCTCGCGGTCTTGGGAACGAGCTCGATCGCGGCAAACTTCTCCGACTCGTTGTTGTAGACCCAACGTGCGAGGGTGTCGCCCACCGCCATCTGCACCGGAGTCGCGATCGCCGCGACCGTGAACGGGATGATGAACCCGAGTCGGTGATAGCGGTCGCGACGACCGCGCAGCATCCCCATCGCGTAGACCGACGCGATCAGGAAGCCGCCGACGAGATACGCGGCGACGACCATGTGCGCCGACTCGTAGGGCATGGCCTTGTTGAAGATCACCCCGACCGGGTCGACGCTCGTGATCTTGCCCGCGGAATTCATCGTGAAGCCGGCGGGCTCGTTCATCCAGGAGTTCGCCGCCACGACGGAGACGCTCCCACCGATGCCCGCGATGACCACGGGCACACCGGTCCAGAAGTGCGGCCACGGACGCAACCGGCGCCAACCGAAGATGTAGATCGCGACGAAGATCGCCTCGAGGAAGAAGAACAGCCCTTCGACCGCGAACGGGATGCCGAACGCGCTCCCGAACCGGCCCATGAACTTCGGCCAGAGCAAGCCGAACTCGAACGTGAGCACCGTTCCCGTCACCGCGCCGACCGCGAAGGTGACGGCCATGTACTTCGACCATCGTTGCGCGAGGAGCAACGCGTCCGCGTCGTCGTGCTTCACGGCCCGGTAGTTCGCGACGAGCGCCATGAACGCCCACGAGACGCCGAGTGGCACGAGCACGATGTGGAAGCCGAGTGTGAACGCCATCTGGGACCGCGCCCAGGGCACGGGGTTCACCGCGAGCAGCGCGCCCGCCGCGCCCGGCAGCACGGTCACGCAGTCAGCCGTTCAGCGATTGTGTTCCCGACCCGCAACGCGTTGGCGATGATGGTGAGCGTCGGGTTCACGGCACCGATCGACGGGAAGAACGCCGAGTCGACGACGTAGAGGTTGTCGACGTCGTGAGCCTTGCAGTCGGCGTCGAGCACCGACGTCGCGCCGTCCCGACCGAACCTCGCCGTGCCCGCCTGGTGCGCGGTCGCGGAGATGTCCATCGCCTCGTGCAGGTAGAGCTTGCGCTCGTGGCTGCCCTCGTGCATCCCGATGTCGGAGAGGATGGAGTCGAACTTGTGACGCAGTCGCTTAAGCCCCTCGGTGTTGTTCGGCTCCAGGCTGAGGCGGACGGTCTGGTCCTTGTCGATGGTCACGCGGTTCTCGGGACGCGGCAGATCCTCGGACGAGAGCCAGAAGTCGACGCCGTGGTGCGCGACCATGTCGAGTGAGCTCGCGGGTGCGAGCTTCGCTCCCCACGTCAGCCAGTGCGGCGCCTTCGAGCGGACCATCTCACCGTCGGACTTGCCCAGCATCTGGATGCCACCCCACGGGTAGTCCCAGTCCTCGCCCTTGAGGTACCACTCGTTCAGCGCGAGCGTCTTCTGGAACCGGGTTGGGTTCGGCTCACGCGACAGCGCCATCAGCGCGACGTTGTTGTGGCGCATGTAGTTGCGACCGACCTGATCGGAGCGGTTCGCCAACCCGTTCGGGTGCGCGTCGTTCGCAGATCGCAGCAGCAGGAGCGCCGAGTTGAGCGCGCCGCACGACACGACGACCACGTTCGCCGAGTAGCGCGCGGTGGAACCGTCGCCGAGCGTCGCGACGATCGCGGTGACCTGGCGCCCGCCAGGATCGGTCTCCAGGCGATCCACGCGGACGTTGGTCCGCAACTCGACGTTCGAATGCTCGAGCGCAGGGTCGACGCACACGGTCTGCGCGTCGGCCTTTCCGTCGACGAGACACGGGAAGCCGTCGACCCGGTCGCAACGCACGCAGCGACTCGCGTGAACCGGGTTCCCTTCGTCGTCCTGGTCGAGCATCACCCCGATGGGCAGGTGTGACGGATGGAACCCGAGCTTGGTCAGGTCGTCGCTGAGCTGCTGGATGCGCGGCTCGTGGACGAGGGGCGGGTACGGGTACCCGCCGCTGCGCGGCCCGTCGGTCGGATCCTCGCCCGCCACGCCGTGGACGCAGTAGACGCGCTCCGCCTCGGCATACCACGGCTCGAAGTCGCTGTAACCGAGCGGCCACGCGGGCGAGATGCCGCCGTGGTGCGTGATCTCGCCGAAGTCCTGGGGCCGGAGGCGGAACAGCGCGGCGCCGTAGAACTTGGTGTTGCCGCCGACGTAGTAGTTCTGCTCGGGCGTGAAGTCGTGGCCGTGGGCGTCGACCCACGTTTCGGTGGTCGTGTACTTGCCGCGGAGGAACACGGCTTCGGTGTCCCAGTTCTCGCGCTCACGCGGCAGGTAGTCGCCGCGTTCGAGCAGCAGGATCCGCAGCCCCGACGGCGCAAGCTTCCACGCCAGCGTGCCGCCTCCGGCTCCGCTTCCGATGATGGCGACGTCGTAGTGCTCATCGGCCACGACCCGCTCCTCGCGCTCGTCCAGTCACACCCCGTCGACCGAGCCCCCGAGACACCGTGCTCCGGAAATCCTCGTGGTCCGCGCCGCCGACGGACATCACCCAAAGCGGGCGATGGTGGGCGTGGCCGATCGTCAGCGTCCGCGGGTCGCCGTGATCCGCCCGGACCGCTCGGCCTCTTGCAGCGCGGCGTAGTCGCGGTCGTTCTGGTCCGCGTAGCTCGCCGCGAACGCGCAGACCGCGCGGTCGAACGCGTCGCTGCTTCCCAGATAGCCCGCGATCAACGGTGCCGAGCAGGTACGCGCGTGCGCGCGTGCCAGTGCGGTACCACACAGGCGCGCGTACCCGGTGAGCTCGCTTGCCGTCGTTCGCGCCAGATCGATCCCGCCCTTCATGTCCCGCAGCTGACGAACGTAGAAGTCGTGCTCGTTCCCTCGCGTCCAGCCGAGGAAGATGTCGCTGACGGCCTGGAGCAACCGCTGTCCGTTGACCACACGCTCGCCCTGGTTGGCGTAGACGGTCGGCGGGACGTGCGGTTCGAGCACCGAGGCCACCGCCTCCTTGATCTGGAGGAACAACGGGCTGCCGTCGACCGGTGACGCACCGAGCATGATCCAACAGCGCGTCCCGACGCTGCCGACGCCCACGACCTTCCGCGCGATGTCGACGAAGCGATACCGACCGATGAGGTCGCGCCGGTCGGGCTGCAACGTGTCGCGGTAGGCGAGGAACGCGTCGCGAAGCTGGTCGAGCGCGTCAGGCGTGAACGGATCGTGCACGACGAGCGGCGGGTCGTCGACGATGACCCGCTTGCCGTCGACGACCGTGGTGAGCTTCTGGAGCTCCTGCATGCTGTCCCGATGGCGCGCCTTCTCCGCCGCCTTGGCCGTGGCGCGCCGGTTCGTCGCGTTGACGGCCTGTGCCTCGATGGTGTCGGTGTCGAGATGCGCGTACCACACGTCGAGTGGGGACATCGCCTCGAGCTGGGCCATCGTCGTGCGGTACATGCGCACTGCCTCTGACGTCGCCTGCGCGACGCTCCCCGCGGCGAGTCCGACCGCCTTGCCGCCGACGACGATGCTGACCGCGAGACGCTTCACGTCCCATTCCCACGGTCCCGGGAGTGTCTCGTCGAAATCGTTGAGGTCGAAGATCACGTGGCGCTCGGGCGAGCCGTACAGGCCGAAGTTCATCAAGTGCGCGTCGCCGCAGCACTGCACCGCGATACCAGACATCGGTGTGCGCGCGAAGTCCGCGTTCATCACGATCGGCGAGCCGCGCAGGTACGTGAACGCGGAGTCGAGCATGCGCCCGTACCGAACCGGTACGAGATCGGGAAGCCGCGACGCGTTCGAGTCCTCGAGCAGCGCGACGGGATCGGCACGATCCGCCGGCGGCTCCCACGACGCGTGGCTCGCGCGCGGCGTCTCCTTGCGCAACGACCGTCCGAGCGCGTGCAACTCGCTGCGCTCGAGATCGCCGGGGACATCTCCGCGGACCGAGCCTGCGGGACCGATGCGGCTTCCGACGTCGACGACCATGCCGGTCTCCCATCGTCGAACGAGAACGCGTTCCTCAGCGCCCGGGCGCTACCACCGCGGGGTGAGTCTCGCGCCGATGCCGCGCGTGTCGTCATCCGACGTGGATGACGCGCCGCGCGCGATGCGGAGCGCGACGTCTACCGTCCGCGTGCGACGACCGGCTCGTCGTGTTCGCTCGCAGGTGTGGGATCCGTCGGCGCCGGCTCGGGAGGCCGAACCATGCGCGTCGCGAGGACGTACGCCACCACCACCGCGACGATGACGAGCGGCATGACCGCGACGCCGTCCGAGCCGAGAAGGAGCGTCGCGAGCAGCACCGAGGTGAGGGGAAGCTTCAACATCACCGCGCACATCGCGCCGATACCCGCGGCCGCGCCGGCGACGAGTGGAAGACCAGGAAGGTGCGACAGGGCCATGCCACCGGCTGCGCCGAGGAACATCGCGGGGAAGACCGGGCCGCCCCGGAAGCCACCCAGCGACGCGCCGTAGGCAAGGCCTTTGCAGGCGACCAGCATGACGAGCACCGCGGCCGAGTACTCCGCCCCGTGCGTGAGGAGCACGGGCAGATCCGACTGGCCGGAGAACAGCACGTCCGCGCTCGTCTTCCCCGTCACCACGACGTACAACCCCGCGAGCCCGCCCACGAGCAGACCGGCGACCGGGGTCAGCAGCAGTACCCGCGGCTCGATGTGGCGCTTGGCCGCGAGCCCCAGCCACCGGATCGCGGATCCGAGGAGCGCCGCTGCGACGCCGATGCCGAGGGCCCACGCGAACTCGGCGACATCGGGCGTGCCGAAGTGCGGGAGGTTCGGGATCACGAGCGAGAACGTGCCGTAGCCGGTCCACGAGTCCAGGCCCAGGAACACGAGCGAACCGACGCCGGCGGCGAGCAGCCCCGGCAGCAGCGCGACGTCGAGCAGTGCACCACCGAGGCCCGACGCCTCCATGAGGAGGAACGCGCCGAGGATGGGCGAGCCGAGCAGCGTGCTGATCGCGGCGAAGCTTCCTGCCGCGGCGATGACGGCGAGCGCCGTCGCCGGAACGTCGCGCCGCATCGCCAGCGCGACGCTCGAGGCCAGCCCACTCCCCAGCGCGATGAGGGGTGCCTCGGGTCCGAGCACCGCGCCGAGCGCGAGGGTCGCCAACGCGGCGAAGAAGATGCCGGGCAACTCCTTCGGCAGCACGGGAGGCCCGGTCTGGAAACCGTCGGCAGGCTTGTGGCCGCCCGTACCCGGCAGGTACTTGATCGCCAGCGCGACGAGGAGGCCCGCGACCGTCAGCGGCACGAGGGGCCACCATGCCGAGCGCGTGCCGACGCCGAGCGCGTCGGGCAGGTCGTGGAAAACCCACGTCTGCATGCGGTCGACCAAGTACAGGAACCAGTACGCCGCGGCGGAGATGGGGATCCCCACGAGCGCCGCGAGGACGAGCAGCCGGACGTAGCTGCGCTGCCGCACGGCGGCGAGCGGGTCGACGGCATCAGACGCCGGCTGCACCACTCACCTCGTCCGGTCCGGACGGACTCGCCGCGATCGTCACCGCGGACAGCTGACGGCGCGCGTGCGCGTCCGTCGTCACCCCAGGCGGGTGAACCCGGCGGCGTCGGTCCCTCGGGCCGGGCGGGATGCGGTTGACACACGACACCCGGCGCACGACAGTCGCCGCCAAGAAGCCAGGACTCGGGGGTGGAAAAATGGGGCGGACGCGGGCGGTGATGCTGGCCGTGGTCGTGCTCGCGGTCGCCGGCCTCACCGGCTGCAATGCGAGCTGGCCCTTCTGGCGTGGCGACCCCGCCCGGAGCGGTCTCCAACCCAACGAGACGACGCTCTCCACCGCCAACGTGGGCAGCCTGACCCGCGCGTGGAGCGCGCCGCTGGCTGGGGTCGCAAGCCCCGTCGCGGTCGTCGGGGGCGTTGCCTACGAACGACCCGCCGACAACACGTTGCGCGCCTTCGACGCCACGGGGCACACGAACTGCACCGGAGCTCCCAAGACGTGCACCCCACTGTGGACAGCAACGGCACCCGTCGGGGCCGATTACACGCCTGCGGTCGCCAACGGCCTCGTGTACACGACCGGAGCCCACAGCCAGGTCGACGACACCGCCGACCTTCAGGTCTTCGACGCCAACGGGACGACCAACTGCGGCGGGAGCCCCAGGACGTGCACGCCGCTGTGGACCGCACCGATCACCGCGTTCTACGGGCAGGCGCCGACCGTCGCCAACGGGGTGGTCTACGGCGCCGCTTCCGACGGGATCCTCGCCGCGTTCGACGCGAACGGAGTCACGAACTGCGTGGCCGGGTCGCCGAAGGTGTGCCACTCGCTGTGGACGTCGACACCGACTGGCGAGATCGACAACTCGGCACCCGCGGTCGCCGGCGGCAAGGTCTACATCGGCGAGAACGCCGACAACGTGCCCAGCGTCGACGTGTACGACGGGCAGACCGGATGCCGCCCGTGGCCACAACCGAACGACTTCGGCCACACGATCGAGTGCGACCCGATCTGGAAGCTCGTCACCGGCAACTGGGTCGAGTCGACCCCGGCCGTCGTTGACGGCATCGTCTACGTCGGGGCGACCGACGGGAAGCTCTACGCGTTCGACGCCAACCAGAGCGTGAACTGCGTCGCCGCGTTCAAGGCGTGCGCGCCGATGTGGACCGCCAGCGCGCCCGGCCTGGATGCGGTCGCGGTCGCGGGTGGGGTCGTCTACGCCGGAGTCACCGGCGGGCTCGAGGCCTTCGACGCGCACGGGGTCACCAAGTGCTCGGGTAGCCCGCGTGTGTGCACGCCGCTGTGGAGCGCGAGTCTCGGCGGGACCGGCTCGGCGGCCACCGTCGCCAACGGTGTCGTCTACCTCGGCACCAGCGCCGGCGTCGTCGCCGGGTTCGACGCCGCGGGCAGCATCAACTGCACCGGCACCACCACGCGCACCTGCACACCACTCTGGACCGCGGCGACCGGCGGCCCGACCGGTGCGCCGGTCGTGGTCAACGGGACCGTGTACGTCCCTGCCGGCGCGAGCCTGCAGGCGTATCAGCTTCCCTGACCGAACCGCGCGGCCGATAGCGTGCCGCCCGGAGGTGAACGGGGTCTGGTGGCCCCCCTCGTCTTCAAAACGAGTGGGACGGGTGATCCCCGTCCGGTGGGTTCGATTCCTGCCACCTCCGCGACCGACGGGCAGGCGGGCGGCGGCCTCCGACCAGCGCGCCCCGGATAGCCTTCGCCGATGCCCGATCGAAACGACGGCGTCTTCATTCCGCCGAGCCAATTCGTCGACATCGACGGCCGCATGCACTACCGCGAGTGGTCCGGTCCCGACGACCTGACGATCGTGTGCGTGCACGCGCTGGGCCGCAACCATCTGTCGTGGATCGGTCCGGCGCCACACCTGGCGCGATACGGGCGGGTGCTCGCGCCCGACCTCCCGGGCTACGGCCTCAGCCCGCGCTCTGGACGGCGCGGGACGGTCGAGGCACAACAGGCGACCCTTCATCGCTTCCTCGACGCGACCACCGACGGGCCGGTGCTGTTGCTCGGTGAGTCGCTCGGCGGCGCGGTGGCCGCGCGCCAGGCGAGCCGGGACCACGACCGGGTGGTCGGTCTCGTGCTCATCAGCTCCTATCTGCCGCCGGTCTTCGGCGGGTGGCGCGCGCCGCTCATCGTCAGTGGGTTGCTGATGGAGCGGCTGGGCGAGGTCGGTCGGGCCCTCGTCGAGCTCCCGCTCGATCGCGTGGTGCCCCACATCGGGCGCGTCCCGCTCAGTGAAGCGGTCACGCGCGAGGCGGCCGCGCTCAAAGCAGAGGGTGCCGAGCCACTCGGTTCGATGCGCACCGACAGCGAGGCGCTCGCGTCGCTCGTCGCCCTCTCCGCAGTCGTGTCGCGCGCGCACGCGATGTTCGACGCGATCCGGTGCCCGGTCCTCCTGCTGCACGGAGAGGTCGACCTCGAGGTGCCTGCCGTGTGGGCACGAGCCGCCGCTGCCGCACATCCCGAGTGGGAGCTGCACGTCGTGCGGGAAGTCGGGCACATCGCCGACCTCGACGACCCCGGCTTGTGGGCCGGGATCGCGACGCGCTTCATCGAGCGCAAGGTGAAGCCGTCGCTGGCGAACGCCAAGAGGACGGCGAGGGGTCGCGACGCCTGAGCCATTCCGCAATTTGAGATCGAGAGGAGCAGGGAATGGAACTGCGGCAACTCGGCCGTACCGGTGTCCGCGTGTCGGAGCTGTGCCTCGGCACCATGACCTTCGGGCGGGAGGCCGACGAGAAGACGTCGAAGACGATGCTCGACCGGTTCCTCGACGCCGGCGGCAACTTCGTCGACACCGCCGACGTCTACGCGGGGGGCTCGTCGGAGGAGATCACCGGACGCGCGTTGGGCGCGCGGCGCGACCGGATCGTGCTCGCGACCAAGGTGCGCTTCACGACGGGCGAGGGCCCGAACGACTACGGCGCGTCGCGGGTGCATATCCGCTCAGGTGTCGAGGCGTCGTTGCGGCGGCTCGGCACGGAGTGGATCGACCTCTACCAGATCCACTGCTGGGACGCGCGCACGCCGCTCGAGGAGACGATCTCCACGCTCGACGACCTCGTGCACGAGGGCAAGGTCCGCTACGTCGGCGCGTCGAACTACGCGGGCTGGCAGCTCGCGAAGGCACTCGGGCTCGCGGCGTTGCACGGCTGGGAGCCGTTCGTGTCGCTGCAGCCCGAGTACTCGCTCATCACGCGCGACGTCGAGCGTGAGCTCATCCCGCTGTGCAGTGAGGAAGGACTCGCGGTGCTGCCGTGGAGTCCGCTCGCAGGCGGCATCCTGAGCGGCAAGTACCAGCGCGACGCGTCGTTCCCCGACGGGACGCGCGGCGGCGAGCTCGAGAACCCGATCGAGTTCACGTACCGGCTCGACGATCGAGCGTGGCGGATCGTCGACGCGGTGACGAAGGTCGCGGGCGAGCTCGAGCGCAGCGCGTCACAGGTCGCGCTGAACTGGGTCACGTACCGCCACGGGGTGACGTCGCCCATCGTCGGTGCGCGCACGCTCGCGCAGCTCGACGACAACCTCGGCGCGGTGGGCTGGCGCCTCGACGCCGAGCACCGGCGCACCCTCGGCGAAGCCAGCGCGTTCCGCCTCGGCTACCCGTACGAGTTCATCAAGTACCAGCCCCACTGATCGCAGACGCGACGAGGCCGGACCTGCAGGTCCGGCCTCGTCAACGGTTCGGTTGCCGGTCCGCGCGCTAGACGGCGAGGAGGTCGCGGGCGCCGGTGTCGGCGGACGGGTGCCGCAGCTTCGACATGGCACGGGCCTCGATCTGGCGGATCCTCTCACGGGTCAGGTTGAAGTACTCCCCGACCTCCTCGAGGGTCCGGGGCTCGCCCCGGTCGAGGCCGAAGCGCAACGCCAGGATCTGGCGCTCGCGCTCGTCGAGCGGCGAGAGGAGCTTCTCGATCTCCGCGGGCAGCAGCGCCGTGGCCGCGACCTCGAAGGGCGACTCGGCCGAGCGGTCCTCCACGATGTCGCCGAGCTCGGCGTCGCCGTCCTCGCGCAGCGGCTCCGACAGCGAAAGGGGCTCGGCCGCGAAGCGCAACGCCTCGGTGACCTTGTCCTCGGGCATCTCGACCTCGGCCGAGAGCTCGGCGAGCGTGGCCGGACGGCCCAGCTTGAGCTCCAGGCGCGAGCGCGCCTTCTGGAGACGGGCCAGCGTGTCGCCCGCGTGGACCGGGAGCCGGATGGTGCGGCCCGTGTTCGCGATGCCGCGGGTGATCGCCTGGCGGATCCACCACGTCGCGTACGTCGAGAACTTGAAGCCCTTGCGCCAGTCGAACTTCTCGACCGCGTGCATGAGGCCGAGGTTGCCCTCCTGGATGAGGTCGAGCAGGGGCAGGCCGGACGCCTGGTACTTCTTCGCGATCGACACGACGAGACGCAGGTTCGACTGCACGAACGTGCGCTGCGCGTCCTCCCCCTCGCGGCCGAGCCGGCGCAGTTCGCGCTTCTTGGCCGGCGTGAGGCTCTTGCCCCCGGCGAGCAGGTCTTCGCGCGCTGCGTTGCCGGTTTCGATCTGCTGTGCGAGTCGGACTTCGTCGTCCTTGGTGAGCAGCGGGTACTGCCCGATGTCGGTCAGGTACAGGCGGACGAGATCTTCCTCGTCACGTTCGACGCGCTCCTTGGCCACGCTCGTTCCTTCTCGCCGGTCAGGATCCGGACGGCCGCTTACCAGTTTCTGACATTCACGGGCAAGCGCGCTCGGCCCCACGCCACGACCACAGGTCACACGAGCGGTACGCACCCCGGTACTGGGTACGATACCGGTCGCGTCAAGGTCGGCCGTCCACAGATTTATCCCCAGGTGCTGTGGACCGCCGGCGGGCGGCGGGGAGAACCGGGATGGCCGAGGACGTCGGGATCTGGGTGGTCGCGGGGTCGTTCCGCGCCCGCTCCGGGGCCGAGGAGGAGCTCGCGGCCGTGCTCGCGAACTACGTCGTGCTGACCCGCAACCGCCCCCACTGCCGCAACGTCGACCTCGTGCTGTCGACCACCGACAGTGGTCGATTCCTCGTGATCGAGAAGTGGGACGACCCCGACGCGCCCCGCGCCCATCTCGACGATCCCGAGACCGTCGCCATGGCCGAGGCCGCGGTGCCCCTGCTGGTCGCCAAGCCCGACCTCGACCTGTACGACTCCGTCAGCGCCCACGACCTCGAGTGACGCGAGCTCGCCGGCGCTAGCTGGGCTTGGGTGCGCGCAGCTGCTCGCGGCGCAGCGCCGTCCGCTTCGGACGGCCGCGGGTGTCGGCGGCGTCGGTCTCAGCGCAGGCCCGCTCGAGGTCGTCCCACGTGAGCGCGTCCGCGACCCACAGCCGCTCGAAGACGGCGTCGGCGACGTCGTTGAACCCGTGGTGCAGCCGGTAGTGGTACCGCAGCCGGTCGGGACGGGCGCCCGGCACGCCCAGGCGCGCGAGGCGGCCCTCCGTCCAGACGTCCCACGC
Organism: Acidimicrobiia bacterium; assembly: GCA_036558745.1. Classification (GTDB taxonomy): domain Bacteria; phylum Actinomycetota; class Acidimicrobiia; order IMCC26256; family JAMXLJ01; genus JAMXLJ01. The sequence continues at coordinate 36,869 of DATBEZ010000106.1, forward strand.
GGCACGTTGGCGATCGGTGAGGTCCTCGTCCGCAGGCGCCGCCGCGAAGTCGGGACGCAGGCGGTCGGCACCGCGCAGGAACGCGCGCACGAGCTCGGCCCGGGCCAGCGCCTCTTGGAACTTGACCGGCCGCTTCGGGTCCTCGAAGTTCGCGCCCGACATCCACATCTCGACCCGGTCGGGCGCGGCGAGGTCGACGAACGTGCCGGTGACCGGATGCGGCAGCACCTCGTCGATCTCGAGCGTGACCGCGACGCCGTCGGGGAACCCGACCGTCGCCGCGGCCTCCTTCGCGAGCGCGGTGACCGCCGCGGTGTCGTACGGGACGAGCTTGAAGGGGTCCGGCGTGACGGCGACCTCGGTCATCGGCCCGCCGTCACGAGCCGTACGTGCCGGCACCCGCGCCGGGCCCGGCCTGGGCCGCCGCGGTCGCCATGGCCTCGGCCTCGGCCTGGGCCTGGTTGGCGATCTCGACGAGCTCGTCCATCTCCGCCTCGTCGAAGCCGGCCATGCGCCGGAACTTCCGAGCGAGGTGGACGGGGTTCTCCTCGCTCTCGCCGCGGAAGCCGCCGAGGCTGAAGATCTTGTCGACCGTGCGCTGGAACTCGAGCGCGCGGTCGCGGCGCTCGGGGTCCTTCTCGGTCAGCCGCCGGAGCCAGTCGGAACCCATCTTCACGTGGGTGACCTCGTCGGCCAGCATCCAGTCCTCGCAGAACTCGAGCACCGGGTCGCCGGCGATGTCGCCGAACTCCTTCATGGTGTTGAAGACGTCGATCGCGAGCCCCTCGAGCGCGCGGTTCACGCCGCAGAGGCGCATGACGGGGTCGTCGGCGCATGCGGCCTCGTAGAGGAAGGTGGACTCGGTGAACTCACCGATCTCGCTGCCCATCCACTCGCCGAGCTTCACCGAGATCTCGACGTGACGGGACTCGTCCCAGCACTGGCGGGCCATGTCCAGCTTGAGCTGGAACGGCGCGTCCTGGTCGTCGAAGTCGAAACAGGTGCGCCCCGCGCCCTCGAGGGCCTGGATCTCGCCGACGAAGATGCCGTGCATGAGCGACCGGGCCCGGTCGGCCGCGGCGGGGCGGCTCGGCTCGAGCCTCGCCGAGCCGAGGTCGCGCTCCATCAACGCCGCGTTGCGCGGGTCGAAGACGCGGTCCTCGATCTTCGTGCGGACGAAACGCTCGTCGCGAGCCAGCTCGTTGGGCGGGAAGATCTTCCTCATCCGACCGGAACCTCCTCGTCGTGCGTGGCACCCAGGCTACCGGGGCCGGCGACCCCTCCCGCCCGGAGCATCAACGTCTCCAACTCGATCTGACGACGGGCCGCGCGCTCCACCGCCTCGGGCGAATCGATGAGCGACTGCAGCAGCATCTCGCCCTCGCGCCAGTCGTCCATCTCGTCTTGCAGCGCGAAGCGCAACGAGCGCATCGTCGGCGCGTCGGTGATCGAGCTCGTCGCGTTCAGGTGGTACGTGTACGCGCCGATCAGCCGCGGCACGAGCACGCGGTACACCCCGACGAGCTTCTCGATCGTGAGCTCGGGCGCCTCGGGCTCGCGGAACGCGTCGACGAACGCGACGAGGTCGTCGTTGGCGGGCTGGGTGAGCCGGTCCGGGTTCATCTCCCTGAGCTCGGGGAGCCGCTTGTGCCACAGCTCCGCGTGCCAGGCGTGGTGGTAGCAGTGCCGACCGAGCACCATCTTCACGTCGAGCTCGGGGATCGTCGCGACCCAACCACCGAGGGTCTCGAAGAGCCGCATCTCGATCCATTTGTAATTGCCGACCCGCCGGGCCGACTCGACCACGTCGAAGAGGCCCGGGAGCTCTCGACGGTCCCACGGTGCGAACGCGGGGCGGGGCTTCGCGGGGTCGGCCACGGTCGGACTCCGTTCCTCGATCCGTCTCGATCGCCTGCTCAGGTCGCGGGGCGCCGGTGAGCGGCCATTCTCAGCCGCACTTGACCGGCCGGTCAAGGACGGTCGACGGCGCCCGCCGGCCCCGACGCGCCCGTCCGCTTGCGCCACCACGCGCCGCCGCCCTCCTCGACCACGATCCCGGCGAGGATGAGGAGCGCCCCGAACGCACCGACGACGCCGAGGCCCGCGCCGGTCGCGTAGCCCGTCATCGCGGCGAACACGGGCTCGAGCGAGAGCAGCAGCGCAGCTCGGGTCGGGGCCGTCCGGCTCTGGCCGTAGACCTGGAGCGAGAACGCGAGCGCGGAGCACGCGAGGCCGGTGACGACGATCGCGAGCCACGCGCGGCCCGTGAGCCGGCCCGGGCCGGTGATCGCGAGCACCGGCAGCGTCAGGACGGTGAGCGCCGCCATCTGCGCGGTGTTGAGCACGAGCGGGTCGAAGCGCGGCGCCCACGCGCCGAGCATCACGATCTGCACCGCGAACGCGAACGCGCATCCGAGCGACAGCAGGTCTCCGGCGCCGACGTGCAGGCTCGCGCCGGTGATGAGGAACAGGCCCGCGACGGCCAGGGCGACCGCGGTCGCGGTCACGGGGCCGAGGCCGCGGTGACGCAACGCGATCTGGATCAGCGGCGTGAAGACGACGAACAGGCCGGTGATGAACGCGGAGTTCGACGCGGACGTGTACTGCAACCCGACGGTCTGGAGCATGTAGCCGAGCGCGAGGGCGAGACCGAGTGCGATCGAGACCTTCACGACGGACGGGAGCGGATCAGGACGTGCGGAACGTCGCCGCGACACCCACGCGAACGGTGCAAGCGTCGCGGTGCCGATCGTGAAGCGCAGGACGATGAACCCGGCCGGGCTCACGTCGTTGACCGCGTCCTTCACCATCACGAACGTGACACCGAAGCACGCGGCCGCCACGACCAGCGCGACCTCGGGTGCGGCGACCCTCTCGAGCGAGGGCCGGACCCGGCTCCCCGCGGCCTGGGTCAACCCCCCCAACGATTCGTGATCGGCAGGCGCCGGTCCTTCCCGAACGCCTTCGGCGACACCCGCACGCCCGGCGCGGCCTGACGACGCTTGTACTCGTTGCGGTCGACGAGCGTCGCGATCCGGCGCACCACGTCGGGATCGAACCCCGACTCCTCGAGCTCGGCGACCGACAGATCCCCCTCGACGTAGCCCTCGAGGATCGGGTCCAGCGTGCTGTACGCGGGCAACGAGTCCTCGTCGCGCTGGTCGGGCCGCAGCTCCGCACTCGGCGGCTTCTCGAGCACGGTCTCCGGGATCAGCTCGCGGCCGGCGCGCGCGTTGCGGTCGACGCAGAGCGCGTACACGAGCATCTTCGGGACGTCCTTGATGACTGCGAAGCCGCCGGCCATGTCGCCGTAGAGGGTGGAGTAGCCAGTCGCCATCTCGCTCTTGTTGCCGGTGGTGAGCACGAGCCATCCCAACTTGTTGCTGATCGTCATCAGGACCGTCCCGCGGATGCGCGCCTGCAGGTTCTCCTCCGCCAGTCCGGGCTCGGTGCCGGCGAAGAGGTCGGCGAGCATGTCCTCGAACGCGCGGTGCGCAGGCTGGATCGACACGGTGTCGGTCGGGATCTCGAGATTCTTCGCGAGCCGCTCGGCGTCGGTGATGCTCCCCTCGCTCGAGTACCGCGACGGCATCAATACGCCGGCGACGTTCTCGGCGCCGAGCGCGTCGACCGCGATCATCGCAACGAGCGACGAGTCGATACCGCCGGACAAGGCGATCACGACCTTCTCGAACCCGTTCTTGCGTACGTAGTCGCGCGTGCCGAGCACGAGCGCCTCGTACACCTCGTGAACCGGCTCGAGCGGTGTCTCCACGCGCGGCGGCGACGTCCGGACCGCGAGGCTCGCCTCCGAGACGTGCACCTCGGGCAACGGCGTCGCGGTGACGCGCCCACGCGGGTCGAGCAGCCGGCGCCGGAAGCTCGGGCGCACCTCGAGATCCACGACCAGCAGGTCCTCGGTGAACTGCTTGCCGCGCGCGACGAGATGCCCGCCCTCGTCGAACACCATCGAAGCGCCGTCGAACACGAGCTCGTCCTGACCGCCGACCAGGTTCACGTACACGACGGGCACGGACGCGTCCGCGGCGCGGGTCGCGAGCATCGTCTCGCGCTCGCGCAGGCGCGCCGCGTAGTACGGCGACGCGTTGATGTTGACGACGAGCTCGGCGCCACCCGCGGCCTGCGTGAGGATCGGCCCGGTCGGGCTCCATGCGTCCTCGCACACCGTGGCCGCAACCCTCACGCCGTTCACGACGAACAACGGACCGTCGACGGTCGACGGAACGAAGTAGCGCTGCTCGTCGAACACGGCGTAGTTCGGGAGCAGGTGCTTGCGGTACACGCCGTGCACGCGACCGTGCGAGCACACCGCGGCCGCGTTGTAGAGGTCGCGGCGCGCCTCCGGGAACCCGACCACGGCGGCGGCGCGGCCCGTTCGCGACGCGAACTTCTCGAGCGCCTCGCCTGCCTGCGCGACGAACGTCGGACGCAACAGCAGGTCTTCGGGCGGGTAGCCCGTGATCGCGAGCTCCGGAAACGCCACGAGGTCGCATCCCGCGTCCTCGGCCGCCTCGTACGCGTCGAGCAGGCGGCCGACGTTGCCCTCGAGGTCGCCGACGACGAGGTCCAGCTGGGCGGCGGCGACACGGATGCGGGACATGCCTCAAGGATACGTGCGGTGGTCGATCGCCTCTCCTCGAAACACGAGCGGCGCCCACGGGGTGGCGCGCGACACTGCGACCATGGTCACCGCGCTCGAGCGCCCTTCCGTCGTCGAGGCGGTCGAACGCTCGGCCGATCCGGCTGCGGCCCGCGTCGCGCTCGCCCGCCTGGTCGAGCGCTATCCGGGGCTCGACGACGAGCTCGCGCACTCGCCGTTCCTCGTCGACGCGGTGGTCGCGGTGGTCGTTGCGTCCCGATCGCTGCTCGCGGGGCTGCTCGTCGATCCGGGGATGCTCGACGCGATCGGGACCCGGGCCCAGGCGGAGGTCGAGCTCGACGTCCAGGCGTTCGGGCAACGCCTCGACGGCGCGCTCGCCACCGGCGACGATCCGGCGGCGACGTTGCGGCGCTGGAAGCGACGGGAGCTCCTGCGCATCGCGGCGCGGGATCTGCTCGGAATCGCCGACCTCGCGTCCGTCGGTCGCGAGCTCGCCGCGCTGGCCGAAGCCGCGTTGCGGGCCGCGGTGCGGCTCGCGGCGCCGTCGACTCCGTTCGCGGTCATCGGCATGGGCAAGCTCGGCGGCCGTGAGCTGAACTACGCGAGCGACGTCGACGTGCTGTTCGTCCACGAGGGCGACGCGACGGCTGCCGACCGCGCCGCGCGCGACGTGCTGGCGCTCATGGCCCATCCGACCGAGGACGGCATCGTCTTCCGCACCGACGCCGACTTGCGGCCCGAGGGTCGCGCCGGTCCGCTCAGCCGCAGCCTCGACGCGTATCTGGCCCATTACGAGCGCTGGGCCCAGAACTGGGAGTTCCAGGCCCTCGTGAAGGCGCGTCCTGTCGCCGGCGACGCCGAGCTCGGCGCGCGCTTCGTCGAAGGCGCCGCGCCGTTCGTCTGGCCCGAGGTGCTCAACCCCGACGCGATCCGCGAGATCCGCACCATGAAGGCGCGCTCCGAGAGCGAGAACCGCCGACGCGGTGGCGGTGACCGCGAGCTCAAGCGCGGTCCGGGTGGCATCCGCGACATCGAGTTCGCGATCCAGTTGCTGCAGCTCGTGCACGGACGCGACGACCACTCGGTCCGGTCGCGCAACACGCTCGAGGCGTTGAGCCAGCTCGCGTACGCCGGATACGTGGAGGAGGACGACGCGCGCCGGCTCGCCCGTGCCTACCGGTCGCTGCGTACCGTCGAGCACCGGCTACAGCTCTGGGACGAGCAGCAGACCCACACGCTCCCGTCGGACATCACCACCCGGACGCGGCTGGCGCGTGTGCTCGGGTACCGCGACCGGCCCGACGCGTCCGCGATCGAGCAGTTCGACGCCAACCATCGCGCCCAGCAGGCAATCGTCCGATCCATCCACGAGAAGCTGTTCTTCGCACCGCTGCTCGAGGCGCTCGCGGGAACCGGTCCGCTCCCGCTCGAGGCCGCGGAGGAACGGCTGATCGCGTTCGGCTTCACCGACGTCACGCAGGCGCGCGCCGCGCTGCGCGAGCTCACCCGTGGGCTGACCCGACGGTCGCAGCTCATGCAACAGCTGCTGCCGTTGCTGCTCGAGTGGTGCTCGGTCGCGCCCGATCCCGACCTCGCCCTGCTCCAGCTGCGCCGCCTCGTCGAGGGACCGGTCCGTTCGGCTGCCCTCGCGACCGCGTTCCGCGACGTGCCCGGTACCGCGGAGCGCACGTGTCGGGTGCTCGGCTCGAGCCGTCTGCTCGGCGACGCCCTCCGCCGCCATCCCGAATTCGTCGACCTGCTCGGCTCGGATGCGCAACTCTCGATCGAAAAGACGCGTGCCCAGCTCGTGGAGGAAGGGCTCCGCACGCTGACGTGGCGCCGCGACGACGAGGAACGGGGCGAAGGCCTGCGGAGGTTCAAGCGGCGCGAGCTCCTGCGCATCGGCGCGCGCGACCTCCTCGGCTTCGCCGACACCGACGCAGCCGGTCGGGAGCTGGCCGCCCTCGCCGACGCGTCGGTGGAAGCCGCGTTGCACGCGCTCGCGCCACCGCTGCCGTTCGCGGTCATCGGGATGGGGCGTCTCGGCGGTCTCGACCTGTCGTACGCGTCCGACATCGACGTGTTGTTCGTGTACGAGGGGGACGGCCCCGACGACTTCGCCGAAGCGGAGCGCATCGCGGAGGTCCTCATGGCCGAGATCGGTGCGATGACCGCCGAGGGTCAGACGTTTCGTATCGACGCGCAGCTGCGGCCCGAGGGCAAGCAGGGTCCGCTCGCGCGCTCGCTCGGTGCGTACCGCCAGTACTACGAGCGCTGGGCGCTCACGTGGGAGTTCCAGGCGCTGCTCAAGGCGCGACCCGTCGCCGGCGACCTCGACCTCGCGGGCCGCTTCTGCGACATGATCGAGCCCCTCGTGTACCGCGACCCGTTCCCCGAGGACGCGGTGCGCGAGGTGCGACGGATGAAGGCGCGGATCGAGCGCGAGCGGATCCCTCCGGGCGAGGATCCGCAGTTCCACCTGAAGCTCGGACGTGGCTCGCTCTCCGACGTCGAGTTCACCGCGCAGCTCCTCCAACTCCGCCACGGGGGCGAGCTCGCCGCGCTCCGCACGACGTCGACGGTCGGCGCGCTGCACGCCGCGACCGCAGCCGGAGTGCTCGAGCCTGACGACGCGCACGCGCTCGAGGCGTCGCACGACTTCTGCTCGCGGGCCCGCAACTACCGGTACCTGCTCACCAACAGCCCGAAGGAGGCGCTGCCGACCGACTCGACGGAAGCACTGCGCCTCGGTCGCATGCTCGGCTACGTGCACCGGCCGCAGGCGGGACTGCGCGACGACTACCGGCGTATCACGAGGCGGGCACGCCGCGTCGTCGAGCGGGTGTTCTACGGGCGCGAGCCCGAGACGACGTGAGCAGTCCGGCGAGGGTACGGCTGCGGGATGCGAATGTTGGCGACGCTGGCGGGGTGCACATGATCTACGCGCCCGCGGTCGCGTCGACGCCGATCAGCTTCGAGACGGAGGTGCCGAGCGTCGACGAGATGGCGGAGCGGATCGCCTCGACGACGGTCCGGTTCCCATGGCTGGTCGCGGAGCTCGACGGTGACGTCGTCGGCTACGCCTACGCCGGTCCGTTCAACGACCGCGCCGCATACCGCTGGTCGGTCGCGACCTCCGTGTACGTCGCTGACGCGGCGCAGCGTCGCGGCGTGGCGCGCATGCTCTACGACGCGCTACTGCCGCGCGTCCGGACGTTGGGCTACGTCAACGCGTACGCCGGCATCGCACTACCCAACGAGGCGAGCGTCGCGCTCCACGAGCGCTTCGGGTTCCGGCGGGTGGCAGTGTTCCCGGCGGCGGGTTACAAGCTCGGCGCGTGGCACGACGTCGGATGGTGGTGGCTCGCGCTGGTCGCGCCGCCCCCGGTCGCACCACGCGACGTCGAGCCGATCGACGTTTAGTCTCCACGCATGGCGCTCGCCGACGACCTCGCCACCGCGACCCGCACGGTCCTCGACGGGCTCGACGACGCACAACGCGCCGACGCGCGCCTGCCCTTCGACGAGGACGAGCGGCGCACGTGGGTGTACTGGCCCGCCCCACGCCGCGGCGTCCCCTTGTGGCGTCTCGACCGGGGCCAGACCAAGCGGATACAGCGCCTGCTCGGGACCGTGCTCGGTCTGCCGGCGTTCGCGCGCGTGACGACGATCATGGGCCTCGACGAGGTGCTCGACCGGCTCGAGGGATGGCACAGCGATCGTCGCCACCGCGACGACTACTGGCTGAGCGTGTTCGGCGAGCCCGGCGCGAAGACGTGGGGCGTGCGCTTCGAGGGGCACCACGTCTCCGTGCACGTCACGGTCGCCGACGGTGAGGTCCGTTCCACACCACTGTTCCTCGGCGCGAACCCCGCGGTGGTGTACGACCACGGGCACACGGTGGTGGCGCCGCTCGCGCTCGAGGAGCGACTCGGCTTCGACCTCCTGCACGGCCTGACCGTCGAGCAGCGCGACGCCGCCGTCATCGCCGACGTGGCGCCCGACGACATCGTGACGAGGAACCTTCCGCGGCTCGGAGGGACGGACCTCGGCGGTGGCGTGCCGCTCGACGCGCTCGCCGGCGACTCGCGCGCAGCCGCGTCCGCGCTGCTCGACGTCTACCTCTCGCGCTTCGTCGACGGGTCGCAGCGCCCCGACCCGACCGGCGCGACGTTCGCCTGGGCCGGCGCGCACGAGCCCGGTACCGGGCACTACTACCGAATCGCGGGACCCCGCCTGCTGGTCGAGCTCGACAACACCCAGGACGGCGCGAACCACGTGCACACGGTCGTCCGCGACCCGCACGCCGACTTCGGTGACGACGTGCTCGCCGCGCACCACCGCCGGGCCCACCGCGACGCCGCGGGCGGCGGGAACTGACGCCGCTCAGCCCGGGCCGAACAGCGTCTCGCCGATCCACCCGCCGCGGCGGACGCCGGGCGGTACCGCGAACAACGCGCTGCCGGTGTGCTCGATGTACTCGTTGAGCGCGTCGTGCGCTGCGAGGCGCTGTTGAACGGCGACGAACTGACGGCGCGGGTCCCGTTGGTACGCCACGAAGAACAGACCGGCGTCGAGGCCGGCCGTCCGCGCGTCGACGCCATCGGTGAAGGAGTAGCCCCGGCGCAGCATGCGGACGCCGTCGTTCGAGGCCGGCGCCGCGAGCCGCACGTGCGCGTCCATCGGGACGACACGTGCGCCCGCGCGTCTCACGTCGAGGTCGACCGGGTCGTGCTCGCGGCGGCCTGTAAGCGGCGCGCCGTTGCCCTTGAACCGCCCGATCACGTCCTGTTGCTCGCGCAGGCTCGTACGGTCCCAGATCTCGATGCGCATCCGGATCCTGCGCGCGACGAGGTACGTGCCGTTGCGCATCCACGCGACGTCATCGTCACCGACCCAGACGTGCCGGTCCATGGCCTCGCCGTCGTCGCCGACCAGGTTGTTGGTTCCGTCCTTGAACCCCATCAGGTTGCGTGGGGTACGTTGCGCGCTGCTCGTGCTCGCCGTGCTGCCGAAGCCCTGCTGCGTCCATCGCAAGCCGGCCGTCCCCTTGGCTCGACGGGTGAGGTTGCGCAGCGCGTGGAACGCGACCTGCGGGTCGTCGGCACACACCTGCACCGCCAGATCACCACCGCTGCGGCTCGGATCGAGCGCGTCGCCGGGAAACGCGGGGAGATCCGCGAGCGGCGCCGGCCTCCGGCGGGCGATGTCGAAGCGGTCGACCCCGTCACGCACGAACAACGACGGCCCGAACCCGAACGTGATCGTGAGGTTCGCGGCCGCGAGATCGAGCGCCTCGCCCGTGTCGTCGGGTGGCGCGGGCGCGACGTCGTTGCGTCCGAGCTCGCGTCCCTGCGTCAACCGCACGCTCGCGCCGGTCCAGTCCCGCAACAGCTGCACGACGTCGCGACGCGTCGCCCCGTCGACCACGTCGAACGCACCGAAGAGCAACCGGTCCTGCGCGGGTGTGGCGATGCCCGCCTGGTGCGTGCCGTAGAACGCAACGGTCCGTGACGACGAGCGCGCCGCCGCGTCCCGCCCGCCCCGCACGAGCGCGAACGCGGGCCGGCCGGACGCGGCTGCACCCGCGCCCGCGGCGCCCGCCACCGCGAGGCCGGACAGCAGGCGCCGCCGGCTCACCCGTGGCCCCCCGTGCGCTCGCCTGGCGGCTCGCTCGCTCATCTCTCCGCTCATGACGCCTTCGGCGCCGGGCCGCTGGGCCCCGCTTCCGCTCGCCTGCACACGGGTCGATTCCGCTTCGGCCTCCCGGGCTCCGCCCAGGCCTCCGCCTCCTGCGGCTCGCTCGCTCATCCGACGACGTGCTGCGCGACCTGAGCCAGCGGCTCGGCCGTCGCGTCGACCGCCTGCGCGATCGTCCGGATCTGGTCCTTCGTCAGCTGGTCGTACTGCACGTACCCGTCGCCGCGCGCATACGGCACGAGCGCCGCCTGCAGCGCGTCGAAGCGGGTCGTGATCTGCGTCGCGAGCGACGCGTCACGTCCTTCGAGGACCGGCACGATCGCGTCGAAGGCGGCACGCGAACCCTCGACGTTCGCGACGACGTCGACGAGGTCGAGATGCGAGTACCGCTCCTCGTCACCGGTGATCTTCGAGGTCATCACCTCGTTGAGCAGCTCGGCCGCACCGTTGGCGACGGTCGCGGGCTCGAGCTTCACCGTTCGCACGAGCGTCTCGAGACGCTGGGTGTCGGCGAGGAGCTGGTCGGCGACGGGCGCCATGCCGGAGAGATCACCGCGCACCCACAGCGCCTGCTCGATCTTGTGGAAGCCGCTCCACTCGTTCGCCGGGACGTCGCCCTCGCGCGCGTCGATGCGCGGGTCGAGGTCGCCGAACGACTCGGCCACGGGCTCGATCCGCTCGTAGGGCGATCGCGCCGGTGCGTACAGCGCCTTGGCGCGCGCGACGTCACCCGCCCGCACCGCGCCCACGAACGTGGTGGTCGCGGTCTCGAGGTCTTCGGTCTGCTTCTCGAGGTACCCGCGGTACGTGCTGACCGCCTGCGCGCCTGCACTCGCGTCGGCGGCCGCGGTCGTCGGTGCGGTCCCCGTGACGACGAGCGTGCCCTTACCGTCGTTCTTGGTCCCTCCCGGGCACGAGGTCGTGAACGTTCCGGGCCGGAGCGTGAGCGTGAACGACTTCGAGAGGCCCGGTGCGATCAGCTCGGCTTCGCCGAGGATCCGGTCACCATCGAGGATCTCGAACTCGTTGATCGCGTCCGCGCCGTCGTTGCGCACCTCGAACGTCGTCGGACCGGCGGGCACCTCGAGCTTCTCGGGGCTGCACCCGGCGTCCACGAGGGTCACGTCGAACTCCTTCGAGCGCGCGCCCGCGTCGGTCGACTCCGCGTCGCTCTTCGACCCGCACGACGTGAGCGCGGCGCCGAGCGCGAGCACGGTCACGCCGGTGACGGCGGCGATGCCGGCCGCGCGCGGCACGCGGCGCCCGATACGCCGCTCACGTGCGGGCCACAGCACGAACGCCCCCATCGGCAGCGCGTACGCGATCCACACGACGACCTCGGCGACGACGGGCCGCGCCATGATCCCGAGCATCCCGGTCAGCAGCGCGGCGCGCACCGAGCCGGGGTCGACGAGCCAGGTGAGGTTCAGGACCTGGCGCTGCCCGGCGTCGAGCCAACCGGCTTCGTGGGCGGTGTGCGCGGCGGTGGCGAGGAGACCGGCCGCGACCAGCACGAGCACCGCGCCGGTCACGCGGAAGAAACGGTCGAGGTCGAGGCGCACACCGCCGCGGTAGATCGCGTAGCCGAGCCCCACCGCCACCACGACGCCGAGCACCGCGCCCGTCCCCGCCGTGGCCGGGTCCTGCGCGCTCTGGAACGCGGCGAGCAGGAAGACCGCGGTCTCCAGCCCCTCGCGGAGCACCGCGAGGAACGCCATGACGACGAGCGTCGACACGGAGCCGACGGCGAGCGCCGCCGCGGCGCGTCCCTCCAGGTCGCGCTTCAGGCCGCGCGCGTTGCGGCGCATCCACACGATCATCCAGGTCACCATCGCGACGGCGAGCACGCCGACGATCGTCTCGAGGCCCTCCTGCTGGCGCTGCGGGAGGTTCTCCTCCGCGATGCGCAGCCCGACCGCGACCGCGGTGCACAGGACGACGGCGATGCCGACGCCGGTCCACATCCAAGCCAGCGCGTCGCGGCGGCGCTGGCGGCCGAGGAACGAGGCGATGATCCCGACGATGAGGGCCGCCTCGAGCCCCTCCCGCAGACCGATCACGAACGTGGGCAGCACCGTTCCGCCTCCCGGGCCAGGTCCTTAAGTAAGGTTGCCCTTATCTCTAGCGGACCAGGAGCGGGCGCTGCAAGCCGTACGACGCGCATGATGGGGCGATGGCGAGAACACCGACCGTCGCCGACGTCGACTTCATGCTCGACCCGCTGCCCGGGCCGTCGCTGCACGAGGTCCTCCGCCGGGCACGCGAGCAGGGCCCGGTCGTCCCGGTCACGGCGCTCGGTCGCCCCGCCTACCTCCTCACGACGTACCCGATGTCGCGCGAGTACCTCGCCGCCCAGGACGAGTTCCCGGGCGGGGTCTTCTACGAGATGAGCACCCGACCCCACATCGGCAACACGTTGATCAACCTCGACGGACCGCCGCACGACACGTTCCGTCAGCTCGCGACGCCGGTGTTCCGCTCGCGGGCCGTCGCGCGCTTCGTCGACGCCGAGCTCACGCCCCTCGCCCACGAGGTCGTCGACCGCTTCGCGTCGCGGGGTCACGGCGACCTCGCGACGGAGCTGGCACAGGTGCTCCCGTTTTGGGCGATCAGCCGCAAGCTCGGCCTGCCGCTCGGATCCGAGGAGCGCCAGCGCCGCTTCGCCCTCGACCTCCTCAACTACCCGGGCGACCCGCAGGGCGCGCTCGCCGCGGCCGACGAGGTGACCGCGTTCCTCGCGCCGATCGTCGAGGAACGACGGCGCGAACCGCGCGACGACGTGATCTCACACCTGCTCTCGGCCGAGCACCATGGCGAGCGCTTCGGTGACGAGGAGGTGTTCTCGCACGTCCGCCTCATCTACGCGGTGGGCGCCACGACCACATCCGACGGCCTGAGCACGCTGTTGCGGACGATCCTGCACACGCCCGGGCTGCTCCGGCGGTTGCGCGACGACCGCACCCTGGTCCCTCACGTCGTGCAGGAGTCGCTGCGCGTCGAACCGCCGGTGTCGATCCTCCCCCGCATCGCGCCGAACGGCGGCGTGCTCGCCGGCGTCGAGCTCCCGCCCGGTGCGCTCGTGCTCTGCGCGATCGCGTCCGCGAACCGCGATGCAACGGTGTTCGAGGACCCCGACCGCTTCGAGCCCGAGCGCGACGAGTCGGAGATCCTCACCTTCGGCTTCGGGTCGAAGTTCTGTCCCGGCTCCCACCTGGCCCGCCAGCAGCTCGCGGCCGCGCTCGACGTGGTGCTCGACCGCCTGCCGGGCCTGCATGCCGTGCACGCGACCGAACCCGAGGGCGCCGTCCTGCGGCGGGTCGAGCACCTACACGCGGTCTGGGACGCGCGTTAGCGCGTGAGATCGCGAAGAACGCGTTTGATTCACGACGAGGCCGGGCATCGCTCGCCTCGTGGCTGTCGTCACCGACCGGACGGTCGCGCTCCTTCCCGAGTGGCCTGCGTTCGCCGCCGCAGTCACGGCGGCGCATCCCACGGCCGGCACCGCGTGCGAGGCCTGGACGACGCGAGACGTCGTCGCCCACAACGCCGGGAACGCGGAGGAGATCACGCGCACGCTTCGGGCGCACCTCGAAGGCGCCCCGGTGCCACCGACGCGATCGTTCGAGGAACGCGAGACCCCCTATCTCGCGATGGGCGATCCGGCCCTGCTCGGCGCGCTGACGGAGCGCGTCGAGCAGTTGGGTGCGACGCTCGAGGAGGCACTCGCGGGCGACGTGAGCGCGCCGGTGCCGTGGACCGGTAGGCAGATGAAGGTGTCGTCGTTCCCGACCCACATGCGCAACGAGCTCGCGCTGCACCGGTGGGACGTCGTCGGCGACGACGAGGTGAGCGAGCGCCTGCTCGACCAACCGGAGCTGACGCGGCACGCGGTCGAGGCGGTCGGCCGACCATTGCTCGTACGGGGGATGGGACGCGTGCACGAGGCGCCGCAGAACGAGCTGCGGCTGCGCGCCCACGGCCGCGACGACGTCGTGCTGCGCCCCGGCTCGAACGGCGTCGAGCTCTCGCTCGCGCCGCCCGATGGTGACGCCGTGCTCGAGACCGACGCGTCGGCGCGGGTCCTCCTGCTGTGGGGACGCCAACCCTGTGACACCGCCCGGCTCCGGAGCCGGGCCGGCCGCGACACGTTGGGGCTGCTCCGCACGCTGCTGTCGGGTTACTGAGCGGCGAACGGCGCTGCTGCGGCGTGCGTCGCACGCCCGGCCGCGGGCTGACATCGCAGCGCGACACGCTCATCCGCCTCTCCGACCGACCGATCAGACCGTGATCCTGCGCGGCTTCCCGGCGACGACGTCGCCGGCTTCGCCCGACTCCGGCCGCGCGGTGCGAGAGGAACACGGTGATGAAGCGGATGTTGGCCCTGGTCGCGGCAATGTGCGTGCTCGGGATCGTGAGCGCGTGCGATCCCGTCCCGCCCGCGCCGCCGCTCGGACCGCCCGCGGCGAGGGACTGCTCGGTCGACGTGACCGCGGCGCTCAACGCGTATCTCGCGTCACAGCCCAACGGATCGACGGTCACCCTGCCTGCGAACGCGTGCTACCGCACCCAGGACACGGTGCTGCTCCGCAACCGCCACCACCTCACGATCGACGGCAACGGCGCGACGTTGCGGCGGGTCACGCTCAACCCGAACCGGCTGGCGCGCCATCTCATGATCCAGACCTCGAGCGACATCCTCGTCAAGAACCTGAACATCCAAGGCGAGAAGCCGGACTCCGTCGGCTTCCGCGCCGACACGGAGGCCCAGGCCGGGATCATCATCGACCAGAGCAGCAACGTCGAGATCGGCCACGTGAACATCACGCGCGTGCGCGGCGACTTCTTCTATCTCTCCGCCGGCGACATGCACGTGAAGATCCACGACACGAACGATCTGCAGGCCGGCCGCCAGGGCATCGCGGTCAACTGCGCGGGCGACGTGCTCTTCTACAACAACGTCGTGCGATACGCGCACCGGTGGTCGGTCGACATCGAGCCCATGCGCAGCACCGACTGGGTCGACGGCGTCGTGATCGGTTACAACCGGCTGCTCGATCCGACGATGGGCTTCGTCAGCGGCGCCACGAGCGCGCGTGTCAAGAACGTGACGGTCGGCAACAACTACCAGAGCTGGACGAACTAGTCCCACGCGAAGCCCCGCTCGGACACCGCCGGGCGACGTCGTTACAGTGTCGCCGGCATTGGGCTGCGGGTCCGCCGACGGGCGGGTGAGACACATGGGGCAGAGTCTCGACTGGGCCGACCACGGCGGTCGCCGGCGCGCCCGCGTGGTCGCCGTGGCGCTCACGACCGCACTGCTGCCGTTGGTCGGCCTCGTCAGCTACGGCGTCCTGACCGGAAACCGGCACACCACCGCGCCGCGCAGCCGGCTCGACAAGGACATCGACCAGGAGGACGAGCGTCCCGGCGTCAGCACCGGGACGGAGAGCATCTGGGACGTCAAGGTCGGCACGGACGCGCAGGCCCGACTGGTCCGTCTCCAGCCCGTCCCCACCACGGTCGCGTGGTTGGTCTCGCAAACGCACACGTCGCCGAACCATCGGATCGCGCCGGTCGAGCTCACGACGTACACGGTCACCGCCACGCTCACCGACATCCACCAGGAGCACGACCTCGATCAGAAGCTCGAGATCGAGGACGACGCCGGCCACCACATGCTCGCGGAGCTGCCGGACGTGTCACTCTCGACGACGAGCGTCTTCGCCGCGCAGATCAAGCACGCGCACCAGGAGCTCGCGGCATGGCACGGTGACGTGCCCACCAGGGTCGAGGTGACCGGCGTGGGGTTCTTCGACGAGCCGACCGGCCAATCGGAGCAGGCGCCGAACGAGATCGAGCTCCACCCGATCCTCGATCTGCGGTTCCCCACGCCGTCACCCTGACGTCTGCGGTGGGGGATCGGGCCTGCTCGGGCCTCCACCTCGACCCCTGACCCGCCCAAGGTCTGGTGTCGGCGGCCTCGGGTAACGTCCTGCCAAGTCGGCCGCAGCGGGTCCGACGTCTTCGGAATATGCGCACGGTCGGGCTTGTCTTCCTCATTGTCGTTGCGTTGGGGTTCGACTTCACCAACGGCTTTCACGATGCCGCCAACGCGGTAGCGGTCTCGATCACGACGCGCGCGCTCCGGCCGCTCGTCGCACTGGCCATGGCCGCCGGGCTCAACGTGGTCGGCGCGCTGGTCTCGACGAAGGTCGCGGCCACGGTCGGCTCAGGGATCATCGAAACGCCGAGCGGGACACACGGCCTCGTCGTCGTGTTCTCGGCGCTGATCGGCGCAATCCTCTGGAACCTCTTCACGTGGTGGCTCGGGCTGCCGTCCTCGTCGACGCATGCACTCATCGGCGGTCTCGTCGGCGCTGCGCTCGCGGCGTCGGTCACGGTGAAATGGAGCGGGTTGATCGACAAGGTCGTAATTCCGATGGCCGCGTCGCCGGTGATCGGGCTGATCCTCGGCTACCTCCTGATGGTGCTCATCCTGTGGATCTTTCGGCGCACCCGCCCGAGCACCGTGAACTCGGGGTTCCGTCGCGGGCAAACGGTGTCGACTGCCGCGATGTCATTCAGCCACGGCACTCAGGACGCGCAGAAGACGATGGGCGTCATCACCCTCGCGCTGGTGACGACGGGCCACCTGACCGCCTTCGACGTCCCGTTGTGGGTGATCGTCGCTGCCGCGGGGGCGATGGGACTCGGTACGCTCGCCGGCGGTTGGCGCGTGATCCGCACGCTCGGGAGCCGCATCACTCCGCTCGACTCCCCGCGGGCGTTCGCCGCGCAGACGGCGGCATCTTCCGTCCTGCTGGTCTCCGCGTACGCCTACGCGATGCCCGTCTCGTCGACGCACATCATGACGTCGTCGATCATGGGCGTCGGGGCCAGCCGCCGCCTCTCGGCCGTGAGGTGGAGCGTCGCTCAACGCATCGCGTTCGCGTGGGTGTTCACCATCCCTGGCGCTGCCGCCAGTGCGTGGGTCGCCTACCTGGTCGCGCACGCCATCGTCGGGTGAGCCGGACCGTCAGGAGTTCTTGACGAGAATCGACTCCACGACGTCGGAAACGTCCTCGATCGCATTGATCGAGTCCTCCAGCGCGCGCACGATGTCCTTCCACTTGATGACCTCGAGCGCCGCGTACTCACCACTGAACAGGCGCACCATGCCGCGTTGGAAGATGGAGTCGCCCTCGCGTTCGAGATGCTCGATGCGTTCCAGCCGGTAGCGGCCGCCCTTGCCGCTCTGGAGGCTCTCCATGAGCGCTGACATCTCGTCGGTCATCGTCACCAGGACGTCGGCGAGATCGGCGAGCTCGGGAAGCCGCTGCTCGTGCTCCGCGAGTTGAAGCAGAGACGCCGCGGTGAACATGTCGTCGACGACGTCGTCGAGCTCCTCGGCGAGCGCGTGGATGTCTTCTCGATCGAACGGTGTCACGAAGCTCGCATCAAGGCGTCGCAGCAAGTCGATCGTGATCTGGTCACCCTGTCGCTCGAAGCCCTTGATCGCCTCGAAGTGCTCTTCGCTGTTGTCGGTCGCGACCAGCTTGCTGAGCTCGACTGCGCAGTCGCGCGCGTTGTCTGCGGCCATCCGGAACAGATCGAAGAAGCCCTCGTCGGTCGGCACGAGACGAAGCCGGCTGAGCCCGTGAAGGAGTCGTCGAACTCCGCCCCGCTTCTCCGTCGGCGCGCTCGTCTTGCGGGACGGAAGCACCTGCCTGAGAAGCAGGCGCTTCGGTGCGGCCATGACGTCGATGCGACGAGCGAGATTGACGGCGTGGTCGCCCAGACGCTCGTAGAAGCGCGCGACGAACGCGAGATCCACCGCAACCTGGGGGTCGGTGCCCTCGATGACGCCCTCGTTGACGAGATGCGTCGCAAGGTCGTCCAGCTCGTCGTCGGCCTCCTGCAGCTCGAAGCCCGCGTCGCGGGAGCGTTGTCGGTAGGCCGTGCCCGCCGCCTGCCACATTCGCGCGGTGATCTTGCCCATCTGCTCGATCAGCCCGCGACTCTGGGGCGTGATCAAGCCGCCGAGGCGACGGGTGGCGCGCTGGGCGATGTGCTCGGCCAGGTCCGCACTTCGCTCGAGCTCGGGGACCATCTGCAGCACGGCGATGAGGTTCTCGAGCTCGTCGGGCTCCAGCGATCCCTCGGACAGGCGTTCCTTCAGGATGCCCGTGAGCTCAGCGCACCGCGTGTCGATCCCGCCGTCGTTCTCGATGACCTGGTTCGCCCGTTCCAGATCCTCTTCCAGGAGCGCAGCCGTCGCCCACCCGATGCTGTCCGAGACCAGGGCGAAGAGCACCAGGACCGCGTCGTCGACGCGGCGGCCAAACTCACCTCGTTGGGCCCGGTCTGCCATCCACCCGACGCTACCCCTCGGCCGCGGCTCCGATCCGGAGGTGGCGCGATTCACCGGCTACCGAGACCCTGTACGTCAAACGGCGGGTACGCCGGAAGGGTCTACGCCCGGTCGAACGCGTTGACGCGCGAGATGCCGAGGTCGATCGGACTGTAGGGCGGTACACGGAGATTCGGCCGAGAGAGGCACGGAGATGTGGCAGGCGGTCGGCCCGGCAGTGGCGGTGTTCGCCGCGACGAACATCGACGACCTCCTGCTCCTGACGCTGTACTTCGGACGGGCGCTGGGCGAGCGAGCGCTCGACCGTCGGATCGTCGTCGGGCAGTACCTCGGCTTCGTGGCGATCGTCGTCGTCTCCCTCCTCGCGGCGTCCGGCCTGCGCCTCCTGCCCGTCGACGCGATCCCCTACCTGGGACTGATCCCGCTCCTGCTCGGACTCCGCGCGGGCATCGACGTGTGGCGCCATCGGGGCGACGAGAGCGTGCACGACGACTCCTCGGCGCAGACCCCGACGACGGGCAAGGTCGCGGCGCTCACGTTCGCCAACGGCGGTGACAACATCGGCGTGTACGTGCCGGTGTTCTCGTCGGTCAGCGCCGGAGCGGTCGCCGTCTACGTCGTCGTCTTCCTGGTGATGGTCGCGCTCTGGTGCCTCGCAGGCCGTCGGTTCGCGGCGAACCCCGTGACGGCACGTGCCCTGTCGCGGTGGGGACACGTCCTGCTCCCCGTCGTGCTCGTCGCGCTCGGCACGGTCATCCTCGTCGAAGGTGGCGCCTTCGGCCTCTGAGCACGCACGTCGCGCTGCCGCGTGCCGTCATGCGTGGGACAAGCGCACGCCGAGGACCGCGCGCGGCCGCAATTGGGCCCGACGCGCGAGCTGCAGGACCGGCCGCTCGACGAGGAACCAGCTCGCGGTCGCGGCCACGAGCACGACCGGCGCGGCGACGACGAGCAGCACCACCGGGTTGCCGGTCCCGGCGCGCTTGCCGAGCCAATCCTTCTGGATGGCCTGGATCAGCAGCGGATGCCAGAGGTACAGCCCGTAGCTGATCGTCCCGAGTGAGACGATCGGACCGCACTGCAGCGCGCGACGGATCGCGCCGCGACCGTGGGCACCGACGACCGCGGGCACGACGATGAAGAACGCCGCGAGCGCACGACTCACGAACAGCAGGAACGCGACCGCGTGGTTCGAGGGAGGGGCGGTCGCGCCACCGGGACGGCAGTACACCACTGCGAGCAAGACCGCGGCGACGGTCCACGACGGCCACGTCCGGTCGCCGACCCGACGCAGCGTCTCCGGGACCGCGAGCCGCCACCGACGGGCGGTCGCGACGGCCAGGGTCATTCCCAGTCCGAAGACGTAGAGATGGATCGGGAAAGCGTCGACCGGGGCGGGCGGCGCGCCGCAGATGTCCCACAGCTGCGCGCCGAACCCGACCGCGAACACGACGACCAGGCCTGTCACCTCCGCCGCGATCGGACCGATGCCCCGGCCGAGCGCGGCGACCGCGAGCGCGAAGCAGGGAAGGAAGACGTAGAACGACATCTCGGCCACGAGGCTCCACGAGACCGCGATACCGGCGAACAGCTGGTGCGGTTCGTACGTGTGAAGCAGCAACACATGGAGCAGACCCGCACGCCCGCCGCGAATCGAGGCCAGTGGGATGACGAAGGTGAAGAACGCGAGCACGACCCAGTAGGCGGGATAGACACGGGCGACGCGACGCATCGCGTAGGCGCGCAGATGCGGACCCGGTGACGCCGTGAGGTGCGCGCGCACGAACGGTCGATACAGCAGGAAGCCCGACATCACGAAGAACACCCACACGCCCATGTCGAGCATCTGGAGGTACGGACCCGACGAGCCTCGGAAGCGAGTCGTGTACGACGCGACGTGGAACACGATGACCGAGCACGCGGCCATGGCGCGCAGTCCGCTCATGCACGGAGAGCGATCGCCGGCGCTCCCCTCCGTCCCTGCCACGCCGGAACATACGGGGCGCGCGCGTGCCGCGCTCTCGTGTCCTCAGTCACACCGCCGGAGGGACGAACGATTGCGACACCGTCACGAGAGTGCGTCGCGCAACGCGGCGACGCGCTCGGGGACGATCCGCCACCACATCCACTTGCCACGCTTCTCGCCGACGATCAGCCCGGCCTCGGCGAGCGCCTTCGTGTGGTGGCTCACCGTCGGCTGGCTGCGCTTGAGCGGCGCCTCGAGATCGCACGAGCACACCTCGTCGCTCGCTGCGATGATGCTCAACAGGCGCAGGCGCACCGGGTCGGACAACGCCGCGAACGACGCCGCGAGCTCACCTGCGTTGCGTTCGCTCAGCGGTTCGGCGAGCACCGAACCGCAGCACCCGATCGTCCGTGACCTCGCCACGCCACCCTCCGTCAGCCGCCGGGCGACAACCCATTGACAACTGTCGATACGATGCTATTTTCGCATCGATGACCGTCAATCTACAGGAGCGTGCGATGTCACGGGTGCAGCTCGCGCTGAACGTCTCCGACCTCGACCAGGCGATCGACTTCTACTCGAAGCTCTTCGGCGCCCAGCCGGCGAAGATCCGGCCCGGGTACGCGAACTTCGCGATAGCGGAGCCGCCGTTGAAGCTGGTGCTCGTCGAGGGCGCGGGCGAGCCGGGGTCGCTCAACCACCTCGGCGTCGAGGTCTCCTCCACCGACGAGGTCCGGGCGGCGCAGGCGCGCCTGAGCGACGACGGCCTGAGCTGCGCGTCCGAGGACCAGGTGGAGTGCTGCTACGCGTTGCAGGACAAGGTCTGGGTGGAGGCCCCCGACGGTGAGCCGTGGGAGATCTACACCGTCCTCGGTGACGTCGAGCACCCCGCCGGGCAGCTCCGCACGGTGGAGCCCGGCGACGACGCGCTGTGCTGCAGCTCCGCGCCCGAGTCGGCCGACCGCTGCTGCGGCTGAATGGATCGCGACCTCGCGAGACGGGCGAGCGCGGAAGCCGTCGGGACGCTGCTGCTCGTCGCGGTCGTCGTTGGCAGCGGCATCGCCGCCCAACGCCTCTCGCCCGGCGACCCCGGCCTCGAGCTGCTCGAGAACGCGCTGGCGACCGGCGCGGGGCTCGTCGCGCTGATCCTGGCATTCGGTCGGGTGTCGGGCGCCCACTTCAACCCGGTCGTCACCCTTGCGGATCGGATTCTCGGTGGGACGACGACGCTCGACGGCTTTGTCTACGTCGTGGCGCAGATCGCCGGTGCGTGTGTCGGCTGCATGGTCGCGAACATCATGTTCGGCGTCACGGCGATCGATCTCTCGACCCGCGCCCGCTCGTCGGGCGCGCTGTGGTTCTCGGAGCTCGTCGCGACGTTCGGGTTGCTCATCGTGATCCTCGGCGTGGTCCGCACCGGGCGGGCGACGATCGCGCCGTTCGCAGTGGGTGCGTACATCACGGCCGCGTACTGGTTCACGTCCTCGACGAGCTTCGCGAACCCCGCGGTGACGATCGGCCGGATGCTGTCGAACACGTTCGCGGGGATCAGGCCGGCCAGCGTCCCGATGTTCGTCGTCATGCAGGTCGCCGGCGCGCTGCTCGCGGTCTTCGCCGCCCGTCTCTGGTACCCGAACCTCGACGCCGAGGACATCGTGGTGCCCCACGCATCCGAAGCCGCCTGACAGGGGGGACATGACGACTGCTCCGGAGACCGGCGCGCACGTGCCGAGCGTGCTGTTCCTCTGCGTTCACAACGCGGGTCGCAGCCAGATGGCGCTCGGCTGGTTCAACGCGCTCGCCGACGGCCGCGCCATCGGCTACTCGGCCGGCTCGGAGCCAGCGGAGAAGGTCAACCCGGCCGCCGTCGCCGCGATGGCCGAGGTCGGCATCGACATCGCGCACCAGATCCCGAGGCATTGGCGTGACAGCGACCTCGAGACCGCCGACGTCGTGGTCACGATGGGCTGCGGCGACACGTGCCCGTACGTTCCCGGCACGCGCTACGACGACTGGCCGCTCGACGATCCCGCAGGCCTGCCACTCGAAGCGGTGCGTCCCATCCGCGACCAGATCCACGCGCGCGTCGAGCAGCTGCTCGCCGAGTTCGGCGCGGCGACCGGATGAGACGAGCCCTTACGGCGCGACGGGCGCATGGCCCGATCTGGCGCACCGCGTTCGCAGGTGGAGCGCGACTCGGGCAATGCTTCGCTCATGGGTCCTGACGAGTCAACGAGCGACGCGGTCCCGCGCCGGTCGCGGCCGAAGAAGCGTTGGTCCGATCTCACCGCCGGTCAGCGGACTGCGATCGTGCTCGGCGCGCTCGCGGAGTTGATCATCACGACGATCGCCCTGCGCGACCTGGTCCGTCGGCCCTCCGAGCACGTGCGGGGTTGGAAGCCACTCTGGCTGCTCACGCTCCTCGTGCAGCCGGTCGGGCCGGTCATGTACTTCCTCGTCGGACGACGACCCCCGCGCCACTGACGCGCCGCGGCGAATCAAATGTCGTAGTAGAGGTAGAACTCCCACGGGTGCGGACGGAGCTGCACCGGGTCGATCTCGTTGGTGCGCTTGTACGTCACCCAGGTGTCGATCACGTCGGGCGTGAACACGCCGCCCGCGAGCAGGAAGTCGTGATCGGCCTCGAGCGCGGCGAGGCTCTCGTTGAGCGAGCCCGGAACCTGCGGCACCTTCGCGAGCTCCTCGGGCGGCAGGTCGTAGAGGTCGCGGTCGACGGGCGTCGGCGGCTCGATGCGGTTCGCGATCCCGTCGAGGCCGGCCATGAGCATCGCGGAGAACGCGAGGTACGGGTTGCACGACGGGTCAGGGCAACGGAACTCGAGCCGCTTCGCCTTGGGGCTCTTCGAGTAGAGCGGGATGCGCACCGACGCGGAGCGGTTCCGCTGCGAGTACACCAGGTTCACCGGCGCCTCGTAACCCGGGACGAGCCGCTTGTAGCTGTTCGTCGTCGGGTTCGAGAACGCGCAGATCGACGGGGCGTGGCGTAGCAGGCCGCCGATGTACCAGCGGGCCATGTCGGAGAGGCCGGCGTAACCCTTCTCGTCGAAGAACAGCGGCTCGCCGCCCTTCCAC
The DNA here is from genome assembly GCA_036558745.1 of Acidimicrobiia bacterium. Taxonomy (GTDB): domain Bacteria; phylum Actinomycetota; class Acidimicrobiia; order IMCC26256; family JAMXLJ01; genus JAMXLJ01. Next base: position 60,620 of record DATBEZ010000106.1, read on the forward strand.
AGCGACTGGTGCACGTGCATGCCCGAGCCGTTGTCCATGAAGATCGGCTTCGGCATGAACGTGACCGAGTACCCGGCGGCGCGCGCGACGTTCTTCACCACGTACTTGTAGAGCATCAGCTTGTCGGCCATGACCGACAGCGTGTCGAAGCGCATGTCGATCTCGGCCTGGCCCGCGGTGCCGACCTCGTGGTGCTGCACCTCGATCGCGATGCCGACCGCTTCGAGCTGCCGCACCATCTCCGACCGCAGATCCTGGAACTGGTCCATCGGCGGGACCGGGAAGTAGCCCTCCTTGTACCGCGGCTTGTACGCGAGGTTCGGTGAGCCGTCGAGCTCCTCGGCGCGCCCGGAGTTCCACACCCCCTCGATCGAGTCGAGGAAGTAGAAGCCCGAGTACTGGTTCTGGTCGAAGCGCGCCGAGTCGAAGATGTAGAACTCGGCTTCGGGGCCGAAGTACGCGGTGTCGGCGATGCCGGTCGACTTCAGGTACGCCTCGGCCTTCTGCACGATGTAGCGCGGGTCGCGCGTGTACGACTCGCCGGTGAGCGGGTCACGGACGTGCGCGTTGATGTTGAGCGTGACGTGCTGGCGGAAGGGGTCGAGCACCGCCGTGTTCGCGTCGGGGATCAGGAGCATGTCGGACTCCTGAATCTCCTGGAACCCGCGGATCGACGAGCCGTCGAAGCCGAGCCCGTCCTCGAAGACGTCTTCGGAGAGCTCGTGCGCCGGGATCGAGAAGTGCTGCATCAATCCCGGGAGGTCGCAGAAGCGAACGTCGACGATCTCGACGTTGCTGTCCTTGA
>DATBEZ010000107.1:0-34898 GCA_036558745.1 Acidimicrobiia bacterium
CCCCCGAGCTGGGTCCGGCGCAGCGAGAGCTTCCGGACGAGCGGCTTCAGCTCCATCGGCATCGCGCAGACGAAGGCGATCGGTCGGGACGGCGCGTCGGTGCTCATCGCCGTAGCTTGCCGCGTTCCCGCGCGACGGTCATCCGGCGCGGCGCGGCGCGGGACGGCGGGCTGTCGCCGGCCGCTCGTGGGTGCCCGCCACGCGGGCGTCGCGATCGACGGCGATCACACCGCAGTAGCAGCGACCGGAGTGTTGGACGACGCTGTCGAGTTGACCGACCTGGTCCAGCGCGCGGTGATCGATGCCGGGGACGTTCCCCAGCAGGAACGCGGCGTACGGGTTGTCGAGCTGCTTCTCGAGGCGCGCCGACCCGGCTGCCCTGAGCTCGTCCGTGAGCTCGCCATCCAGTCGAAGCAGCTCTCGATCCTGCGCCGGCGTCAAGGGTGAGTACGAAGCGATGACACGTGCGCCGGGCGAGTCGAGAAGCTGGCTGGCGTACGAGGCCTGCTCGATGACGTACCAGCGGGCACCCGTGTCGCCGGAGTGGTAGCTGCGCTGTGGGCCGTAGGCGCGACCCGGGTTCACGCGTGCGTACACCGTCACGCCTTGACGGGCGAGTTGATCCACGACGCCGCTGTACACGCCGCCTTGTGCGGTTCCGAGGAAGTCGAGCACGACGCGACCCGGCAGGCGCTGCGCACCGAGCTGCGTGGTGATCTGGTGCATCACGGGCTCGTACGCCGTCAGCACCGTGCCCGAGCTGGACGTCTCCGAACGCGCGAGACGAGCCGATCCCCAGAAGACGACGGATATGACGGCGACGATCCCCAGCACACGAACGACCCGCGGCACACGGGGAGCGACCGCGGCGGCGATGGGCCAGACGGCTGCCACGAAGACGAACGCGGCGAGGACCGATCGCCAGAGGAAGAGGTAGTCGTCGGGCTCGTCGGTCACGCGTGAGATCGCGACGAGACCCACGATGAAGAGCAAGGCGGCGAGGCCGACGAGACGGGCGTCATCCGAGGACTGCGTTGCTCGCGCGGCTGCGTATCCCAGGGTGAGCAAGAGGCACGGTACGAGCAGCAACCACAACGACTCCGGCAACGTGTGCCCGACGAACACCGGTGATCGAAGATGCCCGCCGAGCCAGGGCGGAACGAAACGGAACTCGGCAGCCAGGAACCCGGCGCCGCGATGGAGCCCGATCGGATGTGATCCGCCGAGCGTGAAGAACCGGGTCACGCGTGTCAGGTTCCCGGGCGGCGAGGTGATCGTCTCGACGACCGCGGGAATCCAGGCGACGACGGTCAGCGCCACTGCGATTCGCGCCGTTCGCTGCCAGTCGGGAACTCGCCGGATCCCTCGGCGCTGGTCGCGAGCGGCCAACACGAGGGCCCACACCAGGCCGGCGACGACGAACGGGAGGTACCCGACGTGGGTCTGCACGAGGAACGATCCGACGAGCGCCGTGCCGATCAGCGTGCCGAACGACCCCGTGGCGACCAACCAGCAGAGAAAGACGAAGAGGATGAAGAACGGCAGTGCCACGAACGGGTTCCAAGGTTCGCGAAACAGCCAGTTCCCCGAGGCCAGATAGGTGAGCGCGGCCACCGCGGCCGCGGCCAGCAGCGTGCGGACGCTGCGTCGCCACGTCACCCATCCGAGGGCCACGAGCGCGGCGCCGTCCAAGAGTGCTGCTCCCACTCGCGTCGCCCAGGGCGCGTGGCCCGTCACGGCGGAGAACACGCCGATCGACCAGAACATCAGCGGCCCCGGATGGTCCCATCCGTAGCGGCTGTACATCCCGGTGAGCGGGATGTGGACGGACCAGACGTCGCGCACGCGCAGATCGACGATCGCGAGATCCTGGACCGGCCACCAACCGCGTCCGGCGAGCGCACACACCGCGACGAGGGCCGGGGCGACGATCGCCAGGCACAACACCACGCCGCCGTACCTCGCGAGGACCGAGTGAGGAAGCCGGTCCGTGCTCCCCGTCGTCGCGCGCGGGAGCGTACGCGACCGGGACACGTCGGTCACCACCGGCACCCTCCCGCCTGCAGCTCGTTCCACAAGGCGGCGGAAATGTACCAAGCGCGCATTACCGCCGGCTCCGTCGGAGCCGCCCGGGAACCCGCAGGGCGCTCGCGGCGGTCGGCCGCGGCGCCGGTCAGCTGCTCGCGCGACAGCACGAGGGGCCGGCGGCAAGGCCCGACAGCCGCGATCCGAGGGTCGCGAGCTGCGTCTCGAGGAGCACGAGCCCGTCGGCGACCGACGGCGGGATGGCGCTCGCGACGAGCGCCGGGCGCGCGGCCGGTGGGGGAGGCGGCGGCAGCGCGACGGTCTGGGCGTGCGGACCGGTGCGCGGCGCGCCGATCCATGCGCGGTTCGTCGGCGGTCTCCGTCCACGCGAGGGCGGCGCGCCGTCGAGCTCGAACCGCCCGATGTGGGTGGTCTTCGCGCCCATGCCGTCGCTCCAGAGGAGGCGTGCGCCGGTGCGATCGAACGTGAACTCGGGGATCACGGTGTCGAGCGACGTGAGCCGCCTGATCGCGTGGTCGGACAGCCGGAGCTCGTAGAGGTCGGTGCGGAAGTGAGGATCGAGGATCGTGAGCACGAACATCGCGCCGGCGACGTGGTTCTCGAGCGGCGGCGCGTACCCGGTCTGCTGCGCCGCGGTCACCACGGTCTCGTACCACGTCGGTGCGGCGCGACTCGACATCAACACGACGTTCGCCATGTCCGGCGTGAAGACCGCCTGTTCGTCCCATCCTGCGTTGTCGTCGGTGAGGTGGGTCGCGATCGGGTGCGCGGGCGACGCGCCGTCGCCGAAGAGCCGCAGAAACCAGAGCTCCGTGTTGAGCCATCCCGCACGCGGGTCGCCGGCCGACGTGAAGCTCGTGTAGAGCAGCCCGCTCCCGTCGGGTGCCCACTCCTGCGTCTCGTACGCATGGTTGCCTCCGGGCGCGACGACGCGGATGTTCGCCAGCCTCGGTGCGCCCGGGCCGGGGACGAAGTCCGCGAGCAGGATCGTCCACTGCGTGCCCCCCGCGGCGCGGTCCGTGAAGTCGAGATGCGTCCACGCCAGGTGGGCGCCGTCGGGGGACCAGTACGGGTGGTAGTTGTCGTAAGGGACGGTGTCGCGCTCGACGGCTCCGCCGGGCGCGGTCAGGCGCGTGACCCGGCTCCCGTCGGGGCGCATCACGTAGAGATCCGTCCCGAAGCCACCGAGGCAGGGCGAGCCGAACGTCACCCGCTGGCCGCGCCACGAGCAGAAGAGGATCCAGTCGCCCTGCGGCCGTTCTTGCGGGAACGCGTTGGGTCCCGGCTCGCCGCACGTCAGGCACTTCGCAGCCGAGCCGTCGAGGCGTGAGACGTAGACCTGCTTGGTCCCGCCCGGGTCGAGCTCGTTCGACAGCACGCGACCGTCCGCGGTCCAGGTCGGGTCCTGACCGAACGTGACCGGGTTCGTCGTGACCGTGAACGGCGCGGCGAAGTACGGGTTCGCGGTGCTGGCTCTGCGTGGGTGCGCGCGCGACGACGAGGGCGCGCTCGCGCCGCACGCGCCCGTCACCGCGAGCACGAGCGCGGCGGCGAGTGCCCGCGCGACGGGGCGGCGGCGGTTCACCCGGCGAGACGGGCGCCGGGCGTGAACCGCACGGGCAGATGCTTCGGCCCGGAGATGAAGTTGGACGGCAGCCATTCGACGGGTCCCGCGGGCTCGAGGTCCCGCAGGCGCGTCAGCACCTCGCGCAGCATCGCCTGCACCTCGACCCGCGCGAGGTGCGCGCCGAGGCAGAAGTGCGGACCGCCGCCGCCGAACGCGAGGTGGTCGTTGGGCGTGCGACCGACATCGAAGCGGTCGGGGTCGACGAACGCGCGCTCGTCGCGGTTGGCGGCGCCGTAGTACATGACGACCTTGTCGCCCTCGGCGATGTCGACGCCGTGCAGGGTGACGGGCCGGGTCGCGCGCCGGCGCATGTGGATCACCGGGCTCACCCAGCGCAGCATCTCCTCGACCGCCGTCGGCAGCAAGCCGTCGAGATCGGCAACGAGGCGGGCACGCTCGCCGGGCTGCTCGAACAGCGCGAGCAACCCACCGCCGAGGAGGTTGCGCGTCGTGTCGCCGCCCGCGTCGACGAGCAGCAGGAAGAAGAGGTTGAAGTCGATGTCGTCGACCGCGCGGCCCTCGACCTCCGCCTGCAGGATCTTCGTCGACAGGTCGTCGCCGGGATGCGCGCGCTTCTGCGTCGCGACCTCGTGCGCGTAGTTGAACATCTCGAGCACAGCGCCCAGCCCGGCTCCCTCGAGTTGGCTCTCGGGTGCGGCGTGGATCGTCTCGGTGAGGTGGTACAGGCGCCGCCCGTCGTCGAGGGGGATGCCCAGCACGTCCGCGATGACATACGACGGGATCTCGCCCGCGATGTCGGTCACGAAGTCGCACTCGCCCCGCTCGATCACCGCGTCGACGATGTCGCGACAGAGCGTTTCGATGCGCGGCCGGAGCCGCTCCGACGCCTTGGGCGTGAACTCGTGGTTGACGATGCGGCGCAGCCGCGTGTGGTACGGCGGGTCCGCCATCAGCATCATCTTGTGGTCGCCGAGCTCGATGCCGGTGTCGTCCGCGATCATGACCGTCGGCTCGGACGAGAACGTGGCCGGGTCGCGACCGACGGCCTTCACGTCGTCGTAGCGCATCAGGGCCCAGAAGCCGGGACCGTCCCGCTCCGGATGCCATGAAACCGGCGCCTCGTCGCGCAGGCGCTTGAACTCGTCGTGGGGCTGGCCGTGCGCGAACGACGCGGGGCTGAGGAGGTCGAGGCCGGCGCCGGTGGTCGACATGCGAGCGAGCCTCGCAGCCCGGTCACGCGACCGTCAACGCATCGGACGCACCGGGCCTACGCTCCCGCCATGCACGTGCCGGACTTCACCGGGTGCAGCTATCGCGACGCCATCGCGCTCGGCGAGAACGTCGGCGTGCTCGTCGCACTCGCGCCCGACAACGAACCCGAGCGCTCGACGGTCGGTCGCCCGCTCGGTTCCGTCGTCGCCCAGGAGCCCGCGCCCGGTGCCCCGACCGAGCACCACGCGTCCGTGTACATCTGGATGAACACCGGCCGCGGGCCCGGCGGCGTGCGCGAACCGCGTCATCCGTCTCCCCGATCGGACGCGGCATCTCACCAGGGCCGGCCCGCGAGCTGACCGACGACGTGAAGGATCTCCGAGGACGAGGCGGTGACGTTCTTCTGCGGCGGCTCGAGGAACTTCACACAGTTCATCGAGCTGTTCGACGGCGTGTTCGTCCTCGAGGTGGAACGCCACCGGACCGCTCGCCCACGTCGTCGACGACATCCTTCGACAGAGCGCGGCTCCGTCGACGTGACCGTTCGTTCCGTCGACCCCGCTCAGCCGGCGTAGTTGCGGAGGACGCGGAGCGCGTCCGCCGCGTACGGGCCGCGCGTCTGGAGTCCCGAGTCCTCGGGCCGCAGACGATGCGCGCCGACGCGGCAGAACGCACCGCCCGAGCCCGTGATGGTCGACCCGCACCCCTCCGGCCCGTACGACCACGTCGACCCGTCGGGTCCGGTCAGCTCGCACCGCACGTCGTGGAACTCGCCGCCCGCGAGCTCGAATGCGTAGGGCAACGTGCGGTGACCGAGCCAGGCGACGTGGCGGAGCCGGTCGGTGTCGGGGAACGGGATACCGAGCGGCTCGGTGATGTCCAGACCGTGGGCCCAGTGCTCCGCGATGCGTGTCGTCGCGAGCGCACGCGAGCGCATCGGTGCCGCGATCCACCTGAGCGGCCGCTGCGGATCGACCGTGCGCAACGCGTGCACCGCGGCCCGCCGCGCCGCGCGCCATCGTTGGAACGCCGACTCCGGCGCGGCCCGCTGATCGCGTACGAGCCGTTCCATCGCCGCGTCGGTCGTCTCCGCCGGCGCGACCCACTCCTCGCCGACCTCACCCGCGCCGATCGTCGCGACCACGGCTTCCTCGGTCTGCGCGAGATGGAGGACGACGTCGGCCACGGTCCACCCCTCGGCCGCCGACGGCGACAACCAGGCGTCGGGACGGAGCACGGTCAGGATGTCCTCGAGACGGTCCTGCTCCGCGACGAGGTCGTCGAAGACGTCCATCGAACGGGCGGCGGATGTGGAGCCGGGTTGCGCGGAGCGCGTTACGACGCGCTCGTCGGCATGCTCTGCGCGCAGACGATCTGACGCAGCTCCTCGACCGAGCGGCACAGGCCGTCGACCTTGCCTTCGAGCGTGCCGATCGCGTCGGCGACGTCATCGACGTCGGCGGCGGACCCGCCCGGTCCGGCACGCTCGGCCTGCTTGAGCTGCTCGTAGCACGAGCGCAGCAGGCGGGCGCTGTCGCGCTCCTCCGCGATGTAGCGGCCCAGCAGCTCACCCGTGCGGATGTCGATCGTGTGGTTCCGGAAGAAGCCGTCGAAGATGTCGGGCTTGTCGCCGGTGTCGAGGCGGTGCAGCTTCAACGCCTTCATCTTCTCGAGGTCGGAGCGATCCGACGTGACGATCGACATCGCCTTGCCGAGCTCACCGTCGTCACCGTCGCGCAGCTCGTACCCGAGCTCGTTGATGCGCTTCGCGAAGCTGGCCGCGTGCTCGCACTCGCGCGCGGCGACGGTCAGCAGGACCTTGCGCACGTCGTCGCTCGGCGTGCGGGACGCCCACTCGCGCAGGTAGGTGTTGGCGCGGCCCTCGGCCAGCGCGACGGCGTTGAGCAGCCCGAGGTAGGTCGGCTTGTCGGACATCGGCGGCGCTCCTCCCGGTCAGGTGCGATCCACGATCGCATCCCCACCCGGTGATGGCAACCGCGCGTCACCCCCGATGGTCGGCCGCGAGCCGGGCGAGCTCGGTCGTCACCTTCCAGTTGCGGCCCGTGTACGGGGTGACGAGGAGCCGTTCGAACACCGCTCCGGTCATCTTGGAGCGGCCCGAGCCGTTCGGATAGTGGAGGAACAGCTCGGAGCCGTCGAGCACGAATTCGTCGGCGCCGAACGTCCGCTCGCGCAGCGCCGTCGCGGCCGCGGCGCTCGGCCGGGTCTTGAGGAAGCCCACGTGCACGGTGACCGGATCGCGACCACGGCCGGCGAACGGGTTGCGACGGACGATCGCGCCGAGCTGGCTCGCCGAACGCGCGATCACGTCGATGCCGAGCCCGAACGCGTCCTCGAGCGTCTCCTCGACCGCGCGCTCGACGGCGGCGGCGCTGCGAGCGCGGCTCCCGAGCAGGACGTTCCCGCTCTGGATGTACGTCGTGACGTCGCCCATGCCCGCGCCGGCGAGCGCGTCGCGGAGGTCGGTCATCTTCACCCGGCGGGCGCCGGCGACGTTCACACCGCGCAGGAGCGCGACGTACGTCGTCACGCGCACCGCCTGCGCCGGAAGGCGGGCGCGCTCACGCCCACGAGCGCCGTCCGAGGAACGCGAGCATCCGGGTCTGCTCGTCGGCGCCGGGCGGGGGAGTGAGCTCCGGACCGCACACGCCGGGCCCGCGCAACGCGTCGCCGAACGCGGGGGCAGCTGCGAGCACGCGCTGCACGTCGTCGGGATCGATGTGCTCGTCGAGACCCGCGGCGCGCGCCAGGTCCCAACCGTGCACCACGAGGTCGAAGCAGAGGAACCGGTCGATGGCGTCCTCGAAGCTCATCGTGCCCATCTGACCCTCGAACGTCTCGGCGGCGCGCTGGGGATCGTCGAGGTCGGCCTGGACCACCTTGCGCGCCGCGTCGAACGCGGCGACCGGATCGTCGTCGACGGAGGGCGTCGAGCCGAGCTCGCGGCCCACGAGGCGCAGGAACATGCCGTGGGTCTGGACCACGTGGTCCACCACGTCCCGTGCGCTCCAGCCCTCACACGGCGACGGTCGCTCCCATCGATCCGGGCGGACGTCCGCCACCTTCTCGGCGAACGCGCCGGAGAGCCGTGCATATCGTTCCGAGATCTCGCTCATCGCTTGCCTCCTCGCTCGGCCGACCAGCATGCCGGTCGATGGAGTGTCGATCTTGAAGAAACGCGACATGTCCGGCCGGGTGCGCCGCTAGCTTCGAAACCGTGGTGAAGCCGGTCCACGAGGACGCCCGCGGCATCATCGATCCGGCCGCGGGGCTCACGAAGTTCCGTCTCGACCGGTACCCGCCGTCGGGGCGCGTCGAACGCTTCGTCGACCGGTACTGGGTCGTGAGCTGGGACCTGCGCGACGACGAGCCCTTCACCCAGCAGGTGTTCGCGCACCCCGTCGTCAACGTCGTCTTTGCCGAGGAAGGCCCGTTCGTCCACGGCGTCACGACGCGCATCGGTGAACGGAAGCTCGAAGGCGCGGGGCGCGCGCTCGGGATCATGTTCCGACCCGCCGGCTTCCGGCCCTTCCTCGGCCGCGCGCTGTCCAGCATCACCGACCGGGTGCTGCCGATCGCGGAGGTGTTCGGCCCCGGGGCACTCGAGCTCGCGCGGGTCGTCGACGCCGCGTCCGACGACGCCGAGCTCACCGCTGCCGCGGACGACTTCCTTGCCGCGCGCATACCTGCGGCGCGCCAGTCGTCGGAAGGAAGCACGGCGCTGGTCGAGCATGCAGCCGCGGACCCGTCACTCACTCGTGTCGACGCCCTGGCCGCGCTCGCCGGCGTCGGTGTGCGCCAGCTCCAGCGGCGCTTCGCCGACCACGTCGGCGTGAGCCCCAAGTCGGTGATCCGCCGCTACCGCCTGTACGAGGCCGCGGAGCGCGCTGCACGCGGTGACGGCGTCGACTGGGCCGCGCTCGCCGCCGAGCTCGGCTACGCGGACCAGGCCCATCTGATCCGCGACTTCTCGTCGGCCATCGGCATGACGCCCGACCGCTACGCGCGGGCGACCCGACGCACCTGATCGTGCGGCGCGCACCGCGCGCGAGCCATGCTCACCCCGACGAGGGAGCGCACCAATGGCGTTGTTCGGGATCCGGTTCGACTTCCGCAACCCGCCGTTCGCGGGAACGACCATGCACGAGCGGTACCAGGCCGCGCTCGACATGACCGCATGGGCCGACCGGCTGGGATTCGTGACGGCCGTCCTCTCGGAGCATCACGGCTCGGCGGACGGGTACCTCCCGAGCCCGATCACGATGGCCGCCGCGATCGCGGCGCGCACCGAGCGGATCCGCATCCAGATCGCCGCGCTCGTCGCATCGTTCCACGACCCACTGCGTCTCGCCGAGGACCTCGCCGTCGTCGACCTCATCAGCGGCGGACGCCTCGACGTCGTCATCGCCAACGGCTACGTCGACGAGGAGTTCGCGATGTTCGACGTCGACCCCCACGCACGCGTCGAGCGGACGGTCGAGACCGTGGACACGCTCAGGCGGGCCTGGAGCGGCATGCCGTTCGAGTTCCGCGGCCGGACGGTGACCGTCACGCCCCGGCCGCATCAGGACGGCGGTCCCGCGCTGACGCTCGGAGGAAGCAGCGAGCCCGCGGCCCGGCGCGCCGCGCGCATCGGCGACGGGTTCATGCCCTCCACGCCCGAGCTCTGGGACTTCTACCGCGACGAGATGATCCAGCTGGGCCGGCCCGACCCGGGACCGGCCATGGGCGGCGACACGAGCATGTTCCACGTCGCGAGCGATCCCGACGCGGCGTGGGAGCGGATCGCGCCGCACGCGATGCACGAGGTGAACGCGTACGGCGAGTGGATGGCGAGCGCGGGTGTCGGTTCCAGCGGCGGGTACACGCCGATCGACGACGCCGGCGCGCTGCGCGCGACGGGCCAGTACCGCACCCTCACGCCCGACGATCTCGTGCGCGAGCTCGACGCGAAGGGGCCCTACGGGTTCACGCTCTTCCACCCCATGATGGGCGGCATCCCGCCCGCGCTCGCCTGGGAGAGCCTCCACCTCTTCGAGGAGGAGGTCCTCCCGAAGCTCGCGTCGGGATAGACGATTCAGGGCCGGCGGCCCGCATACGCAACGAGCTGGTCGACCGGTGGTGCCTCCCGACCGACCGGGACCGCCGGCGCGAACGGGTCGCTCGTCCACGCCCCGGGCGGCAGCGTGGCCTTCACCTCGGCGTAGCGCTCGGCCCGACCCTCGGCGGGCAGCGACCGCCGCAGCGACGCGAACGCGACCTCGACGACCTCCGGGTCCCACGCCGGCTGCTGGCCGGTCGCGACCGCCAGGTCCCAGGTGTGCAGGGTGACCTCGGTGGTGTAGGCGGCGAGGGTCTCCGCGCCGGTCAGCGTCGCCCACGGGAGGTGCACGGTCCGGGTGAGCGTGGCGGGATCGGTCCACGCCGCCTCGACCGCGTGCGCGCTCGCCGCCCAGGCCCCGGCCCACGCGTCGTCGGCGATGCCGGACGTGACGCCGACGGCCATCGGCTCCTCGCCGCGGCCGATGGCCGCGACCCGGTCGAGGACCTGGACGAGGTGGCCGAGCAGGGCGCGGACGTCGAAGTCGTCACACGGAGTGGGGTCGTCGAGGCGGTCGCGACCGACCCCGCCGATGACGGTGCCGCCGAGGGCGACGGCTTTGGCGAGCACGACGCGGGGGTCGTCGGGCGGGGGCGCGGTCCGGTCGTCGGCGGGGGAGGGAACGGTGGGCTGGAGGTGTGGGGTCGTCTGCATGCGCGCATCCTGCGCCACCGAACCGGACATCCCCTGACCGGTTTGCGTGGGAAGCTCGCGTCGTGCGCGCCGACCGGCTCGTCGCCATCCTCCTGCTCCTCCAGAGCCGCACCCAGGTGACCGCGGCCGAGGTCGCGGAAGAGCTCGAGATCTCGGAGCGGACCGCGCGCCGAGATCTTGAGGCGTTGAGCATGGCCGGCGTCCCCGTCTACTCGCGTCAGGGACGCAACGGTGGCTGGCAGCTCGTGGGCGGGGCGCGCACCGACCTCAGCGGCCTCACCGCGGCCGAGGCCCGGGCCCTGTTCCTCGTCGCCGGCCCGTCGTCGTCGACCACGCCCGAGCTCAAGGCCGCGCTGCGCAAGCTCGTGCGCGCGCTGCCCGAGCCGTTTCGCCAACGCGCCGAGGCCGCGTCGGGCGCGGTCGTCGTCGATCCGGTCGGCTGGAGCCGCACCGCCGTCGAGCGGCCCGCGCCGCGGTTCCTCGAACCGGTGCAGCACGCGGTCGTCGAGGGCGAGCAGGTCCGGCTGGGCTACGTCGCGCGTGACGGGGCACCGAGCGAGCGCGTCGTCCACCCGCTCGGCCTCGCGAGCAAGGGACCGGCGTGGTACCTCGTGGCCGACACCGACGCGGGCCTGCGCACGTTCAAGGTCGACCGCATGACGTCGGTCGAGGGGACGGGGGAGCGGGTCGTCCGCCCGGAGGGGTTCGACCTCGCGGAGGCGTGGCGCATGATCACCGAGGAGGTCGGCCGCCGGCAGCTCCCGGCGCGGGCGCGCGGCTTCGTCGAGCCCGGATCGGTCGGTGTCCTGCGCATGATCCTCGGCACGCGGCTGCGCGTCGGTCCCGCAGGGGACGACGGCCGCGTCGAGGTGGAGGTGTCGGGTTGGAGCGACGTCGCGCTCGCGGGCGAGCTCGCGGGGGTCGGTGCCGCGCTCGAGGTCGTCGACCCACCTGCGGTGCGCGGCGAGCTCGCCCGCATCGCGAACGAGCTGCACGCGCTCTACACCGACGACTGACCCACCGTCCCTTCGCTCGTGTGGATGTGACTCACGGTCTTCGTGAGCGACATCCACACAAGCGCCTCAGGGGGTCAGACGGTGGAGCGCTCGGCCGACTCGCGCTCGTCCCCGTCGGCGAAAGCGGGGGGAACACCCGCGATGCCGAGCTCGGCCACGTCCTCCATCGCCTCGACCGGCCCGTGCAACGACGTCTCCGGCGCGAGCTCGTGCGGCAGGTACCGGTACACGACCACGGCTGCGATCGCCGCGAGCACCGCGCCGACGACCACCGCCAGGTGGATGCCGTCGACGAACGCGCGCTGCGCGGCGATCGTGAACGCGTGCGCCGCGCCACCGGTCAGGCTCCCGGCGGTGCGCAACGCACCGGCGAGCGAGGCGCGGGAGGCGGAGCGCGCCGAGGGCGACAGGCCGTGCAGCGAGCCCGCCAGCGCGCTGGCGTAGCGCGACGACGCGAGGCTGCCGAGCACGGCGACGCCGAGCGCGGCGCCCAGCTCGCGGGTCGCGTCGTTCATGGCCGACCCCGCGCCGGCGCGGCGCGGCGGGACCGCCGACATGATCGCCGCCGTCATCGGCGCCATCGACAGGGCCATGCCGCTCACGAGCGGTACCAGCGTGATGAGGACATAGAGGTACGGGGTGTGCAGGCCGACGGCCGTGAACATCAGCAGGCCACCGGTAATCAGCAGCATGCCGAACGTGACGACACGGTTCGCGCCGAAGCGCGCCGAGAGGCGCGGCGTGAGCGGCGCCACGATGATCATGATCGGCGCCATCGGCAGCAGGCGCACGGCAGCCGACAGCGGCGTGTAGTCGAGCACGAGCTGGAAGTACTGGGTGATGAGGAACATCACGCCGAACATGGCGAGGAAGACGAGGATCATCCCGCCGGTGCCGGTGCTGAACGCGGGCTTCCGGAAGAAGCGCACGTCCAGCATGGGCTCGTCGACATGGAGCTCCCAGGCCACGAAGGCCGCAAGGACGACCATCGCGACGCCGAACGCGATGAGCGTGCTCGTGCCCAGCCATCCCTTGTCGGGTGCCTCGATGAGCGCGTACACGAGCGACGAGATCCCGACGATCGAGAGAATCGCGCCGACCGGGTCGAGCCGGCCCTGCTCGGGGTCACGCGACTTGGGCACGAGCACCCAGCCCGTCGCGAGCGCGACGAGGATGATCGGCACGTTGATCAGGAAGATCGAGCCGTACCAGAAGTGGCCGAGCAGCCAGCCGCTCGCCACCGGCCCGATGGCGCCCGCAGCGCCCGTGGTCGCGGCCCAGATCGCGATCGCCTTCGCGCGCTCCTCGTTCGGGAAGACGTTCACCAGGATCGACAGCGTCGACGGCATGATGAACGCGGCGGATGCGCCCATCAGCGCGCGACATCCGATCAGCTGCCACATCGAGTGCGACGCCGCCGCGAGCGCCGCGCCGACGAGGAAACCGACGAGACCGAGCTGCAGCGCACCCTTGCGCCCGAAGCGGTCGCCGATCGCGCCGGTCGAGAACAGCAGCCCGGCGAACACGAGCGAGTACGACGCGACGACCCATTGCAGCTGCGACTCGGTCGCGTCCAGCTCGCGCGACAGCGTGGGGATGGCGACGTTGAGGCTCGAGTTGCCGACGAAGACGATCAGCAGGCTGAGGCAGAGGACGCCGAGCATCCACCAGCGGCGGGCATAGGGAGCGGGCGCGGTCGGCGCGGGGGACGAGCTCACGGGTGGGATCTCTCCGTAGGGCGGGTGTGCGGGGCGCCCCGCCGGTGTCGACGGCGTGAGCACCATCCGGAAGGACGCTTCCGGTACACTAACCGAAACCGGGAGCGGGGTTCCGTTAATTTTCAGCTGGGCCCGAGAACGGGCCGAGGGTACCCACGATGACCGACGTCACCGATCGTCCGATGCGCGCCGACGCCCGCCGCAACCGCGAGCGGGTGCTGGCCGCCGCGGAGGCGACGTTCTCGGAGCTCGGTGTGGCCGCGTCCGTCGAGGAGGTGGCCCGCCGGGCAGGCGTGGGCGTCGGCACGGTGTGTCGTCACTTCGAGACCAAGCAGGCGCTGGTCGAGGCCGTGCTGTCCGGCATGTACGACGCGTTGCTGGCCCAGGTCGAGCGCGCCCTCGACGAGCCCGATCCCGGCGATGCCTTCCGTGCGTTCTTCCTCGCGCTGGCCGAGGTCCAGGGCCGGCACCGGGTGCTGGCCGAGCAGATGGCCGCGGTGATCGACGTCGCCGCGACCGCGGCACCGCGACGCGAGGCGCTCTACAGCGCGATGACGGAGCTCGTCGCGCGAGCCCAGGCCGCCGGCACGATCCGCGACGACATCGGCGCGGCCGACGTGACCATGCTCGTCGCCGGTGTCGCGCACGCGACCGCGATGCTCGGTGACGCGCAGCCGATCCTGCGCGAGCGCTACGTCGCCATCGTGCTCGACGGGCTGCGCCCGGTGGACCGGTCGGCGCTGCCCGGCCGCGCCCTCGACTTCGCCGAGATCGCACGCCTCAAGCAGCGCGCCGGGCATTGAGCACGCCGGCTCCGGGCAGCTAGGCCACCTGCATCTCGGCTGCCTCGGCCTCGAGCGCGTCGACGCCGTCGACCGACGTGCCACCCGCACCGGCCATGCGCCGGGTCTTGCGGTAGCCCCACGCCCCGGCGGCGAGTGCCGCGACGCCGCCCACGACGAGCCCCGCACGCGCACCGTACCGGTCGCACACGGCGCCGAGCAGCGGACCGCCGACGGGCGTGCTGCCGATGAAGACGATCGCCTGCAACGCGAGCACCCGGCCTCGCATCGTGGGTGCGGAGCGGAGCTGCACGACGGCCGAGGATCCCGTCATGAACGCGACGCTCGTGAAGCCGACGAGCAGCGCGATCGGGAACGACGCGACGAGGCTGGGCGCGGTGGAGAACAGCAGCATGGCCGCGCCGAACGCGACCGACGCCACGACGATCGTGCGCACGCCGATGGCGTGGCGGTGTGCGGCGACCAGCGCGCCGGTGAGCGAGCCGAAGCTCAGCACCGAGTACAGGAGCGTGTAGCTGCCGTCGTTGCCGTGCAGCGTGTGCTCGACGAAGAGCGGGATGACGACCGAGAAGTTGAACGTCAGCGTGCCGACCACGGTCATCATCACCAGCGGGACCCACAGGTCGGGGACGCGCCGCACGTAGCGCAGGCCTTCGCGCACCATGCCCTTCGCGCGGCGGGCCACGGGCGGAGTGTGCAGCTCCGAGGTGCGCATCATCCAGAGACTCGCGATCACCGCGAGGTAGGAGATCGCGTCGATCGTGAAGCACCACCCGAACCCGGTCGTCACGACGAGGAGGCCGGCGAGGGCGGGACCGATCACGCGCGAGCTCGTCATGAGCGCGCTGTTCAGCGTGACCGCGTTCTGGACTTCGTCCGGCGGGACCATCTCCGACACGAACGCACGCCGAGCCGGGTTGTCGAACGCGAGCATGACCCCGCCCGCGAGCGCGGTGCCGTAGAACGCGACGAGCGGCGCGTGCGGCATGAACGCCAGCGCGGCGAGCGCGAACGACTGCAGCATCTCGAGCGTCTGGGTCACGAGGAGCAGACGTCGCTTGTCGGACCGGTCGGCGACCAGGCCGCCCCACGCGCCGAGCACGAGGATGGGCGCGAACTGGCACGCGGTGAGGATCCCGATCGCGAGCCCGCTCCCGGTGCGGTGCAGCACCAGCAGGGTCAGGGCGATCATCGTGAGCCACGTGCCGGCCTGGGAGATCAGCTGCCCGAAGAAGAACAGCTTGAAGTTGCGGAACCGCAACGACCGGAACGTCCGGCGGGTGGCGAGGGACAGTCGCGTCATGGGCGTACCGACTCCCCGGCGCGCCCCGTCAGGCGGTCGAGGATCTCCGCCGCGCCCGCGAGACACGCGATGTCGTCGTCGGAGAGGTCGCGGATCTGTGTCGCCAACCACGCGGTGCGACGCGACCGGTTGGTCGCGCTGAGCTTGTGCCCGGCGGCCGTCGCCTGCACGCGGAACACCCGACGGTCGCGGTCGTCGCGACGCCGCTGGACCAGGCCGCGCGCCTCGAGCTTGTCGACCGCCTTCGTGATGCTCGGCGGGGCCACGCTCTCGCGCGCGGCGAGCTCGCTCAGCGTCAAGGGACCGGCTCCGTCGATCGTCGAGAGCGCGGAGGCCAGCGTGGGCGGCAGCGACGACTCGTCCTGCTGGCGGAGGATGCGGGCGAGCCGGGTGATCGACAGGCGCAGGCGGTGGGCGACCTCGACCGCGTCGATGCCGTCGGCGGTCTCGGTGGCGGGTGGGCGGCGGGTGGCGGCGGAGCTCATGAGAGCCAGGTTAGCACGATTAGTTAGCCACACGAACTATCCCTCGAAGGGCGTCCGACCAGGTAGCCTGTTCGGGCTGCACGAGCGAAGGAGGTGACGGCCTTGCAGGGAGAACCCCCGAGTAGTTCCAGTTGGGCCCGTCCCTCCGTGCCGCGGCGCGAGCGCCGCCACGTGCTCGCCACCACGCGACGCGGCTGACCGGGACGGGCGGTCACGCCCCGCCGGAGTCCTGCTCCGGCCCGTTCCGAGACGCCGGAGAATCGCGATGGCTCGCCGTCCTCCTCTGCCCGGCGCCGCCCTGCTGCGACGCCGGCGCGAACGCACGACCGACCGCCTCCTCGCGCGCCGCGCCGTCCGCGACGCGCTCGTGTCGCTCGCCGGTCTGATCAACCGACCCGTCCGCAACCGCGCCGGCGGCGAGATCGGCCGTCTGGTCGACGTCGTCGCGCGCTGGGACGGGCATGTGCGCTATCCGCCCATCACCGGTCTCGTCGTTCGCATCGCGCGCCGTCACGCGTGGGTTCCGGCCGACCAGATCGAGCGGCTGACGCACGACGAGATCGTGCTGCGGTCCGCGCGGCTCGACCTGCGCGACTTCGTCCGTCGTGAAGGCGAGGTGATGCTCGCCAAGGACGTGGTCGACCACCAGCTCGTCGACATCGACGGCGTGCAGGTGATCCGCGCCTCGGACCTCTACCTCGCGCCGGTCGGCACCCGCATCCTCCTCGTGGGCGCGGACGTCGGCATCGGGTCGCTGGTACGCCGTCTCGGACCGGCTCGCTGGCGCAGCCGCGCCACGCCCGGGCGCGTCGTCGACTGGGCCGCGATCCAGCCGTTCAGCGGGCCGACCGGCCATGTCCGTCTGCGCGAGTCGCACGAGGGGCTGCAGCGCCTGCGTCCCGGCGAGCTGGCCGACCTGTTGGAGGACCTCGGGCGCGACGCGCGCCAGGAGCTGCTCGGATCGCTCGAGCCGGAAGCCGCGGCCGACGCGCTCGAGGAGATGGAGCCCGACGAGCTCGAGTCGCTGCTGCGCGAGGCGAACCCGGAGCAGGCGGCGGCGTTGCTCGCGGCGATGGAGCCCGACGAAGCCGTCGACGCGCTGCGCGACCTCGCGGTCGACGAGCGCGACGAGCTGCTCGAGCGCATGCCCTCGGACGTCGCGCACCGCCTCGTCGCGCTGTTGGGCTACGACGAGCGTCAGGCCGGCGGCATCATGACGACGCACCTCGTCGTGATCCCCGCGGCCGAGACCGTGATGCAGGCCAAGCAGGTGCTCGCCGAGATGGCCGAGCACAAGGGCGACATCGACGCGATCGTCGTGGTCGACGGCTACGGGCGTCTGGTCGACGACGTCGGCCTCTTCGGCTTCTCGCTCGCGGCCGACGACGCCCGGCTCGGTCAGCTCGTCGACGAGTCCCCGTGCGTCACCGTGACGCCGGACGCAGATCTGGAGGAGGTCGCGAGCCGCCTCATCGAGAACCGCCGGTCGTCGCTCCTCGTCGTCGACGACGACGAGCGACCGGTCGGGCGGATCCTCGCCGACGACGTGATCGACGCGCTCGTGCCCGAGCGCGGCCGTTTCCGCTTCCCGAGGCTGTTGCAGAAGTGAGCCGGACGTGAACGAGGTCGCCGAGATCGAGGCGCGCCGCGACGTGGACGTGGACGCGGCGGGGACGCCGCCTCGTGGCGCGCGCCTCGTTCGCCTGCCTCGGCGCATGCGGTTCCTCACCTACCTCGCGATCGCGGGGCCGGGCCTCATCGCCGCGAACGCGGGGAACGACGCAGGTGGCATCGCGACGTACGCGTCGGCCGGATCGCAGTACCGCTACCGCACGCTGTTCTTCATGGTGCTCGTCACGGTCGGGCTGATCGTCGTGCAGGAGATGAGCGCGCGCCTCGGGACCTTCACGGGCAAGGGCCTCGCCGCGCTCATCCGCGAGCAGTTCTCGCTGCGGCTCGCCGGCCTCGCGCTCGGTTGCCTGATCCTCGCCAACTTCGGCCTCGTGATCTCCGAGTTCGCCGGCATCGGGGCCGCGCTCGAGCTCGTCGGCGTCACCCGCTACGTGTCGATCCCGATCGCAGCCGTCGCGATCTGGGCTCTCGTGCTGTTCGGCTCCTACCGCTACGCGGAGCGCGTGTTCCTGATCCTGTCCCTCGCGTTTTTCGCGTACCCGGTCGCCGCGATACTCGGACATCCCGACTGGGCCCAGGTCGGCAGCCAGACGGTCCTGCCGCACTTCGTCGCGAGCAAGTCGTTCGTGTTCCTCGGCGTCGCCCTCATCGGGACGACGATCTCGCCCTACATGCAGCTCTACGCAGCCGCGGGCGTCGTGGACCGGGGCATCGCGCCGGAGGAGTACCACCTCGAGCGCATCGACGCGGTGGGCGGCGCGGTGTTCGCGAGCGTCATCTCGATGTTCATGATCATCGCGACGGCCGCGGCCATCGGCGGGACCGGTCCGTTGAACAGCGCGGCGGAGGCCGCCCGCGCGCTGCGCCCGGTCGCGGGCTCGGCCGCCGAGCTCCTGTTCTGCGTCGGGCTGCTCGGCGCGTCCATGCTCGCGGGCGCGGTCGTGCCGCTGTCGACGTCGTACGCGGTGTCGGAGGCCGTCGGCGTCGAGCGCTCGGTGTCGCGGCGATTCCGTGAGGCACCGTTGTTCCTCGGGCTGTTCAGTCTGCAGGTGCTCGTCGGCGCGGCGGTCGCGTTGACGCCGGTGAACCTCATCCGGCTGCTGATCGGCACCCAGGTGCTCCAGGGGCTCATCACCCCGATCATCCTGGCGTTCATCCTCGTGCTCGCGAACCGCCGGAGCGTGCTCGGCGCGGCCGCGAACGGTCGGGTGTTCCGCAAGGTCGCGGCGGGCGCGGTGCTCTGCGTGGCCGCACTGTCGATCCTGCTCCTCGCCCAGACCGTCCTCGGCTGGTTCGGCCTCGGCTGACCACCGACGCCGGGTGGGGCGCGATGCGCGTGACGCGACGCGTCGGAGCGGGTAGCGCGAAGGGCATGGTGGAACGAGCAGAGAACGATCGGCCGCGCGTCGGGCACGGCACCGTCGACGCCGAGGCCGCCGCCGAGCAGTTCGTCGCCGGGCTCCAGGCCGGTCATGACGCACGCGACGCGGACGTCCTGAACGCGCAGTTCGCGGCGGACGTCGTGTGGGGGAGCCCCTTCGGCGCGCTCGTCGAGGGCTACGACCGGCTGCACCCGATTCACGTTCGCTTCCAGAAGCGCGCCGACGGGCCACGGGCCCGGTACGAGCTCCGACACGCGGTGGCCGTGCGGGACGACGTCGTGATCGCGCACGTGGCCCGGCTCGTGTTGGGTCCCGACGACCAACCGTTGCCGGTGGGCGACGACCGGGACGGGCCCTTCTCGGAGCTCGCGATGTACGTGTTGGTGCGCAACGACGACCGTTGGTGGCTCGCGGCCGGACAGAACACGCCCATGCGCCCGGGCGGAGCGCTGCCCGCGCGGACCTGAGCGCGCCGCCCGCCGGGACGCGAGCCGCGGCTGCGCGGCACGGCTCGCGTCCCGGCCGGGGGGATCAGGCGGCGTCGGTGGCGGGCAGCTCGCCGAAGAACCCGGTGACGCGCTGCAGGCGCCCGTCGGCGGCGAGCTCGCCGACGTCGGTGCCCGCGATGAGGACGGTGCCGTCGGGCGCGACGAGCTCCCACGCGAACCGGAGCCGGTCGTGGTGGGTGTCGATGCCGCTCACGCGGCGGAAGCGGTGGCCGGGGAAGTGCTCGTGGATGCCGCCGACCATGTCGCTGATGCCGGCGTGACCCTCCGACTCGAGTGGCGGGTCGACCCAACGCGCGTCCGGCGTCCAGACGCGCTCGACGAGCGCGGCGCGCCGGCCGTCGTCGGTCTCGTTCAGCAGTTGCAGGTACGTGTCGATCGTGGCGTCGACGTCGCTCACCGTGTGCCTCCTCGCGTGGCGGGATTCGTACGCCACGCAGACTGACGGAGCGACCGGGCGAAGACGATGACGCGCGAGGTCATGGTCGAGGGCGCGCGCAGCGCGCGGAGGCCGACGCCACCGACGCGACGGTGACGCACGAGTCGCGCGCCGGCTGCT
Source organism: Acidimicrobiia bacterium (assembly GCA_036558745.1). Classification (GTDB taxonomy): domain Bacteria; phylum Actinomycetota; class Acidimicrobiia; order IMCC26256; family JAMXLJ01; genus JAMXLJ01. The sequence goes on from DATBEZ010000107.1 coordinate 20,027, forward strand.
TCGTCACGGAGCGCACGCTGGTGCTCCTCGACGAGCTGTCGCAGGGAGTCGGGGTGGGTCGCCTGCATGGTGGCCTCCTCGCCGCGTCTTCACGAGGTCGAGCGTCGCGACGCCTGTTCACGGGTTCGACTGCTCGGGACGTCGGTTCTCACCGTAGAGATGGTTGCGGACAGATCCGGTCCGTAATAGGTGAAAAACTTCGCGGGTGGACACGCCGACGCGGCTCCTGCGTCTCCTGACCCTGTTCTCGACCCGGCCCCGGTGGAGCGCGATCGAGCTCGCGGGGGAGACCGGCACGACGGAGCGCACGGTCCGACGTGACGTCGCGCGGTTGCGCGACCTGGGGTATCCGATCGACGCGAGCACCGGTCCCTACGGCGGTTACACGCTGGGACGCGGCGCGCGCATGCCGCCGCTCGTGCTGAGCGACGACGAGGCCGTCGCGGTCGCGCTGTCGCTGCGCGTCGGTGCCGGCGGCGCGAGTGGCGCGGAGCCGGCCGCCCTGTCCGCGCTCGCGACGCTCGACCAGGTATTGCCCGCACGACTGCGCGAACGCGTCGCGGCGCTCGCGACCGTCGCGGTCGGGCTCCGGAGCCCCGGCCGCCCGCCCGTCGACGTCGACGCGCTGATGACCGTCGCTCTCGCCTGTCGTGGCGCGGAACGACTGCGCTTCACCTACACCGACGCGAACGACCGGACGACGAGCAGACACGTCGAGCCCTATGGGCTCGTGTACACGGATCGATGGTGGTATCTCGTCGCCTACGACACGATGCGGAGCGACTGGCGCTCGTTCCGCGTCGACCGCGCGACCGATGTCGCGCCGACGGGGGAGCGCTTCGCACCGACCGACGACGCACCCGACACTGCCACGTTCGTCGCCGAGGGTCTCGCGGTCGGCGGCTACGACATCCAGGCGCGCGTGCGGCTGCACCTCTCGCTCGAGGAGGCGACGCACACGGTGCCCCGCACCGCGGCGGTGCTCGAGGCCGACGACGACGGGACGACGATCGCCCGCGTCGGGGGTGAGGCCGGCTGGATCGCGCACTTCCTCGCCGGGTTGGAGTGCGGCTTCGAGGTGCTCGGGCCCGACGAGGTACGCCGCGAGCTGCGCGCTCTCGGCCGCCGTCTCGTCCGCCTCGGGTCGTAGCCTGGTGGCGATGGCGCAACGGATCGCGGAACGGATCTCGGAGCAGGTGGGCGGGCGGCCCCGCCCGCCGCTGCGGCCCTACGTCGACGACTACATCGGCTACCGGCTCGCGGGGTTCGAGCCCGGGGTGCACGCGGGCCTGCCGTCGCGGAAGCTCACGTTCATCGTCAGCTTCGGCGCTCCGGTCGACATCGTTGCGATGCCCGATCCCACCCAGCGCCCCGCCCGGCTCTGGTCGCTCGTCGGCGGGCTACACACCGCGCCCGCGATGATCCGTCACGAGGGCAACCAGCACGGCGTGCAGCTCGGCATCACGCCGCTCGGCGCGCGGGCGCTCTTCGGGATGCCGCCCGCCGAGCTCGCGTCGAGCGTCGTCACGATGGACGACGTGCTCGGACCGGTCACCACCGAGCTCGTCGATCGTCTCGCGGGCGCGACGCACTGGCACGAGCGCTTCACGGTGCTGGACGACGTGCTGGAACGAGCGATCGCGCCCGCGCCCGACCCGTCACCCGAGCTCCTGCGCGCGTGGGACCAGCTGGCCCGTTCGGGCGGGACGATCGGCGTCGAGTCGGTCGCGCGCGACGTGGGCTGGAGCCGGCGCCATCTGTCGCAGCGGTTCCGCGTCGAGTTCGGTCACGGGCCGAAGGCGATCGCGCGGGTCATGCGCTTCGAGCGGGCCCGCTCGAAGCTGGTCACGCCGGGCATGACCGTCGCCCGGGTCGCGGCGGAATGCGGCTACGCGGACCAGGCCCACCTCGCGCGTGAGTGGCGCGAGCTGGCCGGTCAGTCGCCGACCGCGTGGCTCGCGAACGAGCATCTCCCATTCGTTCAAGACGAGGCAGTGCCGCTGGCGTCAGGCTGACGCCATGACCGACACCACACCGGCGAAGACCGTCTGGCCCACGCTCATCTACGCGGACGCGCCCGGCGCGATCCGCTTCCTCGTCGACGTGTTCGGCTTCGAGGAGGTGATCGTCGTTCCCGGCGAAGCCCAGGGCGTGGTGGAGCACGCCCAGCTCCGCTGGCCCGAGGGCGGCGGCATCATGCTCGGCACCGCGAACCGCGAGGGCAACGTGTTCTCGCAGCGCCCGCTCGGGTGCGCCTCGACCTACGTCGTCACCGACGAGCCCGACAAGCTCTACGACCGCGCGCTCGGCGCGGGGGTCGAGATGGTGCGCGAGCTGCGCGACGAGGACTACGGCGGCAGCGGGTTCAGCATCCGCGACCCCGAGGGCAACATCTGGACGTTCGGCAGCTACCGCGGCGAGTAGCGCACGCGGTCAGGTGCCGACGTCGAAGGCGAGGCCGCTGTAGCTCGCGGGCGTCCACGTGATGGAGCAGAACACGATGAGGCCGCGGCCGGTCCAGAACGGCTTCGGGTACCAGGTGCACGGGTCGGGTGCGTCGGGAAGCCGCGTCCATGTCGCTGTGCGCGGGTCGTAGGCGCTGGCGCGCGCCGGTTGCGGGGGGATCATGCCCGGATGCGCGTCGAACGAGACGAGCGCGCTGCCGGTCCATGCCGAGCCGAGCACGCCGCGCTCGAGCGGGTCGGGCGGGAGCTGCGTCCATCGGTTTCGTCGAGGGTCGTACGCCGCCCGTACCTCGGGTGCCGGCGGTGCCGGGCAGGCGCAGTTGAACGTCGGGCCCAAGGCCATGGCGTCGTGACCGGTCCAGATCGCGTCATCCACGTATGCAAGCGGTCCGGACGGGCCGAGGAGCCGCCAACGGCGTGTCTGCTCGGTGAACGCGAACAGGTCGGAGCCCCCGGGTCCATCCGGGATCGTCCAGTTCGACCACGCGAGCAGCCTGCCGTTCGCCTCGATCACGGCGCCCCAGGTGATCGGGTGGTCTGCCGGCGCCACCGGGGCGGCGATGTGGGTCCATCGGTTTCGTCGAGGTTCGTAGGACGCGCCGTCGCTCGCTGGTGTCGGGGAGCCCCCGCCGCCGAGGATCACGACGTGGCTCCCCGTCCACGCGCCGACCGCGTTGCTGCGCGCGGACAGGGGCGCCGGTGGCAGCCGCCGCCAGGTGTCGGTGTCGGGGCGGTAGGCCGCGCCGTCGGCGACGAGATGCAATCCTCCGGGCGAGATCGTGTCGTAACCGCCCCAGATCAGGAGCTCTCGTCCGGTCCAGACCGCGGTCTGCTGGTTGCGGGGCGTGAGCGGGGCGGGGGCGAGCACACGCCAGCGGTGGACAGCGGGGTTGTACGCCGCGCCGTCACCGTAGAGCGGACCGCGCAGACCGACGCCGCCCCACACGAGGAGCTCGCGTCCGGTCCAGGCGACCGACGGGGTGTCGCGCGCCGCGATCGGTGCGAGCGGGAAGGTCGACCATTGGCCCGACGCGAGCGCCGCGACGGACACCTCTGTGGTGGAGGGGGTCGCGGGGCTCGTCGCGGTCGTCGGGTGCCGCGACGACCTGACGGTGTGGCACGCCGTCAAGGACATCACCGCCACCAGCGCGGCGACGATCACGCGAACTCGCGTCGGGCCGACGCGTCGCCGCCGGAGCCGGAACCTCACGGCGACTCGGACGTCGACGCCCGGGCCCAGGTTCCGGATCTCCCGGGACGCGTTACCTGAGAGGTAAGCGTCGGGGACGGCGGCCCTCGGTAGGGTCGAGCGGTGACGACCACCACCGCACCCCTGCGCAGGACCGTCGGCGACCTGCTGCGGGAGTGGCGCCAGCGCCGTCGCGTCAGCCAGCTCGACCTCGCGTCGGAGGCCGAGGTCTCGACCCGGCACCTCAGCTTCGTCGAGACGGGACGCTCACGTCCGAGCCGGGAGCTCGTGCTCCACCTGGCCGAGCACCTCGACGTCCCGCTCCGCGAGCGCAACGCGCTCCTGCTCGCGGCCGGCTACGCGCCGATCTACCACGAGACGCCGCTCGACGCGGCCGAGATGGCACCCGTGCGTGCCGCGCTCGACACGATCCTGGCCGGTCACGAGCCGTTCCCCGCGGTCGTCGTCGACCGGCACTGGGACCTCGTCAGCGCGAACCGGCCCGCGCTCGGCCTGCTCACCGAGGACGTCGCGCCCGAGCTCCTCGAGCCACCGGTCAACGCGCTGCGCGTGAGCCTGCACCCGGGTGGTCTCGCGCCGCGCATCGCGAACTTCGGTGAGTGGAGCGCGCACCTCGTCGACCGCCTGCGCCGGCAGGCCGCCGCGTCGGGCGACCCCGCGCTCGTCGAGCTCTCGCGCGAGCTCGTGGCGTACCCCGGTGTCGAGAGCGGGTCCGGGCACGGCACGAGCGCCGCGGACCTGCTGTTCGTGCCGTTGCAGCTGCACCGGGGCGGCCGCGTGCTCCAGTTCTTCTCGACGTTGGCGACGTTCGGCACCGCGCTCGACGTGACGATCGCCGAGCTCGCGATCGAGTCCTTCTTCCCGGCCGACGACGCGACGGCCGAGGCGTTGCGCCGCGAGTGGGGCCGGAGCGCCGGGGACGCGGCATCCGCCGCCGGGCGCATGACAGAGTGAGCCCGTGACCGCCGTGCTCCCACCGCTCGACCTCGGGACGCCCGGCGTGTTCCTGCGCGACGACTACTACGACGTCCTCGCGATGCTGCGCCGCGAGTCGCCGGTGCACCGCTACGCGCCGGACGCCTGGGCGTTGACCCGCTACGCCGACATCCGCGAGGTCAGCCGCGATCCCGAGCGCTTCTGCTCCTCGCGCGGTGTGCTCGTGAACGATCCGCTCCGGACAGGGGCGACCGTCACCGCGTCGATCATCCACATGGACCCGCCCGACCATCCGGTGTGGCGCAAGATCGTCAGCCGCCGGTTCACGCCCCGGGCGGTCGCCGGCCTCGAGGGCCGGATCCGCGCCATCGCGCGCGAGGTGCTCGACGCGGCGCCGGTTGGGACCCCGATCGATCTCGTCGACGCCGTGACCGCCCCCTTCCCCGTGTTGGTCGTCGCGGAGCTGCTCGGCATCGCCGACGGCGACCGCGACGCGTTCCGCCGTTCGTCGAACGCGGCGATCGCGCACCCCGACGATCCCGGTGTGGGTCACGACGACATCGTGGCCCTCCACCGCTTCCTCATCGAGCACGTGCGGGCGCGCCGCGCCGAGCCCCGTGACGACATCGTGTCCGCGCTCGTCACCGCGGAGATCGAGGGGGAGCGCATGAGCACCCCCGACGTCGTGGGCTACTGCTTCACGCTGCTCGTCGCGGGCAACGAGACGACGCGCCACCTCGTCTCCGGCAGCGCGCTCGCGTTGTGGGAGCACCCCGACCAGCGTGCGCTGCTCGCGGCCGCACCCGAGCGCATCGGCGTCGCAGTGGAGGAGTGCCTGCGCTGGGTCACGCCGGTCCAGGTCTTCGGCCGGACCGCCACCCGGGACGTGACCCTCCACGGCGAGCACATCCCGGAGGGCGACTTCGTCGCGTTGCTCTACGCGTCCGGGAACCGCGACGAGGACGCGTTCGGGCCGACCGCGGGTCGTTTCGACGTCACCCGCACTCCGGACGCGCAGCACGTCGCGTTCGGCTTCGGCCCGCACCTGTGCCTGGGTGCGGCGCTCGCGCGTCTCGAAGCGCGCGTCATGCTCGAGGAGCTGCTCGCCCGTTCACCGTCCTACGACGTGGTCGCCGAACCGGAGTGGACGCCCTCCACACTCGTGCGTGGCCTCGCGCGGCTACCCGTCGTCCTGTGACCCGGTGACCAGGGTGGCGCGGCCCGCGCGTCAGTGCGCGACGGCCCCGGCCCGGTAGCGGCGGTAGGCCTCGAACGCGAGCGAGACGAGCGCGGCGGTCGTGTCGCGCGCGTCGAAGTGCGCTTCCACCCGGGCGCGCGCCGCGTCGCCCATCCGCGCCCGCAGGTCCGGATCGGCCAGGAGCCGCGCCAGCGCGTCCGCGAGCTGATCGTCGTCGGGGTCGACGAGCAGGCCGGTCACGCCCTCCTCGATGATCTCCGGCATCGCGTGCAGCCGGCTCCCGACGACGGGCACCCGCATCGACATGGCCTCCAGCGCGGCGTACCCGAACGTGTCCATCTCGGTCGGGAACGCGAGCACGGCGGTGCCCTCCAGCAACTCGACGAGGCGCGGGTCGCCGGGCTTGAAGTCGCGGAACACGCGCACGCCCGGCTCCGGCTCGACGTGCTCCCGCGTGACGATGTTGAGCTCGCAGCGACCGACGAGTCGGTCGCGATAGACGCGCAGCAGGCGGTCACCGCCCTTGCGCGCGAGCGTCGTGCCGATGAACGTGACCTGTGGGAGGCCGGGCGGTGTCCGTCGCTCCACATGCACCGGGACGGGAACCCCGTAGGAGATGCGGCGCAGCTTGTCGTCGGGAACGCCGTAATCGTCGCGCAGCGACGTCGTCGTCCACCGCGACTTCCCGACCACGAACGTCGCCGCGCCGTAGACGCGGCGCTCGAGTGGCGCGCGCAACCGGTTCTGCAGCGGCGTGAAGCGGGTCGGCACGCGGTAGGGAAGCAGGCGCGACACCTGCTCGCCGGTGCCGTCCGTCGACACGATCGTCGGTGCGCGCCGCAGTGTCCCGACGCTCAGCAACGCCGCGTGCTGTGTGTACACGTGCAGCACGTCGTAGCTGCCCTCGAGGCGGCGCAGCAGCCGCCGCGCGACGAAGCTCACGACGAGCTGGCTCCGCAAGGCGGCGAAGTCCAGGTCCCAATGGTCGAGGGGCGGAAGACCGGCGCTCAGGATGCGCCGCACGATGCCGCGCGCGGGGACGTCGACGAACGTCGGCTCGACCTCGGGATGCGCGCCGATCGTCGCCTGGATCGCGCGGTGCATCGTCGCGTGGCCGCCGAGGTTCTCGTTCAGGAACAGCATCCGCAGCGGCCGCGGCGGCACGTCGCGGTGCGCCCCACCGACACCGGTGCGCTCCACGCCGACGGTCATCGGAGCGGAAGCGTCCCCGACGCGAGCATCTCGATCTGACGCAACCACGCCGCGCGCCGGTTGAAGGTACCGAGACTGCCGGGCCGGCCCGGGTGTCGCACGACCGGCGGGACCGCGCGCAGCCACGCGGACGACGCCGCACGGCCGGAGTTCGGACCGACGTGGGCGCGCGCGTGCAGCACGAGATGCGCGGGCGTGCGCCGCACCCGGTCGACGAGGTTCAGGGCCTTGGGGCGCGGCAGCTCCCTCGCGAACGGCACGTCGGCGACGTCGGGGTACGCGGTCCGGATCGTGTCGAGGTGGAACCGTCCGCCGAGCAGCAGCTCGGCCGGCAACGACGTCAGGAAGTCGACCAGGTCGCGGTCGAGGAACGGCACGTGCACGTGGATCGAGGCCAGCGTGGCGTGCGCGTTGAGCGTGATCTCGCGCCGGTCCCAGTTGTCGAAGTGGAACGACGACCACGGGTTGGAGGCGTCGAGATGACGGTGCAGCTCCTCGGCGAGGCGCTCGCGCGCGACGCCTTCCGGGATGCGCGCGTAGAACCCGGGCGTCAGCGCATCGCGCAGGACGTCCTCACGGTGGTTCTCGTGCAAGACGTCGTCCAGCAGCTCGTCGACGCGCCCTGCGCGCATGCCGCGAACGACCGGCTCGGTGAGGTCGACGTTGGCCGACAGGATGTCGCCCGCGAGCCCGTCGTAGCTCACGCTCGTGCTGCGCAGCAGGTGATCGGCGACGGGCAGGTACCACACGTGCTCGTCGGCGCAGAAGTTCGTCTCGACGTTCTTGCGCAGCTCCTCCGACCATCCGGCGTCCATCGCGCCCTGCACGACCGTGTGCGGGATCCCGAGCCGCTGAGTGAGGACGCGCGCCGCGGCAACGTCGGGACAGCGGGGTCGCTGGGTACCGGTGACGACCGACGCGGGCGGCCGACCTTGGCGGACGAGCTCCAGCAGGATGTGGCGGGAGTCGGCGCCGCCGCTGAGCGGCATGACGAACGGCTCGTCGTCGGGAACCAGGCGGCGCGCGACCGCGGCGCGGAACAGCTCGATGTAGCGGTCCATCGCGTCGGCCCGGGTGATGTCGATCTCGTGGTGGGTCCGGGTCGCCCGCTCGACGGTCAGCGTGCCGCGGTCCCACTCGAACCGCAGCGACGGCGGGACGGCGCGGATCGCGGTGAACGCGGTGTCGTCGCGCAGGAACCATCCCGTGCGCAGGAACACCGCCAGCGCGCCGTCGTCGATGTCGCGGGGCGCACCCTGCTCGAGGAGTGTGACCAGGCTGGGCGACACGCAGAACTCGGTCGGCCCGGCCACGTAGTAGAGCGGGAAGAACGCGAGCCGGTCGGTGACGACGCGCACGACCCCGTCGTCGTAGTCCCATCCGCCGAAGACGCCGTCCGTCTCGCCGTCGGGCCGCGGCACCGGTGTCCCGCCCCGCCACGACGGCGTGCCGGTCATGACCGGCCCGTCGGGACCGAGCCGCACCCGGCAGAACGCCCGCGACGGCCCGCGCCGCGCGCCGTCGACGTCGCCGGTCGCGCGCAGCTCGCCGCGGACGCTCATCGCGGACCCACTCCGGATCTCCTCTTGGGGGGGATGGTTCACCGTGGGGCGCCCTCGTGCGCGCCGACCGCGGCCGACGGAACACTACGCGCCCTTCGCGCCCCCTCCGCGCCGCACTTCTCGTGATCCCTATGACAGCGTCACCGAGGACACTCCCTCATGCCACGGCGCGACCGAAGACCCGTGCCCAGCCGGGGCGCGCCGCAGGTCGCGTCGACCGGCGCACTCCGCTGTTGGCAGGGGACCGGCGAGCCTGCGAGCGCGACCTAATGAACGGTGTAGTCGATCGGCGGGGCGTCCTTGACGCCCACCGCGAAGCAGAAGCAGTGGATCGCGGCGTGGTCGCTGATCGGCTTGAGGCTGTGCACCGTGTCGGGCGGGATGTAGACGAGGTCGCCCTGGGCGATCTCGCGGTGCTCGTCGCCGATCGTCATGACGCCCCGGCCCGAGGTCACGTAATAGAACTCGTGGGTCGGGTGCGAGTGCGGGTACACCGCCGACCCGCCGGGAACCTCGAACTCGTTCGCGAGCTCGAGGTAGCCGCCGTTCGTGATGTCGTGCATCTCGCGCGGGTTGACGAGCCACCACACCGGGACGGTGCCGTTGTGCTCGACCACCGGGGCGACGTCCTCGATCGATCGCACGTCCATGCCCTGACCTCCTCGTCGCCGGGCAGCGTACGGGCCCGGCGACCTTTCGCGCCCGAATTGCTCAGCTTCGGGACCAACGTGTCGAGCGTGACGACGTGGCATCGTCGCGCACCTCGGCGGACCGGCCCCGAGCCGGAGGTGGTCGCGGGATCGCCGCTGCGCTCCTCGCGCTGCTCACGGGCGCGGCCCTGCTCGCGACCGTGCCCGCCGCGGGAGCCGCGACGGCGCCCCGGCGCGCGCTCGGCGCCCACCGTCCGACCACGCACGTCGCGCCCGCGTTGCGCGCCTACACCGCGCTGCCGGCCTCGGTCGATCTGAGCGCGTGGCGGGTTCCGGTGGGCGACCAGGGTTACGTCGGCTCGTGCGTCACGTGGGCAATCGACTACGGGATGCTCGGCTGGTACGCGCGCCGCGACGCCAAGGGCGGCACACCGTTCGCCCCGATGTACACGTACTCGCAGATCAACGGCGGTCACGACGACGGCAGCTGGCCGGTCGACGCGCTCAACGTCGCGGTGAGGCAGGGCACCGACACCCACGCCCACTACACCCAGGGTGACTACAACTGGTGGTCGCAACCGAACGCGGCCGAGCGCAAGAACGCCGCCAACTACAAGATCAGCCGCTACCAGATCCTCTTCTCGGGGATGGGCGGCCAGGGCGTCGACGGCGCCGGTTTCGGTGATGCGGGGGCACAGGCGATCAAGGCCGCGCTCGCGTCGGGGAAGCCGGTCGCGATCGGCTTCGCGGTGCGCGACGGGTTCTACGACCTCGACAGCGCCCACACGGTCGACAACGACACGCACTCCCGCCTCGCGGGCTACCACGAGGTGCTCGCGCTCGGGTACGACACCCGGGGCGTGCTCATCCAGAACTCGTGGGGGATCGGCTGGGGTGCGCGTGGCCTCGGGCGACTCTCGTGGGCGGTGGTCAAGGCCGACGTCGACGAGGCGTACACGATCGACGGCTTCGCATCGCTGCCGCCGGCCGCGTCGCTGCAGCGGCTGTCGCGCACCAACGGCCCGACCGCAGGCGGGACGACCATCGTGGTGGCCGGTACATCGCTGCGCGGAGTGACGCAGGTCCGGTTCGGATACACGGCGGTGAACCAGTTCAGCGTCGACGCGAGCGGCACCCACCTCACCGTCCGCACACCCGCGCACACGGCCGGGCCGGTGGACGTCACGCTCTGGAAGGGCGCTCGGCGCTCGGCGACGGGCACGCCGAGCCGGTTCACGTTCGTCGCGCCGCGACCGCCGGCGCACGCCGCGGTGCGCACCGGGTTCGCCCGCTGAACCGCTGAGCCCCTGAACGCTGGCCGCTGCACCGCTGAGGTTCGGGAATCGGCCGAACCGGCGGAATCGGACGCGACTCGCCCCGTGCCACGCTCGCAACGCCTTCAGCGCGTGCCGCGCGTTCCGATCTGTCAGTGGGTCCACGGATCGGACCCGCTCACAGCGAGGGAACGCGATGACGAGCATCTTCTCGATCGGCATCCCGGACTTCGCCGGTCTGTATCCGCCGTGCTCGGTGCACGGTTACGACGGCGAGGGTCCGGACGAGCTCAACGACCCGGCGTCCGCGGGCTGCGACGCGTGCCTCGAGGCTGCGCTGCTCACACCCCGACGGGCCTACGCGCTCTGGGCGGCGGCGTCGCACTACCTCACCGCGCTGCGCGCCGCGCTCGCCAACGAGGCGGAGCCACTCGTGGACGCGGTGGCCGAGCAGGTGGAGCTGCCGCCGATCGTGCTGCGCTACCTGCAGCCGGCATGGGTCGCGCGGTTCTCCGTCGCGTTCGACGCGTTCCGCGAGATGCTGGCGACGGGTGAGGGACTCACGGCGCCGGAGTGCACGGGCGAGACCATGGCCCTGCAGCTCATGATCGCGTGGGGCCAGGTGTTCGTCGCGCAGGGCTTCTGGCGCACCTCGGAGGCGTACCGCTCGCTACCGACGTCGTGGCGCGACGAGAGCTTCGAGCTCCTCGAGCAGCTCCTCGTCGACGAGGACGTGCTGCTGCTCTTCGACGAGCGCCTCGCGGAGTGCGACGACCCCGACCGGCTGCTGGCGTCGTTCGGGGTGCGCAACCTCAACCCGGCCCGCTGGTTCCTGCCCTTCGAGGAGCAGGCGGACGCGGCGTAGCGCGCCTCAGCGCTTCGACCCGCCCGCGTCCTTCGTGCCGGGGTGCTCGTCGGGTGGGCAGTCGGGGTTCGTGACCGGCAGCGTGTCGTACGCGGGATCGCGCTCGTCCTCGTGGAGCGTGTCGTAGTCGTCGCCGCGGTCCCGGCGCGGCGGGTCGGGGACGGGCTGGTCGCGCTGAGTCTCGGGGGGCGGTCCCTCCGGCGCTCCGACCGGAAGACGGTCGTACGCAGGATCGCGGTGGTCCTCCCGCAGGGTGGGGTAGTCCTTCTCCGGGCGGCGCTTGCCTGCCATGGTGCTCCTCTCGTCCCGGACTACACATCGTAAGGAGCCGGTGCACGCAGGTGTGAAATCCGTCGGACCCCCGCGGCAGCGTCCGTCCGTCAGCCCGTCGCGAGTCTGACCGCGTTCGGTGGCGCGAGCGACGCCTGGGCCTGGGTGACGGCGGGCGCCCCACCGAAGGCCACGATGCGGCCGTCGGCGCGGAGCACGTAGCCGGCGTTCGCCGACACGAGCACCAGGCCACGGGCGACGTCGGTGCCGAACCACGGGGCCCCGACGACCTTCGGGCCGCCCGCGGCCCAGACCCCGCCGAAGCCGTCCAGCACCGCGACGCCGCCGCCGGGTCGGGCGACGACGCCCCGGGCGATGTCCCAGTTGGGCCAGTACGCACCGGCACGCAGCGCCGGCGCGTTGCCGACCGGGTGCAGGCCGCCGAAGCCGTCGAGCACGTAGCCGCCCGTGCTCGACGTGAGCACGAGCCGCCGGGCGATGTCCCAACCCCGCCAATACCCGGAGACGTGGATCGGTCGGGCCGAGCCGAACGGGTGAAGCCCGCCGTACGCGTCGAGGACGTAGCCGCCGCCACCGCCGGGGAGCAGGGCGACGTCGCGGGCGATGTCCCAGTTGCGCCAGTAGCCGGTCACCGCGAGCCGTGGCGCCGACCCGAACGGGTGCAGCCCGCCGTAGCCGTCGAGCACGTAGCCGCCGCCACCGCCGGCGACCACCGCCATCCCGCGGGCGATGCCCCAACCGGGCCAGTAGGCGGTCGGTGCGAGCGCCGGCTGGCCGCCCGAGGGGTACAGCCCACCCCACGAGTCGAGGCTGAGCAGACGCGCGGCACCGGACTCGGGATGCCACGACGGGAACGTCGGTGGCGCGTTCCCGACACGCGACGCGACGTTGGCCCGGATCGCGGGCAACAGCGCGTACAACGCGTCACCGGGGCACTCGGTGTACCAGGTGTCGCGGTGGCCGACGATCGTCGGGATCGTCACCGTCGTCCCGGCCGCGAACTTGTCGTTGCCGACGGTGCGGTAGACGACGGGCGCGTTGGGGTTGATCCGTGCAACCGCGAAGCGCCAGGCGATGAGGCGCTCGAGTGCGTCGATCGCGACGGGCGGCGGTGCGACCGACACATAGTTGCCGATCATCGCGACGCCGACGCTTTCGGTGTTGAACCCGATCGCGTGCGCACCGAGCACCGGCTTGTCGACCCCGCCGTAGCGGCCCTCGAAGATCTGGCCGTACTTGTCGACGAGGAAGTTGTACATCATGTCGCAGTACCCGAGGGTCACGACCGAGTACGTGTAGATCCCTCGCACGATCGCGTAGCTGTCGCGCGCGCTGTAGCTGTTCGAGTCGACCGTGTGGTGCACGACTGCGAACCGCAGGCGGTCGCTGTAGCTCGGACCCGAGCAGTTGCGGAGGCGGAGCTGCTCGTCGGCACCCCATTGCGCGCGGCTGATGATCCCCGGACGCGCGACGGACGCGTCCGCGGTCGACGCGGGGAAGCTCTGGTCGGGCGACGTGACCGTGTGCAGCTCGACGTCGGACGCGCGCCCGCCCGCCAGCTGCACCCGCACCGCGGTCGCGCCCCGCACCCACACCGGCTCGGTCGCATGCGGCGCCGGGAGCCGCGCGGCCTCGTGCGTGCCCGGATCGGGACCGGTGTCGACGGTGTCGACAGGCTCCGGCGTCGACCACCGCCCGTGACGGTCGCGGGTCGAGATGGTGAAGCGCGCACCCGGGTCGCCGTTCCACTTCACGCCCACGACGTCGGTCCCGAGCGACGCCTCGGCGCGCCAGCCGGGCGGGACCGAGCGCCCGGCGAGCGCGACGTGCCGCTCCGTCGTGACGGGGCGGCTCGGCGTGCTGCGCACCGGCGCGACGACCATCACGAGCGCGAGCACCGCGGCCACGGCAGTTCCGACCACCCAACGACGCGTCACGCGCGTGCCTCCCGATCCTTCCGAGACCCCTGCTCGGCCGCCCGCCGCGCCCGTCTGCATCGGCCCTCGACCGGCCGGGCTTGAGCCGCGGAGGGGGACGCGGAGGTGTGGCGGGGCCGTACGCTGGGCCTTCATGAGCGAGATGAGCCAGATGAGCGACCACCACGCCACCGACGAGCTCGGCTACCGCGTCTTCGACGCCGACCACCACTACTACGAGGCCCTCGACGCGTTCACCCGTCACCTGGACCCGAAGGTCGGGCCCCGCACGGTGCAGTGGGCCGAGATCGACGGGCGGAAGTACCACGTGGTGGCGGGGCGGGTGTCGCGCGCGGTCGTCAACCCGACGTTCGACCCGGTCGCGAAGCCGGGCGCGATGCACGACTACTTCCGGGGCAACCCCGACGGTCGCTCGCCGCTCGAGTTCCTGCGGGAGCGCGAGCGGATCCGCGCCGAGTACCGCGACCGGGACGTGCGGCTGCAGGTGATGGACGACCAGGGCATCGAGAAGCTCTGGCTCTTCCCGACGCTCGGGATCCTCTACGAGGAGCTGCTCAAGGACGATCCGCAAGCCGTCGCGATGACGTTCCGCTCGTTCAACCAGTGGCTGTCCGAGGACTGGGGCTTCGCGTACCGGGACCGCATCTTCGCCGCGCCCTACATCTCGCTCGCCGACGTCGACGCCGCGGTGCGGGAGCTCGAGTGGGCCCTCGACCTCGGCGCGCGCGTCGTCGTCATGCGCCCGGCCGCGCCCACGACCCGTGACGGGCAGGTCCCGCCGGCCGACGAGCGCTTCGACCCGTTCTGGGCCCGCGTGAACGAGGCGGGCATCACCGTCGTCGCGCACGCGGGGGACAGCGGCTACTCGTCGCAGGGCTACGCGAAGGACGGGTTCGCGGCGACGTTCGAGGGCGGCGGGCGCCCGTCGATCAAGATGCTCAACATCGAGCGCGCGATCTACGACTTCCTGGCGTCGCTGATCTTCGACCGCTTGTTCGTCCGGTTCCCCAACGTGCGGATCGCGTCGGTCGAGAACGGCTCCGAGTTCCTGCCCGACCTGTTCCGCAAGCTCCGCTCGACGAACCGCAAGATCCCGGGCTTCTTCCCCGAGGACCCGGTCGAGACCTTCCGTCGCAACATCTGGATCAACCCGTTCTGGGAGGACGACCCGTACGAGGTCGTCGAGCTCATGGGCGCGGACCGCGTCATCTTCGGCTCCGACTGGCCCCACATCGAGGGCATGCCCGAGCCGCTCGACTACGTGCGCGAGAT
>DATBEZ010000108.1:0-19512 GCA_036558745.1 Acidimicrobiia bacterium
CGGTCCCGCCAGGGCCAGGGTGGTCGGCCGCGACGGCTGGATCAGGGCCAACCTGGCCAGCTTCGACCGCCTGCTCCGCCCGTTCACCGACAAGCTCGCCGAGCGCTTCGACCAGAGCAGCGGCTGGCGGTCGGTCTCCTCGACGTTCACCCGCCGCGCTGCGGGCGTCGAGATCGGCGTCCTGCTGGGCTGGATGTCGACCCGCGTGCTCGGCCAGTACGACCTGCTGATCATCGAGGACGAGAACCCCGGCGACCAGGACATCGTCTACTACGTCGGGCCGAACGTGCTCGGCCTCGAGAAGCGCTACGCGTTCCGCCCCCGCGACTTCCGGCTCTGGATCGCGCTGCACGAGCTCACCCACCGGGCCCAGTTCACCGGGGTGCCGTGGTTGCGTGGGTACTTCCTCTCGCTCGTCGACCAGTCCCTCTCGATGGTCGACCCCGACCCCAAGCGTCTCGTGCAGGCGCTCGGGCGCGCCGCTGACGAGCTGCGCCGCGGTCGCAACCCGCTCGACGAGGGCGGGCTGGTCGGTCTGCTCGCGACGCCCGAGCAACGGGGTGTGATCGCGCAGGTGCAGGCGCTCATGTCGTTGCTCGAGGGTCACGGCAACGTGGTGATGAACCACCTCGGTCGTCGCTACGTCGCCGGGCAGGAGCGCATGGCCCGGGTGCTGCAGGCCCGCCGGCAGGCGGGCGGGCTGTCCGGGCAGCTGCAGAAGCTGCTCGGCCTCGAGATGAAGATGCGCCAGTACGAGCTGGGCGAGGCTTTCGTGGACGCGGTCGAGCGCGAAGCCGGCCTGCGCGCGATCGACGCCGCGTGGCGGGGACCCGAGTGGCTCCCGACGATGCCGGAGCTGTCGGATCCCCGTGCCTGGCTCACACGCGTCCACGCCTGACGCCCCCGCATCCGTCGACTGCGACCGTCTGCAGCGCGCACTGCAGCCCTGGAGCGCGCGCGTGCACGAGCTCGAGCGCCTGCGCGCTCCGGTCGTCGTCGGGTGCTCCGGCGGCGCCGACTCCCTCGCCCTGCTCGCACTCGCCACGGCCGCGGCCCTCGCACCCGTCGCGGTGCACGTCGACCACGGACTGCGCGACGGCAGCGACCGCGAGGTCGACCTCGTGCGGCGTCACGCGAACGCGCTGGGTGTGACGACCCGCGCCGAGACGGTCGACGTCGGCGACGGATCGAACCTCGAGGCCCGCGCGCGCGACGCGCGCTACGCCGCGCTCCGACGCGCGCGAGAAGCGGTCGGCGCGAGCGCGGTGCTCGTCGCGCACACGGCCGACGACCAGGCCGAGACGGTGCTGCTGAACCTGCTGCGCGGCGCGGGCTCCACGGGGCTGGCGGGTATGGCGACGGAGCGCGCCGGAGTGATCCGGCCGCTGCTCGGCGTCCGCCGTGCCGACACGGGGGAAGTCTGTGCGCGACTGGCCTTCACGCCGTTGCACGACCCGACGAACGACGACACCGCGTTCCGTCGAGCGTGGGTCCGTCACGAGCTCGTTCCGTTCCTCGAGCGCGGCGCGCGTCGCGATCTCGTTCCGGTCATCGCGCGCCAGGCCGCGTTGCTGCGGGAGGAATCGACGTTCCTCGACGAGCTCGCGGGCGCGAGCTGGCCGCCGGAGGACGCGCTCGACGAACCGCCCGTCGGGCCGCTCGTCGCGCTGCCGGACGTGCTCGCGCGTCGCGCGATCCGGCGGTGGCTCGGGGTCCCTCCACCGTCGCTCGCAGAGGTCGAACGGGTGCTCGCGGTCGCGCGCGGCGATCGACGCGCGATTCAGCTCGCAGGTGACCGGACCGTGACCCGCAGCCGGGGCCGGCTCCGCGTGCGGCGGGGCAGGCTCGAGCAGCGGACCGGACGCGTGCCCATCGCGCTCCCCGGACTCGCCGAGGTGCCCGGGTGGCGGCTCGAGTCCTGGGTCGCCCACCTCGTCCCCACACGATGGCCCGACGGGCGCTTCACCTGTGTCCTCGACGCCGACGTGGCCGGCGAAGAGGCCGTGTTGGACGGGGGGCGCGACGGGCACGTCGCGCTCCGCGACCGAACGGGAGGTGAGCTCTGGACCGTGGGCTACGGTGTCGCGAACCGGGCGCGCGTCCACGCCGGTACCCGTCGCTTCCTCTGGATCACGGCCGCGCGCACCACGACGATGCGCGCGCGTGGCGGAGGTGGATCGTGAGCTGGTCGGACCCGGACGTCGGACGGATCGTCGTCGACGCCGACGAGCTGCAGGAGCGCGTCACGAGCCTGGGCAAGGACATCACGTCCGATTACGCCGACACCCCGCCACTGCTCGTCGGCGTGCTCAAGGGCGCGTTCATGTTCATGAGCGACCTGGCCCGCGCGATCGATCTCCCCGTCGAGTTCGACTTCATGGCCGTGTCGTCGTACGGCTCGGCGACGCGCACGAGCGGTGTGGTGCGCATCATCAAGGACCTGGACCTCGACCTCACCGGGCGCCACGTCCTGATCGTCGAGGACATCGTCGACTCGGGGCTCACGCTCGCCTACCTCAGGAAGAACCTGGCGGCCCGGGGCCCGGCCTCGCTGGCCGTCTGCGCCCTCCTGCTCAAGGAAGGTCTGCAGAAGGTCGATCCCGACCTCCGGTATGTCGGATTCCGCATCCCGCCCGCGTTCGTCGTCGGCTACGGCCTCGACGTCGGCGAGCGCTACCGCAACCTTCCGTACATCGCCGAGTACGCCGGGCCGCAGCCGTTCGGATGAGAGGCGCCGGTTAGGCTGATGGCCCTCTCCCGTCCGCCCGAGGTGGGCTCGTGACCAAGGCGCGCCGCAGCATCATCGTGTGGCTCCTCGTCGCGGCACTGGCCGCGTTCGTCGCCGCGCAGCTGGTCAACCGGAGCGCGTCGCGCAAGGCGCTCGACGTCAAGACCTTCGAGAGCAGCCTCGCCGGCCACGACGTGAGCTCGGCGACGCTCTACGACCGCGACCACGAGATCAAGGGGCGCCTCGCCGACGGTACCGACTACGTCGTGCGCTTCCCCGACCGCTACACCGACACGATCACCGGCAAGATCGTCGCGGCGGACGTGAAGCTCAAGACCGACGCGCAGAAGCAGAGCGCGTGGCTGTCGGTGCTCATGAGCGTCCTGCCGTTCGTGCTCATCGTCGGCATCATCCTCTTCTTCATGAACCAGGTGCAGGGTGGCGGCAACCGCGTCATGAGCTTCGGCAAGTCGCGCGCGAAGGTCGTCTCCAAGGACCAGCCCAAGCTGACGTTCGCCGACGTCGCCGGCCTCGACGAAGCGGTCGAGGAGCTCCAGGAGATCAAGGAGTTCCTCGAGTCACCGCAGCGGTTCCAGGAGATGGGGGCGAAGATCCCCAAGGGCGTGCTGCTCTACGGGCCGCCTGGCACCGGCAAGACGCTGCTCGCGAAGGCGGTCGCGGGCGAGGCCGGCGTGCCGTTCTTCTCGATCAGCGGCTCCGACTTCGTCGAGATGTTCGTCGGTGTGGGCGCGTCGCGCGTGCGCGATCTGTTCGAGCAGGCGAAGACGGCGGCACCCGCGATCGTGTTCGTCGACGAGATCGACGCGGTCGGCCGCCAGCGCGGCGCGGGTCTCGGTGGTGGTCACGACGAGCGTGAGCAGACGCTCAACCAGCTGCTCGTCGAGATGGACGGCTTCGACATGAAGCAGGGCGTGATCCTGCTCGCGTCCACGAACCGGCCCGACATCCTCGACCCCGCGCTGCTGCGCCCGGGGCGCTTCGACCGCCAGATCGTCGTCGACCGTCCCGACCTCGAGGGGCGCAAGGCGGTGCTGCAGGTGCACGCGCGCGGCAAGCCGTTGGCCGAGGGCGTCGACCTCGACGTGATCGCCCGCCGCACGCCGGGCTTCACCGGCGCGGACCTCGCCAACCTCATGAACGAGGCCGCGCTGCTCTCCGCGCGTCATCACCTCAAGCTGATCGGCCTGCCCCAGCTCGAGGAGGCCATCGACCGTGTGATGGCGGGCCCGGAGCGCCGGAGCCGGTTGATCTCCGACCGCGAGAAGCGGGTGATCGCGTTCCACGAGGCCGGGCACGCGCTCGTCGGTCACGCGCTGCCGAACACCGATCCGGTGCACAAGGTGTCGATCATCCCGCGCGGCCGAGCGCTCGGCTACACGCTGACACTGCCGGTCGAGGACAAGTTCCTCGTGACGCGAAGCGAGCTGCTCGACGAGCTCGCGATGCTGCTCGGCGGACGCACCGCGGAGGAGCTCGTCTTCGCCGACCCGACGACGGGCGCCCAGAACGACATCGAGCGCGCGACCACGGTCGCGCGGCAGATGGTCACCGAGTTCGGGATGAGCGAGGAGCTCGGTCCGATGCGTTTCGGTCACCCGCACGGCGAGGTGTTCCTCGGGCGCGACTTCCAATCGACGCCCGACTACTCCGATGAGGTCGCGGCGAACATCGACAGCGAGGTCCGCCTCCTGGTCGACGGCGCGCACGACGTCGCCCGCGAGGTCCTCGAGACCAACCGCGACGTGCTGGAGTCGCTCGCGGCCGCGCTCATCGAGCACGAGACGCTCGAGGCGGCGCGGGTGCAGGAGATCCTCGGCGCGGCCCGTCCGTGGACGGGGACCCGGGGTGACCGGCACGGCGCCGGCCGGCCCTCCGCGGTCGCCGCGAGCGACCGGGCCCCATCCCCGCGGCGGAGCGCCCCGTAAGCTCGGGAAGAGTCGCGACGGCGACGCGGTTGCCCACCACGCCCGCGCCGCTCCCCTGGAGGCCGACCCATGACCGACGCGAACCGCGTCCCCGCCCTGCACGAGCACCGCGGGGTCGACAAGCCCCGCATCGAACGGGCCATACGCGAGATCCTGCTCGCCATCGGCGAGGACCCCGAGCGCGACGGCCTGGTGCGCACGCCGGCGCGGGTGGCCGAGATGTACGAGGAGCTCTTCGCCGGCCTGCACGACGACCCGTCGCGCCACCTCGCGGTGTCGTTCGAGGCCAACCACGACGAGATGGTGATGGTCCGCGACATCCGGATCGACTCGCTGTGCGAGCACCACCTGGTCCCGTTCCATGGGTTCGCCCACGTCGCCTACATCCCGGGCACCGACGGGCGCATCACCGGGCTCTCGAAGCTCGCCCGCCTGGTCGAGGGATACGCCCGCCGCCCGCAGGTCCAGGAGCGGCTCACCACCCAGATCGCGGACGCGCTCATGGACGTGCTGAACCCCGCGGGCGTGTTCGTCGTCATCGAGGCCGAGCACCTGTGCATGTCCATGCGCGGGGTGAAGAAGCCGGGCTCCCTGACGGTGACCTCCGCGGTGCGCGGCCTGTTCAAGGACAACCAGGCCACCCGGGCCGAGGCCATGGCGTTCATCCGCCAGACCGGCCGCAGCTAGCCCGTTCTCCCTGCGTCGGGACGTCCGCGGTACCCAGGGGCACCGCCGATGTCCCGACGCTGCTGGGCCGGAAGACGGTCAATTCACCCGAATCACGCGGGCGACGGACCGGGGTTCGAGGGGCGCTGCCGCTACGCTTCGCCCCGATGCGTGCGTGGGTGTCGGTGCTGGACGGGCCGCGTCCGGCCGTGATGGGGATCGTCAACGTCACCCCCGACTCCTTCTCCGACGGCGGTCGCTGGCTGCGTCCCGACGACGCCGTCCGTCACGGCCTGGACCTGGTCGCCGAGGGTGCCGACGTGCTGGACGTCGGGGGTGAGTCCACCCGACCCGGTGCCGCCCCGGTCGACGCCGACGAGGAGCGCCGCAGGGTCGTGCCCGTCGTGCGTGCCCTCGCCGCCGATGCGGGCGTGCCCGTGAGCATCGACACCGCCAAGGCATCGGTCGCGGCCGCCGCGATCGAGGCCGGCGCGACGGCCGTCAACGATGTGACCGCGGGCCGCGGGGACCCTCGCATGCTCCCGACGGTCGCCGACGCGGGCGCGGGCTACGTCGCGATGCACATGCAGGGTGAGCCCCGCACCATGCAGGACCACCCCCGCTACGACGACGTGGTGCGTGAGGTCGGAGACTTCCTCGCCGGGCGCCTGGACGCGTGCCGGTCGGCCGGGATCGCGTCCGAGGGGCTGGTGGCCGATCCCGGCATCGGGTTCGGCAAGACGCTGCACCACAACCTGGAGCTGCTCGCCGGCCTGCCGCAGCTCGCGTCACGCGCCGGCGCACCATTGCTGGTGGGCACGTCGCGCAAGAGCTTCCTCGGCCGGCTGCTCGGCGGCGCGAGCGCAGACGAGCGCGAAGAGGCGACGCTGGCGACGGTCGTGTGGTCGATCGACCGTGGCGCACGGATGGTGCGCGTCCACGACGCGCGTGCGGCGGCGCGGGCCGTGACCCTGCTCGCGTTGCTGCGCGCCGCGACGCCCGAAGGGGTGGCCGCGTGAGGGGACGCTGGGCGCAGGGGCTCGAGCCGCGGTACTTCTGCTGGGTCATCCGCGACCGGCTCGGCGCGTCGGAGCGTCCCGGTGGATTCGCGCGCAACCACCGCAAGGTGCGCCGCCAGGAGGAGCTCATCTGGCTCGGCAGCCACGGCTTCACGCACATCCTCTCGTTGCTCGACTCGCCCCACAACCTGCACGCGTACGACACCGCGGGACTCGCGTACGACCACATCGCGCTCGGACGGCGCGACGAGATGCCCGAACGGCTCGAAAAGATCTACGCCACGATCACCGGTTGGCTCGACGACCCGGCCGAGCGCGTGCTCGTGCACCACGAGGAGTTCGGCGACAAGCTCATCGGAACCCTCGCCGGTTACCTGCTCTACGCGGGGCTCGTGCAGGAGGGGCCGCACGCGATCGGCATCCTCGAGCGCCAGACCGAGCGTCAGCTCGGCGCGACCGGCCGCGAGATCGTCGCCGTCACCCTCGAGGAGAACCTCAAGAGGTAGAGGGGTGGTGGCGGGCGCGGAACGCGCGGGCTTTCGCACGGTTGCCGCACGCGGCCATCGAGCACCACGTCGCCGAGCGGTTCCGTGAGTGGTCGTAGTACGCCCACCGGCAGGTCTCGTCGCGACAGGTCTTGAGCCGGCTCCAGGTGCCGTCGACCATCGCGTCGTGCACGACGCCGAGCAGCGTGCCGATCGCGCCGCGCACGCCGGGCCCGGCGCCCACGAGCTCGGTGGTGTGGTCGCCGACCTGCACGGACAGCAGGCCGTCGGCGGCGTGACGCTCGAGCGTCGCCAGGGTGTCGCGCCTGACTCGCTCACCACTGTTCGCCGCGGTCAGGTCGCGCAGGGCCTCGCGCACCTCGACCAGCGCGCGGCGGCCTTCGTCGTCGACGCGCTCGCCCGGTCGCAGGAGGCCGCGCCCGCGGAGCCAGGCCCGCGTGGACGTGGCGGTCGCGAGCTCGTCGTCACCGGAATCGAGCTCGACGGTGTCGATGAGCTCCTCGACGAGACGGAGACGGCCCGGAGCGTGGCCACGGTCGGCCTCCGCGCCGTGGTCAGCTTCGGCCCCGGCCTCGAGCGCCGGTCGGCTCGTGTCCATCGCGGCTCCAAGTGTGACACGTGTCCGTCGGGAAATCGCTTGAGCTCACCCCACCGTATCCGCGACCATCGAATGGGAATGACTGGTGACCCTGGTCACGTTGGGCAATCCATCGTGGACCCCAGGGCGTAACCGGTGTAGAAGGGTCGTTGGTGAGTTCCTCAGGCGGGGGCATCAGGTGGGAGGGGCCGGGATGGACCGGGAGCTGCTGAACGTGCTGGTCGCCGAGCGGGTCGCCCGCCGGCACGACGACGCCGCCGCGGAGCGGCTGGGCCGGGAGGCGCACGTGGTCCAGGATCCCGTCGTGCACTCCGGCGGTCCCATCTGGAGCATCCGCCGCTCGATCGGGTTCCTGCTCGTGCGGGTCGGTCTGCGCACCGCGCTCGGCGGCGCGCGCTGCTGAGTCGCCGCGGTGGGCTACCCCATCCGCAACGTCGGCATCGACACCAACGACCTCGACCGGGCGGAAGCGTTCTGGGCTGCGGCGATGGGCTACGAGCGGCGCGCCAGCATCCCGAACTACCGGCTGCTCGGCGATCCCGCGGGCCACGGTCCGAACGTGCTGCTCCAGCGCGTGCCCGAGCCGCGTGACGGCAAGAACCGGCTCCACCTCGACCTGCAGGCCGACGACGTCGACGCCGCGGCCGACGAGCTCGTCGCGCTCGGCGCCACCCGTCTCCGCCGTTTCGACCAGCCCGGTGACACGTGGGTCGTGCTGACGGATCCCGACGGCAACGAGTTCTGCCTCTGCCAAAGAGAGCCCAAGATCCCCGAGCCCTCTCGGCCGCCGACGGAGTCGACTTCTCCTTGGCCGCCGACGGAGTCGACTTCTCCTCGGCCACCGACGGAGTCGGAGCGGGGCTAGCGGCGCGGCCGTCAGGGGCGGCCCCTGCCAACAGCGACTCGAGCGGCACGACGCGTCTCGCCCCTCGTTCAAAGCCGCTCGCGGCGCGGGTCCTCGTAGGCTGCGCCGGCGTGGGGACGATCTCGATACGGGGGTTGCGGGAGACGGGTGTGCACGGGGTGCTGCCCGAGGAGCACTCGCGACCCCAGCCCTTCGAGGTTGACGTGGACCTCGAGGTCGACCTGCGCGCCGCGGGCGAGAGCGACGCGCTCGACGACACCGTCGACTACGGCGCGCTGGCCGAGACCGTCGCTCGCATCGTGCGCACGGAGCACTACGCGCTCCTCGAACGCCTGGCGAGCCGTATCGCAGAGGCATGCCGCGCCGACGCGCGCGTGGAGCGCGCCACCGTCACCGTGCGCAAGCTGCGCCCGCCGGTGCCGGTCCAGCTGGACCACGTGGCGGTCACCGTCGCCCGATGACGCGCCGCGCGTACCTGGCCCTGGGCTCGAACCTGGGCGAGCGCGCCGGGCACCTGCAGCGCGCCGTCGACCTCCTCGTCGCGGAACCGGAGATCGCGGTCGTGGGGGTGTCGAACGTCTACGAGACCGCGCCGATCGGTCCCGAACAGCCCGACTACCTGAACGCCGTCGTCGCGCTCGCCACCGACCTCGGGCCCCGCGACCTGCTCGAGCTCGCGCACCGGCTCGAGACCGACGCCCGGCGGGTCCGGGGCGAACGGTGGGGTCCGCGCACGCTCGACGTGGACGTGCTCCTCGTCGGCGACGAGCACGTCGACGAGCCCGACCTGGTCGTGCCCCATCCCCGGATGTGGGAACGGGACTTCGTCATGGCGCCGCTGGCGGACCTGGCCCCCGACCTCGTCGAGGGCCGCCGGCCTGCGCACGGCTGGGCGGGCGTGCGCCCGAGCGCAGTACGATTGAGCATCGACGCGAACCGGTAGTCCGGCACCCGGGAGGGGCTGGAACGAAGAGGTTCCCGCTTGGAGCACAACCCGACGCATCGCGCGCTCGCCCTGGTCGGACCGGGTCGTGCCGGCACCGCGCTCGCGCTCGCCCTGGGCCGGCACGGGTGGTCGACGCGCGCGGTCGCCGGCCGCACACCCGAGCACCCGTCGACCGTGACGACCGCAGCCCGGCTCGGCGCGATCGCGGTCGCGGTCGAGGACGCCGGACGGGGTTGCGACCTCGTCGTGCTCGCGACGCCCGACGCCGCCGTGGCCGACGTCGCGGCACGCGTCGCGCCGTCGCTTCCGCCCGGCGCGCTCGTCGTCCACCTGTCGGGCGCGCTCGGCGTCGACGCGCTCGCGGGTCTCGCCCGTCGCCGGCCCGACGTCGCGCTCGGCGCGCTGCACCCCTTGCAGTCGCTGCCGACGCCCGACGCGGGCGCGGCCCGTCTGCCCGGTTCGTGGTGCGCGGTCGAGGGTCCCGACGAGGTGCGGGCCCTCGCCGAGCTCGTCGGCATGCGGCCCTTCACGGTCGGTTCCGGCAGCCGGCCCACGTACCACGCGGCCGCGTGCGTCGCGTCGAACCATCTCGTGGCGCTCCTCGGTCAGGTCGAGCGGCTCGCGCGCGACGCCGGCGTGCCCTTCGAGGCGTTCCTGCCGCTGGTACGGGCCAGCGTCGAGAACGTCGACGAGCTGGGTCCCGCGGCCGCGCTCACCGGACCCGTCGCCCGTGGCGACGCGTCGACGGTCGCGGCCCATCTGGACGCCTTGTCCGACGAGGAGCGCGCCGCCTACCGCGCCGGCGCACTCGCCGCGTTGCGGCTCGCGGGCCGCGACGACGACCTCGGGCTGAGCGCCGTGCTGTCGGGGACGCCGGCATGATCACGCTGACGCGTGTCGACGAGCTGCGGGCGTGGTGCGAGGACGCGCGGCGCGCCGGTCGTCGCGTCGGGCTCGTCCCGACCATGGGGTTCTTCCACCAGGGACACCGCTCGCTGATGCGCGCGGCGCGCGTCGCGAACGACGCGGTCGTGGTGACGATCTTCGTGAGCCCGCTGCAGTTCGGTCCCTCCGAGGATCTCGACGCGTACCCGCGTGACGCGCAGGGCGACCGTGCGCTCGCGGAGGCCGAGTCGGTCGACGTGCTGTTCACCCCGAGCGTCGAGGAGATGTACCCGCGGCCCGCGCTCACCACCGTCCACGTCGCCGACCTGACCGACGGTCTGTGCGGCGCGTCACGGCCGACGCACTTCGACGGCGTAGCCACCGTCGTGACGAAGCTGTTCTCGATCGTCGGACCCTCGCGCGCGTACTTCGGCAGGAAGGACGCGCAGCAGCTGGCCGTGATCCACCGGATGGTGGACGACCTGAACCTGCCGGTCGAGGTGGTGGGCTGCCCGCTCGTGCGCGAACCCGACGGTGTGGCCATGTCGAGTCGCAACGCCTACCTGTCGGGCGACCAGCGGGTCGCGGCGGCGGTCCTCGTCCGCGCCCTGCGGCAGGCCGCGGCGGCCGTGAGCGCGGGGGAGCGCGACGCGGAGGTGGTCAGGCGCCTCGTCACCGCGGAGGTCGACGCGGAGCCCCTGGCCACGCTTGACTACGCGGAGGTCGTGGACGGGCGGGACCTGACGCCGGTGGAGCGGTTCGAGGACGGTACGGAGGTGCTCGTCGCGCTGGCGGCGCGCATCGGCAAGACGCGACTCATCGACAACGCGACGATCACGGTCGACGGCACGCGCGTGTGCGTCGATCTCGGCGTAGAGGAGACACAGTGCGGCGCACGATGATGAAGTCCAAGATCCACCGGGCGACGGTGACGGGCGCCGACCTGAACTACGTCGGGTCCATCACCCTCGACCCGGTGCTCATGGGTCTCGCCGACATCCTCGAGCACGAGCAGGTGCACGTGCTCGACATCGACAACGGCGCCCGCTTCGAGACGTACGCGATCACGGGCGGTCCGGGTGACGTCGTGCTGAACGGCGCGGCCGCACGTCTCGTGCACCCCGGTGACCGCCTCATCGTCATCACGTACGCGCAGTACGACCAGGCCGAGCTCGACGAGTACGCACCGAAGGTCGTGCACGTCGACTCGCGCAACCGGCCGACCGATCCTTCGTTCCAGGCGCTCGACCGCGAGCTGCGCGGCCTGACGCCGTAATGCGCGAGGGCGCGACGCGCGAGTACGACCTGCTCGTCCTCGGCAGCGGGATCGCGGGGCTCACCGCTGCGATCCATGCCGCCACCGCCGGCCTCTCGGTCGTCGTGCTCACCAAGGGGAAGCTCGAGCAGTCGGCGACCCGCTACGCGCAGGGTGGTGTCGCAGCCGCGCTCGGAGCGCCCGACTCCTCAGAGCTGCATCTGTCCGACACGCTGACCGCGGGCGCGGGCCTCTGCGACGTGGAGGCGACGCGCGTCCTCGTCGACGAAGGGCCCGGCCGGGTGCGCGAGCTCATCGACATGGGCGCGGTGTTCGACCGGACCGGCGACGGTGAAGCGGCGGCGCTCGCGCTTGCCCGCGAGGGTGGGCACTCGCTGCCGCGCGTCGTACACGCGGGGGGCGACGCAACGGGCGCGGAGATCGAGCGCGCGCTGGTCGCCGCCGTGCGGGCCTGCGATGCGGACGTCCGCGAGGGATGGTTCACGGCCGAGCTCCGGCGTCGCGACGGGCGCTGCGTCGGGGTCGTCTCGTACGGTCCCGGTGGCGATGCTCACGAGCTCACCGCGCGTCACACCGTGCTCGCCACCGGCGGCGCGGGACAGCTGTACGCCGTGACGACGAACCCGCCGCTCTCCACCGGCGACGGGATCGCGATGGCGCGGCGCGCCGGCGCGTTGCTCGCCGACATGGAATTCATGCAGTTCCATCCGACCGCGCTGCACCAGGAGTCGATGCCACGCCCGTTGCTCTCCGAGGCGTTGCGCGGTGAGGGCGCGGTCCTGCGCGACGAGCGCGGCGTCGCGTTCATGCGCGACGAGCACCCGCTCGCGGACCTCGCGCCCCGCGACGTCGTCGCGCGCGCGATCACGCGGCGCCTGCGCGACCGCGGGCTCGACCACCTCTGGCTCGACGCGACCGGGATCGACCGGTTCCCCGAGCGCTTCCCGACCATCTGGCGCGCCTGTCGCGCCGCGGGTCTGGACCCACGCGCCGACTGGCTGCCCGTGGCGCCCGCCGCGCACTACCTGTCGGGCGGCGTCGCCACCGATCTCGACGGAGCCACGACGCTCCCGGGGTTGTGGGCCTGCGGCGAGGCCGCGTGCTCGGGCGTGCACGGGGCGAACCGTCTCGCGTCGAACTCGCTCCTCGACGGGCTGGTGTTCGCGCCTCGTGTCGTCGACGCCATCCGGCGTGGCAAGGACGCACCCGAGGAGTCGGGTGTGCTGCGCGGGGTCCTGCATGCCGAGGTGTCCGCGGTCGCGCCGGAGGCACCGGCCGCGCGCGACACCGGCGACGTGGCAACCGTGCGCGACCGCCTGCAACGCGCCATGACCCACGACGCGGGTGTGATGCGCGACGCCGAGAGCCTCGGGCGCGCCGCGCGCGCGCTCGACGACGCAGAGGCCGGCCGGCTCGCGCTCGGGACCGCTCCCCGCGACGACGTGCGGGAGCTCGCGAACCTCGGCGTCGTCGGACACGCGCTCGTCGCCGCAGCCGCGGCCCGGCAGGAGTCACGCGGCACCCACACGCGACTCGACCATCCCGAAGCGTCGGATGCATACCTCGGCCGCTTTGTGCTCGGCATCGGCGACACGCCGACGTTCGTGCCGCTCCCCGAGGTGCGCTCGTGACCGGCACCGATCTGCACCCGCCGCGCCACGCGGTTCACGACGCCGTCGCCCGCGCGCTCGCCGAGGACCTCGGTCCCCTGGGCGACCTCACGTCGTCGCTCGTGCCCGAGGACCGCATCGCGCGCGCCGACGTCGTCGCGCGTGCGGCGGGTGCGCTCGCGGGTGTGGCGTGCGTGACGGAGACGTACGCCCAGCTCGATCCGCGCGTGACGATCGACTGGCGGATCGACGACGGTGCCGCCCTCGAACGCGGCGCTGTGGTGGGCCGGGTCGAAGGCCCGATGCGCTCGGTCCTCACGGGCGAACGCACCGCGCTCAACTTCCTGTGTCATCTCTCGGGAGTGGCCACGCTCACCCGCCGCTTCGTCGACGCGGCGCGTGCGGGCGGCGAGGAGACGAGGATCTGGGACACCCGCAAGACACTGCCCGGACTGCGCGCGCTCGAGAAGGCCGCGGTGCGCGCCGGCGGTGGGGTGAACCATCGCGGCTCGCTCTCGGATTTCATCCTGGTCAAGGACAATCACCTCGGTGGGCTCGACATCGCCGACGCGGTCGCGCACGCGCACCGGCAGTGGCCGGCGCGCACGGTGGAGGTCGAGTGCGACCGGTTCGAGCAGGTCGAGGAAGCCGTCACGGCCGGTGCGGAGATGGTGCTGCTCGACAACATGACGCCGGGCGATGTGGCGAAGTGCGTGGCGCTCGTGCGTGAGCGCGCCGGCGCGCGTGTGCTGGTCGAGGTCTCGGGTGGTATCACCCTCGAGACGGTGGGCTCGTACGCCGCGGCCGGCGCGGACCTGATCTCGACGAGTGTGATCACACAGTCCGCTCCCGCGCTCGACCTCGGTCTCGATCTCGTCCAAGGCGGTGGGTGATGCTGCTCGCGATCGACGCCGGCAACACGGAGACCGTGATCGGGCTCTTCGAGCGCACCGAGCTGGCCGACCACTGGCGCATCATGACCGTGGCCGAGCGCACGTCCGACGAGCTCGCGCTCATGATCCAGCAGTTCCTCGGCTTCCACGGCTTCGCGCTCGACGCGCAGGTGACCGGTGTCGCGATCGCATCCGGTGTGCCGCGCGTGACCGCTGCACTGCGCGAGATGGCGACGAAGTACTTCGGATACGAGCCGGTCGTGATCGAGCCCGGTGTCCGTACCGGGATGCCGATCCTCTACGACAACCCGAAGGAGGTCGCGGCGGACCGCATCGCCAACGCGGTGGGCGCGTACGACCAGTACGGCGGGCCGTCGATCGTGGTCGACTTCGGCACCGCGATCACGATCGAAGCGGTCAGCGACCGGGGCGAGTACCTCGGTGGCGCGATCGTCCCCGGCATCGAGATCTCGCTCGACGCGCTGTTCGGTCGCGCCGCGGGCCTGCGACGGGTCGAGCTCGTCGCACCGAAGAACGTCATCGGCAAGTCGACGGTCGAGTCGATCCAGTCGGGCGCGATCTACGGGTTCGCGGGCCAGGTCGACGCGCTGGTCGACCGGTTCGAAGGCGAGCTCGGCGAGTGCGCCGTCGTCGCCACCGGTGTGCAGGCCGAGCACGTGATGCCGTACTCGCGCACGATCGAGCACTACGAGCCGTGGCTCACCTTGCAGGGCTTGCGCATCGTGTACGAGCGCAATCAGACGTAGCGGCGACGAGCGGCGAGTGGAGCATGGTGGCGACGCAATCTGGCAAGAGCACAATGCGGAGCGAGTGCGACCAGAGAGGGGAGCGGGGCAGGATGGCAACGCAATTTGGCGGCAGCACAAGGCGCAGCGAGCGCGGCCGCGAACAAGGGTAATTTCTCTCTCATGCGTGTGCTCGTGACGGGGATGGGCGGGGAGCTCGGGACCCGCGTCGCGCAGGTGCTCGAGGAACGTGACGACGTCGACGACCTCGTCGGGGTCGACCTCGTGCCGCCGCGACGGCGTCTGCGTCGCAGCGAGTTCCACCGCATCGACCCGCTCGAGCGTGAGCGCCTGGCCGAGCTCGTGACCGGGTTCGCGCCGCAGGCCGTCGTCCACGTCGGCGTGTACGAGCCGTACGCGCGTCTCGACCCGCGGGCGGCGCGTGAGCGTACGGAAGCCTTCACCGTCACCGCGTTGGGCGCGGCGGCGCGCACCGGCGCGCTGGAACGGATGGTCGTACGCAGCGGCATCGAGGTGTACGGACGCGGCCGCCACCGCGCCGCGGTGCCCGACGAGACCGTGCCCGTCGCGCCGACGTCACCGTTCGGACGCACGTGCCTCCAGACGGAATCGATCGCGGTCGGAATCGGCCGCGCGCAGCAGGTTCCCGTGACGGCGATCCGGCTCGCCCCCGTCGTGGGCTCGCACGTGCCCAGCCCGCTCGGGCGGCTGTTGCGGCTGCCGGTCGTGCCGGTGCCCGCGTTCAGCGACCCGTCGTTCTCCCTCGTCGCACCGGAGGACGCGGCCCGGGCCCTGGCCGGCGCGATCGGCCACGACCACGACGGACCGCTCAACGTCGTCGGCGCGGGAGCTGCGAGCCCCTGGCAGGCGGTGCGGCTCGGGTCGCGGATCCCGTTCCCGGTCGTCGGTCCCGGTTGGTCGGTCGCGCGCCGGATGGCGGAGGTCGCGGGCGCACCGGTGCCGGGTCACGTGGCCGAGCTGCTCGTGCGCGGTCGCACCGCCGACGGCACGCGCGCGCTCGACGTCCTCGGGTTGGGACGGGTGCGTTCGACGCTCGAGATCTGCGTCGAGCTCTTCGAGTGGGCGACCGTCACGACGTTGCGCGCCGCAGAGGCCGCCGCGTGACACGCGTGCGGACGGAGCGGAGCTCCGCTGGGCGAAGCCGTCCGGAGCGTGAGCGGAGGGAGCCAGAGACATGACTTCTGCGCTCACGTTCGGGATCGACGACGACCGGGTGTCGCCGCCCGAGACGCCGTTGCGCGCGGTGCGGCGACGTCTCGACGGCCGGTATCCCCGCGACCAGTTCGGGCTCGACCCGCACCTCCAGGATCTGGTGTGGCCGGTGTTCGGCCTCGCGGTGCGCGTCCACGTCGAGCACGGCGAACGCATCCCCGCTCGCGGGCCCGCGGTGCTGGTGTCGAACCGAGGTCTCGGGTTGGTCGAGCCCGCGGCGTTGGGGGTCGCGGTGCGCCGCGCGTCGGGCCGGCGCCTTCGCATCGTCGGCACGCCCGACGTCCCGCTCGTCGGCGACGCGCTGCGCGCGCTCGGCGGTCTGGTCGCGTACCCGGCCGATCTCGCGGCGTTGCTGCGGGCCGGTCATCTCGCGGCGGTGCCGCTCGGCCCGACCTGGCTGCGTCCCGGCGCGGGCACGCCGCCGCTCGACCTGTTGTTCGCGGCGACGGGCTTCCCGGTGATCCCGGTCGCGGTGCTGCCGGGCGGGCCCTTCGGGCTACCGGTGCGGCCGTGGCGCATCGTCGTCGGTGAGCCGATCCCGCCCGCGGACGATCGCGACGACCCCCTCGCCGCGGCCGAGCTCATCGAGGCCGTCTGCGCAGGTGTACGAGCCCTGGTCGGCGGGGAATCGTCGGGCCCGACCCGCTGAGGCGAGGTGCCGGAATGCCACGATCGGCGCGCAAGGCCGCCATCGTGCGCGCTCCAGGGGGTACCGTCGTCACAACGTCGACACAACGCGTTGCAAGGTCCGAGTCCGCGAGCATCCGAGGGCACCGTGCCCGACCTGATCGCCGGCGACGGCGTGGAGATCCATTACGAGGCGTTCGGCCGTAGCGACGGTGAGCCGCTGCTGCTGATCCAGGGTCTCGGCACCGACTCGCGCGGGTGGGCGTTCCAGCGTCTGGCGCTCGGCCGCCGCTTCCGCTGCATCGCGATCGACAACCGCGGTGTCGGTGGGTCGGGCCGTCCGCCGGGGCCGTACTCGCTGTTCGAGATGGCGCAGGACGCGCTGGCCGCGCTCGACGCGGAGGGCGTCGACCGCGCGCACGTCATGGGCGCGTCGATGGGCGGCGTGATCGCGCAGATCATCGGGGTGCTGTCTCCTGAACGCACCCGCTCGCTCGTGCTGACCTGCACCGCGTGCCGCCACCATCCCTGGCGCCGCGAGCTGTTGCAGGGATGGGCCGACGCGGTCGCGGAGCGCGGCATGAGCGCGCTGGGCGACGACGCGCTCGAGTGGCTGGTCGGCCCGCGCCTGCGGCGCCGCTTCGGGCTGTGGCTCAACCTCCTGGCGCGCATCGTCCTGCAGCAGCCGCCCGAGCCGTTCATCGCGCAGGTCGGCGCGATCCTCGACGCGAGCGACGACCTGCGCTTCGAGCTCGCGGGCGTGAAGGTGCCCACGCTGGTCCTCACCGGCTCCCAGGACGCGCTGACTCCGGTCGGCGACGCGGAAGAGCTCGCGGAGATGATCCCGGGCGCGCGCCTCGCGGTGCTGCCCCGCGCCGCGCACGGGCTCATGGTCGAGGCCCCGAACGCGTTCAACGAGATCGTGCTCTCGTTCCTCGCCGAGCACTCGACCGCGACCGTCGAGGCCGGCCCCGAAGCCGAAGCCGCCAGCGCCTGAGAGGGTCAGTTCCGACACGATGCGACGCTCTGGCGCCGCATCGTGTCGGAACCGGTCATGAACTGCGGGTGACAAGCCCCTCGACGAGGTGCCGGAGCGACGTGCAGACGCTGACCTCGAGGCGGCCGTCGGCGGCGGACAGCGCCTCGTCGGCCTGCTTCGCGTGGGACCGCGCTGCGTCGAGCGCGGCCGAGACCGCGCCGTCGGCGGCGACGAGCTCCCGCGCCCGCAGCACGGTGTGGTCGTCGAGCGGGCGACCGATGAGCTCCCGCAGCGCCGGCGACCCGGCCAGCGCGTAGATCACGGGCAGCGTGTAGATGCCCTCGAGCAGGTCCTTGCCGGCCTGCTTCCCGAGCTCGCTGTCGGTGCCGGTCACGTCGAGGACGTCGTCGACGATCTGGAAGCAGAGGCCGAGGTGGCGGCCGAACTCGGTGAGCGCGTCGAGCGCGGTGCCGTCGACGCCGCTGACCATCCCGCCGATCCGGCACGACGTCGCGAACAGCGCCGCCGTCTTGCCGGTGATCGCCGCGAGGTAGCGGTCCTCGCTGCGATCGACGTCGAAGAGGTGCTGGAGCTCGATCACCTGCCCGCGGCACAGCTCGCCGATCGTCGACGCGAGCAGCGCGGCCACCTCCGCACCGAGCGACGCCGCGAGCTCCGACGCGCGCGCGAGCAGATAGTCGCCGGCGAGGATCGCAACGATGTTGCTCCAGCGCGCGTTCACGGTCGGAACGCCGCGGCGCGTCTCCGCCTCGTCGATCACGTCGTCGTGGTACAGCGACCCGAGGTGCACGAGCTCCACCGCGACCGCGCCGCGCACGGCCTCGTCCGACGCCGCGCCGTCGGTCCCCGTCGCCGCGTAGGCCGCGCACAGGGTCAGCGCGGGACGGATGCGCTTGCCACCCGCGCGCACGAGGTGGACCGCGACGTCACCCAGGAATTGGTCCTCGTTGCTGACGGCCTCCCGCAGACCCTCCTCGACCCGGCGCAGGTCACCGGGGAGCGGTGCGAGACCGAGGGTGTCGACGGGGTTCACGTGCGGCCCGATGGGCTGGCCAGGGGGCAGGCCTCGGGCATCCGCCGCATGTCGCGAGGCTATGCACCAGGGGGAACAATCTCCAAGCCGGAGTGGTTGTCTCCCAACGATCTCCGGGCCTTCGGGCCCCACCGTCCCCAGGAGCTTCAGGTCGGCGCCACGGCAACCGATCATCGAGGAGATTCCGCCGCGGGCGGCCGAGGCCGGGCTCCGGGGCCGAGTAGAATCTTCGAACGAGCAACGTCCGGCACGTCTCCCGTTGCGTACACCCTGAGGGTGCACACTCCGAAGGGTAGAACCGTCAACGAGAGCGGGTCCGGCACCGACACGCTCACGAGAGGCGGCAGAGAGTGTTCGAACGCTTCACCGATCGAGCCCGGCGAGTGGTGGTGCTGGCGCAGGAAGAGGCGCGCCTGCTCAACCACAACTACATCGGCACCGAGCACATCCTGCTCGGGCTGATCCACGAGGGCGAGGGCGTCGCCGCGAAGGCGCTCGAGTCGCTCGGCATCTCCCTCGAGGCGGTGCGGGCCCAGGTGGAAGAGATCATCGGTCACGGCGGCTCCGCGCCGTCGGGACACATCCCCTTCACGCCGCGGGCGAAGAAGGTCCTGGAGCTGTCGCTGCGTGAAGCGCTGCAGCTCGGTCACAACTACATCGGCACCGAGCACATCCTCCTCGGGCTGATCCGCGAGGGCGAGGGTGTCGCCGCGCAGGTGCTCGTGAAGCTCGGCGCCGACCTGTCGCGGGTGCGCCAGCAGGTCATCCAGCTGCTGTCGGGCTACGCGGGTGGCAAGGAGTCGGCGCCTGCGGGTGGTGGCAGCGAGAGCACCCCGTCGGGGTCGCTCGTGCTCGACCAGTTCGGTCGCAACCTCACCCAGCTCGCGCGCGAGAAGAAGCTCGATCCCGTCATC
>DATBEZ010000109.1:0-63946 GCA_036558745.1 Acidimicrobiia bacterium
TGGGTCGGCCGCGACGATGACGTCGTGCTGTTCACGACGCACAGCAAGCGACAGAAGACGCGCAACCTCCGGCGCGATCCCCGCGCGTCGTTGACGGTGTTCGCGGCCGACGACCCGTACCAGACCGCGAACATCCACGGCACGGTCGAGCTCGTTCCCGATCCCGACCGCGCGCTGTCGATCGAGCTCACGCACCGGTACCTCGGCGAGGAGCCGCCCGAAGACCCGCCGGGCAGCGAGCGGTTCGTCGGACGGCTGACGCCCGAGCGCGTCAGCGGCTACGCCCGCGCCTGACCGGAGACGGGAAGCGGAAGCTCCGATCCGGTGTTGGCATCGTCATGACCGAGTTGACGAGCGCGCAGATCGAGTACCTCGCCGGCCAGCGACTGGGTCGGATCGCAACGACCGGTGCCGACGGCAAGCCGCACGTCGTGCCGACATCGTTTCGCTACAACGGGGCGCTCGGAACGATCGACGTCGGCGGACTGCACGTCGCGACCACGAAGAAGTTCCGGGACGTGCAGGCGAACCCGTGGGCGGCGATCGTCGTGGACGACCTCGCGTCGATCGATCCCTGGACGCCCCGCATGCTCGAGATCCGGGGGCCCGCAGAGACCCTGACCCAGGGCGGCGCGGACCTCGGACGGGGATTTGGCGACGCGTTCATCCGCATCCGTCCCGAGAAGGTCAACAGCTTCGGCATCGAGTGAGCGCCGGCGCAGTCACTACCGCTCAGCGCGTCGCGTTCCCGGTGCTGCGAACGAGCACGCACCAGGTCGCGACCAGGAGCACGACCGAGAACGCGGCGAGGATGAGCCAATAGGTACCCGTCGCCCACGTTCCCGCGTCGCCGAACGAAGCGAGGAGCGGAGGCCCGAGCGGCGAACCACCGTGCCCGAGGATGCGGCGCGCACCGATGTCGTGACCGATCGCCTCGAACGCCCAACGCGACGGCATCGTCGCGCTGAGGGCCGCGCCCGCCCGCGCCATGAGATGCACGGGCAGGATCGCGCCCGCGAACAAGACCGCAGGGAAGCACAGCATCGGCAGCGCAAGCGTCGCCTGCGACACCGTGCGGACCGCTGCCGAGGTCAGCAGCCCGAGGGCGAGGGCCGCGACCGCGCACAGGAGCAACGTGACCGTCATCGATGTGTACGTCGTCATCGAACGAGCCGGCAGGCGCCCGAGCAGCCGGAGCACGGCGAGCATCGCCACCACGACGACCAGCAGGAATGGAACGAGCACGGAGACCTTCGCCGCGACGTACGCGCCGAGCCGCAGACCGACGAGACGTTCACGACGGAGAATGGCTCGTTCGGTGCAGATCTGGAGCAAGCCGTAGGTCAGTCCGAAGAAGAACGCGGCGAAGACGATCCAGTAGCCGATCATCACCATGGAGCTCGGGCTCGGGTGCTGCATGTCGAACGCGCCGGGCCGGAAGAGCACTGCGAACATGCCGATGACGAGCGCCGGCGATCCGATCAGGATCGCGAGCGTCAACGGGTTGCGCAGGAACGTCTCGACCGTGCGGCGCGTCAGTGTGCGCCATTGCGTGAACGCGCCCGCAACGGGACGCCGCTTCCCGTCCGGGCTGCCCGGGACCGCCGTCTCGCGTGCCGGCTCTGCGTCGTCGTTCGTGGCCACGGATCCGAGGGTCTCCGCGTCTCCGAGCCGGCCGTACAGCTCCGCGACCGACGCGACCCCGCCGTGCGCGAGGGCGTCGTCGACGGTTCCGACGAACGCGACATGACCGCCGCGACTCATGAAGACGACACGATCGCACGCCTCGAGATCCGCGACGGAGTGCGTGGTGAACACGACCGTCGCGGACCGGTCGGCGAGTCGCCGCAGATGCGCGATCAGCTCCGCGCTCGTGATCGGGTCGAGGCCGGAGGTCGGTTCGTCGAGGAAGAAGGCACGCGGGTCGGACAGCAGCTCGACCGCGATGCTCACCCGCTTGCGCTGGCCGCCGCTGAGGGAGCCGACCCGTACGTCGGCGTGGTCGGTGAGCCCGACGCTGTCCATCGCCTCGCGCACCGCGTCGTCGACGTCACGCGCGGGCGTCGACGACGGAAGGCGCAGACGGGCGGCGTAGCGGAGGGTCTGGCACACCGGGAGCTCGGTGTGGACGATGTCGTCCTGGGGCACGTAGCCGATCGCGCCCCGGAAGCGCCGCATGTTCGTGTGGAGGTCCACACCGTCGAAGCGGACCGAGCCCGACGTGATCGGCGCGACGCCGGCCATCGCCTCCAGCATCATCGTCTTCCCCGCCCCGCTCGGGCCGACGATCGCCACGAGCTCGCCGGGGGCGATCGTGAACGACGCCGCGTCCAGCACGGTGAGGGCGGGTCGGCGGCGGGCCTCGACCCGGCGCGATGCGCCGCGCACGTCGATGCGGAACCCGTGAGCGCCGACGTCCACGGTCGTTCCCGCTTCGGAGCCGGCGTGCGTGCGGTGCGAGCGCAGCGTCGTGGTCACCGTTCCCCCTCAGATAGCACGATCGTTCGTTCTTCGCGGCATAGTACGAACGATCGTGCTATCTTGTCAACGTGCCACCGCCACGGAAGCCACGCGCCGACGGGGAGCGGACCCGAGAGGCGATCCTCCGCACGGCCGTGTCGCTCGCGACGGTCGAAGGCCTGGAAGGGCTGTCGATCGGCCACCTCGCCGACGCGCTCGACATGAGCAAGAGCGGGATCTACGCGCACTTCGGCTCGAAGGAGGGCCTCCAGCTCGCGACGGTCGACGAGGCGGCGGCGATCTTCCGGGCCGAGGTCATCGGTCCGGCCCTCGACGCCCCGCCCGGTCTCGGTCAGCTCGTCGCGGTGTGCGACGCGTTCTTCGACCATCTCGCGCGGCGCACCTTCCCCGGTGGCTGCTTCTTCGCGGGCGCCGCGCTCGAGATGGGGACGCGACCGGGGCCGGTCAAGGAGCGCGTCGGCGACTTCCAACGCGGCCTGGTCGCGCTCGTCCACGAGTGCATCGTCACCGCGATCGAACAGCACGAGCTTCCGGCCGACGAGGAACCCGACGCGCTCGCGTTCGAGCTCCACGGCATCATCCTCGCCGCCAACGCCAACTTCGTCCTCCGCGGCGACCCTGCCGCGCTCGAGCTCGCCAAGCACGTCGTGCGGCGACGACTCGGGATCACGACGGTCGCCGGCGCGACGGCCCACCCGGCGCGCACACGAGCCGGGGGCACGAAGGCGCGCGCCTGAATTGCTGCCGCGCGCTCCTGACGCAGACTCGAGAGCGCGTGCCCCGACTCGACGGCACAGGCGCGTCGGCCGATCCTCCGAGCTCGGTCGGTCAGGGCGTCAGGACCACCTTGCCTGCGATGTGCTCGGTGGACTTGGCCATGAACGCCTTCTGCGCGTCCGCGAGCGTGTAGACCGCGCTGACTCGAGGATGCAGCACGCCATCGTCGACGAGCCGGGCGATCTCGCGGAGTTCGGCACCGCTGGGGTCCCGGACGAAGCCGACGGTGCGGATGTCGCTTCGATCGGTTGGCGGCGGGGCCACGATGGACACGAGCGCCCCGCCAGGCTTGACGATCGCCGCGGAACGAGCGAGCACGTCGCCGCCGATGATGTCGTAGACCACGTCGACCTGGCCGACCGTGGTCTCCCAGCCGTCGCGCTCGACGTCGACGAACTCGTCGGCGCCGAGCTCGAGCACGCGCTCGCGCGCGTTGGCCCGACCGGTGCCGACGACGCGCGCGCCGGCCCACTTCGCGAGCTCCACGCCGATCGTCCCGACCCCGCCGGCAGCGCCGTGAATGACGACGGTCTGTCCGGACTCGAGGTGACCGTGGTCGAACAACGCCTGCCACGACGTGAGCCCCGCCTGCGGGATCGCTGCGGCTTCGACGAAATCGACCGTCGTCGGCTTCGGCGCCAGGCTGCGGGCCTCGATGGCCACGAGCTCGGCGGCCCAGCCGTCGCGGTACCCGTCGATGAGGCCGAACACCTCGTCGCCCACCGACACGCCCGCGGTGCCGTAGCCGAGCGCGACGACGACCCCCGACCCTTCGTGGGCGGGGATGCGCGGCCCGCGTTCGTGGCCGGCCCGATCGGTCGCGAGCGGCCACATCAGCTCGGTCGGGGTGAAGCTCGCGGCGCGGACCTCGACGAGCGCGTCGCCGATCGCGGGCTGCGGATCCGGGGCGGCCTCATAGACCAGGCCCTCGATGCCTTCGAAACCCTTCGGTTCGTGGATGCGAACGGCCTTCATCGAAGCCTCCTCGTCGCCGGGCGGTGTCGCGACCCGATCCGGTCGCGGAGCTCATCTGAAGTGGCCCTACCCGACCGACGAACGGCGCAACGCGGAATCGACAGCTCCCGATGAATTGTCGAGTGCGCCGAAGCTCAGGCCGTGTCGGCGAGGCGGCGGTCGATCTCGAAGCCCATCACCTGGCAGTCGGTCGCGGGATGGTCGTACCGGCAGAACAGCGCGCCGGCCAGGTAGCTCCGCGCCTGCTGGAGGCGTTCGATCTCGGCGTCGAGCGCTTCGAGGCGTCGGTGCGCGATCCGCTTCCACTCGGCGGCGGTCGCGGCCCCGAGGATGCCGGCGATGTCGTCGAGGGCGAGCCCGGCGTCCTGGAGCATGCCGATGAACACCAGCCGGCGCAGCGTCTCGGTCCGGTAGCGCCGCTGGCCCGAGACGCGCGTGTCGGCGCGGAGCAACCCGAGGCGTTCGTAGTAGCGGATCGTGGATGTGGCGACGTTCGCCCGGCGCGCGACCTCGCCGATGGTCATCAGTGGTTCGGACACGGAACCACTTGACTTGAAGCCGGGTTCAACTGTCAAGGTCGGCGCATGAAGGCGAACGAACCGCAGATCGTCCCGAACCATCACGCGAACCACCCGGGCTTCTCGGGTCCGAGCGGTGTCGTGGCCGCGTTGAGCATGCTGATCGGCCGCTCCGACGATGCCCGCTGGGCCGCAGAGCTCACACGTCTCCAGCCCGACGACGTCGTGATCGACGTCGGCTGCGGGCCGGGCGTGGCCGCGCGCTACGCGGCCCGGCAGGGCGCGCACGTCCTCGGCGTCGACCCCGCGCCGGTGATGCTGCGCGTCGCTCGCCGCACGACACGACGCTCGCTCGACG
This sequence comes from Acidimicrobiia bacterium, assembly GCA_036558745.1. Lineage (GTDB taxonomy): Bacteria > Actinomycetota > Acidimicrobiia > IMCC26256 > JAMXLJ01 > JAMXLJ01. The sequence goes on from DATBEZ010000109.1 coordinate 5,110, forward strand.
TGCGGTTCCTGGAGGGTGTCGCCGAGGCGCTCCCGATCGAGAGCGACGCGGCGTCGATCGTGTGGGCGCTGGCGACGGCTCATCACTGGGCCGACATCGACCGGGCCCTGGACGAGATGCAACGCGCGTTGCGTCCCCGTGGCCGCGTCGTGGTGATGGAACGGCGGACGAGGGCCGGCGCGACCGGTCTTGCGAGCCACGGCTGGACGGCGGAACAGGCCGATGCGTTCGTCGAGCGCCTGCGCGACCGCGGGTTCGAGGGCTGCCACGTGGAACGCCACGATGCGGGTCGCCGACGTCTCGTGGGTGTGGTCGCGAACGTCCCGTAGATCCCGCCTGCGCCCGTGCGCTCGGTACGATCGGCCGACGGCGGAGCGCCAGCGGGTGGGCATGACGATCTACGCGTTCGACGGATTCGAGCTCGACACGCGACGACAGGAATTGCGTGGCGAAGGTGGCGTCGTTGCAGTCGAGCCCCAAGTGTTCGCGGTCCTCGCGTTTCTCGCTGCCCACAACGACCGTGTCGTCGACAAGGCAGAGCTGCTCGACGCGGTGTGGCAGACCCGCTTCGTCACCGAGTCCGCGCTCACGAGCAGGATCAAGGCGGCGCGCCGCGCGATCGGCGACGACGGCCGGACGCAACGGAGCATCAGGACGTTTCACGGGCGCGGCTATCGATTCGTCGCCGATGTCGCGGTACGCGGCGCGACGCCCGACAGCGGACAAGCCGGGGCTCTTCGCGCGGAGCTGGGCTACTGCCGCGCGCCCGACGGGGTACGGGTCGCCTACGGGGTGAGCGGGCGGGGCGCGGCCCTGGTCAAGGCTGCGAACTGGCTGACCCACCTGCGCTTCGACGCGAGGAGCGTCGTGTGGGGGCACTGGGTGCGCGATCTCTCGAGCCGGTACCAGCTCTACCGGTACGACGAGCGCGGCTGTGGTATGTCGGACTGGAACGCCGAAGACGTGTCGTTCGAGTCGTGGGTGTCCGATCTCGAATCTGTCGTCGACGCCGTCGGGCTCTCACGGTTTCCGCTCCTCGGCATCTCGCAGGGTGGCGCGGTCGCCGCGGCCTATGCCGCGCGCCATCCGGAGCGGGTCAGTCATCTCGTGCTGTACGGCGCGTTCCCGCTCGGACGGGGACGTCGCGCGCGAAGCGACGCCGAGCTCCGCGACGTCGCGATGATGCTCGAGCTCCTGGAGACGGGATGGGCCCGCGACGAGTCACCGTTCGGTGCGATGTTCGCGTCGCAGTTCATGCCCGAGGGCACGCCCGAGCAGTGGGCCGCCTTCGTGGAGGTTCAGCAGCGTACGACGTCGGCCGCCAACGCCATGCGCCTCATGAGCGTCTCGGCCGAGATCGACGTGTCGGAGCTCGCCGCGACGATCTCGGTTCCCACGCTCGTCGTGCACGCCCGCGGCGATCGGCGCGTGCCGATCGAGCAGGGACAGCTCTTCGCCGACCTCGTCCCGGGCGCGACGTTCGTGGCCCTCGACAGCAACAATCACATCCTTCTCGACGACGAGCCCGCATGGCACGCGTTCCTCCACGCGCTCGACCGGTTCCTCGACGCGGGATGCTGAGACGGCATTCACCCGCGATGGGCCCGTCGTGTACAGATCGCTCAGTGACGTCCGTGGTCGTGCTGGAGCGCGGCGCACGTCGCGAGCTCGAAGAGCCGCCGCACCTGCAAGAAGAGCACCGGGTCGGACTTCGGCGTGATCTGCGCGTTGAGCGAGACGGTGACCGAACGGGATCCGTCGCGCGTCGCCGCCGCGAACTGCGTGTACCCGGGCGTGTTGCCGGTGTGACCGTAGACGGTTCCGCAGCGTGTCTCGTAACGGAACAGGGCGAGACCGGCCGAGTTGGTCCCGGGACCGGGCGGCTCCGAAGATCCACCGCGTATGAACGTGAACTGCCGTGCGCGCGACGCCGGATCCGTGAACTTCCCGCGCGCGTAGGCACGGATGAAGCGGTCGAGCTCGCGTGGCGTCGAGACCACTCCGCCGGACGCCCACGTCCACCCCGCGGCGAACAGTTGGCTCACGTCCGTGTACGTCGCCGGCGGGTCGAACTCGTACCCGTGGACGAAGGGCGCGCGCAGCAACGGTCCATCGGGCAGCGTGGTCCGCGACAGGCCGAGGACGTCGGTGACGCGGTCGTCCAGCACCGACGCGTAGCGACGCCCGGTCGCCGCCTCGACCAACAAGGCGACGACGATGTTGTCGGAGTTGGAATACTCGTACTTCGTCCCCGGCGCAAACTCGAGGCCGCGGTCGAACACGAAGCGCAGCAGCTCGAGCGGCGGCGGCGCCTTCGTGAGCGACGCGCGGAGCGCATCGACGAAGGCGCTCGACATGCTGAAGTCGGGTATCCCGCTCGTGTGCCCGAGCAACTCGGCCAGGGTGACGGGCCACCAGGCGCGCGGGAGCATCGGCAGTCGTTCGCCGATCGTCGTGTCGAGCGACAACCTTCCGCGAGCGACGACGGAGAGCGCGGTCGCGCCGCTGAATGCCTTCGCCACGCTCGCGACCCGCATGCGATCGTCCAGACGGAAAGGAGTACCCGTCGCGCGATCCGCGACGCCTCCCGTGTGGAGCTCGACCCTTCCCCCCCGGTCCACGACGACCGCGATCCCTGGTGGTCCGCCGTGTGTCGCGGCGAGCCGCGCGATCGCCTGGTCGAGCGCGCTGCGGTGAACCTCGGTGGCCGCCGCGACCGCGCCGTTGGCCGTCGCGAGCGCGAGCGCAACCAGCGGCACGAGCGCGACAAAGAGGACACGACGACCTGCTCGCATGACCCGCCCCCGCCTCGTCGCCCGATGCTGCTCCCCGAGCCTCCGCCCCGGGGCACCAGTCTCTCCGACCGGGACCTTGCTGTCGACCGCGAGCGACGCTGCCGACACGTGCAGCGACTGCCGTAGGTAGGGTCGTCGTGTGGGGCTGGCCGGGTGGGAGAGCGTCGGTCGCCGTCGTCTCGTGGTCACGGGCGCGCTCGCGTTCGCGACGACGACCGCGGTACTGCTGGTGTACTTCGTCGCGCCGGTCCGGAATGCACGACACCTCGATGGGCTTCGGCTCGCGCTCGGTCTCGCGGTGTTCGTCGCCGCGCTCGTCCACGAGGTACGCGCCATCGTGCGCTCGCCTCAGCCGATTCTGCGCGCCGCGAACGCGATGGCCCTCGTCATCCCGATCTTCGTCGTCGTCTTCGCGTGGACGTATCTCACGATGGCGAAGGGCTCGCCGCACGCGTTCTCCCAGCCGCTCAATCGCATCTCGGCGCTGTACTTCACGGTCACGGTCTTTTCCACGGTCGGCTTCGGTGACATCGTGCCCGTCAGCGACGCGGCGCGCCTGACCGTCACCGTGCAGATGGTGTGTGACGTCCTGGTCATCGCGGCCGTCGTCCGCCTGATCTTCGAAGCGGCGCGCGGCACCTTCGGCACCGGCGACGACCGGCGTCACGACCCGGCCTAGACGGCCGGCGCCGCGTACCGTGCGGGGTGAGAAGTCAGCAGCCCCGGAGACGGGGACGAGGAGCCGGCCATGGCGGACGACACCAGCCCGCGCGTCGCGGTGATCACCGGGACGACCCGGGTCGGGCGCTTCAGCGAGAAGGTCGCCGACTGGGTCGTCCAAAGGCTGCGGGAACGCGGCGATTTCGAGGTGGAGCTCGTCGACCTGCGCGACCACCAGCTGCCGTTCTTCGACGGACGTGCACCCGCGCACACCCCGCGTGAATACGCACGCGACGACGTGGCGCATCTCGGCCGTGCGATCGACCGCGCCGATGGCTACGTCGTGGTAACCGGCGAGTACAACCACGGCTACCCCGCGGTGTTGAAGAACGCCATGGACTGGACGTTCGTCGAGTGGCGGCACAAGCCCATCACGTTCGTCAGTTGGGGCAACGTGGGCGGCGCGCGTGCCGTTGAGCAGCTCCGTGCCGTCGCGGTCGAGTTCGAGATGGCACCCCTGCGACACGCGGTGCACATCCTCCCCGACGTCCTCGTGCCTGCGATCCGCGCCGGTGACGCGTTTGCCGCGTCGCATCTCGCGCCGCTCGAACCCAGACTCGAGCTGATGGCCGACGACCTGTCGTGGTGGACCTCCGCGCTGGCTGCAGCACGAACCCGCGAGGGAACGCGCTAAGGCTCCAGCAGCTGGTCGACGAGCGTCCGGTTCAGCCATTCCTCGTAACGCTCCGGAGACCAGCCGCTGTCCGAGACGAGCAGCTGGTAGAGCTCCGGCGACATGAGCGCGTGGACGATGTCGGCCGCCTCACGCTGCGCCAGGCCCGGGCGGAGCGAACCGGCACGCGCCAGGGAGCGTGCAAGCTGGCCTTGGCCGTCGTCTCGTTGCCGTGTGAGCTCGGCGAGCAGCGCCGACGCGTCGGGGTCCGATCCTGCCGCGCTGACGAGGATGCGGTAGATGGGAAGCGTCCGACCGTTCACCTCGCGGCAGATCCGCACGAATCCCGACACCATGGTCTCGGGATCGCCGTCGGTGACGAGCGCGCCGACGGGCGGCCGGTCCAGCATCGCGACGGGCTCGTCGTCACCGCCGATCGAGACGTCGATGAGCTCCTTCAGGATCCCCAGCTTCGACGAGAACAGGCGATACACGGTCGCGGGTGGGACGTCGGAGACGTCGCTGATCGCCTCGACGGTCGTCGCGGGATAGCCGCGCTCGAAGAACAGGGTCCGTGCGGCCTCGACGACCGCCCGGCGTGCGAGTCGGGTGCGGGCCTGACGGTCCCTGCCGTCCCCCGAGGCTCTCCTCGTCCCGGTCGACATGACGACGATAGTAGTCCTCTCGAAATGAGAGCGCTACTATCAGCGTCGCCCGCGCCCCGACCCCCGATGGAGACACGATGAGCAAGGCCGCCGGCACGAAGACCGAGTCGCCCGCCCTTCCCGTCGCCGACAGCCACGGGCTGATCCGTGTACACGGCGCGCGCGTCAACAATCTCCGAGATGTCAGCGTCGAGCTCCCGAAGCGCCGCCTGACGGTGTTCACCGGGGTCTCGGGCTCGGGCAAGAGCTCGCTGGTGTTCGGCACGATCGCCGCGGAGTCGCAGCGGCTCATCAACGAGACCTACAGCGCGTTCGTGCAGGGCTTCATGCCGACGCTGGCGCGGCCCGAGGTCGACGTTCTCGACGGGTTGACGACCGCGATCATCGTCGACCAGCAGCGGATGGGTGCCGACCCGCGCTCCACCGTCGGCACGACCACCGACGCCAACGCGATGCTGCGCATCCTCTTCAGCCGGCTCGGGAAGCCACACATCGGACCGCCGAGCGCGTACTCGTTCAACGTGCCCTCGGTCAGCGCGAGCGGCGCGATCACCGTGGAGCGCGGTGCGTCCAAGACCGTGCGCGCGACCTTCAGCCGGACCGGCGGCATGTGTCCGCGCTGCGAGGGTCGCGGCTCGGTCACCGACATCGACCTCTCGCAGCTCTACGACGACAGCAAGTCGCTCAACGAAGGGGCGCTCACCATCCCCGGCTACAACACCGGCGGCTGGAACTACCGGCTGTACAGCGCGTCGGGCTTCGTCGACCCGGACAAGCCGATCCGTAAGTACACCAAGAAGGAGCTGCACGACTTCCTGCATCACGAGCCGGTCAGGATGAAGGTGGAGGGCATCAACATGACCTACGAGGGGCTGGTCCTCCGGGTCCAGAAGTCGATGCTCGCCAAGGACAAGGAGGCGATGCAGCCGCACATCCGCGCATTCGTGGAGCGCGCCGTCACCTTCACGACGTGTCCCGACTGCGGCGGCACCCGGCTCAGCACAGGCGCGCGGTCTTCGCGTATCGAGGGCATCAACATCGCCGAGGCGTGCGCGATGCAGATCAGCGACCTGGCCGAATGGCTCGACGGCCTCGACGAGCCGTCGGTCGCACCGCTGCTCACCGCGCTCGGGCACACGCTCGACTCCTTCGTCGAGATCGGTCTGGGCTACCTCTCGCTCGACCGGCCGCCGGGCACCCTGTCTGGCGGTGAAGCGCAGCGCGTCAAGATGATCCGAGCGCTGGGCTCGTCGCTCACGGATGTCACCTACGTCTTCGACGAGCCCACGACCGGCATGCACCCGCACGACGTCCAGCGCATGAACGATCTGCTGCTCCGGCTTCGCGACAAGGGCAACACCGTACTCGTCGTGGAACACGAGCCCGAGACGATCGTGATCGCCGACCACGTCATCGATCTCGGCCCCGGCGCGGGTACCGCGGGCGGAACGGTGTGCTTCGCCGGCACCGTCGAAGGGCTGCGTGCGAGCGGCACGATCACCGGCCGGCATCTCGGCGACCGCGCCACGTTGAAGAGCACGGTGCGCGCGTCCACCGGCGCGCTCTCGATCCGCGGCGCGACGCTGCACAACCTGCACGACGTCGACGTGAACATCCCGCTCGGCGTCCTCGTCGTGATCACCGGTGTCGCGGGCTCCGGCAAGAGCTCGCTCGTGCACGGGTCGATGCCCAAGGGCGCGGGCGTGGTGTCGATCGACCAGGCCCCCATTCGCGGCTCGCGACGGAGCAACCCGGCGACCTACAGCGGACTGCTCGATCCGATCCGCAAGGCGTTTGCGAAGGCCAACGGCGTGAAGCCCGCGCTGTTCAGCGCGAACTCCGAAGGCGCGTGCCCGAACTGCAACGGCATCGGCGTCGTCTACACCGACCTGGCGATGATGGCCGGCGTCGCGACCGTGTGCGAGGAGTGCGACGGGAAGCGGTTCCAGGCGTCGGTGCTCGACTACCACCTCGGCGGCCGCGACATCAGCGAGGTGCTCGCGATGTCGGTGAGCGAGGCCCGGGAGTTCTTCGGTGACGGCGACGCGCGCACGCCGGCCGCGCGCGCTGTCCTCGATCGGCTCGCGGACGTCGGGCTCGGCTATCTCGGCATCGGCCAGCCGCTCACCACGTTGTCGGGCGGCGAGCAGCAGCGGCTCAAGCTGGCCACCCACATGGCCGACCAGGGCGGCGTCTACGTCCTCGACGAGCCGACCACCGGCCTCCACCTCGCCGACGTCGAACAGCTGCTCGGCCTGCTCGACCGGCTCGTCGACACGGGCAAGTCGGTGATCGTCATCGAGCACCACCAAGCGGTCATGGCGCACGCCGACTGGATCATCGACCTCGGTCCCGGCGCCGGCCGCGACGGCGGCCGCATCGTCTTCGAGGGCACACCCGCCGACCTCGTCGCGGCCCGCTCCTCCCTCACCGGCGAGCACCTCGCGGCCTCCGTCGGGACGTGACAGGGCATCCCGCGGCGTGCGGTCTCATGGTCGTGCGGTCACAGGACCTCCATGACCGCGACGGCGTTGCCGTCGGGGTCACGGAGCCACGCCTTTCGTCCGGCACCGGGAACCGTCTCGTTCGACGCGATGGCGATCCCCCGGTCCTCGAGCTCCGTGATCGCGCGGTCGAGGTCGGCGACGCACACGCTGACCAACGTCTGCCCCGCCCGTTCGGGCTCGGCGACGACGTACAGCCATCCGGCCTCGGCGACGTGCCACATCACTTCCTGCTCGTTCGGGACCACGTCGGGGGCACGTCCGAACAGCTTCTCGTACCAGTCGACGGCCCTCGGCAGATCCGCGACGGGGACCGAGGCGAACAGGACGTCGAAGTTCACGTCGCGAGTGTGCCCGCTCGATACGCGGAACCCACGCACTGTCGTCGTCGGATGGGTCATGCTGGGACGAGATGGCGGAATGCACCGAGCTCGTCTTCGAGACGCACTCGCCGACGGAGGACAACGAACGCGGCGTCGCGACCGGGTGGAGTCAGGGCCGACTCTCAGGTCGTGGCCGCGCGCTCGCACTCGAGCTCGGAGAACGTCGCCGGTGCGATGGCGTCGCCGCCGTCTTCACGTCCGACCTCGCACGGGCAGTCGAGACGGCGACGATCGCGTTCGCGGACACCGGTGTTCCCGTGTTCCATGACTGGCGCCTGCGTGAGTGCGACTACGGCGACCTGAACGGCGCTCCCGCAGCGACGGTCCTGGCCGACCGCTCGGCCCATCTCGACGCGCCGTACCCGCACGGCGAATCGTGGCACGGAGCCGTCGCTCGCGTCACCGGCTTCCTCGACGGGTTCCCGGCGCGCTACCAACGGCGTCGCGTTCTCCTGATCGGGCACGTCGCGACGCGCTGGGCTCTCGACATCGCGCTCGCCGGTCGTCAGCTCCGCGACCTCGTCGACGAAGAGTTCGCGTGGCAGCCCGGCTGGGAGTACCGGCTCCGGCACAAGACCGCACGCTGACCGACGGCGTCACTGCCCGGCGGCGCGGCACTCACGTCGTGTACGCGGCGAAGAGGTCCCCTCTGTCGGGCACCCCTTGAGCGTGTGGGTGCCACGCTCGGTCATCGCGATCCCGGATCCGGCCACGAGGTCGCGGACGGTGCGGGTCGTGAGGATCTCTCCTCCCCCCGCCAGCGCGCTCACTCGCGCCGCGATGTGGACCGCGATCCCGGCGACGCGACTGTCCGAACTCTCGGGTCGCGCGACGGCGCGTCGGCCCTGCAATCCTGACGCGCGCTCATCCGCGGCGGTACGCGACCACCCAGTCGATCTCCGCGTCGACCCTGCCCGGGGTGGTGGCGTCGGGGCACGGCGCCCACCGATCACCGCACGTTCCCGCCTGCGCCTGGGCGTCCATCTCCATCGGGATCGCGGGCACGGCGGGCGAGTCGATCGTCGCCCAGACGCGACCGTCGAGCGTGTACTGGAGCCGACCCGGTGTCCACTCGACGCCCATGGTGTGCCACCGCGTGAAGTCGGCCGAGACGGAGCGTTGGATCTGATGATCCGTCGTGCCGTAGTGGAGCGTCGCCGACATCTCCTGGCGGCTGCCGCCGCCGCTCTCACCGAAGTCGATCTCGGGCGGCCACATGTCGGCCGCCGGCCACAGCAGCAGCACGAGGGCGACGCCGTCCCCGGCGTCGACCCGGAAGCGCACCAGATACTTCCCGTAGGTCTGGCGCAGCGCGTGCGCGCTCGACATCCCGCCGGACACCCACCGACGGCCGAAGCGCGGGTCCCGATAGGTTGCGAGCTGCACCGTGCCGCCGCGCACGACGACGTGTGACGGGTCCCACCAGCCACCCGGGTCACCCGCGGGTTGACCTTCGTACGCGCCCCACGCGTGCTGGTTGAGCGACGACCCGAGGAAGTCGTCGCGGAAGACCTGGTGCCAGCCGGGCACGTCACCGACGGGCATCGGCGCGCCCGACGGCCAGTCGGGAGAGATCGTGCGCGCCGGTATGCACGCGGCGACGAGCACGACGAGGACAAGACCTGCGACCTCGACCGCGAGCGATCGTCGCCGCGCGACTCGACGCCGGCGTCCGGTGGCGCGATGAGATCGTTCGGACGCGTTCACGGTCGCGCCGGATCCCGACGCCGCCGTCACGGTGGCCATCCCGTGATCGTCGTCATACGCTCGCGGCAGTGACCGCCGCGACGCGACCGTCGCGGACGACCCGGCGTCGGAGGGAAGCGATGCACTCTGCGTCCCCGTCGCGCAACGCGCACGGATCGGTCGAGCTCCTCGCGTCGCCGGTCGCACGCGACTTGTGGCGAGAGATCGCTGATCACGACCCCGAGGTCGTCGCCTCGCAACTGCCGGAATGGTGCGACGCGCTTCCGCCCCACTGGGTCGACGTCAGCCGCGCGTACCGCGCGTCCGACGGCCGGCGCGTCGTCGTTCCGATGGTGCGCCGGGCGGGCTCGACACGCATACCGGTCGACGGCTCGTACCCACATGGCCTCGGGTATGGCGGTGCCGTCGCGGAGGGCGGCGTCACGCAGGAGCTGCTCACCGCGGTGCTCGCGGACATCGCGGCCGAGCGCCGCATGTACCTCTCGCTCTGGCCGAACCCCGTCCAGGCCGACCGTTGGGAGACCGCGATCCCGTCGTCGTGGCTGCGGATCCCTCGCTGCGCGCACGTGCTCGACGTGTCGGGCGGGGTCGACGCGGTCTGGGCGCGGATGCCGGGCAACGGTCGGCGAGGCGTCCGGCGAGCCGAACGCGCGGGCGTCGAGGTCGAGACCGACGACGCCGGTCGCCTGCTCCCGGTCTTCTTCGACCTGTTCGACTCGTCGCAGCGGCGGTGGGCCGCCGCGAGCCACGAGCCGCTCTGGCTGGCACGCTGGCGCGCACGGCACGACACGGTCGACACGTGGCAGCGGATCAGTCGCGCGGTGGCCGGCCGCTGCTCTGTCTCGGTGGCCAGGGTGAACGGCACGCCGGTCGCGAGCATCATCGTCCTGCACGGACCGAACGCCCACTACACGCACGGCGCGATGCGAAAGGACGAGGCCGGGCCGACGTATGCGAACTACGCGCTCCACTGGAAGGCCATCGTCGACGCCGTCGGACGGGGTGCAGGCGCTTACCACATGGGCGAGTCCGGCTCGTCGGCGACGCTGGCCCGGTTCAAGGAGCAGTTCGGCGCGACGGCGCGACACTACGCGGAGTACCGGTACGAGCGGCTTCCGCTCACGCGACTCGACACCGCGGTGCGGTCGACGGTCAAGCGCGCGGTGGGCTTCCGCGACGCAGGGACGTAACGGGGTGCTCGCCTTCGCTGACACCGTTCAGAAGTCGTAGGTCTGCACGTCGAAGGTGCCCCCGTTCTCGTTCGTGGGTGCGACCGTGACGTGGGTTCCGTTCACCGTCACGTTCAGGAAGCTGTAGACGGACGCGTCGCTCGTCGGCATGGGCGCGTGACACGAGCTCCCCGTTCCGAGCGCGTACGCGTCGGAGCTGCTGCACGTCGGCACCGTGCCGAGCCAGTTGCCCCCGGCGCCGGTCACGTAGCTCACCATCGGGGTTCCCGCGATCGTCGGTAGGTTTCGCTCGTAGATGTGTGCGTGCCCGTTGAACACGACCTTCACACCGTGCGTCGCGAGCAGCCCCTCGAGCGCGTTCGGGCCGTCGAGGTAGGCGTCCGTCCCTTCACCGTTCGTGTCCGCGTGAAGCGGATAGTGGAAGAACGCGAACTTCAGCGGCGTGCTGGCGTGCGCGGCCAGGTCGGCCTGGAGCCAGCTGAGCTCCGCACCGCACTCGGCGCACCCCGCGACCGGGCCGTTCCAGTGCGCCTGGAAGTCACCCTCGAGCGATCCGAAGTTGTCCGACCACGCGGCTTCCAGGATGTAGAAGCGCGCGTTGCCCCAATCGAAGGCGTACCAGGCGCTCGCGAACGTGTTGGCCTGCGGCATCACGCCGAGGCAGCAGTAGCTGTCTTGACGCAAGCGCCCGTTGGACGCGTTGACCACGTCGTCCTGCGGGAAGTTCTGGAGGTACGCGCTGCTGTCGTCGAAACCGTGGTTTCCCTGCGCCGCGAACCACGGCGCGGCCTGACCGAGCGGCCAGTCGGGAGCGTTGAACACGTTCCCGCTGGCGACGTCGCCGTAGTCGGACTGCGTCCCGTCGTCGTACGCGTTGTCGCCGACCGTCACCACGAAGTTCGGGTTGGCTGCCCGTATCTGCCCGAGGACCTTCGTCTCGTCGGTCGTCCCCGCGCCGAAATCGCCCAACACCGCGAACGAGAACGGCGCCGTCGCGCCCGCGGTCGGAGGCGTGGCGAAGGTCGGTGTCGCGCCATTCAGCTGGTCAGCGCCGCCCTGACTGATCCTGTAGCAGTACGAGGTCCCGGCACTCAGCCCGCCGAGGTGCGCGGTCCACTGATATTCGACACGTGTCGCGACGTCGATCGACGACACCAGGTCGGCCTGCACGCTCGATCCCGCGCATGAGGGTGAGGCACCGTAGGTCACGATCGGAACGCTCGAGTCGTCGGCCGTCGCGAAGTTGAGCCGTTCCGACGTGGCGAGCGCGTCAGTCAGGTAGGGGTTCCTCAGCAGGCAACCTTCCGCGATGACGACGAGCACCGCGAGCAGGCAGATCGCCCGCGATGGGCGCGCGCCCACACGGCGCCGCGCAGAAGTCAGGTGCCGGGTCGCGCTGTCGACCGTGCGACTCTACGCTCGCCGTCTTCAACGTTCGAGCGGAAATATCTGGCGTCGTTCGCGGATCGCGCGCGTTCGGGACGTAGCGCGCGCGAGGCAAGCGCACGCCACGATCATGAGAGCGCGTCGACACGCGTTTTCGCGTCGCGATCCAATCCGCGCGACAAAATCCGCCGTAGCGCGTTGTAATCGTTCATCCCGAGCAAATACATTCTCCATTGAATCGTCGCGTCGCGTTGGTGGGGTCGTAACCCGATGTGATGATGCGTACGACGGGGCAGGGGCTCGTGCGCCGTGGCTTCCTTTGGGCGAGGGGGGAAGCAATGTTGGCGGACGGTCACGACCTGTCTCGGCGCGTTGGCGCAACGCGGGAGTCGGCGCTCGCGCACGTGAGGGTGAGCGTCGTCGTCCCGGCGCTCAACGAAGCCAAGAACCTGCCCCACGTGTTCGCGCGCATCCCACCGGACGTGTACGAGGTGATCCTCGTCGACGGAGGATCCACCGACGAGACACCCATCGTGGCGCGACAGTTACGCGACGACGTTCGCGTGCTCGAGCAGCCAGGCCGCGGGAAGGGCAACGCGTTGCTCCACGGCTTCCACGCGTGCCAGGGTGACATCGTCGTCGCCCTGGACGCCGACGGGTCCACGGACCCGGCCGAGATCCCTGCGTTCGTGGCCGCGCTCCTCGCGGGTGCGGACTTCGCCAAGGGCTCGCGCTTTGCGGCCGGCGCAGGCAGCAGCGACATCACGCCGATCCGCTGGCGCGGGAACCGGCTGCTGCTGCGCGTGGTCAACACGCTCTTCGGCACCCGCTACACCGACCTGTGCTACGGCTACAACGCGTTTTGGTCGCGTTACGTCGCCGCGCTCACGCCGGATCCGCCGAGCAACCCGCGCACGAGCCGGATGGTCCTCGGCGACGGCTTCGAGATCGAGACGCTCATCAACGTGCGCATCGCCAAACTCGGCCTTCGCGTCGTCGAGGTGCCGAGCTTCGAGGGTGAGCGCATCCACGGTGCGAGCCGCCTGAACGCGGCGCGCGACGGCTGCCGCGCGGTCCGGGCGATCGCGCTCGAGTGGGGCCCGACCCGACGATCAGTGAGGACGGCCTGGCCGGACGGCGCCCATGCATTCGACGACTGCGTGGAGCACGGGGCCTGGGACTGCTGCTGCCCCGTGGAAGTGGGCGCGTGAGCCTCGCGTCGACGCACAGCCGGCCGGAGATCGATCGCAGCCTCTCGGCCACGGTCGTCATCTGCACCCACGACGCCGAGCGATGGCCCGCGCTCTGCCGAGCCGTCGGCTCGGTGCGGGCGCAGCTGCGACCGGCACACCAGATCGTGGTCGTGGTCGACCACGCCGATGAGCTCGCGGCCCGTGCTCGTGACGCGTTCTCCGACGCGCTCGTGGTCACGAACGTCCATGGGCGCGGCCTCGCCGGTGCCCGCAACAGCGCGCTCGCGCACTCGGTCGGTGACATCGTCGTGTTCCTCGACGACGACGCGAGCGCCGAGCCGACCTGGCTCGACCAGCTGCTCGCGGTGTACGAGGACCCTCGCGTGATCGGCGCCGGTGGAGCGGTCGTCCCCGTCTGGCCGGCCGGTCGACCCCGGTGGTTCCCGACGGAGTTCGACTGGGTCGTGGGGTGCAGTTGGGTGGGCCTCCCGGACCGTGTCGCCCCGGTCCGGAACCCGATCGGAGCGAGCATGTCGTTCCGGCGTGGCGCGTTCGCGTGCGCCGGACTCTTCACCGACGGGATCGGGCGCGGCCGTCGCGACGCGATGGGTTGCGAGGAGACCGAGTTCACCATCCGCCTCCGTCATGCGCGTCCGGAGAGCCTGGTGGTCTACGTGCCGGCCGCCGAGGTCCACCACCACCTCGATCGGCGCCGGACCTCGTGGACGTACTTCGCAACGCGCTGCCACGCGGAAGGCCGGTCGAAGGCGCTCGTTGCCGGAGCGGTCGGAACACGCGACGCCCTTGCGAGCGAGCGCCAGTACAGCCGAAAGGTGCTCCCGGCAGCGGTGGTCCAAGGGCTGCGCGACGCGCGTCACGGCGATCCGTCGGGCGTGTTGCGCGCGGCGACGATCGTCGCGGGGCTCGGCATCACCGCGGCGGGTTACGCCGAGGGACGCGTCAGCGCTCGTGTACGACAGCTGCGGGGGTAGCCACCGTGTCGGACGTCAGCAACCCGGCGGCGCCGTCAGCGCCGATCCCGATCCTGCTGTACCACTCCGTGCGCGACGAACCGCTCGCCGACATGGCCCGATGGACCGTCTCGCCCGCCACGTTCGACGACCAGATCCGGAGGATCGTCGATGCGGGCCGCACCGCCGTCACCGTGTCGGAGCTGGCGGCGGCCTTGCGCGGCGAGCGGATGCTGCCCGACCGGCCGCTCGTCGTCACCTTCGACGACGGCTTTCTCGACACGCTCGGGGCCGTCGACGCGCTGCTCGCAGCGTCGATCCCGGCGACCGTCTACGTCACCGCCGCGTACCTCGCGCAACCGGGGATGATGCAGCCGGACGACGTCACTCGCCTCGGAGCGAGCCCGGGCGTCGAGCTCGGTGCGCACGGCATGACGCATCGCCGTCTCGACGAGCTCACGACCGAGCACGTTCGTCGTGAGCTCGTGGGCTCGCAGCGCCTGGTGGCCGATCTCACGCAACGCCCGTGCCAGACCTTCGCGTATCCGCACGGCTCCCACGATCGGCGAACGCTCGAGGTCGCCCGCGAGTCCGGCTACGCGTCGGCCGTTGCGGTCAAGAACGCGCTCTCGCACGTGCTCGACGACCCGTTCGCGCTCGCACGGGTGACCGTCGAGCGCGGTTCGGGTACGGCGACGGTCGAGCGCGCCCTCGACGGGACGCTGCCCGTGGTCCGCCCTGGTGAACGGGCACGCACGCGTGCGTACCGGACGGTGCGGCGTCTCGCACGGTGCGCGACGCTGCGGGCGGCGTCATGAGAGTCGTGTCGCGTCCGAGGGCTCCCGGCGTGCTCTCACCGGCTCGGATCGTCCCGATCGTCCACGAGGACGTGGTGCCGGGCCCGGTCCTGCTCCGCCAGCTCGAGTTGAGCAGCGGGTTCACGGACCTGACCATCCCTCGGAGCCGCACGGGTGCCTCGTACTCCGCTGTCGCGCTGCTGGTCCGGCTGCACCGACGCCCGCTCGGACTGGTGACGCTCACGCTGAACGGTGAGGAGGCCGTCGACGCCGTCGAGGTGGCCGAGCGCGTCTTCGAGCAGCTGCACGCCGAGATCAAGGACCATCTCGTCGACGACGCGGTGACCGGCAACGGCGGAGGCCTCGAGCCGACCGTCGGCACCTTCGGCTCGCCGCCGTGCGCGTACGAGCGCGTGCTCGACGACCGGGCGATACCGGTCAGCGTGGTCGTGACGACGTGCAACCGCACCGACACGCTCGGCGCGTGCTTGCGGAGCATCTTCGCCTCGTCGTACCCGCACTTCGAGGTGATCGTCATCGAGAATCGACCCGTCGGGTCGCGGGTCGCGGACTCGCTCGCGGACGCCTTCCCCGGTGAGAAGCGTCTGCGCTACGTCGAGGAGCCGAAGCGCGGGCTCGCCAACGCGCGGAACCGCGGCATCCGGGAGGCGCGCGGCAAGATCGTCGTGTTCACCGACGACGACGTCGTGGTCGACCGGTATTGGCTCGCACACCTCGTGGAGGCGTTCGTCGCGACGTCGGCGTCATGCGTGACCGGGCTCATTCTTCCTGCCGAACTCGAGACGCCCGCGCAGCGCTACCTGGAGGAGTTCGGAGGGTACGCCAAGGGATTCCGCAGCCTCGTGTACGAGGGTGCCGAACGTGAGGCCGATCCGCTCTACCCGTATGCCGCGGGCCGCTTCGGCTCGGGTGCGAACACCGCGTTGCTGACGTCGGTCGCACGCGAGCTCGGTGGCTTCGATCCGGATCTCGGTGCGGGACGGCCCAGCGCCGGTGGTGAGGATCTCGACATCTACATCCGGTTGCTGCGTCAGGGCTGCCGGCTCGCGTACACACCCGACGGAATCGTCTGGCATCGTCATCACGCCGACCTCCCGACCCTCGCCCGCCAGCTGTTCCACTATGGCGAAGGGCTCGCGGCCGCGTTGACCAAGCAGCTCGTCAACCAACCGCGTCGCGGCGATCTCGTGCGTCGCATCCCACGGGGCGCGGCGCATCTCGTCCGCCGCGACTCCTCGAAGAACTCCGCACGATCTTCCTCGTACCCCGGTGTGCTCGTGTGCGCGGAGATGTGCGGCCTCGCGATGGGGCCCGCCGCGTACGTCTGGACCTCGACGACCCGCTGGTGGTGATGAGCTCGAAGGACGCGCTCGCGCAGGGGATCGACCCTCACGGCATCGACGACGCAGCCCCGCGTCGCGAGCCGAGCGCCCGTCGATCACCCTTCCTCCAGGCGCTCGTAGAGCCGGACCCTCTGTCGACCCTCGCGGTCCTCGTCTGCGTGGCGACGCCGATACTCGTCGCCCTCGACGTGACACCCGGGATCCGGGGGCCGGTGATCCTGGCCTTCTTCCTCCTCGTGCCCGGCACCGCGCTCGTCGGTCTCACATCGGCGAGGCCCGCCGACGAGCCCGGCCTGGTGCTCGGCGTCGGTCTCGGTGCACTCACGGTCGGCAGCCAGGTCATGCTGTCGGCGAGGGTCTGGCATCCCGTCCTCGCGCTGTACGTCGTCGCGGAAACATCTCTCTTCGCGCTGATGGTCGGCCGGTCGCGCGCGCGGTCGTCGCCGCGAATTCCGGACGCCGCGTCGACAGACCAGGCGACCCCGCCCGCGCCCGTCACCGTCTCCGTGCTGTTTCCGCGCGAGCACGCGGGAGCCGAGACGCGGGTGCAGCGGTGGATGCGCACCGTCGACTTCGCGGTCTTCGCGCAGCTGCTGCTGTTGGGCGACGCCATCGCGCTCTGGAGCGCGAGCCTTGCACACATCCAGGTGGGTGCAGTCTCGGGTATCGGGCTCATGAGCGGCATGCCCGGCACGTACGAGCTCGCATTGGTGTCGCTCGCCGCCGGCTTCGGATGGGCGGTCTGCTCGCCGCGACCACGGGCAGCCGTGCTCGCGCTCTACACCGCCGGATTGATCCTCGTTCTCCACGGGACGACGGCGGTGCTCTACGCGGAGCCGCGGTACACCTGGGTGTACAAGCACCTCGGCGTCATCCAGTACCTCGCGATCCACGGGAGCGCGAACCGCGCGATCGACATCTACCAGAACTGGCCCGGCTTCTTCGCGCTCAACGCCTGGTTCAGTCGAGCAACCGGTTGGACGCCGATCGGGTACGCGGGATGGGCGCAGGTCGCGTTCGAATGTCTCAACGTGGCCGCGCTGTTGTTCTGCCTGCGGGGGCTCACGGACGACTCGCGCCACGTCTGGATCGCGTGTTGGGTCTTCATCTGCGCGAACTGGCTGGCCCAGGACTACCTGGCGCCGCAGGCGTTCGGCTTCTTCGAGACCTTGATCGTGCTCGGGCTCGTGCTCCGCTGCGCGCCGCGCAGTGGCGTCGCGATTACCCGGGTGGGCACCTGCTGGAAGTCCGCGTTGGAGCGCGCGCAGTCGAGGCTGCACCTCGGGCATCCCGACACTCGGTCGTCACCCCTCACGATCGGCACGGGCACGGCACTCGTCTTCGGTGCCCTCTGCTTCGGATCCATCGTGGTGAGCCATCAGCTCACGCCGTTCGACGCCGCCGCCCTCGTCCTCACCCTGGTCGTGATCGGTCGGGCACGGCCGGTCTGGCTCCCGTTCGCGATGGTCGCGGTCGCGGGCGCGTGGCTCTACCTGGCCTGGCCGTTCGTGGCGCGCCACTTCTCGCTGTTCAGCCTCGGTCGAACCGCCAGCGCGCATCCACAGGGCTACCGGACCTATGCCGCGCTGCCAGGGATCCACATCGTCGACGCGGCAAAGCTCGGCCTGGTCGCCGCGCTGGCGTGCTTCGCCGCCGCCGGGCTCTGGATGAGCATTCGCGAGGGTCGTCACCTCGGCATCGCCGCGGCACTGGCGGCCACGCCGTTCGTGACTGCCGTCGTGCAGTCCTACGGCGGCGAGGGGTGGCTCCGTGCGCTGCTGTTCGCGCTGCCATGGCTCGCGTTCCTCGCGGCCCGCATGTGCACTCGTCTGCTGCACGAGAGCCGCACCAGCTGGATGCCCGCCCTCGGCGTCGCGCTCGTCAGCGTCGTGCTGCTCGGCCCCTTCCTCTACGCCTACTTCGGTCAGGAGACCATCAACCACGTCACCACCGCTGACGTTGCCGCGAACCAGTGGTATGTGGATCACGCCCCGCGCAACAGCGTCATCGGCTTCGTCGCCGCCAATGCGCCCGCCCGCCTCGGCGCGCGCTACGCCGATCTCCAGGTGGGCTACGGCGACGCCATCCTGACCAACCTGCCGGCGTTCCGCGGCCGTCCGTTCCGCGCCGGCGACATCGCCCGCGTGGCCGACACGCTGGCCGCACAGCACGGTTCCGCGACGTTCCTCGTGACCGGGCCGAGCCAGTCGAACTACCTGCGCTACTACGGCATCGTTCCGCCGGACTGGTATCCGCGCCTCGTGACTGCGCTCCGCGCTTCGCCGAGGTTCCACCTCGTGTTCCGGAGGGGTCCCGCGATGGTGTTCCAGCTGCTACCACCCGTTGTGGCTCCCACGTCGACCGGAGCGGCGCGGTGAAGCCGGTCCGGCGCGCGCTCTTCGCCGGGTACTACCGGCTCGGACGGTCGTCGTTCGCGATCGTCTGCGACGCGCGGCCCGTCGCGTGGGCGATGGCGACGCTGAGCGAGATGACGCTGACCGACGTGGTCGAGGTGCTCGACGCGTTGGAACAGCGGGGCGTGCGCTGCTGGCTCGCGGGCGGCTGGGGCATCGATGCGCTGCTAGGCCGGCCGATGCGCCGCCACGTCGATCTCGACCTCCTGCTCCCCTGCGACGCCCCGGTCTCGGCCGACGCTGCGGTGGACGCGCTGAGACCGCTCGGCTTCCGACCCGTCATGAGCCGTCCGGCCAGCCTGCTCATGCCCGGGCGCGTCACCGTCGCCGACGGCACGGGACGCGCCATCGATCTGCTGCCCCTCGATGTCAGGCGGCGGCCCTTCGCCGACCACGCACGCAACGGCACCGGGCCGACCGTTCGCGCCGTGCTCGACGGACGCGCCGTCGACTGTCTCTGTGCGCCGCTCCAGCTCGAGCTGCACGAGGGGACGCCGCGACGGAGGTCGGTCCGCGTCGACATCGCCGCGCTCTGGGGGTATGCGGCCGCGATGACCAGCACGCACGCGTCGTCGGACACGCCGATGCACCGAGCGCCGTGAACGTGCCGTCTCGAACGGGCGGATGCGCGGGCGCTCTCATTGCCCGTCGTCCTCGCGCAGGTGCCAGCGTCGCAGAATGTCATCGCGGACGCTCGCGACGACGTCGTCCGGTATCTCCGGCGCGCGGTAGACGAGATCGAGCGCGGGCTCCCCGCTCGGTCCGCGCACGCGTCGAAAGCGGAGTGCCTCGCGGCCTTCCAGGTACACGCGAACCGTTCGACGGCGGAACAGGCGCCTCATCGAGCGCTCACCGTTCGGTCATTCACAGCATGCGCCAGCACGTGGCGATTCGGACCCCCAGGACGAACGCCAATCTACCTGCGCGCCGTCGTCGTGGCGCGGAGTCGACGTGATGTTCCGACGTGGCCACGGCGAGCCCGGTCGTCTCCTGTTCCGGCGCGGCGCTCGCGCGAGCGCGCTGGTGATACCGGTGCCGGATGCGGAGCCATACGTCGCCGACTACCGCGCACGACATGATCCGAACGTGAGATGCGGTCTGCCCGCGCACATCACGGTCCTCTACCCGTTCCTTCCCGCGGGCCGGCTCGAGCCGGACGTGGTCGACGCGCTCGACACCACACTCGCGACGTGTTCGCCGTTCGAGTTCGCGTTCTCACGCGTGGGGCATTTCGACGGCGTGCACTACCTCGCCCCCACCCCGACCGCGCCGTTCGTGGCATTGACCACATCGGTGTGCGAACGCTGGCCCGATCATCCGCCCTATCGCGGCGTCCACGCCGACATCGTCCCCCACATGACGGTCGCGCAGGGCGAGTGCCCCCCGTCGTTCGAGACGGACTTCGCGCCGGTGCTGCCCATCGGATCGCGGGCGAACGAGGTGTGGTTGTTGACCCAGCCCTCGGGCGCGCGCTGGACGCTCCACTCACGCTTCCGTCTGGGCCACGGGGGAGACGCGTCGTGAACGACGTCACGGTGACGTCGACGCGGTCGCGCCCGGTCGTCTGGCTGCGCACCACGCTGGACGACCCGCTGTACCGAAGCGCGTTCAGCCTCATGACCAATACCGCGATGACGTCCGTGCTCGGCGTGGTCTTCTGGGTCGTTGCGGCGCGGCTCTACTCCAGCAGCGCGGTCGGTCGCGACAGCGCGTTGATCAGCGCGATGATGGCGATCTCCGTCTTCTGCCAGCTCAACCTCAACAACGCGCTGGCCCGGTTCCTCCCGGTCGCACGGTCCGTCCCCGCTCGCATGGTCGCGTCCACCTACGCGCTGACCGCGAGCATCTCGCTGCTTGCGGCAGTGGGCTTCGTCGTCTTCGCGCCGCGTTGGTCTCCACAGTTCGACTTCCTGCGCAACGACCGCGCACTCGCGGTGGGGTTCTGCATCTCGTTGCCGCTCTGGGCGGTGTTCACGCTCCAGGACAGCGCGCTGACCGCGCTCCGACGGGCTCCGTGGGTCGTCGTCGAGAACACGGTGTTCGGCGCGCTCAAGATCGCCGGTCTGTTCTTCCTGTTCAGCCTCGGCATCCACAACGGGGTCTTCGTCGCGTGGGCGCTCCCCGTCGTCTTCATCACGATCGCGGTGAACGCGCTGCTGTTCCGGCACGTCATCCCCCACCACGCACGGATTCGTCGGGAAGAACCTCCCCGAACGGAGACCCCGAGACCCGCGCTCATCCGCTTCCTCACCTTCGATTACTTCGCGTGGGTGCTCAACAACGGCGTCGAGCGGGTGATGCCGCTCGTGGTCGTGGCGCTCCTCGGCACCAGGGTGAACGCCTACTTCTACATCGCGTTCACGATCAGCACCGCGGTCGACATGCTGCTCTTCAACGTCGGCACCTCCCTCACGGTCGAGGGCGCCATGGCCGAGGACCGCCTGGCGGACCTGACCCGCCGGCTCGTGAAGAAGCTGCTCCTCATCTTCCTCGCCGGCGCGGCGGTCCTCGTCGTCGGCGCCCCGCTCGTGCTGTTGCCGTTCGGTGCCGCGTACGCAGCGGGGGCGTCAGGGGTCCTCAGGCTGCTCGCGATCGCCAGCCTGTTCCGCGCCGTCGTCGTGCTCTACTCGACGGTCGCCCGGGTCCGGCAGCGCGGTGGCGCGATCCTG
This sequence comes from Acidimicrobiia bacterium, assembly GCA_036558745.1. Classification (GTDB taxonomy): domain Bacteria; phylum Actinomycetota; class Acidimicrobiia; order IMCC26256; family JAMXLJ01; genus JAMXLJ01. The sequence continues at coordinate 26,481 of DATBEZ010000109.1, forward strand.
GTCGCCAACGCCTCGCTGGCGGTGCTCCTCGTCGTCGCGACGGTCACGTTCGGGAGCTGGTTCGGCCTCACCGGGGTCGGGCTCGGCTGGCTGCTGGCTCACGTGGTGGTCGCGCTCTGCGTGCTGCCGTCTTTGCGCCGCCTGCTGCGCGCGCCCCGAGGCGTCACGCCGACCGGGGACCACGAGGACGCGGCCCGCGGTCGGGCCGAGGCGGCATTCGACGAGGAGCTGAGAACCCTCAGTCGGAGCGTCTGCGCGGGACTGAACGGCGACTGTCCCGAGGGCGAACGGGTGACGTACGAACGCGTCGCCTACGCCGCGCTCGTCGAGGGCTACGACGTCACGCGCGGGGTGCTCGGCACCCTCGGACCTCGGCACGAGAACGGAAGCAATGGACGCGATTCGCGGTCACCCGAGCCCGACGACTTCGTCCGGCGTGCGACGAACGCCGCGCAGCAGCGCCTGAGCGACCGTCCGGTCGACGGCAGGTTCGCGCCCGTGGTCGCCGAGGCACGGCGGCGCGGTGTGGAGCTCGCGATCGCGCAGCGACGCGATCGCGTCGCACGAGGGTGAGCGACCGCGTCGCGACAGACACCTGGTTCGACGGGTCGAGCTATGGCCCGAGCGCGATCAGGTTCCCGTTCGCGAGCGGCACGTAGAGGATGCCGTTCGACACCGTCACCTCGCCCTGCACGGTGCTCTTCGTGTTGTAGGTGAACACCGTGGCGCCGTTCGCGGTGTTGATGAACTTGATGTCGCCACCGGCACCGACCCCCTCGATGAGGAGCCCGGGCACCTCGGTGAGCCCCGCGGTCATGAAGCTGGTCTGACACGATCGCCACACGAACGCCCCCGTCGCCGGATCGAGCGCGGAGATGTTCCCGTAGCAACTCACGCCGTTGATGATGGCGCCACCACCACCGACGTAGAGGTACTTGCCGTCCCAGCTCGCGGAGACGATCGAGCGTGGGCTCCCACTTGGATCGGCGATCGTCGACTGCCACACGGGACCCGCGGCCAGGTTGTTCCTGTCCCACGCGAAGAACAGGCCGTCCTTGTTGAGCGCGCCGACGAGCGACCGACGCACGCCGCCGATGGTCGCGGTGAACAACGTCGGCGTCCCGCCGAAGTCCTCGTCGCCGAACACCTGCTCGAACGCCGGCACGGTCCAGCTCGAGACGATGCCCAGATCGCTCGCTCGCAGCTTCACGATCGAGGGCGCCAGTGCGTCGCCCGGCTGGTGGCACGCGTTCGGCGTCCCGGTCGTCACGTAGACGCTGCCGTCGCTCGGGTCGATCATCGGCGAGGTCCAGACGCCGGCGCCGATGCACCCGTTGGGGACCAGATTGGCGACGTGCTGGATCGCCCCGGTGCTCGCGTCCATCTGCACGACCTGTCCCTGGACGAGCGGGCAGTCACCGAACGACGAGACGCCCATGTAGAGGCTGCCGTTGAAGAGGATGGGCGATGCCCACAGGTACACGGCCGGTGGCGTCCCGAGGTTCGTCTTCCAGATCTGGGCGCCCGTCAGCGCGTTGAGCGCGTACATGTTGCCGTCACCGCCGGGGACGTAGACCACCGGCGTGCCGTTCATGTTGGCAGCGACAACGGTGCCGCTCACGCCGGCCACAGACGGGCTGCACGCGGCGTCGACGTTCTGGCCGACGTTGACCTTCCACACGTCCGTACCGGTGAGGGTGGTGGCGTGCGCGAAGCCGGCCCAGTCGCCCCAGTACACGAGGTTGTTGGCCACGATCGGCTGCGCGAACGAACCGGTGCCACCGACCGCGGTCCAGTGGAGCTTGAGGCTGCTCGCGTTCGCAGTCGTGATCGCCGTTTCCGACGGGTAGTAGCCGGTTCGAGCGAGGTCACCCCGGTACGTCGCGACCTGCGTCGGCGGCGGCGGGCCCACCTGGTAGGTGAAGCGGTCCGCCACGACCGCCGGGCTGACGCCACCCGACGTCGTGACCGTGACGTCGACCGTGCCCGACCCCGCCGGAGCCGTCGCGGTGATGCTCGTGTCGGTGTTGACGGTGAACGTCGCCGACGTCGCACCGAAGCTCACCGCGCTCGTCGACGTGAAGTTCGTGCCGGTGATCACGACCGAGAACCCGCTGAATCCCGAGCCGGGGCTCAGGCTGTTGACGGTGGGTGCCGACGGCACGGTGTAGGTGTACCGGTCGTTGGCGTTCGTCGCGCTCGTACCGCCGGGCGTCGTGACGGTGACGTCGACGGCGCCCGTTCCCGCCGGCACCGTCGCGGCGATGCTCGTCGGGCTGTTGACCGTGAACGTCGACGCGTTCGCGCCGAAGCTGACTGCGGTCGCGCCGGTGAAGTTCGACCCGGTGATCGTCACGAGCGTGCCGTTCGGCCCGGAGCCTGGGCTCACGCCGCTCACCGTGGGCGCAGGCGGCACGATGTAGGTGAAGTGATCGGCTGCGTTCGGCGCGCTCTGCCCGCCGGGTGTCGTCACGGTCACGTCGACGGTCCCGAGCGCGCCGCTGGGCGCGGTCACCGTCATCGTGGTCGGGCTGGTCACGTTGAAGAAGATCGCGGGGTTCCCCGCGCCGAAGGCCACCGCCGAGGCGCCCGTGAACCCGGTACCGGTGACGGTGACGGCGGTGCCACCGGTGCTGGGCCCCGACGTCGGGCTGACGCCCGTGACGGTCGGTACCGGTGGCGTCGTGTACGTGAACTTGTCGGCCGCGCTCGTCGCCGTCGTTCCGCCGGCCGTGGTGACGGTCACGTCGACCGCACCGAGCTTGCCGGCCGGCGCGGTCGCGGTGACGATGTTGTCGTTCTGGACCAGGAACGTCGCGGCTGCCGTCGTACCGAACTTCACGGCCGACGTGCTCGTCAGACCGGTACCGGTGACGGTGACGGTGGTGCCGCCCGTGGTCGGCCCCGAGGTCGGGCTCACGCCCGCGACGGTGGGAACGGGCGGCGGCGGACCGCCGGTGATGGCGACGTTCTGCACCTGGTGCACGTGGTTGAAGCCACCGGTCGCGCCCGTGAACCCGACGAGCACGTACGGCGGGAGGCTGGTCGTGTAGTCGAGCACCTGGGTGCCGTCCATCGTCACCTTGATGCCCGTCGGGAACGTCGAGACGACAAAGTGGTGCGGGGTGTCGACGAGCGACGGGATCGACGCGTTGGTCGTGACGTAGTTCAACGACTGCATCGACGCCGACGCGGTCGCGACGCCGACGAAGTTGCTCGACGGGTCGCTCGCGTTCTGCCACGTGTCGAGCGACACGGCGATCCCTTGGATACCGGCGAACCCTTCACCGCCGCCGTTGTTGCCGAGCGCGGTCGGCTTGCTGACGCTCGCGTCGGCGAGCGTGAACGTCATCCCGTCGGCGCCCGTACCGGGCCCGATGAACGCGTCGAACGACGCGGTGACGCCGGTGCCCGGCATCGGGGTGGGCCAGAACGCGGATCCGGCCTGCCAGTTGACCGTCTGCGTCAGCTGGAGGTTGGGCGGCGTCGCGGTCGGCACGAGCTGCGCAGACCCGTTGAGCTGCCAGCCCCCCGACACCGGTGAGGGGACCACGTTGGGCGGCGGCCCCGCGGTGTAGGTGAACTGGTCGTCCTCGCTGGTGGTGCTCGTGCTGATCGGGGTCGTGACGGTCACGTCCACCGTGCCCGACCCCGCCGGCGCGGTCGCGGTGATCGTGCTCGCGTTGTTGACCGTGAAGGTCGCCGCGGTGGTGCCGAATTTCACCGCGGTCGCGCCGCCCAGGCCCACACCGCTGATCGTGACCAGCGCGCCGACCGGTCCGCTCGGGGGGTCGACGCTGCTCACACTGGGAGGCGGTGGCGGCCCGGGGACATAGGTGTACTGGTCGCTCGCGCCGGTCGCGCTCGTGGCCCCGCCCGCGACGACGGTCACGTCGACCGTGCCGCTGCCTGGCGGCGCCGTCGCGGTGATCGTCGTCGCGTTGCCCACGGTGAACGTCGCCGCGTTCGCGCCGAAGTTGACCGCGCTCGCCCCGGTGAAGTTCGTCCCCGTGACCGTGACCGTGGTCCCACCCGAGCTCGGTCCCGACGCGGGGCTGAGACCGGTGACGGATGGCGCGGGCGGTGGTCCCGTGACGAAGGTGTAGCGGTCGTTCGCGTTGGTCGCGCTCGTGCCTGCGCCGGCAACGACCGTCACGTCGGCCGTGCCGGTACCTGCCGGTGCGGTCGCCGTCAGCGTCGTCGCGTTCGTGACCGTGAACGTCGTCGCCGCGGTCGCGCCGAAGTTCACCGCGCCGACGCCGAGGAAGTTCGTCCCCGTGACCGTGACCGTCGTTCCGCCCGTGGCCGGCCCCGACGAGGGACTCACGCCGGTCACCGTCGGTGCGGAAGGCGGCGGCCCGGCCGTGATGGCCACGTTCTGAACCTGGTGGATGTCGTTGAACCCACCGGTCGCACCGCTGAACCCGACGAGCACGTAGGGCGGCAGGCTCGTCGCGTAGCTCAGCACCTGGGTCCCGTCCATCGTCACGGTGAGACCCGTCGAAGTCGTCGTCACCACGAAGTGGTGCACGGTGTTGAGCAGGGACGGGATCGACGTGTTGGTCGTGACGTAGTTCAGCGACTGCATGGGTGTCGACGTGGTCGCGACGCCGACGAAGTTGCTCGACGGGTCGGCCGTGTTCTGCCACGTGTCGAGCGAGACCGCGACGCCGGTGATGCCGGAGAACCCTTCACCGCCACCGGTGACGCCGAGCGCCGTGGGCGCGTTCACGCTGGCGTCCGCGAGCGTGAACGTGAGCCCGTCGGCACCGGAGCCCGGACCGATGAACGCGTCGAACGCGGCCGAGACCCCTGCACCCGGGACCGGCGTGGGCCAGAACGCCGAACCCACCAGCCAGTTGGTGGCCGGCGTCAGCTGCAGGTTGGCCGGGGACGCGTTCGTGACCACCTGCGCGGAGCCGTTCAGCTGCCATCCACCCGACACCGGGGACGGGATCGTGTTGACGTAGGTGTAGCGGTCGCTCGCGGTGACGGCGCTCGTGCCTCCGCCCGTCGTGACCGTCACGTCGACCGTGCCGGTGCCCACGGGCGCGGTCGCGCTGATGGTCGTGTCGTTCGTGACCGTGAACGTCGTCGCCGCGGTCGCGCCGAACTTGACCGCGCTCGCGCCGGTGAGACCCGTCCCCGTGATGGTGACGGTCGTTCCGCCCGCGTTCGGTCCCGACGTGGGGCTCAGACCGGTGACGGTGGGCGCGGCCGGTCCGCAGCCGGCCAGGCCGACCACGACGAGCGACACCGCGACCAGGGCCAGCACGCCCCGGACCCGTCCCCGGGTCGCGTCCGGCCGAATGGTGCGGCGGCCCATTGCGAGGTTCATGGACGCGGTCCTTTCCGCAATGGGCGCTCAACCGATTGCACCACACGACCGGAGTAACACCGGCCCCGATGGTGCCCTCCGGTCACGGGACACATCCGCTTGCGCAGTGTCGTGCGCGGCGACACATTCAGCATCCCTGCACACGGAGTGACACGGCTTCGCACCGTTCTCGTCCTTGAGCTTGCGCAGATCTCCACCCTGGCGACGGGGAACGTAACAGCACGCGCGATTCGTGGCCACCGGGCCGTTGTGCCGAACGTCTCGTCGACGTCGCGCCCGCGACGTGACGCGCCGACTGCAGTTGGATCGGGTCGGCACCTACACTTCGACGAGGGCTCGAGCGATCCGCATCCTCGGTCCGGCGAGGAGTGCACGTGGTTCAGCGTCCTGGGCCTGCTCGAAGTTCGCGCCGCCGACATCGACGCGCGGTCGCGACGATCCTCGCCGTCGTGCTTGTCGCCGCCGCGTGCAGCGCGTGCTCGCAGGCCGGAGCGGCGCGTGCACGCGTCTCGCTGGTCCCGCTCGTCGCGGCGAAGGGCAAGGCGTGGGACTGGACGTCCGCGTGCCGGTTCGGTCCGCAGCGTGGGAGCGGTTGCGAGCCGTCGGGTCCGCGTTTCGGCGACGCGCAACTCGCCGGCAACGTCTGGAACCTCGGCGCCGCGCGCGGGGCGACGGGGTCGGTGCGGATGTCGGTCGACCCGGCCGGTGGCCTCCAACTGGCCGGAGATCTCTCCGACGCTCCGCCGTGCACCGACGCGACCTGCATCACGACCCAGGCCAACACCTGGGTACGGGGGTACCCGAGCGTGCTCTACGGCATCGACCAGTGCAACGCGAAGACGTCGCCCGTCCCTTCGCCGGCATTGCAGCTGCCGGCGAAGGTGCGTTCCATCCCGGCCGGCCTCGTCGGTACGACGACCTACGACGCGCAGACCGCGCAGGTGACCCACGATGTCGCCTACGACCTGTGGCTCAACGCGTCGGGCACCAAGACGCCGTGCCGCACCGACGGCACCCTCGAGGTGATGGTGTGGACCGACTACGACGCGCGGTCGCTGCTGCCCGACAGTCTGAAGGTGGGTACCGCTTCGATCCCCTTCGCCGTCGACCGGGCGGCCAACCCCGGCAACGGCGCATGGTCCGTCTACGTCAGCAACGTGCAGGATCGAGGTCGTACCGTGCCGTGGGGCGGCACCGTCTGGCTCGTCCTGGACCAGGCGCACACGGTTCGGAAGGGCACGGTGTCGGTCGACCTCGGCTCGGCCCTCGCCGCGGTCGGTGGGCTGCTCGAGAACAACTACCGCTGGAGCCGCTTCGCCGACACCTACTGGCTCGACACGATCGCGTTCGGCATGGAGTTCGGTCCCGGGAGCGGCGACCCCTACGGCGCGGGACCCGCGCAGTTCTCGTTCGGTCTCCCGTCGTACTGCGTCGAGGTGCGGACGACCGTCGCCGCCGCCGCCTGTTGATCGCGGCGACGTCAACGTGTGCCCGCGCGACGACGAGCGCGCCGGTGTCACGGCGCGGCGTTCGGCCGGCTCGCTGATTGGACGGGCCCGGCCGGCGGAGTCGTGCCCGCCGTGGCGGTGGGAACCGGGCCGAGCCGGTGCGGCGCGGCGAAGACCGCGATCGCGGCACCCGTGAGCACCGCGATGAGCACCGCGGCGGCGAAGCCGACGGTTGCGAAGGACGGCGCGGTCCGCCGCGTCTGTCGGCGCTGCTGCTCCGCGAAACGGCGCCGGTACTCGCCGGCGGGCACGCGTTGTGCTCGCAGGTTCCACAAGGACGCGACCGGCGCGCACGCGTAGACCGTGGCCTGGATGAGGATGATGACGATCAACAGAACGGGCGGGTGCGCGGACGCGATGAGGAAGCCGGCCGCCGCGTACAGGGCCGCGGCGAGCACGGTCTCGATGCGAGTCAACCGAAGGGCTTTGCGGACCCGGTGACGGGGCGAGCTCGTCTTCGACGTGCGGAGGAACACGCCCTCCCGGTGGCTCAGTCCCTGGATGCACGCGAGCGCCGTGATCCAGCTCGCGGAGAGGCTGATGACGAGGCTCTTGCCCGCGCGGCGCCACGAGATCGTCGTCCAATGTCGGAGCGTCCAGGTCATGCAGACGGTCGCGACGATGATGAGCGACATCGGCAAGAGGGACGCGTTGCCCTGGAGCGGCATCAGTGCGAAGTCGGCGTTCGTCAGCAACAGGCCGGTGACCACGAGGAGCAGGAGCGCGAACCCGAGCATCAACAGGTCCCGGAACCAGCCCAGCGACGCCATGAGGTAGTCGCGGCGTTGGGCGGCCGAGAGGTGGTTGTCGGGTGCGCGGTCCCAGGGCATGAGGCTGCGCCAGTGGAGCCGCAGGATCTGCATCGCGCCGAAGCACCAGCGATGGCGCTGTGTGTTCAACCCGGCGAAGCTCGGTGGCACGATGCCGCGGCCGAAGCAACGTGGGACGTAGAGCCCGGACCACCCGGCCTTCAACACGCGGAGCGAGGCCTCGGTGTCCTCGCTGATGCACCACTCGTTCCAGCCACCGATGCCTTCGAGGGCGCTTCGGCGGAAGAGACCCATCGTGCCGACGAACGGCACGGTGTCACGCTCGTTGCGCGACGACATGACCGCCAGGTAGAAGCCCTGGTACGAGTCGACGCACGCCGTGTAGTACGCGCTGCCTTCGTAGTCGCGGTTGCCCTCGAAGGTCTGCACGAAGCCGAGCCGCTCGTCGGAGAAGTACGACGCGGTCTCACGGAGGTAGTACGGCTTGACGATGTCGTCGGCGTCGACCAGGCCGATGATCTCCGCGCGCGGGTCGGTGTAGCGGCGCAGCGCCAGGTTGCACGCGCCGGCCTTGAAGCCCGGCCACGGCGCCACGTGCACGAACTTCACGCGGTCGCGCCCCCGGCAGTACTCCTCGACCGGGCCGTACATCGCGGGATCCTTCGTGTTGTTGTCGATCACGACGATCTCGAAGTTCGGGTAGTCGATCTGCTCGACGGCCTTGATCGTCTCGATCAAGAGCTCGGGCGGCTCGTTGTAGGCCGGGATGTGCAGCGACACGAAGGGCTGGTACGTCGGATCGGCTTCGGGGAGCGGACGCGCGCGGCGCGTGCGACACATGACATCGCTCACATAGTTGATGTTCGAGTTCCACACCAGGAACGCACCGAGATCGAGCAGGATCAGCAACGAAGCCGTCACCGCCTCCGCGATCGACCGGGTTGCGTTCGCGGCGACGACGGCTGCGAAGCCGAGGAACGTGAAGCCCGCTGCCGCGTAGGACGCGTAGAACAGCTTGCCGACGATGCTGCAGTCCGGCTTGACGATGAGGACGACGAACGAGACGATCACGAGCAGGTACGCGGCGACGCTGAGACTGCTGCCGGGCAGCCCCCAGATCAGCGCCGAGAGGAACACGGAGACGGCGGCGACCGCCGTCGCGCCGACGGCACCCAGGATGACCTCGGTGACGCGTGAGCCGGTCCACCGGAGCCTGGTGTCGAGGTTGCGCGCCGGGCTCATCACCAGGACCGTGCACACGACGAGCTGCACGAAGCTGAGGATGAAGAGGTCGTAGAGCCTGAAGTTGTGGAGCACCGCGAACCTTCGATCTAGATGCCGTGCACGACGGGGTGGCCGTTTCGAGCGATGGTCGCCACGACCGTTCCGATGAAGAGCGACCGGGGAACCGGTCCGAACGACCGGGAGTCGCAGGAGTCGCTGCGGTTGTCGCCCATCACGAAGTAGCTGCCCTGCGGGATCGTGGTGCGGACGATGTCGGCGGAACCGACCTCGCCGGACGGCGGGTTGTACCAACCAGGCTCGTCGAGCCGTTGCCCGTTGACGTAGATGGTCCCGGCGACCGACCAGATCGTCTCGCCGGGAAGACCGATCACGCGCGCCACGACGTCGTGCGCGTGACCTCCTCCGGGTGTGCACGTGGCGTTCGAGGGTTCATGGGTGACGATCACGTCCCCCGCCTTGATCGCCCCGGTCAGCGCGCTCCATTTCACGACGAGGACGTCGGTGCCGGGAGACAGCGTCGGCACCATGGACGTGGACCCCACGGAGTACGGCTGGACCACGAAGGCACGGAGGAGCACCGCGACGACCGCGATCACGACCAGCACGATCGCCCACTGCACGAGGAGGCGACGCCGCCGGCGCCGGTTGGCCGGGTGCTTCGTGCGCACCGGTCGCGGTGATGCGTCGGTGAAGACCGGCGCGTCGAGATCGAGCCCCCTCAGCCGGTAGTCGGGCACGCGCCGCGGGCGGACCGTCGGCGCCGGCTCCCCCTCGGTTCGCGGTGGCTGCAGCGTCATGCGCCGTCCACCGCGGCGGGGGCGTCCTCCGCCGTGTCGGTCAGGTCGATGACGACGTCCTGCACCCGCGCGTCATCGCGCGCGTGGCTCGCCGGCTCGCCGCCGAGGAGGAACACCGCGCCCGTCTCCACCGGGTCGGTGGACGCCTCGGTCAGATCGACGATCAGCTCCTCGGGCGCGAGCTCACCTCGCTCGAGCGCGGGCCGAACGGATCGACGGCGCAATCGCAAGCGACCGAACCGCGTGCGCGACGTTGCAACCTCGGAAGCCGGCGACGCGTCGCCGGCTGCGATGTCCTGACGCCTGGTCATGAATTCGATCGACCAGGCGCGCTTCTCGGCGCGCGACAGGTTGGACCAGTCCGCCGGCATACGGCGCATGATGGACGGACCCGACGGTGACGCGATCCCGTCTGCGGGGAGACGCACGTCCCATCCGGCGGCGATCGCCTCCGCTTGATCGAACGTGACCGGCGTGCTGTTGGGGTCGTACGGGAGATCGAAGAGGCCGGGGTCGTCCTGCCAATACGGGCGCACCGGGCTGACGGCCTGACAGATGTCCGGCCAGCGCACGCGCGCGAGGAAATACGGATTCGTCGCATCCGGCAGCACGAGGTATTGCACCTCGTGGTTCTCGTCCGTCACCGCGCACCGTGCCCGCGGCCTCGAGCGTCAAAGACACGCCGCTCGACGGCCCCGTCGCGCCCTACCAACCCGGCGTCGACATGCACTGTGCGCGGAGCCGCGTCCCAGCCCACCGCTCTCACCGTCCCGCCCCCTTTTGCCCACGGTGTCGCAGCCCCTGTCACGGACAGTAATTGGACGTCACCGAACGGGTCAAGACAAACGTCTCATTGGCGCGCGTCACGTACCGTTCGGGACAGGCGGGACGGAGGGCCGGATCAGGCTCCCGCGCGGTCCGGCGCAGGGCGCCGGGTCCCTGACGAGCGCGTCATCGACGACGTCATTGGTGAATAGAGCGTGAACTCATTCGGCGACGGAGATTGCGTCCGCATGGCGCGAAACTTGACCGTCCGTTCGCCCCTACCACTCGGCGTGGCAGGTCGATTGCAGCGCGCGAGTTCAGTGCGGGACGGACGGAGGCGGGTCGCCGGGTGCGACGTACCGGCCGATGGACCGGAACAGCGTGTCGCTCGCGTTCGGGTAGATCCCCTGCGCGTCGATGGCTGCGGGCAGGAACGTGACCACGACCGCGATCGAGATCCGCTGGGACGGGAGATACGCCTCCGTCGCGCCGTACGCGGGGAGCAGCGGATCCTGCAGGATCCACGACCCCGAACGCACGATGCCGAGTCCGAAGTTGTACGCGTTGATCTGCGTGAAGCAGCTCGGCTGGCAGCTGGGCTCCTTGTGCCCGAAGCCCAGCAGGTGCGGACCCGTCATGAGGTCGTAGCTCTGCCTCGAGAGGAGCGACCCGGTCCCCACCTTGCGCGCGGTCGTCGCCATGTCGTCGATGGTCGACGTCTCGTTGCCGCCGATCGGCGAACCCCACTGCGCGTTCCAGAAGCTCACGTCCTCGTCGACCGGCGCCGGCGCCGTGATGCCGAGGCCGGGGAGCCGCTCGGTGCTGAACGAGTGCAGGACCGGGCTCGGGATCGCCGACGTCTCCGTCGCGACCGTCTCGTCGAGCCCCATCGGCTCGAGCACCTTCTCGCGCAGCAACGTGGCGAGCGGCTGCCCCCCGATCCGGGACAGGACCTCACCCAGGATCATGAAGTTGGTGTGCGCGTAGCTCCAGTTCGTTCCCGGCGGGAACTCGATCGGGCGCTCGAACGCGTACTTCAACCGTTCCTGGAACGTCCAGATGTGGAACGGGTCGGCGTAGAACGCCTTCAGCCACGCCGGGTCGGTCTCGAAGTCGGGATAGCCCGTGGTCTGGTTGGTCAGCATCTTGAGGGTGACCCGGTTGCTCTCGGGCAGCTCAGGCATCCAGTGGTCGATGGTGTCGTCGAGCCTGACCTTGTGCTCGTCGACGAACTCCATGAGCAGCGTCCCGATGTAGGCGAACGCGACCGCGCCCTGGCGGAAGTGCATGTCCGTAGTCGCCGGCACGCCCTGCATCGACTCACCGAACGCCTGGGACGTGATGACCCTGTTGCCGCGGGTGACCTTCACGATGACGGCCCGGAGGTGCTGGGTCTTCATCGCGTCGCGAACGACCGCCGCGATGCCCGAGGCCGTCGCGGAGTTGCGCGTCGCGCGCGTCGCCGACTGCGCGTCTGCCGACGTCGCTGCGCACGCGCTCAGCGTCGCGACCGCGAACACGAGCGCGGCGGCTGCCGCCACGGTCGCGGTGGTGCGCGTCCCGAGTCGCTTCCCTGCCCCCATGCCGTCCCCCTTCGCGACCTGCCCTCGCGGGCGTGCGCGCGGTTCAGCCGGCTATCTATGTGTCATAGAACATCTATGAGTCATAGATCTTCTATCGGCACGAGATCACGGGAGCCGGGCGAAGTCAACCCCGGCCGAGCCGGAAGCGCGTCTGGCTGTAGGGCGCCTTGGCGAACGCGAGCACCTTGGTGGGGCTGACGCCGAAGACGAGGCCCCGCCGGCCGGCGGGATCACGGAACGCGTCGCCGGCGACCTCGAAGTCCCAGTCGAGCTTCGACTTCCACAGCCCCGCCAGCCGCTCGAGCCGGTCCGGTTGCGTCACGCGCACCGCGTCACCCTCGACCACGACGTCGAGACCGGACCGCAAGCCGTTCGTGCCCGTCGTCAGCACGCAGTGAGGATGGGCCTCGAGGTTCTTGCTCTTCTGCTCCGCGTCACCGGTGCAGAAGTGCAGCGTCCCGTCGAGCCACACCGCGGGCAGCGGCGTGACGTGCGGCCGGCCGTCGCCGCGGACGGTCGAGAGCCAGAAGATCTCCGAACGCGCGAGCACCTCGTCCACGTCGCGCCACGGTGACGCGGTCGCGCCCGGCTCGCTGAACTGTGCGTTCAGCTCCGCGGTGGGCTCTGGCATCGGCATCGGTCATCCTCCGGCTCGGCGATCGGGACGTTCACCACTGCCGACTCCGCGATTGCGCCGAACTCATCGCGGCGGTGCGCGGTCCAGCCTGTGACCGCCGCGCTCAGCCCGCCGTCGGAAGCCGGTGCGCGATCTGGAACACGTTGTCGAAGGGGTCGCGCACCATGGCGCGACGGTCGCCGTAGGGCGTGTCCAACGGCGCCTCGATACTGACCGCGCCGGCGTCGAGCGCGCGGCGGTACGTCGCGTCCGCATCGTCCACGTACACGTAGAGGAACGCGGGGAAGAGGTCACGTTCGGCTGCCGACGACACCATCAGCACCGAGTCGCCGATGCGCATCTCGGCCGGGCGACCGGGCTGCACGTCCCCGGTCGCGTCGAACACGCGACGAAGAAAGTCCACCTGCCCGTCCGCGTCGCCGACCACGACGCGCGGCGTGACACTGTGGTAGCCGGAAGGTGCCAGGCCCGAGCCGTCGAGACGGACGCACGACGGCAGCTCCTCGGATGCGCCCGCGACCCGATGGAGCACCGCTGCGGTCGGCGTCAGCGCGAGCGTCTCGTCTCCACACTCGGCTGCCGCGCCGTCGACGAGGAGGCAGTACGCCGGATCGGACCCGGTCGGCCACACCACGGTGACGATTGGGTTCGCGGCGGCATTGGCGCGCGACCGGCGGCCGGCACCCATCACGAGCGCGCCGTCGTCGAAGCGCACGAGGACCGACGTCACGTGGGCCTGCCGCTCGGGCGAGGTCGTGACCAGCAGCGCGCGCGGCCCGAAGCGCGCGACCTCCGTCGCGAGCGCGGCGATGTCGACCTGGACGCTCATGCTCCGGAGGTTACGACCGCTTCCCCGCCGGTTCGAACAGCTCGACCGGGTTCCCGGCGGGGTCCTCGACGAGGATCTGGCGGCCGCCGACCCCGGTCACGACGTCGTTGCGGAAACGCGCGCCCGCCTGGCGCAAGCGGCCCACCGCACCGTCGAGGTCGTCGAGCTCGATCCTGAAGCGGTTCCACCCCCCGGGCTGCTGGATCGTCCCGTCCGGCATGGGCCGCGACCCGCCACCACGGTGGTCGGCGCCGATCGGCGCCGCCAGGAGGAGCCGGAGATCGTCGCGGCGCACCATCGCGAACGCCGGGTCCGGGTGCATCTCCTCCTCGAAGCCGAGCTGCCCGCAGTAGAACCCGATCGCGGCGTCGACGTCGTCGACGATGTAACGGACGCTGACCGTGCCCATGGCACTCCCTTCGGATCGCGCGCCTCAGGTGCGCTCGTGGTAGCCGTCGGTCGGCTCGAACAGCTCGACCAGGTTGCCGGCGGGGTCCTGGAGCAGGATCTGGTGCACGCCGACACTGCTGACGATCTCGTTGCGGAAGCGGACGCCGCGCCGGCGCAGGTCCTCGACCGTGCGAGCGAGATCCGCCACGCGAAGCGACATGCGGTTCCAGCCGCCGGGCTCCGGCACCGCGCCGTCGGGCAACACGTGACCCGCGGGTGTGCTGAGGAGCAGCCGCAGCTCGCCGCGGTAGAGCATGGCGAACGCCGGCGAGGGCTGCATCTCGACGTCGAAGTCGAGCTCGTCGCGATAGAACGCCACCGCGAGGTCGAGGTCGTCCACGAAGTAGCGCACCGTCGCCGTCGGACGCACGACAACGGAGTCATCGGAGGCGACGTCACCCTCGAGCCGTCGCCGGAGCGCGGCCGCGAACTCCGGACGCGGCTCGACCGCGACGACCGGGAGTCGCAGACGGTCGAGCGGATCAGGCATCCGGCTCCTCCTCCCGGTACACGCGACGCAGCGCGGCGCGGGCGCGCACGAGCAGCGTCTCCGTCGCGTGCAGGCTCCTGTCGACGTGCTCCGCAACCTGAGCCACGGACAGCCCGTCGAGGTAGCGCAGCGTCAACGCGAGGCGGTGCATCGGCGGCACGCGCGTCAACGCGACGTGGAGCGCGTCGACGTCGAGCTGCGCGTCCCACGGGTCGTCGACCACGGGCGTCAGCGGCTCCGTCGCCGCGAGCGTGCGCTGCTCGCGCTCGGCGCGCCGCCAGTGGTCGACCAGCTTGTGACGGGCGACCCCGACCAGCCAGGCGACCGTGAGCTCGGCGACGGCGCCCTCGCGTTCCGATTTCACCGCGGCCATGAAGGTCTCGGCCGTGAGGTCCTCGGCCACGGCCGCGCTCCCGCACCGGGTGACGAGGTAGCCGTAGACCTGCGGAAGGGCGCGTGGGTAGATCGCGGCGACACCGCCCGGACCCGGTTGGGGATCGCGCAGCTCCACACCTGATCATCGCTCGGGGGCCGGGTCCTCCGAACGTCGTCGTGCGACTTTTCGCGGCCCGTCCGTCCCGTCACCCGCCGGTTGGGACACGATCCGGCGCTCCGGCGCCGGATCGTGTCCCAACTGCGGGCTCGGGGCGTGCGTCCGCCGGCCGAATTGGTCGGCCCGGGCCCCGCGCCGTGCGACATGCTCTGGGGGATGGCAGGGATCGAGCTCGTCGTCACCGACCTCGACGGGACGCTCTGGTCGGGTCAGGAGGAGACCCATCCGGCGACGGTCGCAGCCTGGCGCGAGCTCGAGCGCCGCGGCGTACCGGTGCTGGTCGCAACGGGTCGACGGGTGGCCTCGACCCGGGCCCCGCTCGCACGCCTCGGACTGGCCCCGCCCGCCGTGGTCCTGAACGGTGCGCTCGTCCTCGAGCTCGGAAGCGGCGACCGCTACCACCGTCAGTACTACGCACCCGACGACGCGGCGAAGGTGCTCGGCGCATTCCGGGCCCTCGACATCGAGCCGTGCGTGTACGTCGACCACACCGATGTCGACGTGTTCGTCGGCGCGCGACCGTCGACCCATCCCGACCACCTGGCCGCGTTCGGCGCGACCGTGCGTGAGGACGACCTCGAGGAGGTCGTGGCCACCCATCCGGTGCTGATGTTCGGGATCATGGGCCACGTGCCCGAACCGCTCGTCGCCGCGGCCGACTCGCTCGCCGACGTCGCGGAGGTCCACGTCGCGGGCATCGACCAGTACGGCGGCCACTCCTGCACCGCCACCCCGCTCGGTCTGTCGAAGTGGATCGGCGTCGTTGCGTACTGCACCCGGCACGGGCTCGACCCGACGCGCGTGCTCGCGATCGGCGACGGCCCGAACGATCGCGAGCTGCTCGCCGCGGCCGCGGTCGCGGTCGCGCCCGTCGACGGGTGTGACGACGCGCGCCGCCTTGCGGACCATGTCGTCGCGTCCCCCGTCGACGGCGGATGGGCCGCGATCCTCGACCTCGTGTGAGCCGGCGCGGGACGTGACGGCGGAGGAGCGCACGATGCCCGACCCCGACGTCTGGCGCGAGCCCGAACGTGATCTCCCGGTCGTCGGGCGGCCCGACGTGCTCGTGGTGGGCGCCGGCAGCGCCGGGGTCGCAGCCGCGGTCGCGGCGGCGCGACGCGGTGCGGAGGTGTGGCTCGTCGAGCGCTACGGGTTCCTCGGCGGCCTCGCGACGTTCGGGCTCATCAACCTGCTGCTCACGCTCGACGACGGCGCAGGAACGCAGGTCGTCGCGGGTCTCTGCCAGGAGATGGTGGATCGTCTCGACGCGCGGGGCGACGCGCGCTTCCCGACGTCGGACCAGTGGGGATCGCTCGACGCCGGCGCGGTCGAGCGCTGGCGCGCATGGGGCCTGATCTGGGGCGCGCCGCCCGACGTGGTGCGGTACTCCGTCGCGTTCGATCCGGAAGCGTTCTGCGACGTCGCGTTCGACCTCCTGCGCGACGCGGGCGTGCGCCTGCGACTGCACTCGTGGTGTGCGCGCGCCGCGGTCGTCGACGACCACGTCGACGCGGTCGTCCTCGAGTCGAAGAGGGGACGCGAGGTCGTGCAGCCAGGCGTCGTCATCGACGCCACCGGCGACGGTGACGTGCTCGTCGCTGCGGGACTTCCGACCGAGACGGTCACGATCCCCCCGTGGCTCTGGTTCCGCATGGGCGGCATGGACGAGACGCCGCCGGGCGCGTTCCGCACCACCTCGGCCGGTCGCGTCCTCGTTCCCTGGGGACCGCTCGACCGTCGAGTGGACGCCACCGATCCCGACGACCTCACCGCCGCGGAGCTGGAGTGTCGCGACCGCGTGCGAGCCGAGGTCGCGCGCCTCCGAACGGAGCACCCGGGTGCGTGGCTCGACGACGTGGCGAAGATGATCGGCATCACCGAGAGCCGCCGCCTCGTCGGCGACTACGTGCTCGAGAAGTCGGACGGGGACCGCCGCTTCGACGACGCGATCGCGCGCACGGGCCACTGGACGAAGCGCGAGGTGGTCTACGACGTGCCGCTGCGCTGTCTGACCGGCGCGCCGGTCCGCAACCTGCTCGCCAGCGGCCGGTGCATCTCGACCAGCCGCTACGTGCACCAGGCCACGAAGGAGATCCCCGCGGCCATGGCGACCGGTGAGGCCGCGGGCGCGGCAGCCGTGCACGCGCTCGAGCACGACGGTGATGTTGGTTCGCTCGACGTCCGCCGCCTGCGCCAAGACCTCGCGGCGCGCGGCGCGATCGTCTAGCGCGGACGGTCGCGCCGGGCGATCGGCGACAGCCACATGCGGCCGTCGCCACTGACGTGCGAGGTCCAGCGGTGGCCGTCCCAGAACCGCAGCGCTGCGTGATGCACGGGATCCGGGTACCAGCCGGACTCGGTCGGCCGCTCGTCGCGCGGCGGCGTCGTGGGCCCGGGCGTCGACACGCGCGGCGCCTCGCGAACCTCTTCGCGACGCGGCACGACCTGGGGCGCGGGCGAAGCTTCGACCCGCGGCGGCTCGGCCGGCAACGGCTCGGCGGCTAACGGCTCGGCGGCTAACGGCTCGGCCGCTTGTTGCGGCGGCGTGGCGGTGACCGTCGTGTCACGCGGCGGCGGTGCCTCCTCGGGCGCGGTCCCCGACGTCACCGCGAGCCGCGGCTCGTTCTCGAACCCGCGCAGACCCTCGATGCCGGCGACGGCGTCGACGGTGCGGTCGGTGAGACCGGTGGGGCGACCGCCCACCTCGTGGCCGAGCGCGAAGCAGAACGAGCGCGCGTAGTCGACCTTGCGACCGCGAGTCGTGAGGTGCACGTTCACCGAAAGGCGCAGCATCGTGAGCGCGCTGTCGGACGTGCTCGCGGTGTCGAGCGCGCCCCGGCGCCATCCGAGCGTCAACCCGACGAGGCCGACGACGTTCCGGCGTTGGATGTCGGCGCTCAGCAGCGTGAGGCTGCGCACCTTCTCGGCGTTCGGCTCGGCGCCGGCGAGCATGACCTCCTCACCCGGATCCGAGCGCTTGCGCGCCCGCTCGGAGCGCGGCAGGAACGAGCGCAGGACGCCCTTACCCCGCTCGCCCGGCGCGGACGACGGCCTGCCCCTGACCATCACCGACGTCGCGACAGCGGCTTTCGTCGTGCCCGGCTGCAGACGTGCAGTCGTGACCGACCGGTCCGGTACCCCCCGCGCATGACGGCGGATCTTACAGTTCGTCCCGGGCAGCGGACAGGCAGGTGCGCACATTCGAGCCCCTGCGCAGCCGCGTCGCTCAGCCGGCGAAGCGCTCCGCCGCCGCCGTGAGCGACGTCCGCAGGACCGCCTCGATCGTTTCGAGCTCAGCGGGGCCGACGACGAGCGGTGGCGAGAGCTGCACCACCGCGTCACCGCGGTCGTCGAGGCGCGCGATCAGTCCCTGCTCCGCGAAGCGCGGCGCGAGGAAGCCGCGGAGCAGCTGTTCGCGTTCGGCCGCGTCGAACGTCTGCTTCGTCGCCTGATCCTTCACGAGCTCGACGGCCTGGAACAGACCGGCACCGCGGACGTCACCCACGATCGGGATGTCGCGCAACCCGTCGAGCCGGGCCCGCAGCTCCGGCTCGGTCGCGCGCACCTGCGCGAGCAACGCCTCACGCTCGAAGAGGTCGAGGTTCGCGAGCGCGACCGCGCAGCTGACGGGATGGCCGCCGAACGTGATGCCGTGCGCGAAGGACGCCTTGCCCTCGAGGAAGGGCTCGGCCAGCGCGTCGCGACAGATGACCGCCCCGAGCGGCGCGTAACCGCTCGTCAACCCCTTCGCGCACGTGATCATGTCCGGCTCGTAGTCGTAGCGCTGCGCGCCGAACCACTCGCCCAGACGACCGAACGCGCAGATCACCTCGTCGGACACGAGGAGCACGCCGTACTTGTCGCAGATCTCGCGCACGCGCTGGAAGTAACCGTCGGGCGGAACGAAGCAGCCGCCGCCGTTCTGCACCGGCTCGAGGAACACGGCCGCGACGGTCTCGGGACCCTCGAAGAGGATCGCGTCCTCGAGCGCGTCGGTGACCGCGAGCATGAACGCCTTCTCGTCGTCGCCGAGCGGATGGCGGTAACGGTTCGTGTTGGGGATGTGCGTCGTACCTGGCGTCAGCGGCTCGAACGGCGTGCGCAAGGCCGGGATTCCGGTGATGGCCAACGCGCCGAGCGTCGTGCCGTGGTAGGCGGTGCGTCGCGCGATGACCTTGTGGCGGGTGCTCTGTCCGATCGCACGGAAGTACTGGCGGGCCAGCTTCCACGCCGACTCGACCGCCTCCGAGCCACCGCTCGTGAAGAACACACGGTTCAGCGCGCCCGGCGCGAGCTCGGCGAGGCGCGTTGCGAGCTCGACCGCCGGCGCGTGCGCATAGCTCCAGATCGGGAAGTATTCGAGCGTCTCGGCCTGCCGTTGTGCGGCCGCGGCGAGCTCGGGTCGCCCGTGTCCCACCTGCACCGTGAACAGGCCCGCGAGCCCGTCGAGATACCGACGGCCGTTCGCGTCGAACACGTAACAGCCCTCGCCCCGCGTCATGACCGGGACCGGGTGGGCCTCGTCGTACCCGCCGAGGCGCGAGAAGTGCATCCACAGGTGGCGGTGCGCGAGCCGGGACAGCTCGGCCGCGTCGCGCCGTTCGTCCGGGCCGGTCACGACGGACAGCTTGGCACGCCCACCACCGGTTCCGACACGCCCACCTCCGGTTCCGACCGGGTTACGCGGGCGGATCGAGCAGGCGGCGGGGGTGCCGTCCGTCGACGTAGCCGATGAACGGCGGGCAGATGTTGTAGCCGAGGAGCTCCTGCATGCGCTCCGGGAGCTCGCGCACGGTCTCGCGCGGCACCGCGAGCGCGTGGTTCTCGACCGCGCGCAACCACGACACCGCGTAGTGCAGCACGACGCCGAGGCGCGGCCGGTCGGTGCGATTCGCGCCGCCGCCGTGCCACGTGCTGCCGAGATACACGAGCATCGAACCGGCCGGCATCTCGAGCGCGACCGTCTCGTCGTCGGGCCCGGGTTGGCGGTCGCCCCAGTGGTGGCTGCCGGGGACGATCCGTGTCGCGCCGTTCTCGATGGTGAAGTCGTCGAGCGGCCACATCACGTTCACGACGAGCTCGGGGTGCGGGCGCGGCACCGGGTAGATCGCGTCGTCGGGGTGCAGGGGCTGCGCGCCCTGCCCCGGCCCGATCTCGATCCCGGCCGGCGCGCTGAGCTGGTAGTGGCCGAGCACGCGGTCGAGCACCGCGAGCACGAGCGGACGCGTCGCGAGCGCGTCGAGCACGCGCGTCTTGGCGAACAGCGCGTACACGCGACGGGTGGTGCGCCCCTCGAAGTCGTCGCGGCCGAAGGGCGTCGTGGCGAGCAGCCGATCGAGCTCCGCGTGCACGCGGCCGACCGCGTCCGGGTCGAGGACCCCCGGCACCATCGCGTAGCCGTCACGCTCGAGCGCCGCGACGACGTCGTCGGGATCGGGGGGAACCGGGCCTGCGAGCGTCGGTGTCGCCTGCTCCGCCATGATCGACCCTCCCGGGGGACAGCACCTGCGAGAATCGTGGACCTTCCAGAAGGGAATGTCAAGTGGCCGAGCTCAATGCGACCGAGGGGTCCCTGCTCGGGTTCCTCCTCGACGGCCCGAAGACGGGGTGGGACCTGCTCCAGGTGGTGGCCGCGACGCTCGGGCGGTTCTGGAACGTGACGTCCAGCCACGTCTACCGGGAGCTCAAGGTGCTCGAGGAACGGGGGCTCGTCGAGGCCGGCGAGCCCGGACCCCGCGACCGCCGCCCGTACGCCATCACGGACGCAGGACGTGACGCGTTCCGCGCGTGGCTGCACGTCGAGCCGGGTCGCGAGCAGCTGCGGGTGCCACTCCTCGTCACGCTGTGGTTCGGGCGTCACCTCGACGACGCGACGCTCGCGCGCTTCCTCGACACCCAGCGCCGCGACCACGCGGCCCGCCTCGACACGTACCGCGACATCGCCGACGCGATGACGGGTGGCGACCCGCACGTCGCCGCGGTCGTCGACTTCGGCATCCACTACGAGGAGGCGGTGCTGCGCTGGATCGACGGGCTGCCCTTCGGCAAGCTCGCGCACGACCCCTGAGTGACCACCACCCAGGCGGGTCGCGTCGGCCGGCAGGCGATCGGAGCTTGCTCCGTCGCCGAGCGCTGCTGTTGGCAAGGGAGCGGCGAGCCTGCGAGCGCGACCAGGAACACAGCCTCAGTCGAACCAGTGCGCCGCCATCCACGTGTGGCGACCGCACGCGGGGCACGTCATGAGCCGCGAGTGGTGGCGCCACGGCATCCACACCGTGAACGGCAGATGCCGCACCGCGAAGTCGACGTAGCTCACACGGCTGCGTCCCTGACACGACGAGCACTCCACCACGAGCGTCGCCGGTCGACGGCTGGCGGCGGAGTACAACGCGGCCTTGCCCTCGCGACCCGACTCCGGGTGCGGCGACTCCGTCGCGCTGGTGAACAGCGCGCGCTTGCCCCGCGGATCGTGCGTGCTCACGGTGCGCCTCCCGGGAGCAGCTGGCGGGCGAGGGCCCGGTACGCCTCCGCGCCCGGGGACGACGGGGCGTGCACGAGGATCGATGCACCGTGCGCGGGCGCCTCCGCGAAGCGCACCGACTTGGGCACGGGTGGCTCCAGGATCGCGAGCCCGTAGCGCGCGCCCACGTCGGCAAGGATCTCGCGTCCGTGACGCGTGCGGCTGTCGAACATCGTCGCGATGATGCCGCGCACCTCGAGGTCGGGTCGGGTGAACGTGCGCACGTCCGACACGGTGTCGAGCAGTTGACCGACGCCCCGGTGGCTGAGCGTCTCGCACTGCAACGGGATCACGACCTCGCCCGCCGCCGTGAGCCCGTTGATCGTCAGGATGCCGAGCGACGGGGGGCAGTCGACGAGCACGATGTCGTAGTCGCCCTCGATCGGCTCCAGCGCGCGGCGCAATGCGTACTCGCGGCCGGTCCGGGTGAGCAGGTGGACCTCGGAGCCGGCGAGATCGATCGTCGCGGGCACCACGTCGATCCCCGAGGGCGCGCGTGCGACGACGTCGGCGGCCTTGTTCCGGCCGATCAGCACGTCGTGCAGCGAGACCGGGAGCGCTTCGGGATCCAGGCCGACCGAGTAGGTCAGGCAGGCCTGCGGGTCGAGGTCGACGAGAAGGACCCGCTCCCCGAGCTCGGCGAGCGCGGCCCCGAGGTTGTGGACGGTCGTCGTCTTGGCGACACCGCCCTTCTGGTTCGCCACCGCCAGGACCCTGGCCACCGGTGGAGTCTAGACAGGCGCCCCTCGCGCGGCGATGTCCGGCCGGTGATCCCGGACGGTGCGCGCGGCGAACACACCTCGACACGGTGGTGGGATCGGGAGAGGTGATCATGGGACAGGCCGAAAAGGGCGTCGTGCGCCGCTTCGTGGAGGAGTTCCAGTCGGGCGGCGACGTCTCCGTCGCGCAGGAGCTCCTCGCGCCCGACTTTGTCGACCACAGCCCGTTCGGGCCGATGACACCGGACCGCGACGGTGTGATCACACTCTTCGCGATGCTTCGCAGCGCGTTCCCCGACCTGCACGCGGTGATCCACGATCAGGCCGAGGAGTCGGGCAAGGTGTGGACGCGCAAGACGTTCCACGGCACGCACCGCGGCGAGTTCATGGGCATCGCGCCGACCGGAACCGAGGTCGCGTTCGACGTCATCGACATCGTGCGCGTCGCCGACGGGAAGATGTGCGACCACTGGAACGTGGTCGACGCGCTGAGCCTGATGACGCAGCTCGGCGCGGTGCCCGTCGGCTGACGGCACCCGGCTCGCACGTGCGCGCTACCGTGCTCACGTGCCCCGCGGCGAACACGTCGAGCTCGAGATCGACGGACGCACGGTCCGCGTCAGCAGTCCCGGCAAGGTGATGTTCCCCGAGCGCGGGGAGACCAAGCTCGACCTCGTCGAGTTCTACCAGGCGATCGCCGCCCCGTTCCTCCGTGCCGTCCGCGGCCGTCCGGTGCTCATGCAGCGCTTCCCGAACGGCGTCGGCGGCTCGTCGTTCTTCCAGAAGCGCGTGCCCGAGGACGCGCCCGAGTGGCTCGACACCACGATCGTGAGCACGCCGAACGGCACGACCTCGCGCGCGCTCGTCGTCACGGACCTCGCGCACGTCGTCTGGGCGGTGAACCTCGGCTGCCTCGGCTTCCACGTGTGGCCGTACCACGCCGACGACCCTGCGCACGCCGACGAGCTGCGCATCGACCTCGACCCGCAGCCCGGCGTCGGCTTCGAGCACGTGCGCGCGGCGGCGGTTGAGGTGCACGGCTTCCTCGACGAGCTGGGCGTCGTCGGGCTCCCGAAGACGACGGGGAACCGGGGCATCCACGTCTATGTCCGACTCGCACCCGACTGGACGTCGTTCGACGTGCGCCACGCCGCGGTCGCGCTCGCGCGTGAGCTCGCACGCCGCCGTCCCGATCTCATCACCGACGCGTGGTGGAAGGAGGAACGGGGCGAGCGCGTGTTCATCGACTTCAACCAGAACGCGCCGCACAAGACCGTCTTCGGCGCGTGGTCGGTGCGCGCCCGGCCGGGTGCGCAGGTCTCGACACCCTTCGCATGGGACGAGCTGGACGCGATCCATCCCGACGAGCTGACCATGGAGACCGTGCGCGAACGGGTCGCGCTCGCCGGCGATCCGTGGGCGGTCGCCGACGGGAACCTCCAGTCGCTGGAGCCGCTGCTCGAGCTGCACGAGCGCGACCGCGCCGACGGACTGCAGGACGCGCCGTGGCCGCCGGTCTACCCGAAGATGCCCGGCGAGCCGCCCCGCGTCGCGCCCAGCCGCGCCAAGAAGAAATAGCGACGCGCGCTCACGTGATCGCGACCGCGCGGCGCTCCTCCACACGGACGGGCACGCCGTGCTTGGGACGCAGCGCGGCCGCGCCGACGCCGACGACGGGGACCGGTTCCGCGATCAACCGCACCCGTTGCAGCAGGCGGGTCAGGAGTACCTTGAGCTCCTGGGTCGCGAACGCGAAGCCGATGCAGCGGCGGTAGCCGCCGCCGAAGGGCAGGAACGTGTACGGAGTTGGTTCCCGCCCGTCGCGCCAGCGGTCGGGATCGAAGCGGTCGGGCTCGGGCCACCAGCGCGGGTCCCGATGGGTGACGAACGGGGAGTACAGCACGGTCGAACGGGCCGGGATCTCATGGCCGTCGAACTCGAAGCCATCGACGGCATAGCGCGCGCTGAGGAACCCCGCTGGCCAGAGTCGCAGCGTCTCGTTCACCACTGCGTCGAGATGTTGCATCCTCGCGAAGTGCGCGATCGTCGGGCGATGGTCACCGACCACCGCGTCCACTTCCTGCGCCGCCCGCTCCCACTCCCCGTCGTTGGTCAGCA
This sequence comes from Acidimicrobiia bacterium, assembly GCA_036558745.1. Classification (GTDB taxonomy): domain Bacteria; phylum Actinomycetota; class Acidimicrobiia; order IMCC26256; family JAMXLJ01; genus JAMXLJ01. The sequence goes on from DATBEZ010000109.1 coordinate 50,803, forward strand.
GCTCGTGCACGGCCCATGCCGCGGTCGCGCTCGTCGTCTCGAAGCCTGCGGCGACCAGGCTGACCACCTGGTCGCGGATCTCCACGTCGCTCAGGCCGTCACCGGTCTCGTCGTCGCGTGCCGCGAGCAGCGCGTCGAGGAGGTCGGATGAGTCGTCGCGATCGCGTTCGGCGCGCCGCCGTGCGATCTCGTCGTTGACGATCACGTCGGCGCGGTCGCGCGCGATGCGGGCTCGGTGCCAACGCGTCCACGGGAGGTCGACGCGCAGCTGCAACATGGGCGGCAGGTTGACGAAGTCGATCGCGGCGGCGAGCGCGGTGCCGAGCTCGTCGGCGCGCCCGCCCAGCTCGTCGCCGAACAACGTACGGACCGCGACCCGTCGCACCGCGTCGCGAAGACACGCGAACGCGTCGAGCTCGCGTCCCACGGTCCACCGGTCGAGCTCCCGGTCGATCTCATCGGTCATGACGTCCAGATAGCCCTCGATCCGTCGGGTCCCGAACGCGGGCTGGACGAGGTGACGGCGGCGGCGATGCTCCGGCCCGTCGCTGACGACGAGCGCGGTGGCGCCGTCGACGGGGATCAGCACGCGGAGCGCCTCGCGCCAGCGGAAGTTCTCGGGGTGCTCGGCGAGCAGGTAGCGGTTCGCCTCGGGACCGAACAGCGCGACGTAGCGATAGGGCCGGACACCGAACGCGACGACGGGTCCGTACTCGCCGCGCAGACGACGGAGGGCCTCGGCCGGTTCACGCATCGCCGTGACCCCGGTGCGCAGCTGCGCCAGCGGTGATCGCGGTCCGGGCAGGGTCACGGCGACAGTGTGGCGCACTTCCGGAGGAGACGTGGCGGAGGCGGCTCGCAGTCTCGACCGCGCCGCAGGTCCGTGCGGGCGGAGCGAAGTCGACCGATCGAACCGGCTCGCGCCTGCGTCAGGCCGCGCCGTCGCGGATCGGGACGCCGTCAGGCAGACGGGGTGCCGCGATCCAGTCCGCACCCGGAGGACCCGCGGTCGGACCGACGCCGAAGCCGAGGTAGCCCGAGTCGGCGTCGAAGAGCACGGCACTCTGCGCGGAGTCGAACGCGAGCCCGCACGCGTGGTCGACGCCCATCCTCCACGCGTCCGGGTCCGCCCGCACCGCGGGTCGCCGCGACCCGATCGAGAACCAGTGCACCGCGCCCCATCCGTCGAGCACGAACCCGCCCGAGCCGTCGGGCAGGATCGCAACACCGCGCGCGATGTCCCACCCCGGCCAGAACGGCGCGTCGAGCACCGCCGGCGGGCGACGAGGCGTGCCCAACGAGAACCAGTGCAGGCCACCGAACCCGTCGACGGTGAAGCCGCCGGATCCGTCCGGCATCAGCGCGACGCCTTGCGCGATGTCCCACCCGGGCCAGAACGCGGCACCGAACACCGCAGGCGCGCGTCGACGCGTCCCCAACGAGAACCAGTGCAGACCGCCGAAGCCGTCGAGCACGAAGCCTCCGGTCTGGTCCGCGCGCAGCGCGACGCCGCGCGCGATATCCCACCCCGGCCAGGAGGGTGCGTCGAACACCGCGGTCGCAACGGGGCCGAACGTGTCGACGTGGTGAAGGCCGCCGAACCCGTCGAGCAGGAGCTCCCCCGACCACGTCGTCGACGCCGCGCTCGGGGCGACTCGCGACCGGAGCCGAGGGGCTGTCGTCGCAGCAGTCGCGCGCGACGCGGGCACGAGCAACGCAGTCATCGCGAACAGGACCGCGACCCATCCTGCCTTGGGTTGCATCGTGCCTCCCACGTCCGAGCCGGCCTCCGACGTTGGCACGTATCCTTCCCCGCGGTCAGCGTTCGGGGAACGCCGCCTTCCTGACGCTCGGCGGAGGCTGGCGGAGGTTCCGGACGATCCGCGTCCACGCGAGCACCCGCAGCGTGTAGTAGGTCGTGTCGACCTCCCACCAGCGGAAGCCCTGGCGGGCCGCGTTCGGGAACCGGTGGTGGTTGTTGTGCCACCCCTCGCCGCCGGTCATGACGGCGAGCGTGAACGAGTTGCCGCTGGTGTCGCTGGTGTCGTAGCGGCGGCGGCCGATGACGTGCGCCAGCGAGTTGATCGAGAACGTGGTGTGCCACAGCAGGACCGTCGAGCAGAAGAAGCCGACGACGAGCCCGCTCCAACCCCCGATCAGGAAGCAGGCGGCCCCGAGCGTCCACGGCGGGATCCAGTCGTGGCGGTTCAGGAACCGCAGCTCGGGATAGCGGGCGAAGTCCCCGATCGCGTCGAGGTCGGTCGCCGAGTACCGGTCGCAGAGGATCCACCCGACGTGGCTCCACCAGAAGCCCCGCTGCGGCGAGTGGAGGTCCCGGTCGGTGTCGGCGTAGCGGTGGTGGCGCCGGTGATGGGCCGCCCACCAGAGCACGCCCTTCTGGGCGGAGGTCTCGGCCCCGAACGCCAGGACGAACTGGAACGCCCGGCTCGTGGTGTAGCTCCGGTGCGAGAAGTAGCGGTGATAACCGCCGGTCACGAAGAAGATCCGGACCCAGAACGTGACCAGGAACAGCACGGCCGCGGTCCGGGTCACGCCCGTCAGCAGGGCGAACAGGCACAGGGCGTGCACCAGGAGGAACCCGGCGGACGACTTCCAGTTCACCCGCTCGTCGGGCCGGCGGGCCTTCGGGTCGTACTCGGGCGGTGCGGTGGCGGCGCTCGGCGCGAGGACCATCGCCCGACAGCCTACCTACCGGTAGGTAGGGAGCGCGCATCGGGCCCACCGCCGGGTAACCCGGGCCGTTTTCCTCTCCTCAAGGAGTCGAACCGGCCGAAGAAAGGGAAGACGTGGCCGGACGAATCGAGGCACGGCCATGCGGCGAAGGATCTTCGGACTCGAGACGGAATACGGCATCGCCGTCGGTGGTGACGACGGCCGCCTCGCGCCGTCCCAGTCCGCCGCGACGAACCGGCTCTTCGACACCGGGCTCTCGGTCACGACGGTCAACCAGTTCCTCGTGAACGGCGCGCGCTGCTACCCCGATCTCGGTCACCCGGAGTACGCGACGGCGGAGTGCGACCATCCCGACGACCTGCTCGCCCAGGACCGCGCCGGTGAGCAGCTGCTCGTCCGCCTGACCCACGACGCCGCGAACACGCTGCGCTACGAGTACGGACCGCAGACGCGTGCCCGCTTGGTGAAGAACAACGTCGACCAGGCGGGGAACAGCTACGGCTGTCACGAGAACTACTGCATGCCGCGCACCATCCCCGTCGACCAGGTCGTCGACCGCATCGGCGGTTTCCTCGCCACCCGCGCGATCTGGGCCGGTGCCGGTCAGCTGATCGACGACCTCGACGGCAGCGTGCGGTTCGTGACCATGCAGCGCGCGCCCTTCCTCGCGGTGCTCGTGTCGTCGGGGTCGACGCGCAACCGCGGGATCGTGAACAACCGCGACGAACCGCACGCGAACTGCGAGGAGTACCGGCGCCTGCATGTTGTCGTCGGCGACTCGACGATGGCCGACACCACGACGTGGCTGAAGATCGCGTCGACCCACTTGGTGCTGCGTGTCGTCGAGGAAGGGCCGTACGCGAACCGTTGGCGGCGCCTTGCGCCGCGCGACGTCGAGTCCGCGCTGAAGGCCGTCTCGAGCGACCTCGACGGTCGCGGGCGCTACCGGACCGTGACCGGTCGGTGGGTCGACGCGCTCGAGGTGCAGCGCTACTACCACGCGCGGGTCGGCGCGATGCTCGTCCGTCACGGCGGCGAGAAGTGGGAGCACGAGGCATACGGCATGTGGGGCGAAGCGCTCGACGCGCTCGCCGACGACTGGCGCCAGTTGATCGGAACGTTCGACTGGCCGACGAAGCTGTCGCTGCTCGAGGCGCTGGCCGCGCGTTACGGCTCGCTCGAGCACGCGAAGGTCCGCCTGGCCGACCTGCGCTGGCACGACCCCGACCCCGAAGTGGGTCTCGCGCGCAAGCTCGAGGCGACCGGTCGACTGGTCCGGCGCATCGACGACGACGCGATCGAGCACGCGCTCGAGCACCCGCCGGCCACGACCCGTGCCGCCCTCCGCAGCGAGATCATCCGCCGCGCGCACGGCGCGGACCGCCACATCACACCGCAGTGGGCGTACGTGCTCCTCGGTGTGAGCGGGTTCCGGTTCCGCCTCGACGACCCGTTCCGCACCGAGGACCCTGAGCTGCTCGCGGAGCTCGACCACTGGATCGAGACGGGCAGCATCCCCGGCCAGGACGAGACGCCGAAGGTCGTCGTCGCAACGGATCACGACCTCGACGAGGTGATCGACGGCTTTACCCGCCGGCGCGCGTTCGAGGCGGGCATGACCGCGGCCCAGGCGGAGGCGTACGTCGCGACGCTGTACGCCCGGCAGGCACGCCAACGCCGCGACGCGGCGTAGTCAGACCGCGAAGCGCCGGAACGTCACCGCGTACGGGCAGCCCGCGGCACGACCGGCCTCCTCGGCGTTCGTGCGCAGGAACTGCTCGGGATCGAAGTCGCCGCCGAGCACCTCCATGTAGACACGGTGCTCGCGCAGCGACGCCACACCCGCGTCGAGCGAGTCGGTGACGTCGACGTAGTGCGTGCTCGGTTCGGTCGCCGCGACGTACACGGCCTCGACGCCGCTCCACGGCTCGCCCAACTCCGGGAACACCCACCGGTTCGCGGCGTCACGACACGCGTCGAGCACCGCGAGCCCGACGGCGCGGTGATCGGCCTGGTTCAGGGCACCGCTCGTCCCCCACGTCAGCTCGAAGTGGACCGTGATGACGACGTCGGGACGGAGACGCCGGATCGCGGCCGCGATGTCGCGCCGGAGCGGGAATCCGTACTCGACCACGCCGTCGGCGTGATCCAGGAACTCGACGTCGCTGACACCGACCGCGGCGGCGGAACGCCGTTCCTCCTCGCGGCGAAGTGGACCGGCTTCTTCGGGCGGCATCGTGTCGATGCCGGCCTCGCCACTCGTCGCGAGCAGGTACGTGACCGTCTTGCCCTCGCCGGTCCAGCGTGCGACGGCGCCCGCGACCCCGTACTCGAGGTCGTCGGGATGGGCGACGACCGCGAGCGCGCGCTCCCACTCCCCCGGAAACGGCTCCACACCGTGGAGTCTCGCGCCCTCACCCCCGCCGCGTTGGGACAGGATCCGGCGTCAGAGCGCCGGATCGTGTCCCAACTGATCGGTTCGGCGGTCAGCCGCCGAGGACGGGGAAGACGGGCACGCACGGGGGACGGGTCGCGTGCGCGGGATCGAGCGCGTTCAGCACGTCGTGGAGCGCGATCGGGTCGTAGATGATCGCGAGGTGGTCGCCCAGGTCGAGCGGGCACTGCTGTTGCAAGGTGATGTTGGTGACGCCGGAACCGCTCAGGAACGCGGACGTGTAGGGCGTGACGACCTCGTCGCCGCGCGTCTCGATCACGGTGTACGTCGGCCCGGAGACGGTGTCGCCGCCCGCGTTCAACGTCTGCAGGAAGGTCGAGCCCGCGAGCTGCTGGCTGCACGCGGTGCAGCCGAGGAATGACGAGCCGCCCGGGAACGCGCTCGCGAGCTCCGACAGGCCGAACAGCGTGGTGCCGTGGTTCGACGGTGCGAGGCCGACGAGCGCGTGCACCTTGGTCGCGCCGCCGAGGAACCGGAGGTACCAGCGCGGCATCATCCCGCCCTGCGAGTGGCCGACGACGTCGACCTTCGTCGCGCCGGTCGCCTGGAGCACGCGGTCGACGAACGCGCCGAGCTGCGCGGCCGACGTCGGGATGTCGCCCGTCGCCTGGATCGGGTTGCCGGCCGGGCCGCCGTAGTCGAGCGCGAACACGCAGTACCCGTTGTTCTTCAACAGCGGCGAGAGCGCCTGCCAGCTGTCGGTCATGTCGCCGAAGGTGCCGTGCACGAGCACGACCGGATACGGGTGCGCGGCGCTCGGCCGGCACGTCCAGTCGTTGGAGCCCGGTGGTGCCGAGCCCGGATGCAGCGCCTCGGCCGCGAGCCCGGCGGCGAAGCTGTACGGGACCGGGTACGTGCTCGCGCCCGCCGGTACGGCAGTGAGCGTGACGGCGGCGACCAGTGCGACGAGCACGGTCGCGGCGAACGTCGGCGCGGCGGCCGGCATCGAACGGCAGGATCTCACGGCTTCCCCCCCGGGCTTCGCGGTCCGGGTGTGTTGTACCCGTCGCGGAGGGTCTCACCCGCGACGGCCCGATAGGTTCGGTCATCCCCGGACGGCGCAGGGACGAGCGGAGAAGTGCACACGGCGCAGGGACGAGCGGGAAAGTGCAAGAGGAGGCACGATGGCGGTACACGTCGAGGTCGACGGCCCGGTCACGATCGTCACCATCGACCGGCCGGAGGCGCGCAACGCGGTCGACGCGCCCACGGCGGCTGAGCTGGCCGGCGCCTTCCGCGCCTTCGACGGCGACGACGAGCGCGCGGTCGCGGTCCTCACCGGCGCGAACGGCATGTTCTGCGCGGGCGCCGACCTCAAGGCCTTCACGCGCGGGACGAGCAACCGGGTCGAGCCCGACGGCGACGGACCGATGGGCCCGAGCCGCATGCTGCTGTCCAAGCCCGTCGTCGCCGCGGTCGAGGGCTACGCCGTCGCGGGCGGTCTCGAGCTCGCGGCGTGGTGCGACCTGCGCGTCGCGGCGCGCGACGCGGTGTTCGGCGTGTTCTGCCGGCGTTGGGGTGTGCCGCTCATCGACGGGGGCACGGTCCGGCTGCCGCGCCTCATCGGGCACAGCCACGCCCTCGACCTCATCCTCACCGGGCGGGGTGTGTCGGGCGACGAGGCGCTGCGCATGGGGCTCGCGAACCGTCTCGTCGAACCGGGTGGGGCGCGCGACGCCGCGGTCGGGCTCGCGCACGAGCTCGCCGCGCTCCCCCAGACGTGCATGCGCGAGGACCGCCTGTCGAGCTACGAGCAGTGGAACCTGCCCCTCGACGACGCGCTCGCGGTCGAGTTCGGTCACGGCCTGCGCTCGCTCGCCGCCCCGGAGCTCGGACCCAACGTCGGTCGCTTCGTGTCCGGCGCGGGACGTCACGGCGTCCGCGCGTGAGGTCGACCGCGCGCGAGGCCGTCGACACCTACCTCGCGACGGTTCCCGACGACCCCGACGCGACACGACTGCGGACGCTTCTCGCGCGCGACGACGCGTGGGCGCGCGACACGCCGCTGCATCTCACCGCGTCGGCGCTCGTGGTCCATCCTCCGTCACGCCGTGTGCTGCTGCGCTGGCACGAGCGCATGCAGCGGTGGTTGCAGCTCGGCGGGCACGCCGACCCGGGTGAGACGGACCCGTGGGCGATCGCGCGGCGCGAGGCACGCGAAGAGAGCGGTCTCGACGACCTGCGCCCGCTCGGCACCGCCGCGCCGAGCGTCGCCCAGGTCGTGATCGTCCCCGTGCCCGCGCGCGGTGACGAGCCCGCGCACGAGCACGCGGACATCCGCTACCTGATGACGACCGACCGTCCGGACGACGCGACCCCGGAGACGCCGGCCGCGCGGTTGCGGTGGTTACCCATCGACGCCGCCGCGCACGACGTCGAGGAGGACAGCGTCCGGATCCTCATCGAACGCGCACGCGACGCGCTCGACGCACGATAAGGGCGCCGGGCGTCGACGCGACGCGATTCAGGACGTGGTAGCGGGCGAGCCGAGCGCGGCGACACGCGCCGCGAGGTAGGTGCAGATGCGGTCGCGCGCGATCCGACCGAGCGTGGTCGGGCACGACTCGATCCCGTGCGGCCCTTCCGGGTACACCGCGAGCTCGACCTCGTTGCCTGCGGCTGCGAGGCGCGCGGCGAGGAAGGTCGAGTCGTCGAGCAGCCAGTCGGCTGTACCGACCGTCAACAACGCGGGCGGGAGATCGTGCAGATCCGCCCACAGAGGCGACACCGCCGGATCACGCGCCTCATCGAGCGTGCGCCCGGGCAGGTAGTGCCTGCGGTTCGCGCCGTCGCCGTGCGCGTACGGGACCTTGCCCACCATCTGGACGGTGCTCGGCGTGCCGCCGAGGTCGTACGCGCCGTAACAGAGGTCGAGCCCGAGGAACGGCGGGCACCGCCCGAGTCGGTCGCGCAGGCGGATCATCGTGACCATCGTCAGGTAGGCGCCGGCCGACTCCCCACCGGCGACGAGACGTTCGGTGCCGAACTCGACGCCCGCGTGCTCGATGAGCCAGAGCGCCGCGGCCTCGGCGTCGTCGGGCCCGGCCGGGAAGGGGTGCTCGGGCGCGAGCCGGTAGTCGACGCTCACGACCGCGACGTTGGCAGCGCGCGCGATCGCCCAATTGCGATGGTCCATCCCGCGCGCGGAACCGAGCGTCATGCCGCCGCCGTGGTAGTGGAGGTAGACGCCGTCGACGCGTTCGGGCGCCATCACCCGGATCGGGATCGGACCGGCCGGGCCCGGGATCTCGCGCGTCTCGGGGAAGTCGAGGCACTGCAACCCGAAGAGGCCGCCGGGCTCCATCGCGGCGCGGAGCCAGCGCAACCCCTCGGCGCTGGTGGTGTCCATCCCCGCCATCGCGGCGGTGGTCTCCATCAGCTTGGCGTTGTGCGCGCGCTGCTCGTCGACGTGGGCCAGCAGCTCTCGCTCGAACAGAGAGATCAGCCTTGCTCGTTGCCGACGATGGCGATGAAGGAGACCATCTCGCCCGGGTAGCCACCGAGGTTGTGCGTGAGCGCGAGGTTGCGGCTGCCGTACGTCGAGATGCGCCGCTCCTCGGGCGCCTCACCGCGGAGCTGCAGCCATGCCTCGAACATCATGCGCACGCCCGACGCGCCGACCGGGTGGCCGAAGCTCTTCAGCCCGCCGTCGGGGTTGACCGGCAGGTCACCGTCGAGGTCGAAGGCGCCGTCGAGCTCCTCCTTCCACGCGGTGCCCCGCTCGCAGAACCCGAGGTCCTCCATGAGGACGAGCTCGGTCGGCGTGAAGCAGTCGTGCACCTCGGCCATGGCGAGCTGCTTGCGCGGGTCGGTGACGCCGGCCTGCGCGTACGCGTCCTGCGCGCAGTCCACGATCTCGGGGAACGTCGTGTAGTCGTAGGACGGGTCCGTCGAACCCGCGCCGTTGCCCGCGATGAACGACAGCGCCTTGATGTAGAGCGGGTTGTCGGTGTAGCGGTGGGCGTCTTCGGCCCGCACGACGATCGCGGCCGCGGAGCCGTCGGCGACGCCCGCGCAGTCGAAGACCGACAGGTCGCCGGCGACGCGCGGCATCGCGCAGAGCTGCTCGACCGACATCTCACGCCGGAACTGCGCACGCGGGTTCAGCGAGCCGTTGTGGTGGTTCTTCGACGCGATGCGGGCGAGCACCTTCTTCAGCTCGTCCTGGGGCACCCCGTACTTCTTCGAGTACGCGGGCGCGACCATCGAGTACATCGCGGCCGCGGTCAGCGTGCGCTTGGTGCCGTCGGTCGGAGCGTGCCCCGCGCCGCTGAGGCCCTGGAGCCCGGTGTCCTTCACCTTCTCGACGCCGACCGCCATCGCCATGTCGTAGGCCCCGCTCGCGACCGCGTACGCCGCGCCACGAATCGCCTCCGACCCGGTCGCGCAGAAGTTCTCGACCCGGGTCACCGGCTTGCCCTCGAGCCCGAGCGGCATCGCGAGCGTCATCCCGCTGTTGCCCGACATCGCGGTGCCCAGCCAATACGCGTCGACGTCGTCCTTGGTGACGCCGGCGGACTTGAACGCCTCGTCGGTCGCGTCGATCATCAGCTCGTCGGCGCCCTTGTCCCAGTGCTCGCCGAAACGCGTGCACCCCATGCCGACGATCGCGACGCGGTCCTTGATCCCGTGCGAGCCCATCAGGACGCTCCTTTACTTGTCCGTGGTCGGCGCTTCCGCGCCCGCGCCCCCGGCGCGAACGAGCCGGGCCTTCCAGAAGTAATTGTGGATCCCGTCGGCGGTGTACAACCGCCGGAACGTCATCTCGACCCGAGCACCGATCGTCACCTCGTCGGGGTCGGTGTCGGTGAGCTCGATCGGGAGCCGCCCCCCGCCGTCGAAGTCGACGACCGCGAACACGATCGGAGGGCTCGGCGAGTACGCGAGCCGGTCGACGGTGTACGTGACGATCGAACCCGCCGCGTCGGCCATCGGTCGGGTGTCGGTGTCGAGCGGTGCGGGCGGCAGGTGCACCGTCCCGTCACCTGCCTCCGAGCCCACGAACGCGTACTTCCAGTCGGTCGCGCGCGCCGCCGCCGAGGACGACGGACGGCCCGGCTCGGGCCGCCGCGGCGGCTCGACCGGCAGCACGCCCCGCCACGCGAGGTACTTGCCGTACGCGATCGGACCGCCCGCGGCGATCTGGTCGGCGACGGTGCGCGTCGTGCGGTGCGACGCGATCGCGTCGGTGGTCCGGAACAGCAGGACGTCGGCGCCGTCGGCCAGCGCGATGAGCGCGACGAGCTGGTTGGGCCCGGCCTTCTCGAGCGTCGACGCGAGCAGCAATGCCGGATGCGCGGCGCCCGTGTTGCCCACGGTCGACGCCAGCGTGTCGCCGACACGGTCGGCGGCGACGCCGGTCTTCTTCGCGACCGCGTTGACCGCGCGCTCGTGCGTCCCCGCGACCACGAGGTGGTCGACCTGGTCGGCCACGACGCCGGCCTGCTTCAGCGCGTCCTCCCACGCCTCGATGCCGAGGCCGCTGTAGTGGTTCTCGCCGAAGCGCTCCTCCCACAGCTTCGAGCGCGAATCGCCGGGCGTGCGCCACCGGTCGACGAACTCCTCGGTCGTCGACGACCACGCGACCAGCTCGGCGAGCACCGGACCGTCATCGTCGCCACCGACCACCAGCGCGGCGGCGCCGTCGCCACCCGCCGCCTCGTCGGGACCCCCGGGCAGGCCGCCGCGAAGGTCGGACGCGACGACCAGCGCGGGCGCCGCACCGTCGACGCCGGCGCGCAACGCGCCGAGCGCGGAGTGAACCGCGCCCACCGCGTCGTACGCGGGAGCGGTGCGCGGGAGGCGCAACGCGGCGTGGATCGCGGTCGCGTTCGTCTTGTCGAGATACGGCGGCGACACGGTCGCGAACCACACTGCGCCGGGCTCGACCTCGGGCGCGGAACGCAAGGCCACGCGCGCCGCCTCGACGCCCATCGTCGTCGCGTCCTCGTCGTAGGACGCTGCCGTGCGCGTCCCCTTTCCCCCGCCCGTCCCCGCGACCGCCGCGATCGTCGACCGATCGAGCCTCCGGTAGGGCAGGTACGTCCCCCAGCTCAAGATCCCTCGCATGGTTCAGAGGGTAGGCGTTTTCTGACGGCAGCGTCACACCGCCGGACGCCCACGAGCGTCTTTCTGACGCCGCGTCACCCCGCCCGTACGATGGCCGGATGCGACTCGGAGACACCGCCAACCCCGAAGCCGCGCGCTACGGCAAGCCCCTCGACGGCATCCGGGTGCTCGCCGCCGAGCAGATGCAGGCCCTGCCCTACGCGACCCAGATGCTCGCCCGCCTCGGCGCCGACGTCGTGAAGGTGGAGCACCCGGTGCACGGAGAGTCGGGCCGGGCCTCCACACCGGCGATGGTCGACCCGGAGGGCCGCACGGTCGGCGCGACGTACCTGCGCAACAACCTCGACAAGCGCAGCGTCGGCCTCGACCTCAAGGCGCCTGAGGGTCGAGATCTCTTCCTCGCGCTCGTCCCGCACTTCGACGTGATCGCCGAGAACTTTAAGGCCGGGACGATGGACCGGATGGGCCTCGGCTACGACGCGATCTCCGAGGTCCATCCCCGCGCCATCTACGTGTCGATCTCGGGCTTCGGCAACACGCTCGACTCGCCGTACCGCGACTGGCCCGCGTATGCGTCGATCGTCGAGGCGATGTCGGGCATCTACCAGTGGAAGGCGGGTCCCGATCGCCCGCCGGTGACGATCCCCGCTGGCGCGCTCGGTGACCTCAGCTCCGCGCTCTTCGGGGTGATCGGCATCCTCGCCGCGCTGCGCCACCGCGACCGCACCGGGGAAGGGCAGCTCGTCGACATCGCGATGCTCGACGCGATGGTCGCCATGACCGACATCGTCACCAACTTCTGGTCGATGGGCGTGCAACCGGGCGGGACGATGGAGCTCATCTGCGAGGGCTTCCGCGCCGCCGACGGCTACGTCGTGATGCAGGTCGTGCGCGAGCACCAGTTCGAGCGGCTCGCGGATCTCGTCGACCATCCCGAGTGGAAGACGGATCCGCGGTTCGCGACGCGCGCGGGATGGGCCGAGCACCTCGACGACGTCGTCCGGCCCGCGGTCGAGGCGTGGCTCTCGACCCGCACGAAGATGGACGCGGCGATGGAGCTCACCGCAGCGGGGATCGTCGCGGGCCCGAGCAACAGCGCGGCGGACGTGATCGCCGACGCGCACGTCGAGGCACGGCGCATGCTCGTCGAGATGCCCCGCACCGACGACGTGGGCGACCCGGTGCTGATCCCGGGCAACCCGGTGAAGCTGTCGAAGATGACCGAGGGGCCCGAGACCCGGGTGCCGTGGGTCGGCGAGCACACCGACACGGTCCTGCGCAGCGAGCTCGACCTCGACGACGCCACCCTCACGAAGCTCCGCGAGCGCGGCGTCATCACCTGAGCTCTGGAGTCGATTTCCCGGATATATGCCGGTGAATCGACTCCAGAGCGCCGCGGGCCCGGGCACGACCCGCCGCTCCCGGCGTAATCTGGCGGTCCGTCAGATTTGGTTCGGCGAGGGGACCGCCCGTGGATTTCGATTTCACCGACGAGCAGCGCGCCTTCGCCGAGGAGGTCGAGCGGTTCCTCGACGCCCACGACGACCCCGACGTCTTCGACCTCACTCGCGAGAACATGGCTCAGATCGTCGACACGCCGAAGCGGCGCGCGTTCATGGCCCAGGTCGGCGAGCGGGGCTGGCTGGGCATGACGTGGCCCAAGGAGCACGGCGGCTCCGAGGGCGAGGGCGTGTACGAGTTCCTGCTCAACGAGGCGCTCGCGGCGCGCGGCGGTCCGCAGATCGGCAAGGGCGTCGGCATCATCGGCAAGACGCTCATCGCGCACGGCAACGACTTCCTCAAGGAGCAGTTCCTGCCGATGATCCTGCGCAACGACGTCGAGTTCGCGGTGGGCTACAGCGAGCCCAACGCGGGATCCGACGCGGCGTCGATGCGCCTCAAGGCCGTCCGCACGGAGCGCGATGG
>DATBEZ010000110.1:0-13455 GCA_036558745.1 Acidimicrobiia bacterium
GCTCGGCCTCCTTGCGGTCGGTGATGTCCGCACAGACGATGAGCATGCCGGCCTGAACACCGTCCTCGGTGAGGAGCGGCGCGGCGGACACGCTCACGTCGATCTCCTTGCCGTCCGGACGGCGGGTCCGGGACTCGACGCCGCTGAACGTCTGGCCTTCCGCAATGCGGTCGCGGAGCCACTCGAACCGCTCGCGCTGGTAGTCGGGCACGCAGCCCACCTCACGGCCCATGGTCTCCGCGGCCGTCACCCCGTACAGACGTTCACACGCGGGGTTCCACAGCGAGACCTTGTTGTCGAGATCGAGCGCGTAGATCGCGAGCGGCGAGTTGTCGACGATCGCCTTCATCGTCGCGCTCGAGCGTCGCAGCGCTTCGTTCATCTCCTGCAGCGCGAGGCCGCCCTCGACCTGTTCGGTCACGTCGTGCGCGTTCAGCACGATGCCGCGGACGTCGTCGTCGTCGAGCAGGTTGCGCAGCGTCGTCTCGAGCCAGCGGTATTCGCCGTCGAAACGGCGGCAGCGGAAGCGCAACGTCTCGACGGAGCCGACCGTCGCCCGCACACGCGCGATCGTCTCCACAACCCGGTCGCGGTCCTCGGGGTGTGTGATCCCGAGCTCGCCGCCGTCCTGCTCACGGATGCGGTCTCCGATGAACCGGAACACCGACGGCGTGTAGTACGTGACGGTGTCATCGGCGTCCCACACCATGACGAAGTCCGTCGATCGCTGCAGCAGCGCGTGGAGCCGGTCCTCGCTGCGGCGCAACGCGTTCTCTGCCGCGCGTGTCGCGGTGACGTCACGCGAGTTCGCGACGAGCCCGTGCACGACGGGATCGTCGAGGCGGTTCGCGACTCGCGACTCGATCGTGCGCCACGACCCGTCGGCCGCGCGCATGCGGTACTCCACGACCGCGGTGGCGCCCGGACCGCTCATGACCTCGCGGTGGGTGTCGACCAGCGCCTGGTGGTCGTCGGGGTGGATGAACGAGAGGTCGTTGAAGACGGCGAAGTCGGGCGCGTAGCCGAGCAGGGTCTCGACGGCCGGGCTCACGTACACGCAGCGGCCCTTCGCGTCGCTGACGCTCACCACGTCGTGGGAGTGCTGCACCAGGGCCCGGAACCATCCCGCCGACGGGGTGCCCGGCTCGTCGGGTCCGGGCGGGAACGCACCCGGTCCAGGCCACGGCGCGACGGCAGGGGCCGGGCCCCCGACCGTCTCCCCGTCGTTCCCCAGGTCCCCTTGGGTCCGCATCTCCCACCCTTGCGAGGCCGCCTCCAGAGGGCGTTCGGTTTGCTATCGGGCGTTCGCGGCCCGGATTCAAGGATTCGGTCCCGAATCGACCGGGCCAAATGGGCCAATCGGCTCGTCAGGGACGTCGCCGGGCCCGCACGACCGTGGCCTTGCCGATGCCCCAGGCGAGCAGAAGCGGGGAGAGGTCCTCGTCGCCGAGGTCGCCCAGGCTGCGCGGGGCCAGGCCGTAGCGGTCCCCGGGCAGGGCCTGCTCCTCGAAGGAGTCCCGGACCACGGCGGGCACCCCGGCCCGCTCGAGCACGTCCGTGGGCTCGCGGTAGGCGGTGCGCACGATCTGCAGCGGCGTCGCCCGTTGCTCCTCGGCGTCGCGGGCGAACAGCGCTCGGAGCTCCGCGACGACCCGCTCGGCGGCCTCGCGCCCGGCGGGCGCCGCCTCGGCCTCGGCGCGCCGACGCGTGTCGGGGTCGGTGCCCCACGCGTCGAGGAGACGCAGCACCTCCCGGACGGCCCAGCCGGGGAGCTCGCGCGCGACGCCCTCGATGATCGCGTCGCCGGCCTGGGCCATCATCGCCCGGCCGCGGGCCTCGGCCGCCCGGGGATCGGTGTCGACGTCGGGGGCGTCGCGACCGACGCCGGGCGGGAGGCGGTCGCGCTCGTTCGCCACACCGGTCATGTTGGCCGCAAGCAGGACCTAACCTCGACTCGACCATGCGCGTGCTCGCGACCGCGATCTTCGAACGGGTCGTCTACTTCAGCCACTGCGTCGACCCGACGGATCCCGCGCACCTCGTCCTCGAGGTCGACGCGGTGCTGCGCGCGGGCGACGCGGACGGTCCGTTGCTGCTGCCCGTCGCGGACTGGAAGCGCATGGCCGGCTTCGACGTGGTCGACGCGCACCTGCCGCGCATGCGCGCCTCGGGCCGCACCACCACCCGCGACGGCGTCGAGTACCTCACATTCCCCGTCTGGGAACGAACCCCGTAGGTCAGACGCGTCGCGTCAGCGTGAGCCTCTGTTGGCAGGGCGCCGCTCGCCACCGGTCCAGCCCGACCCGCTCCGACTCCGGGGCGGCGCAAAGAGAAATCGCTGCCGAACGCGTCGCGCGACGTGCGCACACGCGACTCAGCCTTCTACGACGTCGCCTTCCATGCGGTTGACCTGGCAGCCGAGGCCCTCGAGATGGGCGATCGCGCCGTCGAGCGCGTCGGGACCGCCGGTCAGCTCGAGGATGACCCAGCCCGAGTGCGCCTCGACGTTCGCCCGCCGGATGTTCGGCACGACGTCGTAGCCCTTGACGATCTCGTAGATCATCGGGCGTTCCACGAGCTCCTCGGGGAACGACACGAACAGGCGCACACTCGTGCTCTCGCTCACGCGGGCAACCCCACGCGCCGCAGTGCGTCGTCGGGGTCGAGCACGAGACCGGTGATGAACGGTCCGAAGTCGGCGTAGCGCGCCGACACCTCGTCGAAACGCATCTCGTAGACGATCTCCTTGAGCGCGACGGGATCGTCGGCGAGCAGGGTCACGCCCCACTCCCAGTCGTCGAGACCGACGGAGCCGGTGATGAGCTGCAAGATGCGGCCCGCGTACCGACGACCGACACGCGCGTGCCCACCCATGAGCCGCTTGCGTTCCTCGAACGGCAGCTCGTACCAGTTCTCCCCGGGCGCGCGCCGCTTCGACATCGGGTAGAAGCACAACAGCTTCTTGTGCGGGAGCTGCGGGTGGATGCGGTTCTCGGCATAGTGCGCCATCCGCTCGCGCCACGGTGCCAGTCGCGCTTCGAGCGTGTCGCCCGAGAGCCCCTCCTCGACCTCGAGCCGCCTGCGCTCGTCGTCCTCGCTCGACGTGTACTCCGAGAGCTCCGTGAGCGACAGGTACGACGACACCGGCTCCAACGGCGCGTGGAGCAACTCCTGTTGGAACGCCTGCAGACGCGCGAGGTCGGGGCCGAGCGCCATCACGCCGAGATCCGCCTTGTGACCGAGCACCGCCTGCACCAGCGCCTGGTGACCGTCCGCCTCGAGCGAGGCCACCGCGTCGACGACGCGCTTCGCGGCCTCGGGCTCGGCCTCGGCGCGGGCGCGGTCGACCCGGTAGTAGAGGTGCAACACGCCCCAGCCGACGGACGGCGTGACCGGCTCGAGACTCACGACGCCGAGGCTACCCGCCCCGGCTGGGGCCATCTCAGCTGCTGACACCGTTCGCGTTGCCCGCGCCGCTGCGCCCGAGCAGCCCGCCCGTCACCCCGCCGAGCATCGACCCCAAGTCCGTCACCTGGTCGGCCGGTGGCGCCTGGACGTCGACGGGCGTGCCGAAGTCGTAGAGCTCCATCGTCACCGCGCCCACGTGCGTGCCCTCCGTGGTCGCGTCCAGCGTCATGGTGAGCTTGCGTAGCCGTCCCTGCGCGTCGATCCAGACGTCGGCCGGGACGGAGCCGGTGCCGAGCTCTTGCATCGCGCGAGCCGCGCGGTCCCGCTGCGCGGCCGGCAGCTTGTCGAGCGCGCGCTCGAGATCGATGGTGGCGTGGTAGTGGGTCGTCTCGACGCCGCGCACCTCGTCGTGGCCGACGACGCGCACGTCGGATCCCGCGCCGCGCAGCGCGTCGAGCGTCGACGTCGGGTCGCTCGTCCCGAGCCCGCCGAACCCGCCGGCGGCGGCTCCCACGCCGCCCGCCTTGGTCACATCGAGCTTGATCCACGGCTTGTCGCCGAAGAGCTGGCGCGCCTCCGGCGTGCTGCCGAGCATCGAGCCCAGGTTCATGTAGATCACGCCGTCGACGACGCGAAGCCCGATCGCGCCCTGCACGCCGGGGATGCGCATGGCGCTCATGTCCATCGTCAGCGCGCCGGTCCGGTTCGCGAAGTCGAACGCGCCCTCGGCCGTGACTGCTCCCGAGTACCCCTGCTCGGTTATGGCGATCGTCATCGACATACGCGCGGACCGTGCCGCGTTCGTCGCGTCGGCGCTGGCGGCGACGATGCGTCCGGCGTCGTTCCCGGCCGTCGCACCCGCGCCGCCACTGCCGGCTCCCTGCGACGAGCCGGCGCCGCAGGCACCGAGCGCGAGGCCCGCGCCCAGCGCGGCGAGCATCCGAAGGGTCCTGCGACGAAGGGTCATGGTGGTGTTCATCGGCCGGGCGCTGGAACTCCTTGACGAGGCGTTCGACGTCCCTACAGCTCCCGCTCGTACACGTACATCACGGGGCCGTCGAGACTCCCCTCGCGGTTCGTGAACCCGAGGCTCTCGTACAGGCGGCGCGCGGCGACGTCGTCGTCACTCGTGCCGAGATCCATGGTGTCGGCGCCGCGCCCTCGCGCCTCCTCGATCGCGGCGTGCATCAACGCTCGCCCGAGACCGCGACCGCGCCGCTCGGGCACGACGTAGAGCTCGGCCAGGTAGCACTCCAGGCCCTCCGTCCAGATGGCCGGGCGGAAGCGCAGCAGGGCCAGGCCGTCGGGCCCCTCACCGCCGAGCACGACCGCCGTGTCGCCCGCGTCGAGCAGCATCCGGACGCGGGCCGCGAGCGCGACCGGCCCCGGTGTCACGTCGTCGTACTCGGTGTTGAAGCGGTGCAACAGCTCGCCGATCGCGGCCGCGTCGGCGAGCTCGGCGCGACGGACGAGCGCTTCCCGCATGACCCGCACGCTACCGAGCCCGCGCGCGCGAAACCGCGCCGCCCGATGGGCGGCGCGGTTCGCAGAGCTGGTCGGTGTGCCGACGCAGGTCGGTGGTGGGACTAGAAGTCCTCCATGCCGCCCATGCCGCCCGGCATGCCACCGGGCGCCGCCGCCTTCTCCTCGGGCTTGTCGGCGACGACGGCCTCGGTGGTGAGGAACAGCGCCGCGATCGACGCCGCGTTCTGCAGCGCCGAGCGGGTCACCTTCGCGGCGTCGATGACGCCGGCCTTCACGAGGTCCTCGTACTCACCGGTCGCGGCGTTGAGGCCGTTCGCACCCTTGAGGCTGCGCACCTTCTCGACGATGACACCGCCCTCCATGCCGGCGTTCACCGCGATCTGCTTGAGCGGCTCCTCGAGCGCGCGGGCCACCATGCGGGCACCGGTCGCAACGTCGCCGTCGAGCGTGTTCGCGAGCTCGAGCACCTTGGCCTGCGAGCGCAGCAGCGCCACGCCGCCGCCGGGCACGACGCCCTCCTCGACCGCGGCCTTGGTCGTCTGCACCGCGTCCTCGATGCGGTGCTTCTTCTCCTTGAGCTCGACCTCGGTCGCGGCACCGACCTTGATGATCGCGACGCCGCCCGACAGCTTCGCGAGGCGCTCCTGGAGCTTCTCGCGGTCGTAGTCGGAGTCGGTGTTCTCGATCTCGGAGCGGATCTGGTTGATCCGACCCTGCACGTCCTGACGCGAGCCCGCGCCCTCGACGATCGTCGTCTCGTCCTTGGTCACGACGACCTTGCGGGCCCGGCCGAGCAGGTCGAGGCCGACGTTCTCGAGCTTGAGGCCGACCTCTTCGCTGATGACCGTGCCGCCGGTGAGGATCGCCATGTCCTCGAGCATCGCCTTGCGACGCTCACCGAAGCCGGGCGCCTTCACCGCGGACGACTTGAACGTGCCGCGGATCTTGTTGACGACGAGCGTCGCGAGCGCCTCGCCCTCGACGTCCTCGGCGATGATGGTCAGCGCGCGACCGGTCTGCATGACCTTCTCGAGCACGGGGAGGAGGTCCTTCACGGCCGAGATCTTCGAGCTGACGAGCAGGATGTAGGAGTCGTCGGCGACGGCTTCCATCCGCTCGGGGTCGGTCACGAAGTACGGCGAGATGTAGCCCTTGTCGAAGCGCATGCCCTCGACGAGGTCGAGCTCCATGCCGAAGGTCTGGCTCTCCTCGACGGTGATCACGCCGTCCTTGCCGACCTTCCCCAGCGCCTCTGCGATCAGGGCGCCGATCTCCTTGTCGTTGGCGGAGATCGCGGCGACGTTGGCGACCTGCTCGCCGGACTCCTTGACCTCCTTCGCGTCCGTCTTGATCGACGCGACGGCGGTCTCGACCGCAGACTCGATGCCCTGCTTGAGGCTCATCGGGTTCGCGCCGGCCGCGACGTTGCGCAGGCCCTCGCGCACCATCGCCCACGCGAGCACGGTCGCGGTCGTCGTGCCGTCACCGGCGACGTCGTCGGTCTTCTTCGCGACCTCCTTGACGAGCTCGGCACCGATCTTCTCGTACGGGTCCTCGAGGTCGATCTCCTTGGCGATGGAGACGCCGTCGTTCGTGATCGTCGGCGCGCCCCACTTCTTCTCGAGCACCACGTTCCGGCCCTTCGGGCCGAGGGTGACCCGGACCGCGTCGGCGAGCTTGTTCATGCCCGCCTCGAGCGCCCGGCGCCCGTTCTCGCTGTAAGCGATCTGCTTCGGCATTGCGTCATACCCCCTGGGGCAGCGTCGTTGCTGGTTCGCGTCCGGCTGGTTCGCCGTCGCACTGGTCAGCGCGGGACTGGTCACGTGCGGCGATGCGTGGCACGGACCACGTCGGGCGCCGCGCACGTGTCGATCGCTCGCGTTAGCACTCGCGGTTGAGGAGTGCTAATGCATGTTGGCACTCGCCGCCCGAGAGTGCAAGTGCAGGGTGGGCGCGATGCCTTCTCGCTCGTCCCTCGCTCGGGGCGCCGCACGACCTGGACGCCGCGCGTGCTTTGGGAAGCCTTGCTTTTCCAAGATTCGCCCAAGACCGTTGCGGGCAGGGACCGCTTTCGGCAAGCCAGGGATATCCTCCGGCCGCCGGCCACCTTTCCACAGGAGTCCCCGCCGTGGCGGAGATGCACGACGCAACCGAGGAGTACCTCGAGGCGATCCTGGAGATCGAGGAGGAGGGCACGCGACCCATCCGGGCCCGCCTCGTCGAGCGGCTCGGGCTCTCCGCGCCGGCCGTGTCCGAGACGGTGAACCGCCTCGTCGACCAGGGCTACGCGGAGCTCCTCGACGACCGCAGCCTCCGCCTCACCGACAAGGGCCGGGCGCTCGCCACCACGGTCGTGCGCCGTCACCGCCTCGCCGAGCGTCTCCTCACCGACGTCATCGGGCTCGAGTGGGAGAAGGTCCACCGCGAGGCCGACCGCTGGGAGCACGCCATCTCGGCCGACGTCGAGGAGAAGCTCGTCGCGCTGCTCGGCGATCCCGCGACCTGCCCGCACGGCAACCCGATCCCGGGCTCGAAGCACCGGCCGCGGGACGCCGCCGCGGGCACGGTGGCCCTGGCCCAGGCCGAGACCGGGCCGGTGGTCGTGAGCCGCATCAGCGAGAAGATGGAGCTCGACGACGCGGCGCTCCGGCTCCTCGCGGATGCGCGCCTCGTCCCCGAGTCGTCCGCCGTCGTCGTCGGCAAGGACGCGACCGGCGTCTCGGTGAAGACGGAGAACGGCGAGCACATCGTGCCCCTCGCCGTCGCGCAGCTCATGTACGTCCGCGCGAACTGAGTTTCCGGTCGCGCTCGCGAGCTCGCCGCTCCCCTGCCAACAGCGACCGAGCGCCTCGACGCGATCGACCGCTCGGGCTACACCCCGGCGGCGACCAGCACGTAGTCGGTGGCGAAGCCGGCCACCAGCCCGAGGAAGATGCCCCACATGAGCATCTCGCGGTGCCCGAGGCGCGCCGCGACCTGGATCAGCTGGACGACGACGTAGAGGATCGACCCCGCGGCCAGCGCGAGGAAGGCGATGAAGAGCTCGTCGTTCACGAACGACTGGCCGACGATCGTGCCGAGGAACGTCGGGCCGCCGCCGATCAGGCCCATGAGGCCGAGGAATGCCCACGTCGCGCGCTCGCCCTCCGCCGCGAGCGGCGCCACGATCCCGAACCCCTCGGTCGCATTGTGCAGGCCGAAGCCGATGATCAGGAGCAGCGCGAGTCCGATCTCGTTCTTGGCCGCCGACTGACCGATCGCCAGCCCTTCCGAGAAGTTGTGCAGCCCGATGCCGATCGCGATCATCAGCGCGAGCTGCTGCGCGCCGGAGAGGCCGTGCGGAACCGCTTCGGTGCCGGCCAGCTCCCCCACCGCCATCGCACCCGGGCCGACCGGCGTGAGCCGTCGCCGGCGGCGCGACGACCATCGGTCGTAGTAGACGAGGCTGAGGAGCCCGACTCCCACGCCCGCCGCGAAGATCGCGGCGAGCCCGACGAAGCGCCACCAGCTCCCGACGCCGTCGCTCGCGTGCTTGAGCGCCTCCTCCACGGGCTCGTTGGCGTTCTCGAGCACGTCGAAGAGCAGGAAGACCAAGATCCCGATCGCGACGGCGTTCAGGAGGGCCTGGAGCCGCGGCGCCGGGTTGCGCAGCCGGCCCATGGGCAGGCCGAGATAGATCGTGAAGCCCGCGATCGCGCCGAGGCCGATGATCTCAGCCGAGGACACGGACGCCCCCGCATCGGTGGTCCGGCCGCGCCGGCAGCCGGTCGCGCGCGGCGGGGTTCGCCCGGGACGGAACGCGTGACGCCGCTGTCATCTTAGGGTAGCCTAACTAGCCTCGGCGGGGGTCGTCAAGTCGGGCGCGCGCTCGACCGGGCGGGCGGGGGTCACGGGTAGAGCCTCGTGTAGCGGGCCGCGGCGGTCGCGATCGTCGCCGCGGCGTCGACCGCAGCCGTGCTGTTGCGGGCCTGGACCGCCTGTCCGAGCGAGGCGAGGGCGCCGTCGAGGGTGCGTGCGGTGCGCACGTCGCGAGTGGCCACATTGGCTCGTACCCGGTTCCACGCCGACGTGCACGCCGCGAGGGCGGTCCCGCCCCGTCCCGACGTGGAGAGCAGCGCCGCGGTGTTGGCCTGGTCGACGATCGACTTCATCCCATCCGCCGTCGCGGTGTCGATCGTGAAGGTCGTCGCGGTCGCAGCCTGGTTCGCGCTCCCGCCCGCACCGCCGCACCCGGCGCCGACCACGACGAACGCGGCGACCGCGAGCACGGCGACGGTCGCCGCGCAGCGACGGGGACGACGACGGATGTGAGGCACGGCGTCGAGTGTGACCGACCGGTGCGCCCGCCGTGACGCGAGGCGGCCGATCAGCCGCCCGCGACCGCGGGCACGATGCTGACCGTGGCGCCGTCCGCGACCTCGGTGTCGACACCCTGCAGGAACCGGATGTCCTCGTCCGCGACGAACACGTTGACGAAGCGCCGCAACGACCCGTCGGTGTCGTGCAGCCGCTCGGCGAAGCCGGGATGGAGCTTCTCGAGGCCGGCGAGGACCTCGGCGACGTTCGCGCCCTCGACCTGGACCTCCGACGCACCACCCGCCAGCTCGCGCAGCTGGGTCGGGATCCGCACTGACACCGCCATGGGGTCGCTACCTCCTGAGCTCCTGAACGAACGGGACCGCGGTGCGGTCGCGTCTACTCGTCGATGTCGGCCGGGCTGAACGCTTCGTGGAACGCGTCGAGCGACGGCGAGATCGTCGCGGTCGGCTCCACCTGCGGCGCCACCGCGTCGATCGTCTTCAAGCCGATGCCGGTGATGTAGATCACCACGCGCTCGTCGGCGCGCACGACGCCCTGCTCGGCGAGGCGCTTGAGCGACGCGACCGTGACACCGCCGGCGGTCTCGGCGAAGATGCCTTCGGTGCGCGCGAGCAGCCGGATGCCTTCCACGACCTCGTCGTCGGTGACCGCCGCGAGCCCGCCACCGGTGCTGCGCACCGCGTCGAGCGCGAAGTAGCCGTCGGCCGGGTTCCCGATCGCGAGCGACTTGGCGATCGTCGACGGCTTCACCGGCCGGATCGTGTCGCTGCCCTCGATGTAGGCGGTCGCGACGGGTGAGCAGCCCTGTGCCTGCGCACCGGAGACGCGCGTCGTGGGCTCGCGGTCGAGCAGACCGACCTTGTGCAGCTCGCCGAAGCCCTTGTGGATCTTCGTGAGCAGTGACCCGCTCGCGACGGGAACGACGACGTGGTCCGGCGCCTCCCAACCAAGCTGCTCCGCGGTCTCGAACGCGAGCGTCTTCGAACCCTCCGCGTAGAACGGCCGCATGTTCACGTTCACGAACGCCCACCGGTACGTGCCCGCGATCTCCGCGCACAGCCGGTTCACGTCGTCGTAGTTGCCGTCGATCGCGACGAGGTTGCCGCCGTAGACGCCGGTCGTCACGATCTTCGCCGGCTCGAGGTTGGCGGGGATGAAGACGAAGCTGCGCAGGCCCGCGCGTGCCGCGTGCGCGGCCACTGCGTTCGCGAGGTTCCCGGTCGACGCGCACGCCGCGGTCTTGAAGCCGAACTCGAGCGCCTTCGACAGCGCGACCTCGGTGACGCGGTCCTTGAACGAGTTGGTCGGGTTCACCGTGTCGTTCTTGACCCACAGCTCGCCGAGGCCGAGCTCGGCCGCGAGGCGGTCGGCCCGCACGAGCGGCGAGAACCCCGCGCCGAGGTCGACGGCCGCGGCCCGCTCGACGGGGAGCAGGTCCTGGTACCGCCAGATCGAGGCCGGGCCGGCCGCGATCCGCTCCCGGCTGACGGCCGCGCGGATCGCGTCGTAGTCGTACGCGACCTCGAGGGGCCCGAAGCACCACTCGCACGTGAAGATGGCCGCCAGCTCGTACTCGCGACCGCATTCCCGACATCGCAGACCAGCCACGTGTGCCACGCCGTTGCTCCTTGTCCTCCGGTGAACGGGCGGGTACCCGTTCGTCTCGACGCGCTCTCTCTGAGCGCCTCGAGCGGAGGCGGCCGTGGCGGGCCGGATCGCTCTTCGGCTGCTCATCGTTCAGGCATTGGCACCTGGCACGCCCGTCGGGCCCCGATCGCTCAGGGGTGTATCGGCAGGAAGTGCTGGTTGCCGCGGCGTCGCTGGGCCTGTCCCTCAGCCGCTCTCGATGAACGCGTGGCGGCCAGATTCGCACGGAACGGCCGATCCGTCAAAGCGGAAAGCGTTCCCCGAGGCCGGCGGGGCATGGTCCCGTACACTCCGAACCGTGCCGCTGACCCTGGATCCGTTCCACCACGGTGACTTCCCGGCCGGTGAGCTGGCCGCGACGAAGGCGGCCCAAGGGGTGTGCGTCTCGGTCTGCCTGCCCGCCCGTGACGAGGCGCCGACGGTGGGCCGGATCGTCGCCAGCATCCGCCGTTCCCTCATGGAGCGGGTCCCGGTGGTGGACGAGATCGTCGTCCTCGACGACGACTCCGCCGATGCCACCGCGACCGTCGCCGAGGCGGCCGGGGCCCGGGTCGTGCGGGCCGGTGAGCTGCTGCCCGAGGCCGGCCCGGGGTCGGGCAAGGGCAACGTCTTGTGGAAGTCGCTCTACGCCTGCGAGGGCGACCTGCTCTGCTGGGTCGACGCCGACATCCGCGGCTTCTCCCCGCACTTCGTCACCGGTCTGCTCGGGCCGCTGCTCACCCGGCCCGACCTCGCGTTCGTGAAGGGCTTCTACCGCCGGCCCGTCCAGAGCGGCACCGGCGGTGGCCGGGTCACCGAGCTCGTCGCCCGTCCGCTGCTGTCGCAGCTCTTCCCGCACCTGAGCGGGTTCGTGCAGCCGCTCTCGGGTGAGTACGCGGGGCGCCGCGAGGTGCTCGACGACGTGGCGTTCGTGGAGGGGTGGGGCGTCGAGCTCGGGTTGCTCGTCGACGTCGTCGCTCGTCACGGGCTGACGTCGGTCGCGCAGGTCGACCTCGGTGTGCGCCGGCACCGCAACCGCCCCCTCGAGGAGCTCGGACCCCAGGCGATGGCGATCCTCGCGACCGCCCTGCGGCGCGCGGGTCTCGACGACGGCGCGGTCGCCCACGATCTCGTCCGCTTCGCCGACGGCGACCGCGTCGAACGCGTGCCCGTCGAGGTGCGCGAGCGTCCGCCCATGCGCTCGCTTCCCGCGTACCAGGCGAAGTTCGCGGGCGAGCTCTCGGCCTGAGCGCCAGCACATGCGGCCGGCGGAGCGAGGGACGAGCGCAGTCGCTCGCCAGCGAGCGAACGACCCGACTCCACTCGGGACCGACCGGAGCCCGTCGCGAGTGAGCGAGCGAGACAAACATGTTCTCTACACCGACGTCGACGGGACGTTGGTGGGGCCTGGTGGCAACTTGTTGGCGGACGTCGCGCACCGGGCGACGCGTGTTGCGGTCGACGCGTTGTTACGGGCGCGCGAGCACGACGTCGAGATCGTCGCGCTGAGCGGGCGCGACATCGTCCGCCTCGACGAGCTCGGACGGCTGCTCGGCCTGACGTCGTGGATCGGTGAGCTGGGTGGCGTGCGCGTCTCCGAGCACGGGCTGCGGCGCGTCGTCGACGTCGGCGCCTACCCGGGCGTCGGCTCACCCGTCGAGGCGCTGTACCCGGTGCTCGGTGCCATGGTCGCGGCCGCGCCCGGGCGCCTGGAACCGCACGATCCGTGGAACGAGGGCCGGCTCGTCTCGCTGATGCTGCGCGGCGAGCTGGAACTGTCGGACGCCCACGCGTGGCTGGAGCGGGAAGGGTACGGCTGGGCCGAGCTGGTGGAGAACGGCGTGATCCCGCGGCGGTACGAGTCGTTGCCCGGGCTGTCGACCGTGCGCGTCTACCACCTCGCGCCGCGCGGCATCTCGAAGCGCGATGCGGTGATCGCCGATCAGCGCGAACGGGGACTCGCGCCGTCGCAGTGCAGCGTGGTCGGCGACGCGCCCGCGGACCTCGCGTGCGCCGACGTCGTGTCGCGTTGCTACGTCGTGCGCAACGCGCTGGAGAAGGACCCGTCGTTCGAGGCGGTCGTCGGGTCGGTTCCGAACGCGCGAGTGACGCGCGGCGGTCACGGCGAAGGCTTCGCCGAAGTCGTCGAAGAGTTGATCGAGCAATCCGTCGACGGCACGCGATGACTGTCACACCCCCTCTTCATGATCGGTGCATGGTCGGGTTGCGGCGGTGCACGAAGTGGGCGCGGAGGTCGCCGAGCTCGCGCGTGAGCCCGAGACGAAGAATGCCGGCGCGGAGTACGTCGGGCTGTTACGAATCGACTGGGAAGCGCTCGTGCGCGTCGACGTCCGCGACGACGAGCTCTGCGAGATCACGGGGCTCGGACCGATCCCTGCCACCACGGCACGCGAGCTGCTCGGCGACGCCATCCTCGAGCTCGTCATCACCAAAGGGGTCGACGTGCTCCACGTCACCCACCTCGGGCGTGGGCCGACCGCCGCGCAACGCGTCGCGCTGTTGTGGAGCTCACGGGCTGCAGCGTCGAAGGGTGCCCCCGCACCCGCGTCGAGATCGACCACCGAGACCCCTACGCACAGACTCGCCAGACCCGCC
>DATBEZ010000111.1:0-26894 GCA_036558745.1 Acidimicrobiia bacterium
CGCGGGCGGATCGTCGAACCTCACGTTCCGCGTGCGCGACGGCGAGCACGACTGGGTGCTGCGCCGGCCGCCCCTGCGCCACGTGCTGGCCACCGCGCACGACATGGGGCGCGAGCACCGCATGCAGTCGGCGCTCCGAGACACCGACGTTCCCGTCGCCGCGCAGGTCGCGATCTGCGAGGACGAGTCGGTGATCGGCGCGCCCTTCTACATGATGGCCAGGCTCGACGGCGTGGTGTACGACGACGTCGACGCCACCGCGTCGCTCACCGACGAGCAGGGCAAATCGGCGTCGTTCGAGCTGATGGACGTGCTCGCACGCCTGCACGCGGTCGACTACGAAGCCGTCGGGCTCGGCGACTTCGGCCGCCCCGCCGGCTACCTCGAGCGCCAGGTGAAGCGCTGGCAGACGCAGTGGGAGAAGTCGAAGACGGTCGAGATCGCGGCGGTCGACGAGGTCGCGCAGCGGCTCGAGCGCCACCTGCCGACCGACAGCCGCAACGCGATCGTCCACGGCGACTACAGCTTCAACAACACGATGTGGCACCGCGACCAGCCCGCACGCATGCAGGCGGTGCTCGACTGGGAGATGGCGACGCTGGGCGACCCGCTCACCGACCTCGGGATGCTCGTGACCTACTGGGGCCCGATCGGCGAGCTGCTGTGGCGAGGCCGCGCGCCGCAGCCCCATCGCGCCAACCCGGGCTTCCCCGAAGCCGACGCGCTCGTCGAGCGCTACGCGCGCACGACGGGACTCGATTCGGACGCCATCGACTTCTACCGGGTCCTCGCCACGTTCAAGCTCGCGGTGATCTCCGAGGGCGCGCACGCGCGCCTCGTCGCCAGCGGTGCCCCGCCGGAGCGCGCCCGTCACGCGGGCCAGACGGTCGAGGCCCTCGCCGCGGCCGCCCTCGACCTCGCCGACCGCTCGTCGTCCCCCGCCCTGAGAGGAGCGCCATCGTGAGCACGAGCGTGCACGTCTCGCACGTCGGGGTGTGCGTGTCCGACCTCGAGCGCTCGATGCGCTTCTACTGCGACGGGCTGGGCTTCGCACCCGGGATCCGCTTCGACGTCGGGTCCGAGTTCGCGGCCACGCTCGAGGTCGACGGTGACGCCACGGTCACGTCGCAGTTCGTGAGCCGCGACGGGCTCTCGATCGAGCTGCTCCACTACGCGACCGGCTCGGTGCACGGGACGCCGTCGGCGTCGCGCAACCAGCTCGGCTTCACGCATCTTTCCGTGATCGTCGACGACGTCGATGCCGTCGCGGCGCGGCTCGTCGAGCACGGAGGGCGCGTCGTCGAGTCGACCCGCACGCGCATCGAGAACCCCGACGGGTCGGTCAGCGACTTCGTCTTCGTCGCGGATCCCGACGGTGTGCGGGTCGAGCTCATGAAGCTCGCCGGCTCCTGACGTGCTCGCCCGGCACTGACCCGACCAGCGCGACCAACGCGACCTCGCCGCAGCCCCCGACGGTTGGGCCGCTTCTCGTCGTGCGCACGACGGTCCGCGACCCAACCGGACGGGGTCCTCTGGGCAGGGAGGCAGGTGTTACTTCTGGGGGAACCCGGGCAGGTCGATCTGGTTCGACGCGCTGCAGTTGAAGATGCCGGTGTTGGGCTTCGTGATGTCCTTGTCGATCACGAAGCCGGTCGGGGTCGCCTGCAGGAGGACGAAGCAATTCTCGGTCGGACCGCTCGCGTTCCCGGGTTGCATCGGGGCACTGATGCCGCCGCCGTCCCACTCCTTGACGGCGCCGGCCTTGCTCATGAGGCAGTCGCGGGTCAGGTTCGAGCCGCACTGCTTCACCGACTGGGCGAACAGGAGCCACGCGGACAGCGCGTTCACGCCGAGGGACTTCGGCTTCGCGCCGTGCACGTACTTGTTCAGGATGTCGATGTACTGCTTCGTCGCCGGATACTTGTCGGCGAGCTCGAAGGGCACGACGTAGTCGTTCACGAAGATCTTGCTCTGCGACAGCGCGGAGCCGCCGTTCTGGATCAGCGACGGGTCGTAGAGGTTGGCGCTGAACACCGCGTACTTCGGCGCGTAGCCGAGGTCCTGGAACGAGTGGTACAGGCGGGCCATGTCGGCCGGGTTGCTCTCGGCGGTGATGACCTGCACGCCCTTGGTCTGCATGCTCTGCGCGTACGGGCGGAAGCTGTCGACCTGGAGCGGCGTCTCGTCGTAGTACACCTCGGTGAAGCCGAGCTGCTTCGCCGCGGCCCGGGCGCGGTTCCCCGAGTCCTTGATCGACTGGTACTGGCTGCTGAGCAGCCCGTAGTGCTTGACCGCCTCGGGATCGGCGGCGGCGAGCGCCTTGTACGCCCCGCCGAGGTCGCTCTGGTGGTCCGACGTCGGCAACGGCTGGATCGACATCGGCGCGGTCCCCGCCGCGACCGACACGTCGTAGGCGCTGATCTCGGGCAGCTTGCACTTCACGCGCTGGTCGACGCCGGTCGCGTCGAGCGCCTCGCCGTTGCCGACGAGCGCGAAGTCGACCGCACAGGCCTGGATCATGCGGGCCGAGACCTCGGTGAGCTTCGCGTCCCACTGGTCGAGCTGGAGCTTGCGTCCGTCGATCCCGCCGGCCGCGTTGCACCACGAGGTGAACGCGACCGCGGCGTCGAACAGCTCCTGGTTGAGGCCGGGGCTCGCGGTGTTACCCGGGTCCGACATCGTGCCGACCCGGATCGTCGAGTCGGTGACGCCCAACGCGGTCGCACCCTTCGAGTTGCCGGGACCACAGACGTCCTTCAGCGACCCGAAGTCGCCACTCGACGCGCTCGGCGTCGTGGTGTTGGAGCTGCCCTTCGAGTTGTTGCTGCTCGAACGGCTGCACGCGGTCGCGATCAACGCGACCACCATGCATGGAACCAACCAGCGACCGACGCGCATCGCAGCCTCCCCCCGGGCCTGGACTCGCATGACGGTTCGTTATCCGATCGGATCGTCGCCGACCCGATCTCTTCGGTGCCTGCCGGACCCCTCCGCTGGGCCCCAGGCCGCCGGGGATCGTAACCCGCTCAAAACCAGTTTTCGAGCACTTTCATCCGCGCGCCGGCGACAAATCCTCCACCACCTCGGCCGCCGGGCGTTCCCGTACGAAGCCGAGCCTCGTGCCCGCCCACAGATTGACGCACTCCGGGTCGGGTCGCGCAAGTGCCGCGCGCCGAATCGGCCGGGTGATCTGGTGGACGTGGGGATACGCGCTGGGCGCGCGTGCCGCGTGCTCGTCGACGAAGCGGTTGACGATGCCTCGCGCCGGTCGGCCGGTGAACGCGCGGCTGAGGACCGTGGGCCGGTCGCGCCGCTCCGTGAGCGCGGCCCGGTGGACCGGGTTGGTGCCGCTCTCGGGGCACAGCAGGAACGCGGTCCCCGCCTGCACCGCGACCGCGCCGGCGGCGAGCGCGGCCTCGGCGTCCTCGCGCCGCGCGATCGCGCCGGCGGCGATCAGCGCGCGGTCCGTGACGGTGCGGACCTCGCGGAGCAACGTGAGGAGGTCCGAGCCTGCGCCGGCCGGACCCTGGTTGACGAACGAGCCCCGGTGCGCGCCGGCCTCGACGCCCTGCGCGCACAGCGCGTCGGCACCGGCCTGCGTCGCGATCCTCGCCTCGTCGGGCGATGTGACGGTCACGACGACGGTGGTCCCCGTGGCGCGCAGCGCGCCGACGACCGATGCGGGCGGGCACCCGAACGTGAAGCTCACGAGCGGAACGCGCAGCTCGAGCAGTGCCACGACCTTCTCGTCCCAGTCGTCGTCACCGCCGACCGGCTCCCCCACGGTCGTGCCGAGGCGCTCGGCCTCCGGCTCGAGCTCGGCGCGGTAGCGGTCGAGCGCCGCAGGGTCCGGTGTCGTCTGCTCGGGGACGAAGACGTTGACGCCGAAGGGCCCGTCGACGAGCCGGCGGAGCTCGTCCACCTCACCGCGCACGGCCGCGGCCGTCGCGTAGCCCGCGGCGAGGAAACCGAGGCCGCCCGAGGCGACGACCGCGGCGGCGAGCTCCACGGTTCCCGGTCCACCGGCCATGGGCGCCTGGACGACCGGCCGGCGCAACGCGGCGAGGTCGAGCACGGCGCGATCTTCGCGGGCGCGCTCAGCCGATCCACAACCCGGCGTTGACGTCGAGGGTCACGCCGGTGATACCCGCGCCCCGTCCCGACGCGAGGAAGAGGACCGCCTCGGCGACGTCGTCAGGCGACGGGATGCGCCCGAGCGCAGTGAGCGACGCCGCTTCGGCGAAGATCTCCTCGACCGTCTGGCCGCGACGCTCCGCCATCGTCGCGAAGAGCGCGTCGAGGTGCGGTCCGGTCACGTAGCCGGGCACGACCACGTTCACGCGCACGTTGTCGGGGCCCGCCTCGCGCGCGAGCACCTGCGACGCGACGACGAGCGCGCTCTTCGTCGACGCGTACGGCGCCTGCTTCGCCGGTCGGCTGCGCATCGCGGTGCTGCTGATCTGGACGATCGACCCGCCGCCGGCGGCACGCATCGGCCCGATCGCGGCGCGGCTCACCTCGAGCGTGCCGATCACGTTCACCTCGAACACGCGGCGGAACACCTCCCAGTCGGTGTCCTCGACGGTGGTGTGTGCGTCGCTCAGCGCGGCGACGTTGACGACCGCGTCCACCCGACCCAGCTCGGCGACCGTGCGGCTCACGAGCTCCCGACATTGCGCCGGCTCCGCGACGTCGGTCGGTACGGTCAGCGCACGACGACCGAGCGCGCGCACCTCGTCGGCCACACGCTCGAGCTGCTCGGGCCGGCGCGCGCCGAGGGCGACGTCGGCACCGTCGCGCGCGAACGCCAGCGCGCACGAGCGCCCGATCCCCTCCCCCGCCCCCGAGACGATCGCGACCTTCCCCGCGAGAGTGCGCGGGACCGTGTCGCTCATGACGACGTGACCGCCGGGGCCACGCGGGTGAGCCACAGTTCCAGGTGACGGTCGACGAGATCGTCGTCCATGCCCGCGATGCTGAGCCACGCGTAGAGGTGCGCGACGGGCACGCCGTCGACGCGCGCCTGCACCGCGGCGATCGCGTCCTCAGGCGTGAGCACCGAGAGCCCCGGGATGCCGCCGCGGGACTGGATCCCTTCGCGCAGCGTGTCGACCGTGACCTCCTTCGGCGCCGGACGCGCGGTTCCCGCGACCGCGGCGTGACGGTACGTGTTCAGCTGGTGCGCGTAGTGCGGCAGGATCCGCTCCCGTGCCGCGTCGGGATCGTCGGCGACGACGACGTCCACGAGCCCGGCCATGCGCGCCAGCGCGGGATCGTGGCCGCCGTCGCGCAGGCCCTCGCGGTACGGCTCGACCAGCATGCGATCCGCGCTCAGCAGCCCGACACCGAGCCGCCCCGCGCGACGCGCGCCGCGCGGGCCCTGGTACCCGAGCCACAGCGGCAACGGCTGCTGAACAGGAGGCGGCGTGACGCCGTCCGCGAGCACGTCCCGCACCGCGACAATCGCTTCGTCGGTCGCGGGGTACCGGTCGCGGACGTCGACGCCGAACGCGTCGAACTCGGGAATGCTGTAGCCGGCACCGAGCCCGAGCTCGAGCCGGCCGTTCGACAGCACGTCGACGAGCGCGGCCTCCTCGGCGATGTGGCGCGCGTGGCGGAGCGGCGCGAGCACCACGGCGGTGCCGATCCGCAGACGCTCCGTGCGTGCCGCGATCGCGGCTGCGAACGCGAGCGGCTGCGCCAGGTAGCCGTCGTCGAAGCCGTGGTGCTCCGACAACCACACCGACCCGGCACCGAGCCGTTCGGCCTCGGCGACGCGGGCCAGCGTCGCGGCGACGTGCGCCGGCCAGGGGCGCCGCCACGGCGCCGGGTTGCGCAGGTCGACGTAGACGCCGAGCTCCACCCGCGCGGCCTACGGCTCGTCGGGAAGGTCCGGCGCCCAGGCCGCGCCGTTGATGTGGCTCCCCCCGTCGACGAAGAGCGTGTTCCCGGTGAGGTAGCGCGCGTCGTCGCTGGCGAGGAACGCGGCGACCGGCGCGATGTCGGTCTCCGGGTCACCGATGCGGCCCATCGGGTTCGACGAGTCCGCGGCCGCCTCGAGCTCCGGGTGCTGCGCCATGACCGAGCGGAACGCAGCCGACTTCGCGGCCGGACAGATGATGTTGGCGATGATCCCGTGCGGGGCCCACTCACGCGCCGCGGTGCGCGTCGCGGCCCGCAGCGCCTCCTTGGCGCTGTTGTACTCGACCGTTCCCATGTGCGCGTTCACGCCGTTGAGCGAGCAGATGTTGATGATGCGCCCGTACGTGCGGGCCTTCATGCCCGGGAACGCGGCCTGCATGGCCCAGAACGGACCGTAGAAGCCGACGGCCATGCCGTGGCTCATGAGCGCGTCGGTCTTGAACTCGACCCGGCTGATCTTCCCGCCGCCCCACGCGTTGTTCACGAGGATGTCGAGCGCGCCCCACGTCCCCTCGGCGTGGGCGACCATCGCCTGCACGTCGTCCTTGCTCGCGACGTCGGTGCGGATGCTCGCGGCGTCGACACCGAAGTCGGCCGACAGCTCCTTCGCCGCGGCCGCGCCCTTCTCCTCGTCGATCTCGGCGACGAGCACCTTCGCGCCCTCCGACGCGAACCGGCGCGCGATCCCCCGCCCGATGCCGTCCCCCGCACCGGTGATGACGGCCACCCGACCCTGCAGTCGACTCATGGTGCCTCCCTCCCGTCTCGTTCCCAGAACGCGCGCCACGTCTCCCACCGCTCGGGGACGGTGCCACGCCCGTCGTGGTGCTCGGGCCAGTTCGCCGGCGGCAACGCGAGCGGATTCACACCGGCCTCGGCGCCGTACCAGAGCTCGTGGATGCGCCGCACGAAGTACCAGCGCCCGTCGCGGCGCTCGTACGTGTCGCGGTAGAGGATCGCCTGGTGGATCCAGCGGTCGCCGTCCTGGATCTCACCCTTGCAGTAGACGCTGCCCGTCGCGTGGTCGTCGTCGACCAGATCGATGACGTGCGTGCCCACGTCGAGGATCGACACGCCGATCGCACGCAGCGACGCGTCGAACGACGCGCGCAACGCCTCGCGACCGCGCTCGTCGCGGCCGACCTGCACGTCGTCGACGAAGAGCCCCACGAGTGTGTCGAGGTCGCGCGAGTCGATCGCGAGCGCGTAGCGCGCCGCGAGCTGGCGGATCTCCTCGTAGGCAACGACACGGTCGAGCGCGTTCGTGACTGCCAGGCCTCCGCTTCGTCTCCTGCTCACGCGCGGCCGAGGACGAGCGCGCTCGTGGGGACGCCGGTGCCCGCGGTCACGAGGACGTGCTCGACGTCGGGGACCTGATTGACCGACGTGCCCCGCACCTGGCGCACGCCCTCCGCGATCCCGTTCATGCCGTGCAGGTACGCCTCGCCGAGCTGCCCACCGTGGGTGTTGATCGGGAGGCGCCCGCCGAGCTCGATCGCGCCGTCGCGCATGAAGTCCTTGGCCTCCCCCCGGCCGCAGAAGCCGAACTCCTCGAGCTGGGGCAGCACGAACGGCGTGAAGTGGTCGTAGATCACCGCGGTCTGGACGTCGTCGGGCCCGAGCCCCGACGTCTCCCACAGCTGGCGCGCGCACACGCCCATCTCGGGCAGGCCGACGAGCGAGTCGCGGAAGAACGAGCGCATCATCTGCTGGTCGTCGGCCATGCCCTGCGCGGCGGCGTCGATCACGACCGGGGGCCGGCGCAGATCACGCGCCCGCTCGAGCGTGGTGACGAGCAGGGCCTGACCACCGTCGGTCTCCTGGCAGCAGTCGAGCAGGTGCAGCGGCTCGACGATGAAGCGGCTCTCCTGGTGGTCCTCGAGGGTGATCGGCGCGCCGTAGAAGTGCGCGGCCGGGTTGGTCGCCGCGTGTTTGCGGTCAGCGACCGCGACCCGCCCGAAGTCCTCGCTCGTCACGCCGTACTCGTGCATGATGCGCGTCGCGAACATCGCGACCCACGATGCCGGTGTGAGCAGGCCGTAGGGCGACGTCCACGAGAACTGCGCTTCCTCCGCCGTCGCACCCGCGACGCGGTCCTGCATGCCCGCGCCGAAGCGCCGTCCGGACCGTTCGTTGAACGCGCGGTAGCACAGCACGTAGTCGGCCACGCCCTCGTTCACCGCCATCGCCGCGTACTGCACGGTCCCGCACGGCGCGCCGCCGCCGAAATGGATGCGGCTGAAGTGCGTGAGCTCGGGGATCCCGAGGCTGCGCATCACGTCGTTCTCGGGGTTCGTCTCCATCGTGAACGTGGAGAGCCCGTTGACCTGTCGGGCGTCGACGCCCGCGTCCTCGAGCGCGGCGGTGCACGCCTCGACCGCGAGCTGGAGCTCGCTGCGACCGGAATTCTTCGAGAACTCCGTCGCGCCGATGCCGACGACCGCGGTGTTGCCGGCGAAACCGTGTCGTCGGGTCGCTCTCGCTCCCGCTCCGGAGGGCTTCGCCCGGCGGAGCTCCGCTTCGCTCCTGTGACGGGCCATCAGCGCGCCGCCGCGTGGTCGGTACCGCCGGGGAGCACGAGCTCCACGGTTCCGGACACGTGGTCACCGAGCTCGTTGCGGCCGCGGAACCCGATCGTCACCGCGCCCGTGGGCGCGTCGACCGCCGTGACCGACCCGGTCATCGTCATCGTGTCGTGCGGGTAGTTCGGCGCGCCGAGCCTGACGCGCAGCGCCCGCCAGACCGCCTCGGGACCGACCCAGTCCGACACGTAGCGCTGGCACAGACCCAACGTCGTGTGGATGTTCATGAACAGGTCCTTCGACCCGCGTCGGTGGGCCATGTCGCGGTCGTGATGGGCGTCGAAGTAGTCGAGCGTGTTGAGCGCGCCGCCGACGATGAGCGTCGTGGTCACCGGGATCGGGCACAGCGGCAGCGCGTCGCCCACCGCCGCCTCGTCCACGCGCAGCGTCGTCTCCCGCCGCGGCGGACGCTGCGGACGGAACTGGGGTAGCGAAATCGCGCCGCGCGCGTCGCTCGCGCCGTCGGCCTGGGGCGGATGGCTGTCGAGCCAGCACAGCTCGACCGGCATGCCGACGCGCAGGTCGTCGCGCGCGCAACCCACGATGTTCGAGACCAGCCGCGTGCCCTCCTCGAGCTCGACCAGACCGACGAGCACCGGGTAGTGGAAGCCGTTCGCCTGCGGGTAGTGCGGCACCGCGAAGCTGTAGAGCGTTCCCCGACCCGACGCGGGCCGGTAGCCCATGTCGAAGCCGCCGCACTTCCAGCAGCGCGGCGTGGGCGGGAAGAACTGCTCACCGCACGCGTTGCACCGCTGGATCCGCAGCTCGTGGGCACGGGTGCCGTCCCAGAAGTACTGGTTGTCGCGGTTGATCGCCGGGCGTGGACGCAGCGCGGGATCGGGATCGGGCCCCGGGCGCGCGCCGTCGGCCGGCGCGGCCGTGCGCCCCGTGCCGGGCCGGAACTTCAGCACGCGAAACAGGACCGAGCCGACGCGCTCGTCGCCGACCAGATACGTGAGACGGCTCGTGACGAAGTGGCCGATCCCGAGCCCGGTGTGCTTCTCCTCGCTGACCGACTCGAGCGTGAGGGTGCTGTGCACCATCTCGCCGGGGCGGAGGTAGCGCGCGAGCTCGAGCTCGGAGTTCACCGCGACCGTCGACGTGAAGCCGAACTCCTCGAGCGTCGTGAGCGCGGCGCTCTGCGGGTTGTTCGGGTCGCGCACCATGTGCAGGCCCGGCTTGTCCCAGACGTCGAGCATCGCGGGCGGGGCGACGATGCCGCCGAACACCGACGCCGCCGCGACCGCGGGGTCGGTGTAGAGCGGGTTGCGGTCGTCGATGATGTCGCACCAATGACGGATCATCGCCTCGTTCACCGGGTCGCGGGCCTCGTTGAACGGTGAGCTGCGACCGACGAGGCCCGTGACCCGACCCATCACCTCGTCTTGGGTCGCATCCGACGTGGTGGTCACGAAGCGCTCCTCTCGGTCGAGCTCCCGTGCGCGCGCAGGCGGGTCACGAGCTCGTCCATCAGCAGCGCCAGGTCGTGACGGCGGCGTGTCGGGACCCCGGCCAACGCGTCTGCGAGCTGGCCGTGCATGTACGCCTGCACCCGTCGACGGTCGCGGCGACCCTTCGCCGTGGTCTCGTAGATCGCGACCCTCCCATCGGCCCGGTCACCACGGCGGCGCACGAAGCCGAGGTCCTCCAGCCGGCGCAACGTCCGGCTCGCGGTGGGCTGGCTCACGTCGAGCTCCTCGGCCAGCGCAGACACCGACAGCGGACCCACCTCGTCGATGCGCGAGAGGAAGCGCAGCTCCGTCCGCGACAGCGGCAGACCGACCGCGCGCATACGGGCCTCGTGCACCCGGGCCGACGCCGCGAGGCGCATCAGCTCCCCGATCGCAGCCTCGATGCGCGCAAGATCTGCATCCCCGGCCATGCAGCCGAGGCTAAGACACTTTCATTCTGCATGCAAGCAGACGCGCGACCCGGTGACGGCTCCCGACGGGGTTCAGGAGGCCCGGCACCGGCGCACGTCGCGGTCGTGCACGCGGCAGTGCCCGAAGTGCGCGGCTTCGCTGCGGGCGAGATCGACGAGGTCGCCCATCGCGACGTTCGCGTCGATGAGGTGCAGGCCCCACTCCGGCGTGAGGTCACCGCCGATGTTGTCGATACGTGGATCGGCGGGGTTGCCGTGCACCGTGACCGAGAGGTACGTGAAGCCGTTCGTCGTCGCGCACGTCGCCGACACGAAGTGCGGCAGCGTCACGAATGGCGTCGTGATGTGGACCCCGAGCGACGGTGACACCCACGCGGGCGGCGTGCCGCCGCCGACCAACGACTGCCCGTTGGTCGGGAAGTAGGGCTCCAGGTAGCCGCTGCCACCGTGCAGCGCCACCGGGTTGGTGCATGCGGTCTGCCATCCGGGCTGGCGGGGCGCGCCGAAGAGGCTGTTCGGCGGGGGTGGCGCGGTCGAGCGGAACGTCGAGTACGCGATGACGCAGCCGGTCTGGTCGTCGTCGCGGCAGAGCGGCACGTGCTGGAAGTCGGCACCGACGACCTTGCCCACGGGCACCTGCACGTTGCCACCGAGCAGCATCGCGGCGACGAGCCGGCTGCGCAGCACGGGGTTCGGGTCGATCTCGTTCTTGATCAGCTGGGTCAGGATGCCCGCGCCCTGCGAGTGACCGATGAGGAGCACGCCGCGCCCGTGGTTGTCGTGCGAGATGTACTGCTTCCACGCGTCGAGTACGTCGTTGTAGGCGAGGACGCGGTCGCCGGCGACCGGACCGCCCCCGAGCCGTTGGATCAGCGCCGTGAGCGTCACCTGCCGGTAGACGGGTGCGAACACCCGGCACACCGATCCGAGGCGCGCCGCCTGCTGGCGCACCACGAACTCCTCCTGGTCTGCCTGCGGGATCAGGTCGCTGTTCGGGCCGAGGTCGCGCGAGATCGTCGGATACACGTAGAAGCAGTCGATCTTCGGATCGCGCGCGGGCTTGAACCGCTGGACGGAGGTCGACCCGTCGGCGCGCACCACCGTCGCGTCGAGGTCGTGGTCGCACACGTCGTCGGTGTCGGGCCGGCAGAGCCAGTGCGCGTCGTCGCCGTAGAGGGCGCTCGTGTAGCCCGGATACGGATTGGTGACGCCGCGGCGCGAACCATGGTCGTCTCCCGAGACGCGCGCCGCCGCGGGCGCCGCGGCGAGCGCCATGCTCACCACCGTGGCCATCGTCACGAGCCCGACGGCCAGCCCCCCGACCCGGAGCCGTCGCATCGCCCGCACGCTACCAAGCCTCGTTGTCGTGCGCCCGTGCGCCCCGCGCGCGCCCGCGCGTGTCGTCGCGGGTTCAGGCTTCGACGAAGGCGACGAGCCGTTCCTCGGCTCGCGGCATCGCCGGCTCGCGCACGTCGACGGTCTCGTCGGTGCGCGCGGCCGCGGCGGCACCGTCGCTCTCGGGCACGGACGCGAGCGCGGGGACCTGGCCCCGCGAGATGATGTCGACGCCGGTCGTCAACCGCGATGCCGCGTCGATCGTCGCGACGAGGTCGGTCCAGTCCGCGCCGTCCCAGTACCGCAGCGGCCAACGCGCGTGCGGATCCGGGTACCAGCCGTTCGTTCCGGTGCCTGTCGTCATCGCTCACCCTGGCCGCACGGCGGCGTGCGGCCCCTCCGGGACCCATTCTTTCCCGCGACGTGGCAGAGCGAACGCATTCCGAGGCAAGAGGGGCAGTTTCCCCCCGGTGTTCACGTCCCGGATGGGGTACCCGCCCTCCCACGTGCACCGTCGCGGCCTGCCTTGACGCGTGGCGCGGCAGCGAGGACCCTGTCGGGACTGGAACCGGTTGCAATCTCGCCGGCCCGGCGGGATCGGTGACGAGCTGACGGAGGTCTGACGCGTGAGCGACGTGGAGAAGCGCGACGTGCTCTACATCGGCGGCGAGTGGGTCGCCCCGGCGGGCAACGGGACCATCGAGGTCGTGAACCCCGCGACCGAGGAGGTCATCGGGGTCGTGCCCGAGGCGTCGCAGGCCGACGTCGATCGCGCGGTCGCGGCGGCTCGGACCGCGTTCGACTCGGGACCGTGGCCGCAGTCGACACCCAAGGAGCGCGCCGACGTGCTGCGCGCGCTCTCGCAGGGGATCCAGGCCCGCTCGCAGGAGCTCGCCGAGGTCATCACGCGTGAGAACGGTTCGCCCGCGTCGTTCTCGCTCATGGGTCAGGTCTTCGCCGCGACCATGGTGCTCGACGGCTTCGTCGACCTGGTCGAGCGGTACCCGTTCGAGGAGGAGCGTCCCGGGATCATGGGGACCTGCCTCGTGCGCAAAGCACCCGTCGGTGTGGCGGCCGGGATCATCCCGTGGAACGTCCCGCTGTTCATCGTGGCGATGAAGCTGGGCGCGTGTCTCGCGTCGGGCTCGACGATGGTGATCAAGCCGGCTCCGGAGACGCCGCTCGACGGTTACATCCTCGCCGAGATCCTCGACGGCCTCGACCTGCCGCCCGGGGTCGTGAACATCGTCGCCGCCGGTCGCGAGGTCGGCGAGCACCTGGTCCGCCACCCCGGCGTCGACAAGGTGTCGTTCACGGGCAGCACCGCCGCGGGCCGCAAGGTGGGGGCGATCTGCGGTGAGAACCTGAAGCGCTGCACGCTCGAGCTCGGCGGGAAGTCGGCCGCGGTGATCCTCGACGACGCCGACCTGAGCGCCGCGATCCCCGGTTTGCTGCCGGCCGCGCTCATGAACAACGGGCAGGCGTGCGTCGCGCAGACGCGAGTGCTCGCGCCGCGCAGCCGCTACGCGGAGGTCGTCGACGCGCTCGCCGACGCGGTGCGCGACCAGACCGTCGGCGACCCGTCCGACCCGACGATCGCGGTCGGCCCGCTCGTCGCCGAGCGTCAGCGCACGCGCGTCGAGGGCTACCTGGAGGCGGGCAAGAAGGAAGGCGCGCGTGCGGTCGTCGGTGGCGGCCGTCCCGCGGACCTGAGCCGCGGCTGGTTCGTGGAGCCGACGCTCTTCGCCGACGTCGACAACCAGATGACGATCGCGCGCGAGGAGATCTTCGGTCCGGTGCTGTCGGTGATCCCCTACGACGACGAGAGCGACGCAGTGCGCATCGCCAACGAGTCGGACTACGGGCTGTCGGGCTCGGTGTGGACCGGCGACCGCGACCGCGGCGTGGGCGTGGCGCGGCGCGTCCGGACGGGCACGTACGCGGTGAACGCGGGCATGACCATCGACCTCAAGAACCCCTTCGGCGGGTTCAAGTCGTCCGGCATCGGCCGCGAGATGGGCCCCGAGGGCCTCGAGGCCTACACCGAGGTCCAGACCATCGTCCTCGGCTAGCCCCACCACGCCCTGCGCAGTTGGGACACGTTCCGGCGCCCTGGCGCCGGAACGTGTCCAAGCTGCGCGTGTCGGGGGGTGGCTTGACGGCCCGGGAGCTAATGTGGAACATTAGAACCGGTTTCGACACCGTCTCTCCTGGAGGACTCGATGGAGTTCGGCATCTTCCTGAACGGCTACCTGCCGGGCCCGGCCTCGCGTGACACCGAGTGCGAGCACACGATGATCTTCCGGGAGATGAGCTACGTCGAGCACGCGGACAAGTTCAACTGGAAGTACGCGTGGTTCGGTGAGCACCACTCGCTGACCGAGTACAGCCACCTGTCCTCGCCCGAGGTGATGATGGGCTACCTCGCGGGCAAGACGGAGCGCATCCACCTCAGCACCGGCATCAACAACCTCTCGCCGCGCGTGAACCATCCGGTTCGCAACGCCGAACGCGTCGCCTTCCTCGACCACGTGACCGAGGGTCGCTTCGAGTGGGGGACGGGCCGGGGCGCCGGCAGCCACGAGATCGCGACGTTCAACATCCTCGACAAGGACTCGACCAAGGCCGAGTGGGACGAAGTGGTCCGCGAGATCCCGCGGATGTGGGAGCAGCGCGACTACACGTTCCAGGGCGAGCACTTCACCGTGCCGACGCCGCACAACGTGTTGCCCAAGCCCTACGGCAAGGGCCACCCGCCCATCTGGGTCGCCTGCGGCAACCCGGGCACGTTCACGAAGGCCGGTGAGGCCGGGATCGGGGCGATCGCGTTCAACTTCGAGCCGATCTACGCGCTCCAGGGACGCATCGACGCGTACAAGCAGGCGATCGTCGACTGCACCGACCCGATCGGCCAGTACAAGAACGACAACGTGATGATGACGAACGGCGTCATCTGCCTGAGCAACCGCGAGCGCGCACGTGAGATCGCCAAGACGCGCGGCCGCGGCTACCTCTACTCGCTCGTGTGCCTCTACCACGACACGATGCCCAAGCCCGACTACGCGCCGGTGTGGCCGGCGCCGCCGCTCGACCCGCCCGCGACCGACGCCGAGCTCGACGAGCTCATCGAGGCGGGCTGGCTCCTGTGCGGTACACCCGACGAGGTCGCGGAGCAGGTCGAGAAGTACCAGACCGTCGGCTGCGACCAGGTCGTGTTCGGCATGCCGAACGACGGGATGCCGCACGAAGAGGTGATCGAGATGATCGAGCTCTTCGGCACCAAGGTCATCCCGCACTTCGACACGGACCCGGTGCACTCGACGACGCACTACCGCCAGACCGCGAAGCGCAAGTACCCCGACTTCGCGAGCACGGTTCCCGACCTGCACGTCGAGCTGCTCCCGTCGAACGCGCTCAAGCAGTAGGCGCGACCGGCGCGGGTGCTGCGATGCCGCGCGATGCCACCGCCACGAGAGCCCGGCTCGTCCGTGAGGCGGAGCGGCTCTTCGCCCGCCAGGGCGTATACCAGGCGACGCTGCGCGAGATCACGGAGGCCGCCGGCCAACGCAACGTCTCCGCGCTGAACTACCACTTCGGCTCGCGCGAAGGCATCGTGCGCGAGATCCTGCAACGTCACGGCGATCCCCTCGACGTGGAGCGCGGTCGCCTCGTGGCCGAGCCCATCGACGAGATGGACACCGACGCGCTCGTCACCGCGCTGCTCGTGCCGCTGGCCGGGGTGCTGGGCCGCGAGGACGGGCGCGACTACCTGCGCATCGTCGCCCAGCTCACCGACCGCTTCCCGGCCTGGCGCGTCGACGACCCGCTCAGCACACCCCATCTGCGGCGCATCCTCACCGAGCTCGAGTCGCGTGCGGGTGGGGACAGCGCGGCGGTGCGGCGCGAGCGGGTGGTGAACGTGATCATGCTCATGATGGCGGCGATGGCGGAACGGGCGCGCATCCTCGACCGGGGCCGCTCACCCGGGCTCGACGACGTTGCGTTCGTCGGCAACCTCACCGACATGATCGTGGGCGCGCTGGTGGTCGGCGAACGTGCCGCGCGCCGGTAGCGAGCGGCTGATCATCGGGTGAACTGCTCGGGTCCACGAACGTGAACCCGCGAGGGGTGCGGTAGACGTTCGCTCGTGCCGGGTGAGGACTCGTGAGCGCGCGCTGGACCCGACTCGCGCGCGTCGTCGTGGTGTGCGCGTCGTTCGTGGCGTCGGTGAGCGCGTGCGCGGTCCCACCGCCCGGCGGGCCGACCGCGTGCAACCTCCCCTCCCCGGCGGGCACGAGCCTCCAGTCGATGACGGTGGACGGGCAGTCGCGCGCATTCTGGGTCGCGGTGCCACCGAACTACACGGGCAAGGCCCCTGTGCCGGTCGTGTTCAACTTCCACGGCGCGGGATCGAACGGCTACGTCGAGGACCGGTACACGCAGATGAGCGT
Source organism: Acidimicrobiia bacterium (assembly GCA_036558745.1). Taxonomy (GTDB): domain Bacteria; phylum Actinomycetota; class Acidimicrobiia; order IMCC26256; family JAMXLJ01; genus JAMXLJ01. Next base: position 16,173 of record DATBEZ010000111.1, read on the forward strand.
GAAGGCGGCACCGCTCGGGTGGATCGTGATGAGCCCCGACGCGTACGTCAACGGAGCGCTCACGTACTGGTCGCTCCCACCGCCCGCGAATCCGGACACCCACTTCGTCACCGCGATGCTGCAATGGCTGCGGTCGCACCTGTGCACCGACTCACGGCGGATGTTCGCGACGGGGCTCTCCGACGGCGCGATGTTCACCCAGGCCCTCGCATGCTTCATGCCCGGAACGTTCGCGGCGATCGCACCCGTCGGCGCGATCAACGCGACCCCCGTCTGCCGCGCGGGGACGCCGGGCACGCCACTGATCACCTTCCACGGCACAGCCGATCCGATCTTCCCGTACCAGGGCAACGACACGCTGCCGTCGGTGCCGGCGACGGTCGCCGCGTGGGCCACGCTCGACGGGTGTGGCACTCCGGCGACGACGACCGTCGTCGCGAGCGACGTCACCCACACCGTGTATCCCGCCTGCGGGAACGGCACCGGTGTCGAGCTGTACACGATCCTCGACGGCGGTCACAACTGGCCCGACGGCCAGTTCTACACGGTGCCGTTCGGCCGGATGACGACGTCGATCGACGCGACCGACATCATGCTGAGGTTCTTCGCCGCGCACCGGCGCGCGAGCTGACCGGCGCGTCCCCTCAGGCGAGGCGCGCGGGCGAGAACGGCGCGAGGTCGAGCGCGGGCGTGCGACCGTGCACCACGTCCGCGACGAGCCGGGCGCTGAACGGACCGAGCAGCAGGCCGTTCGCGCCGTGACCGGTCGCGACGAACGCCCCCGCGACACCCGGGAGCGGCCCGAGGATGGGAAGGTCGTCGTCGCTCATCGGGCGCAGCCCCGCGCGCACCTCGAGGAACGTCGCGTCCGCGAGACCGGGCGCGAGGCGGAGTCCTTCCGCGAGCAGCTGGCGCATCCCGCCGATCGTCGGACGCGCGTCGAAGCCGACGTCTTCCATGGTGGCGCCGAGCGCGAGCCTTCCCTCGGGCCACGCCACGACGTAGTGGCTCAGTACGGGCTGCAGCACCGGCCACGCCCTCGTGTCGGCGTCGACGCGCAGATGGACGATCTGTCCCCGCAGCGGGCGTACGCCGACACGGAGCCCGAACGCCGACGCGAGCTCGGGCGTCCACGCCCCGCCGGCCACCACGACCGCGCCGCACGCGACCCGGCCGCCGTCGGTGTCGATGCCCACGACGCGATCGCGCTCGACGACCAGGCCGTCGACCCGGCCCGTGCGCCACTCGACGCCGCGCAGGCGGGCCCCGTGTCCGAGCGCGGCCGTGAGCGCGCGGCCGTCGACGCGCGCGCCACGCGGGTTGAGGTACGCGGCGCGCACGTCGCCGAGGGCCGGGAACAGCTCGCGGGCCCGGTCCGGCGACACGTCGCGCAGCACGTCGCCGTGGCGGCCGAACGCGACCTCGCGGTTCTCGGCGTAGAAGGGGTCGTCGACCTCGCGGAACGCGATCCGCAGCGCGCCGCACACGTCGTAGCCCGGATCGGGCGCGCCGACGTCGCGCAACGCGGGCACGAGCGCCCGGTAGTGATCGCCGGCGCCGTCGGCCAACGTGAGGAACGCCGCGGGCGAGGGCCCGAACGACTCGGGCGAGAGGATGCCCGCGCCCGCGTCGGTCGCCCGGCCGGGATGGTGCGCGTCGACCACGACGACCGTCGTGTCGCCGGCGGCGAGCTCGTACGCGCACGCGGCGCCGACGAGGCCACCGCCGACGACGGCGGCGTCGAAGTGGTTCACGGTCACGGGACCCTAACGGTCCCGTGACCTAGGACTCCGGTGGCGTCTCGGGCGGCGTCGGTGGCGTCGGTGGCGCGGGTGGCCCGGAAGGCGTCGGGGCCGCCGGTGGCGTCCAGGGCGCGGGCGCGGGTCCGGCCGGGTGGCTCAGGTCGCGCAGCGTCTCGTAGTACTCGTCGCGGGTGATCTCACCGCGCGCGTAGCGCAGGCGCAGCGCCGCGTGCGCGCCGTCGTCGACCCTCACGGCCTGGAGCCCGGGCCGGTGGTCGCGCGTGAGGAGCACGACGGCGAGGGCGACGAGCGCGCCGATGAACAGGAAGGGCAGGAGCCAGGCCAGCACGTGGACCCAGCCGATGCCGTGGTGGAAGTCGCCGTACCTCATGGTTGCTCTCGGTTCTCCGTGCGACGCGGGTGCGCCGCCGCTCCGAGGTTGGCGGCCCGACCTGAGAGCGGCCTGAGACCTCGCTGGGCGAGACCTGCGCCGCTTGCATCCCGAGCGATCGCGATATATCGTTAACGTTCATGACAATCTCGTACCACGAACACCATCACGAACACGATCACGGCGACGGCCACGGCCACACCGACGGCCACGACGACTGGCCCGGCGGCGACCTCCGCGCCGACGAGGGCCGGCGCGCCCGCCGTCGCCGTCTGCGATTCGAAAGGACGATCATGCGAGACCACGACTTCCGGGGGCGCGGCCGCCACCGCGACGCGTTCCTCGGTGCCCCCGGCCGCGGCCGGATGCGCCGCGGCGACATCCGCACCGCGCTCCTCGCGGTGCTCCGCGACGGACCGGGCCACGGCTACGACGTCATCCAGCGCCTCGAGGCCAAGAGCGGCGGCGCGTGGCGCCCGAGCCCGGGCTCCGTCTACCCCACCCTGGCGATGCTCGAGGACGAAGGGCTCGTGCGTTCGGTCGAGCGCGACGGCAAGCGCGTGTTCGAGCTCACCGACGAGGGCGCAGCCGAGGCCGAGCGTCGCCTCGACGAGGCCGGCGGCGAGCCGTGGGCCGGACGCGGCGACGCGAAGATCGGCGAGCTGCGCGAAGCCTTCGGCCAGGTGCTGCTCGCGATGCGCCAGGTCGCCAAGGCCGGCTCCACCACCCAGGTCGAGCGCGCGGTCGAGATCCTGCACGACACCCGGAAGCAGCTCTACCAACTGCTCGCTGAATGACACCCACGTCCGTGTGGACGTGCGGGCCGCTCAGCGGGCCTGCCGTCCACACGAAGCGGGGGCGCGCGGCGGCTCGCGTTGCCCAGGATGCCTCGCTGTTGGCAAGGGAGCGGCGAGCTTGCGAGCGCGACCAGCTACCAGGTGTCGACGAAGGGGCGCTTCTTGCCCTCGCGGCGCGGTGGGGGCGGCGCGGCGCGGAGAACCTCGACGATGCGGCGACGCGACTCGGCGGGGTCGATGACGTCGTCGATCTCGAAGTACGTGGCGACGTTGAGCGCCTTGCCGTGCTGGTACGCCCGCCCGACCATGCGCTCGAACTCGGCTTCGCGCGCGGCGTCGTCCTCGATCGCGTCGAGCTCGCGCCGGTAGCCGAGACGTACCGCGCCTTCCAGGCCCATCCCGCCGAACTCTCCCGTCGGCCACGACACCGTGAACAGCGGTGAGCGGAAGCTCCCACCGGCCATCGCCTGCGCGCCCAGGCCGTAGCCCTTGCGCAACACGATGGTGAAGAACGGCACGGTGATGCTCGCGGCCGTCACGAACATGCGCGAGAAGTGGCGGACCTGGGCCGTCTTCTCGGCCTCGGGCCCGACCATGAACCCGGGCGTGTCGCAGAGGAAGAGCACCGGCAGGTCGAATGCGTCGCACAGCTGGAGGAACCGCGCGGCCTTGTCGGCGCCGTCGCTGTCGATCGCACCCCCGAGGTGCATCGGGTTGTTCGCGATCACGCCCAGCGGACGACCCTCGACCCGCGCGAGCGCGGTGATCATCCCGATCCCGAAGCGCGGTCGCAGCTCGAGCACGGAGTCGCGGTCGGCGAGCGCGTCGAGCACGGTGCGCACGTCGTAGACCCGCTTGCGGTTCTCGGGGACGAGGCTGCGCAGGACGCGCTGGTCGACGCAGTCCCACGCGTCGAGCGGACCCTGGAAGTACGACAGGTACCGCTTGGCGACCTGCACCGCTTCCGCTTCGTCGGCGACCGCGATGTCGACCACGCCGTTTGGCACCTGCACCGAGATCGGCCCGACCTCCTCCGGACGGAACGCGCCGAGGCCCCCGCCCTCGATCATCGCGGGACCGCCCATGCCGATGTTGGCGTTCTCGGTCGCGATGATCACGTCGCAGCAGCCGAGCAACGCGGCGTTGCCCGCGAAGCACCGCCCCGACACGATGCCGACCGTCGGCACCAGCCCGCTCAAGCCCGCGAACAGCGCGAACGCGAGGCAGTCGAGCCCCGAGACCCCGGCAGTGTCGGTGTCGCCCGGCCGGCCGCCGCCGCCCTCGGCGAACAGCACGACGGGAAGTCGCATCCGCTCGATCAGCTCGAACAAGCGGTCCTTCTTGCGGTGGTTCTGCTGGCCCTGCGTCCCGGCCAGCACGGTGTAGTCGTACGACACCACGGCGCAGCGCGCGTGCTCGTCGTCGAAGCGGTCGCCGTTCAGGCGACCGATGCCCGCGACGAGGCCGTCGGCGGGTGTGCGGGCGATGAGCTCGTCGACGGACCGACGCGCGCGCTGGGCCGCGATCACGAGCGAGCCGTACTCCACGAAGCTGCCCTCGTCGCACAGATCGGCGAGGTTCTCGCGCGCGGTGCGCTGACCGCTTGCGCGACGGCGGGCGACCGCGTCGGGACGCGCCTCGTCGTGCGTCCCGGCCTGACGGTGGAGCACCTCGGCGAGGTCGTCGCGCACGGTGTCGAGATCGACGTCACCGACGGCACCCGCGGCCACCGCGTCGACGTCGGCCTCCTCGACGTAGACGAGCGGCTCGCCCTCGAGCACCGTGTCGCCGACCTCGACCGCGACCATGCGGACCACACCGGGTGTCCCCGCCGGAACCGAGTGCTCCATCTTCATCGCCTCGAGCACGACGACGATCGAGCCGGTGTGCACGCGGTCGCCCGGCGCGACCTCGACGTGCACGACCGTGCCCTGCATCGGCGCGTCGGTCGGCGTGGTCCCCGCGGGCGCGTCGCTCATGTCGCGCCCATCAGTACCGCACGTCCGCGAGGACGCCGTAGTGGTCCGAGAGCTGCGGCGCATCGGTCGGCCGGACGCCGAGCAGCTCGCAGTGCACCGGGTGACCCGCCGCGCCGACACGCGGCCACGCCGAGAGCACGTAGTCGAAGCGCCGGTCGGGGTAGCGGCCGATCGCAGCGAGCGGGTTGCGGTTCGACCACGTGATCCCCGGACCTCCGTCGCCCGCCACCTCCCACGCGTCGTAGAACACGAGGCGCGGCACCGCGGTCGCGCTGCGCCCGGTCAGCATGCGGATCTCGTCGGAGTCGGGGCCGGCGTTGAAGTCGCCGCACAGCAGGGTCACGTTCCACCGACTCGTGACCTCGTCGACGAACGCGCACAGTTGGCGGACCTGGCCCTGGCGCCGCGCGCTCGCGTCGAGCGGGTAGTCGAGCATGGCGACGAAGAGCTGCACCGGGCCGCGCGGACCGTCGAGCTCCACGAACGTCACCGTGCCGGCCGCATCGCCGCCGTCGATGTCGCCGGGCAGCCGCCGGACCTCGTGACGGGTGAAGGGCCACCGTGACACGACCCCTGTGCCCGACGTCCAGCCCTCTTGCTCGAACCCGCCGTCGAAGCACGCGTGCTCGACGCCGAGGCACGCGGCGACCCGCGCCGGTTGGTTCGTGTCCCCGCTCGACCACGCCTCGACGAGGCACACGACGTCGGGCTGCGCGCCCGCGAGCTCCGCCTCGATCGCGGCCTCGCGCTCCTCCGCGTCGCCGAACCGTCCCCAGACGTTCCACGTCGCGACCCGCAACGTGGTCGTCACGAGCGGGCCGTACGGTTCGTAGGGGTCGAAGCTCACCGGGCGGAGCCTGCCGCGTCCGGGCCCGAGGCGCCAGACTCTGGTGTCGCGCCGATGTCGTCAGGGGGACCGATGGCCGTCAACGAGCAGCAGCGCAGCGGCGAGCCCGCGAGCGCGCCGGATGGCCATGTGGAGGGCCTGGTCGCGGCGCTGACCCTCGACGAGAAGGCCGCGCTGACCGCAGGTGCGGACATGTGGTCGACGGTTGCCGTCGAACGTCTCGGCATCCCGAAGGTGCGGGTGACCGACGGGCCCAACGGCGCGCGGGGCCCGTGGCTCCGCGGCGAGGTGGACTCCGTGTCGACGTGCGTGCCCTGTGGCAGCGCGCTCGGCGCCACGTGGGACACCGAGCTGCTCGAGCGCGTCGGCGCAGTGCTCGCGACCGAAGCGCGCGCGAAGGGCTGCCGTGTCCTCCTCGCACCGACGGTGAACATCCACCGCTCGCCGCTCGCGGGCCGGAACTTCGAGTGCTACGCCGAGGACCCGCTCCTCTCGGGAAGGCTCGCGGTCGCGTTCATCCGTGGGGCGCAGTCGCGTGGTGTCGCGACGACCGTCAAGCACTTCGTCGGCAACGACGCCGAGACGGAGCGTTACACGGTGAGCTCGATGATCGGTCCGCGCGCGTTGCGCGAGATCTACCTGCGGCCGTTCGAGCTCGCGGTCGTCGAGGGCGGCAGCCTCGGCGTGATGACCGCGTACAACCGCGTGAACGGGCCCTGGTGCTCGGAGCACCGCGAGCTGCTCGAGGACGTGCTCCGCGGCGAGTGGGGCTTCGACGGCTTCGTGATCAGCGACTGGTACGCGACCGCGTCACCCGCGGGCTCGGCGCGCGCCGGGCTCGACCTCGAGATGCCGGGACCGGGGCGGGCGTTCGGCCCCGCGCTCGCGGCGGCGGTGCGCGCCGGTGAGCTCGACGAGAAGGTGGTGGACACCCAGGTGGCGCGGCTGCTGCGCGTGTTCGAGCGGGTGGGCGCGTCGACCGACGACGGTCAGGTCGAGCCGGCAGCGGTCGACACGCCCGAGCACCGCGCGGTCGCGCACGAGGCCGCGGTGGGCGGCATCGTGCTGCTCAAGAACGAAGCGGTGCTGCCGCTCGCGCCCACGTCGCTCCGGTCGGTCGCGGTCATCGGTCAGAACGCGGGGCGGGCGGTCGTCATGGGCGGTGGCTCGTCGCAGGTGCAACCGCCCTACCGGGTCACGCCGCTCCAGGCCCTGCGCGAACGGCTGGGCGACGCGGCCGCCATCACGTACGAGCCCGGCGTCGACATCGACACCACGGTCCCCCCGCTCACGCAGGAGCTGAGCGTCGACCTGTTCGCCACGACCGACCTCCGCGGTGACGTCGTCGAGCGGCGCACCCACCCGACGAGCGAGCTGGTGTTCGTCGGGCCGCCCCGGCCCGACCTCTCGTCGGGCTTCTCGTTCCGGGCCACGACGCGCTTCCTGCCGCCCGAGTCGGGCCCGTACGCGTTCACGCTCGCGCAGGCGGGTCGCGCGCGGCTGCTCGTCGACGGCACCACCGTGCTCGACGGCTTCGTCGACCCGCCTCCGCGCGGCGGGACGTTCTTCGGCCTCGGCAGCGACGAGGTCGAGGCGACGATCGACCTCGCGGGCGAGCGTGAGGTCGACGTCGTGATCGAGTACTCGAGCGACGCGGCGCGCGGGTTCTTCGCCGCGAAGGTCGGCTGTCGCATGCTGCCGCCTGACGACCTGCTCGAACGGGCCGAGCGCGCCGCGGTGGGCGCGGATGCCGCGATCGTGGTCGTGGGCACGACCAACGACTGGGAGACCGAGGGCCGCGACCGCGACACGATGGACCTCCCCGGCGCGCAGGACGAGCTCGTGGCGCGCGTCGTCGCCGCGAACCCGAACACGGTCGTGATCGTGAACGCGGGGGCGCCGGTGACGATGCCGTGGGCCGGCGACGCGGGCGCGGTGCTCCACGCGTGGTTCGGCGGTCAGGAGATGGCGCGCGCCCTCGTCGACGTGCTGCTCGGCGACGAGGACCCGGGCGGCCGGCTCCCGACCACGCTGCCGTTGGTGCTCGAGCACAACCCCTCGTTCGGGAACTTCCCCGGCGAGAACGACGAGGTGCACTACGGCGAGGGCGTGCTCGTCGGCTACCGCTGGTACGAGGCGCGCCGGCTCCCGGTGCGCTTCCCGTTCGGACACGGGCTCTCGTACACGACGTTCACGCTCGGGTCGCCCCGTCTCTCCGTGACCGAGCTCGTCGTCGACGACGCGGACGCGCGTGACGTGCTCACCGTCGACATCGACGTGACGAACACCGGCGCGCGACCCGGCACCGAGGTGGTGCAGTGCTACGTCGCGCCGCTCGCGCCGCGGCTCACCCGTCCGCCCAAGGAGCTCGAGGCGTTTGCCAAGGTGCGTCTCGACGCGGGCGCGACCGCGACGGTCACGCTGTCGTTGGACGCGCGCTCGTTCGCGTACTGGGACCCGGGCGCGCCCGCCCACGATGCGATCGCAGGACGGCAGGTGTTCAGCGGTCAGGCCCGCGTCGCGAGCGACCACGCGCCGGAGCCCGGCTGGCGCGTCGACCCGGGCGCGTACGAGGTGCGCATCGGCCGGTCTTCCGCCGACATCGCCCACGTCGCCCGGATCGAGATCACCAAGCCGTAGACGAATCCGAGTTGGGACACGAAGCGGCGCTCTGGCACCGCTTCGTGTCCCAACTGCCGGATGGGGTGTGTGTCAGGACCAGTAGGTGCCGTCGAGCATCTGCTCGAGCAGGGCGCGGAACATGATGTACTCGTCGGGCTCGGGCGGCCGTTCCTGGGTCCCGTAGGCGATGCCACGCGTGGTCGTGCGGATCGAGACGATCGCGAAGCGCAGCGCCGCGAACACCTCGTACCAGTCGAGGTGCGCCACGGTGTGACCGCTCAGCGCCTCGTAGTCGGCGACGACACCGTCGCGGGTCATGAAGTCCGCCAGCCCGGGCATCCCGACCCGCTCCGCGATGTCCTGAAAGAAGCGGTGCAGGAAGATCATCCACGCGAGGTCGACCTCGCGCGGGCCGACCGTCGCCATCTCCCAGTCGAGCACGCCGGCGACGTCGTAGCCGTCGAAGAGCATGTTGCCGATGCGCGAGTCGCCCCAGTTCAGGACCGCGTCGCCCTCCGCCGGGCGGTGGTCGTCGAGCCACGCGAACGTGCGCTCGATCAGCGGGAACGACACGCCGTCGCGGGCCCACTCGTAGTACGCGCGCTCGTGGCCGAGCTGCTGGTCCATCGGTGACGACCCGAGCTCGGGACGGGCGAGGAAGCCCAGGTCCGCGTTCGCGGGCGTGATCGTGTGCAGCTGGGCGAGCACGTTGACCGCGGCGCGTTGCATGTGGGCGCGCTGCTCCGGTGTGCCGTCGACGACCCAGCCGCCGAACACGTACGGCGGGACATCGGGCGGCGACTCGCCGTCGATGTGACGCATGACGAGAAACGGACCGCCCAGCCAACGGTCGTCGAGCTCGACCCAGCGCACGTCGGGCGCCGGCGCGTCGGTACGCTCACGCGCGAGTCGCATGCACTTCGCCTGGAGCTCGAGGTCGTAGCGCTGGAACACCGGATACAGCTCGGGCAACGGCGCGAGACGCGCCGCGTGCGGTTCGGGCGCACCGCCGTCGACCGCGAGCGAGAACAGCACCGTCTCGCTCGACATGCCGTTGCCCGGCGACGCGATGTCGGTGACGGTCGCGGGGCGGCCGAGCACGTGCGTGGCCCACTTCGTCAACGCCGTGCCGACCTCGGCCGCGTCACGCCGCCACGGTGTCTCCATCCCCTCGAGCTGGTCCGGGTCGGGCTCGGGCATCGCGCGCGCCTCAGGGAGCGACCGACATGAGGTCGGTGAAGCCCGACGGCTCGTGACGACCGATCGCGCCGTGCTCGAAGATGCCCCAGCCCTCCTGGCCGTCGAACGTGGCCCGGGCGACGTGGTCGACCAACGAGAACGCGGCGCGTCCCGACACCGCGGGATCGTTGTGGTCGTACACCGAGCCGTCGACCCAGGACTCGCCCTTCCACACGCCGTGCGTCCAGTCGGGATCGGCGCCGTAGCCGCAGCCGACGTTCAGCGGGATGCCGATGATCGGCTCGATGTCGAGCGTCAGGACCTTCCCGTCGCGCGTGGTCAGGTCCATCGACGCGCGGGTCGGGTACCGCGTGCCGGACTTGTACGTGATCTCGGGCAGCGGCCATCCCAGCTGCTCGGGCGCGCGACCGGACGCCTCGGGGAACAGGCGCACGGCGAAGTTCGTGTTGCGCGTGCCGAACTGGTCCTCCTCGAGGATGACGTGCAGCGCGAAGTCGTCGAAGCGCAGCGGGATCCAGCACCACCACATGCCGTCGAACGTCTTCGGCTTGCCGTCGGGCTCGGGCTCGCCCACCGGGCGGATGCCCCACGAACGGTCGCGCGTCGCGGTGTAGCGCTCGGGCGTGACGGCGATGGTGTCGCCGTCGACGCGCAGCTCACCCGTCCACGTCCCCACACCCGCGAAGCGCGACGCGTCCAGCAGGATGCGGTCGCCGTGACGCCGGATGTGCTGGGGCTCCGCGAGCGGCCCGTACTCCGACTCGTAGACCAGGTCGAAGCCGATGCCCTGGGCGTCGGCGTCGCAGATCAGGCGCAGCTTGTGGAACGGCTCGATCACCTCGATGCGGTACGGGCCGACCTCCTGCTTCATGCGGTCGGCCGGTCGTGCCCCCGAGGTGCGGATCGCCCACTGGCGGTCGCCGCGCCGGACGGTCGCGTACGCGTCGATGACACCGAGATTGGGGTACACGCCCATGCCGGTGATGAAGTACCCGTCGGCCGCGTGGTCGACGCCCTGGAAGATGCAGCGGTCGTAGACGTTGCGGTCGCTCGTGCCGACGTAGCGCATCGGCAGCGGGAGCTGATGGATCGGGTACTCGTCGAGGGGGTCGAACTCCACGGCGGACTCCTGCGCGTCACGGGG
>DATBEZ010000112.1:0-10313 GCA_036558745.1 Acidimicrobiia bacterium
GGCGAGTCGATCCTGACGAACGGCATCGTGAAGAGCTTCTTCCGACGGGTTCGTCCCCCGCTCGACCAGGACGAGGGACCGCTGCCCTTCGGCATGCGCCGGCCCATCACCAGCAGCTTCCCCTCCGGTCACGCGACGTCCGCGTTCATGGCCGCGATCGTCCTGTCCGAAGGGAGCTGCGTCACGCCCGCATACTTCGTGCTCGCAGCCGCGGTCGCCGGAAGCCGGGTCTATGTGCGCATGCACCACGCGTCCGACGTGATCGCGGGCGCCGCGTTCGGGCTCGCGCTCGGGGTCGTCGCCCGACGGGTGCTGCCCGACCCGTCACGCTGAACCACCGCCCCGACTGCGCCGGCTCGACGCCGGATTGCCGATCGAGGCGATCGGGAATCAGGATGGTGAGCCCCCGGTTGCACCGCGGGTCTGCCAGGAGGTGGTTCCGTGCCCCGTTCGATCGCCGTCACGTTCGACTACCGCTGCCCCTTCGCCCGCAACGCCCACGAAGCGGTGGTGCAGGCGGTGCGTGACGGCAGCGACGTCGACTTCAGGTTCGTGCCCTTCTCGCTCGACCAGGCCCACATCGAGGAGGGTGAGCCGCCCGTGTGGGACCGCGGTCCGGACAACTGGGGCACCGGCGTCCTCGCACTGCTCTACGGGATCGCCGTGCGCGACGCCTTCCCCGAGCACTTCCTCGACTTCCACGTCGAGACGTTCGCGGCCCGCCACGACCACGGTCTCAAGCTCGGTCACGAGGACGTGTTGCGCGAGGTCGCGACGAAGGTCGGCCTCGACGCCGACGCGGTCGCCGCCGAAGCACACTCGGATCGTCCGCTCAAGACGCTCGCCGCGGAGCACACCGAGGCGGTGGAACGGTGGGCGACCTTCGGCGTGCCGACCTTCATCGAGGGCGAGGAGGCGGTGTTCATCCGGTTCATGGAGCGCGGCCGCGTCGACGACCTCGAGCGCGCGCTCGGGCTCCTCGACTGGAGCCGTCTCAACGAGTTCAAGCGCACCCGCATCCCCCGCTGATCCCACCGCGTCGCGGCGCGACACGCTTGCGTCGCGCCGGGCGAGCGACGACGCTTTCCCCGATGGCCGAGCGAGAACACGACACGAATCCGGGCGCCGTGCACCGCATGACCGACACCGAGTTCGTCATGTGGACCCTCGACGACGACCCGGCCCTGCGGTCCGACTTCGTCAACGTGACGCTGCTCGCGTCGAGCCCCGACGAGGATCGACTCCGGAGCAAGGTCGTCGACGCGCTCCTCGCGGTCCCGCACTTCGCCGACCGGGTCATCGCCGCACCGCTGCGTCTGGCGCCGCCCGAGTGGCACCCCGCGGCCGAGATCGACCTCGACTACCACCTGCGCAAGGTCGCGCTCCCCGCACCGGGTGGGATGCGCGAGCTCCTCGACCTGACGGCCGTGCTCGCGGCGACACCGTTCGACCGCAGCCGTCCGCTGTGGGAGTTCACCCTCGTCGAGGGCCTGGCCGACGGCCGCACGGCGCTCGTGGAGAAGGTGCACCACGCGATCACCGACGGCGTGGGGGCGTTGAAGCTGTCGATGACGATGGTCGACTTCGAGCCCGACCCGGCGACGCCCGAACGTCCGCGCTCGGTGCTCGACGACGTCGAGGCGCTCGACCCGTCGTCGCGTCTCGATCTGCGGGCGCACGAGCTGCGGGTCGACGACCCGATCGATCGCACCACGCTGGCGGAGGTGCTCACCGATGCGGTGGGGTACGCGCTGGCCCGCCAGGTGCGCCTCGCGCGAGCCACGCTCACCGCGACCACGGACCTGCTCGTGCACCCCCAGGACGCGCCGACGCGCGCGAACGACGTGCTCGCGCTGCTGGGATCGGTGCGGCGCCAGGTGCTCATCACCGACTCGAGCCGCTCACGCCCGTTCGCACAGCGTTCGCTCGCGCGCCGCTACGAGACGTTCGCCGTCCCGTTCGAGCCGGCGAAGCGGGCGGCCAAGACGCTCGGTGGCACGCTGAACGACCTCTACGTCACCGGCGTCGCCGGCGCGCTCGGCCGGTACCACGAGCGCCTCGGCGAGCCGGTGGAGGAGCTGCGGATGGCGATGCCGGTCAACCTCCGCACCGACGGCATGACCGGCCCGGGCAACGCGTTCGCGCCGACACGCGTCCTGGTGCCGGTCGGACCGAAGGAGCCCGCGGCGCGCTTCGCCGCGATCAGCGAGCGGCTCGGCGGTCTGCGCCACGAGCCCGCGTTGGGGGCGATCGGCTCGCTCTCGGGCGTCCTCGCGTCGCTCCCTGCGTCCGCACTGCTCGCGCTGACGCGTCTGCAGGCCGCGACGATCGACTTCGCGACGTCGAACCTGCGCGGCAGCCCCGTCGACCTGTACGCCGGTGGGGCGCGCATCGACGGGAACTTCCCGATGGGCCCCCGCGAGGGCAGCCCGCTCAACGTGACGATGCTCTCGTACTGCGGCGAGCTGCAGATGGGCCTGCACCTCGATCCCGCGGCGGTGACCGACCCGAACGCACTGCTCGAATGCCTCGAGGAGTCGTTCGACGGGTTGCTCGCCGCCGGCGCCTGAGCCGGTACGCGTCGCGACGCGCCGGTGGTCAGGGACGGTGCGTCCGCAGCTCCGGCTCGTCGAGCGCGTCCGCCCATTCCCCGTAGCCCGGATCGCGCCAGCGGTGGTGATCGCACGCGCCGGTGAGGTCGACGACGTAGAGGTGCAACGTGGGCGCCTCGTCGGCGAGATCGACGAGGTCGCTCACGCGCGGGTGCGGTGGCGCGTCGTCGAGCAGGTCGACCAGGGCGACGACCGCGAGGACCCTGCTCGCGCAATCGGGGCACGCGGAGACGGTCGCGGCGTCGAGCCCGTCCGTGAGCGCGAGCAACGAGGCCGCCTCGTCGGCGTCCAGTTCGACCCGGGCGCCCTCGTCGTCGACGAAGGCGAGCCCGCCGACCGACGGCTCCTCGCCGAGCGCCATACCGGCAACCTACCGCCGTGCGGAGGGGTCGCGGTCACGAGATCGGGCCCGACCGCCGAGGGCGGGCGCCCGTGCCCGGGCAGGCCACGATGGGTGGCGGACGACCCGCCCGGACCGGCTCCGGCGGCCCGATCGGGGCCCGGTTCGCCCGGCCGGCCGTCGGTAGCCTCCCCTCCGTGCGAGCGCTCACGATCCCCGGCCCGGGCCGCCTCGAGGTGGCCGAGCGGCCCCGCCCCGAGCCGGGACCGGGCGAGGTCGTCGTGCGGGTGCACGGGGCCGGGATCAACCGGGCCGACCTGTTGCAGCGGGCCGGGCTGTACCCGCCGCCCGCCGACGCGCCGGCCGACATCCCGGGCGTCGAGTACGCGGGCGTGATCGAGGCGGTCGGCGACGGCGTCGACGATCCCATCGTCGGCGAGCGCGTCTTCGGGCTCGTCGGCGGGGGCGGTCAGGCCGAGTACCTGCGCACGCGCGCCTCGCACTGTGCGGCCGTCCCCGACGACCTCGAGCTCGTCGTCGCCGGCGGTGTGCCGGAGACCTTCATCACCGCGCACGACGCGATGCGCACCCAGGCCGGGCTGCGCGCCGGCGAGCGGGTGCTCGTCCACGCGGTCGGCTCGGGCGTCGGCACGACCGCGCTACAGCTCGCGAAGGCGTGGGGTTGTCCGTGTGTCGGCACGTCGCGCCAGCAGTCGAAGCTCGACGACGCGACACGCATCGGTCTCGACGCGGGCGTGCTCGCGCCGACGCCGCTCGACCCGCGCGTGCTGGCCGACGCGATCACCGATGCGGCCGGGCCGTGCGACGTCACCATTGACCTCGTCGGCGGCGCCTACCTCGAGACGGACGTGCAGGCTGCCGCGCTCAAGGGCCGCATCGTGCTCGTCGGCACCCTCGCGGGTGGGAGCGCGACGTTCCCGATCCTCGCCGCGATGGGCAAGCGGCTCACGGTGTTCGGCACCGTCCTGCGCTCGCGCACCGACGAGGAGAAGGCGGCCGCGACCGACGCGTTCGCGGTCGAGGTCGTCCCGCGACTCGGCGCGGGTGGGATCGACCCCGTCGTGCACGAGGTCGTGCCGCTCGCCGAGGCCGAGCGGGCCTACGAGCTCGTCGCGTCGGACGCGACGTTCGGCAAGGTCATCCTCGACTGCCGCTGAGCGAGCTCTGGAGTCACTTCACCGGAAGAGTTCCGGCGAAGTGACTCCAGATGCCTGGGTCAGTCGCGGGTGAGCTCGTAGCGGAACTCGCCGACGAGCGACTGCAGCTCCGCTGCGAGACGAGCGAGCTCCGTGGTCGCCTCCTGTGCCGAGCCGACCGCGTCGGCCGTCGAGCCCGCGGCCGTGGCCACACCGGCGATGTTCTCGGAGATCTCACCGGCACCCTTGGCCGCCTCGGAGACGCTGCGACCGATCTCGCTCGTGGTCGCGGCCTGCTCCTCGACCGCCGACGCGATCGTCGACTGGATGTCGGCGATCTGGTGGATGATCTCGTCGATCCGGGTGATCGACGCGACCGCCTCGGCGGTGTCGCGCTGGATCGCCTCGACCTTGGCCGAGATGTCGCCCGTCGCCCGAGCGGTCTCGTTCGCCAGGTCCTTCACCTCGTTGGCGACGACCGCGAAGCCCTTGCCGGCCTCCCCCGCGCGGGCCGCTTCGATCGTCGCGTTCAACGCGAGCAGGTTCGTCTGCTCGGCGATGCTGGTGATGGTCTTCACGACGTCGCCGATCTCCGTGCTGGCCTGCCCGAGCTTGGCGACGTTCGCGCTCGACACCTCGGCCGCACCGACGGCTTCGCCCGCGACGTTCGCGGCCTCGGTCGCGTTGTGCGCGATCTCCTGGATGGACGCGGTCATCTCCTCGACCGCCGTCGCGACCGACGTCACCGCGGACGACACCTGCTCACCCGCCGTCGAGACCAGCCCCGACTGGGCCGAGGTCTCCTCCGCGTTCGCGCCCATCTGGGTCGAGACGGCCATGAGCTCCTCCGACGACGCCGCGAGGGTCTGGCTCGAGCCCGCGATCAGCGAGAGCGCGCCGCGCAGGCTCTCGGTCGCCTGGTTCAACGAGTCGGCCATCGTGCGCGTCTCGTCGGCGGTGTCGACCTCGACGATGGTCGTGAGGTCCTTCTCCGCCAGCGAGCGCAGACCGCGCACGGCCTTGCCCAGCGGACCGACGATCCCGCGCGACACGATCAGGAGGCCACCGGTCGCGATGGCGAGCGCGAAGATCCCGAACACGAGGAGCGTCGTCCGGCCGCTCTTGCCCTGCTCCGCGACCTTGTTCTGCAACGCCTCGGCCCGGTGCGTCTCCAGCTGCTTCCACGCCTCGAACGAGTCCTGCATCTCGGTCGACGCCTTCAGGTTGTCGACGGTCGCGATCCGCACCGCCTTCTCGACGTCACCCGCCTGGCCCGCCGCATGGACCTGCTGCGTGAACCCGTTGTACGCGTCGAGCGCGCGCACCGTGCGCTGGTACGCAGCGCGCTCCGCGGGCTCGGTCATGAGCTTGGCCCCCTTGGCCAGGCTCGCCTGCGCGCCGTTGTAGGCCTCGACGACCTGGGCCCACGTGTCGTCGGCCAGCTTCTGCTGCGACGAGTCGTGCAGCGCCTTGACCGCGACGTACATGTTCGTCTGACCGTCGTCGGTCGCCCACTTCTCGAACGCGTCGTCGACCGTCGCTTCGAGCTTGGACGCGACCGCCGACTGACGACTGCGCTTCTGCATGGACGAGAACGTCGTGATCGCGATCAGCACGAACGCGATCAGCACCGCCGCGAACACCGCACCCAGGGCGAGCAGCTTCGTGCGGACCGAATGGAACTTGAGACGCGCAGGCATGACTCACACTCCGTCGTCGGGAGGACACCAGGTTCGTCGTTCACCGGCAACGATCGGTTCCGCAGCCCCCGTCTTGAACGGTGCGCGAGCGCGCCGCTCACGTCCCGAACCGGTCACCGGCCCCAGAGACCGTGGAACCATGCGGCGTTGCGACACGCGCCGGCGTTCGACCGACCTCGCGAAAAGGGCCGAAGGACCCGCGTGGCGATCAGCCGATGGTGACCGCGAGGGACGTGGGCGACGCCGTCACGGTGACCTTCATCGGGCGTTGCGCGTCGAGCCCGATCACCCACGTGATGTAGCCCTCGACCGCCTCGGTCATCTCGAGAGCCTGCACGTGCGCGACACCGGTCGGGTGGATCGAGCGCGGGCCGCTGTAGCTGAGCGGTGCCGACGGCTGGCTGAAGTCGGCGATGGCGGCCGGGTGCAGACGCACGACGACGAACGCGTTGCCCGACACGGGGTGCGGCGCACCGGAGCCCGCGTCCTGGAACGGGCCCGGCTTGTACGACACGTCGTAGCCGGGCGCGGGGCCGGACCGGAACGTGAACGTCACCGTGTCGGCGCAGCCCGCGGCCGCGACGAGCACGTCGGTGAGGTACACGGTCGCGGTGCCGGTAGCGGTGGCGGGCGCGGTCGTCCCACCCGGAAGGCAGGTCGCCGGCGGCGCGGTGGTCGTGGTGGTCGCGCTGGACGACGGGACGGACGAGCTCGCGCTCGTCGACGACGACCGCTTCGCCGTGCCGCTCCCGCACGCGGCCAGGAACACGGCGAGCACGGCCGACGCCGCGGCGACACGGCGTATCACCTGATCTCTTCCCCATTCCCCGGTCCGCCAGAGAGCCGCCCTCTTCGGGCTGGCGAAACCGGGCCCGCAGTACGATCGCACACTCGTGCGGACGAAGCGGAGCTCCGCCGGGCGAGGCCGTCAGAGCCGGAGCTGAGAGAGTCGTGGGCGCGGCGCGTTCTTGGGAGGATGACGTGGCTGATCTGCAGGATCGCGACGTGGTGATCGTCGAAGCGGTCCGGTCGCCGCTCGGCCGGCGAAACGGCGGGCTCTCGACCGTGCACCCCGCTGAGCTGCTCGGCACCGTGCAGCGCGCGGCGGTGGAGCGCAGCGGCATCGACCCGAACGAGGTCGGCCAGGTCCTCGCGGGCTGCGTCACCCAGACCGGACAGCAGACCTTCGACATCGCGCGCACGGCCTGGCTCGGCGCCGGGCTCCCGCAGCGCGTCGCGGGCACGACCGTCGACTCCCAGTGCGGATCGTCGCAACAGGCCACCAACCTGGCCGCGTCGCTGGTGACCGCAGGTGTCGTCGACGTCGCGCTCGGTTGCGGCGTCGAGTCGATGAGCCGGGTCCCGCTCGGTACCACGGTGAAGCAGGGCCCGGGCCGGCCGATCCCACGCGGCTACTTCGAACGCTACGAAGTGACGAGTCAGTTCGAGGGCGCGGAGCGCATCGCCGAGAAGTGGGACATCAGGCGGGAGGACTGCGACCGCTTCGGCCTGCTGTCGCAGCAGCGCGCGGGACGCGCGTGGGCCGAGGGCCGTTTCGACCCCGAGGTCGTCGCGATCGACGCGCCCGATCTCGGCGACGACGGCAAGCCGGTCGGGACGACACATCACGTCGCACGCGACGAAGGGCTGCGCGACACGTCGCTGGAGGCGCTCGCGGCGCTCAAGCCCGTCGCGCGTGAGGACGGCGTGCACACCGCGGGGACGTCGTCACAGATCTCCGACGGCGCGGCCGCGGTACTGCTCATGACCGCGGCGAAGGCCCGCGCCCTCGGGCTCCGGCCACGCGCGCGGATCCTGCACCAGTGCCTCGTCGGCGTGGACCCGGTGCTGATGCTCACCGGGCCGATCGACGCGACGCGCAACCTGCTCGACCGTTCGGGACTGTCGATGGCCGACATCGACGTCGTCGAGATCAACGAGGCCTTCGCCTCGGTCGTGCTCGCGTGGGAGCGCGAGCTCGAGCCCGACATGGAACGGGTGAACCCCAACGGCGGTGCGATCGCCATCGGTCACCCGGTCGGCGCGACCGGCGCGCGGCTGATCACGACCGCACTGCACGAGCTCGAGCGAACCGACGGCACGCTCGGGCTGGTCACGATGTGCTGCGGCGGCGGGCTCGGGACGGGCACCATCATCGAGCGCGTCGAGGCGTGAGCGCGGCCGCGTCGACCACGCTGGCCGAACGCCTCGGGTACCGGCCCGACGACCGGCTGCTGATCGTCAACTGCGACGATCTCGGGTCGACGCGCGCCGCCAACGTCGGTGTCTATGACGCGCTCCGTCACGGCATCGCGACGAGTGCGTCGTTGATGGTGCCCTGCCCGTGGGCGCGGGACGCGGCTGCGGGATACCGCGGCGAGGACGTCGGCGTGCATCTGACGATGAACTCGGAGTGGGAGACGTACCGCTGGGGTCCGATCACGCACTCGCCGAGCCTGCTCGACGGCGACGGCGGGTTCCCGCGCACGGTCGAGGACGTGTGGGACCACGCCGACCCCGAAGAGGTGCGCAAGGAGTGCAGCGCGCAGATCGAGCGCGCGATCTACTGGGGTTTCGACGTCAGCCATCTCGACAGCCACATGGGCACGCTGCAGCTGCGGCCCGAGTTCTTCGACGTCTACCTCGACCTCGCGGTCGACTTCCGGTTGCCGTTGCGGATGGCCGGACGCAGCGGTGAGCGCGCGATCGGCTTCCCGTACCGGCGGCTGGCCGCGGAGGAGGGCGTGCTCTTCCCCGACCATTTCGTGCTGTGCCCAGTCGGCGCGCGCCGCCGCATCGAGCGCGTGCTCTTCGACCTCCGTCCCGGTGTGACGGAGGTGTTCCTGCATCCCGCGGTCGATTCCGACGAGCTGCGCTCCTCGCACCCGGACTGGGCCGGACGGGTGGAGGACCACGCGTACCTGACCCGCGACCCGTCCCTGCCCGACCTGGTCGAGCGCGCCGGCGCGATCCTCATCGGCTACCGCGAGCTGCGCGACCTCCAACGCTCCGACCACCTCGCATGAGGCTTACCGCAGGCGGGGTGGCGCGATGAGTTCCGTCACGGCGGCGGAGTTGGCGGACCTGGTCCATGCCGCGCTGCCCGACGAGGGGCTCACGGCGGCGGATCTGTTGACGTGCTGCGGCGGCACCGGCTCGGTGGTGCTCGGCGACGGGGACGCGGCCGCGGTCGTCAACGTGACCCGGTACGGTGAGCTCGCGGTCGCCTGGATCCTGTTGCTCGCGGTCGCGCCCGAACGTCAGGGCCACGGACGCGGTCGGGCGCTGGTCGACGAGGCGGCCGACTACGCGCGCGAGCAGGGCGCGGTCGAGCTCCATCTCGGCAACGCGATCCCGCGCTACGTCTGGCCCGGCGTCGACTTCCGCTTCACTGCGGCGCTCTCGTTGTTCGAGTCCTGCGGATTCGAGCCCTACGGCGACACGTTCAACATGGAGATCGCGACGTCGTACCGCGCGGTCGCACCCGAAGGTGTGACCGTCGAGCGCGAAGAGGGCAAGGGCGCGCTCGCGCTCGCCCGGACGCACTTCCCCCATTGGGAGGACGAGGTCGCGCGCGCAATCGAGCACGGCGGCTGCTTCGCGGCCCGTGACGCCGACGGCGCGACCGTCGGCCTCGGGTGCCATTCCGTCAACCGTCACGCGCTGGTCGGGCCCATGGCGACCGACCCGACGCTCCAGCGCGGCGGCATCGGCAACGCGGTGCTCGCTGCGCTGTGCGCGGACATCCGACAGACCTACGACGCCGCGACCGCGGACATCTCATGGGTCGGACCGGTCGGCTTCTACGCCAAGGCGGGCGCGCACGTCAGCCGCGTGTTCCGCCTCGCCAAGCTCGCACTCTGACGCCAGCCGCGCGCGGGGAGACGCGTTGCGACGCGTTCCCGCTGTTGGCAGAGCGAGCGGCGAGCCTGCGATCGCGACCGGGAGCTCAGAACTCCGTGAGGTCCTTGATCTGCTCTTGGAGCTGCTTGTACTCGGGCGACATCGTGAGCGGCATGAGCGTCATCAGCTTGCCCATGTTGCCTGCGACCTTGACCCGGCCCTGCATGAACGCCGCGTTCGCGTCGAGCTCGCCCTTCTGGACCTTCACCGAGTCGTCGTAGGTCATCGTCATCGTGAAGTCGGCGTCGCCGATCTCACCGAGGCTCGATTCCTTGAGCTTGCCGTTCTCGAGCACCCAGTAGTACCTGATGTCGCCCTCGGGGCCGCCGGTGACGACGTACTGCATCCGGGCCGACGCTCCGGGCCGCTCGGGCTGGCCGTCCGCGAGCTTCATCCCCTGGTCGAGCCATTCCTGCGTCAGGTACTTCGCCATCTAGCTTCCTCCGATTCCCGTCCCGTGATGCTCATGGCTCCCTCCGCTCCCGCTCCAGAGGGCTGCGCCCGGCGGAGCTCCGCTCCGTCCGCACGGTGTTCACGGCCACACCGCGCGGGCCAGGGCCCGCTGGAACGGGGCGAAGATCACGCCGAACGCGTTGGTCGA
>DATBEZ010000113.1:0-8941 GCA_036558745.1 Acidimicrobiia bacterium
GACCTGCCCGGCTCGATCGGTCCCGCGATCGTGAGCCGGATCAAGATCCTCGGCGACATGAACATCGTCGAGCGGCGCCGCCCCCAGGACGGCCAGATCTCGCTCGAGATCGAGGGTCGCCAGGTGGACATCCGGGTCTCCAGCACCGCCGTCGTCGGCGGCGAGAAGGTCGTCATGCGGCTGCTCGACAAGTCGCGCTCGCTGCTGCGTCTCGAGGACCTCGGCATGCAGCCGGACATGGCGGACCGCTATGGCCGGCTGATCCGCTCGCCGTACGGCATGGTCATCTGCGCCGGCCCGACCGGGTCGGGGAAGACGACGACGCTCTACGCGACCCTCGCCGCGATCAACAACGACGACATCAACCTCGTGACGATCGAGGATCCGGTCGAATACGTCTTCCCGACGATCAACCAGATCCAGATCAACGAGCCGGCCGGCGTGACGTTCGCCGACGGGCTGCGCGCCATCCTCCGCCAGGACCCCGACGTCATCCTCGTCGGTGAGATGCGTGACGTCGAGACGTCGCACATCGCGGTGCAGGCCGCGCTCACCGGACACTTCGTGCTCTCGACACTGCACGCGACGGACGCGTCCGCCGCGGTTCACCGCTTCCTCGACATGGGCATCGAGGGCTTCCTCATCGCGTCCTCCTTGCTCGGTGTTGTGGCCCAGCGGCTCGTGCGGCGCATCTGCCGTCACTGCATGGTTCCCTACGAGCCGACGGTCGAGGAGCGGAGCTTCTTCGAGAACGCGGCCCAGAGCGACAAGCGGGAGTTCTTCCACGGCGCCGGCTGCAACTTCTGCTCGCACACCGGCTACGAGGACCGCGTCGGCGTCTTCGAGCTGCTGCAGATCGACGAGGAGATGCGCGAGCTCATCGTGACGAGCGCGACGCACCAGAACGTGCGCGACGTCGCGATCCGCAACGGCATGCGGCCGATGCGTGAAGAGGCGCTGCGGCTCGTGCAGGAAGACGTGACGACGATCGCCGAGATCCTCCGCGGCGTGTACCTCGTGTAGGGCAAGGAGCGATCGGATGCCGAAGTACCGCTACGACGCACTCACCCGGGAAGGCGAGAAGTCCTCGGGTGTCGTGGAGGCCGAGAGCCTCACGCGTGCGCGCAACATGCTCCTGAGCCGCGATCTCGAGCTCACCGACATCGGCGAGAAGAAGAGCGTCGGCGAGTTCGAGATCACCGCGCGGCGGATCAAGGGCGAGCAGCTCATGCTGTTCTGCCGCCAGCTCGGCGCGTTCGCGCGCTCGGGCATCCCGATCCTCACCGCCATCGAGGCGCTGCTCGAGGAGTACCCCAAGGGGCTCATGCACCAGGTGCTCGTCGACGCCGCCGACGCGCTGCGCAACGGCTCGAGCTTCGCCGAGGCGATGGCGACCCACGCGTCCGTGTTCCCGCCCTACTTCATCCCGATGCTCCAGGCGTCGGAGCTGACCGGCAGTCTCGACCAGGTGCTCGACCAGCTGTCGACCTACGTCGAGCGCGACCTGGAGGCGCGGCGGGAGATCAAGTCCGCGCTGACGTACCCGGCCGTCATCTTCATCATGTCGATCGCGACCGTGGCGATCCTCGTGACCTTCGTCCTGCCCCGCTTCGCCGCGTTCTTCAAGTCGTTCGGCGCAAAGCTGCCGCTCCCGACGCGCATCCTCATCGCCATCGCGCACTTCGTCAGCAGCTGGTGGCTCGTGATGGCGGGCGGCTTCCTCGTCGTCGGTGGCGTACTGGTCCTCTTCCTCAGAGGACAGCGTGGACGAGCCCTCCGCGATCGTCTGATGCTCGGCCTCCCGATGATCGGCAGCATCGTGCGCCTCGCCGTGATCGAGCGGTTCTGCCGCGTGCTCGGAGCGATGATCAGCGCGGGTGTGCCGTTGCCCGACGCGATGCGTGCCGCAACCGACAGCGCACGCAATGTCGTGTACGCGCGCGCGCTCGACAATGCGCGTGAGGAGATGCTGCAGGGTGGGGGCATCGCCGGTCCGATCCGCACGACCGGCCTGTTTCCGCGCTCCGCCGTGCAGATGCTCCAGGTCGGTGAGGACACCGGATCGCTCGACCATCAGCTCGACACGGCCGGAAGCTTCTACGGGCGCGAGCTCAGTCACCAGTTGAAGCGACTCACCACGCTCTTCGAGCCCGCGGTGATCGTGTTCATGGGCCTGATCGTCGGCTTCGTCGCGATCGCCCTCGTGTCCGCCATGTACGGCATCTTCAAGTCGTCGGGAGTCAACGGGGTCCACTGATGACGGACGGGCGCCACCCGGGCGTGGACGAACGTGGCGAGACGCTCGCCGAGATCCTCGTGACGATCTCGATCATGGGGATCCTCTTCGCCGCCGTCCTCGGCGCGTTCGGCATCTCCGCGCAGACGTCCGACATCAGCCGCAAGGACGCGACCGCGGAGACGCTCTTGCGGAGCTCGGCCGAGGCGGTTCAGAACGCGACGTACGTGAACTGCGCGACGACGTCGGCCTATCCGGTTCAGGCCCAGACCGGGTACACGGTGACCGTCACCGCCCTCCGGTACTGGGACGGCACTCCGGGAACGAGCACGAGCCCCGCGACCTTCGGAAGCAGCTGTACGACCGACCCGGGCGTCCAGGCGATCGACCTCAGGGCTCAAAGCACCGACGGGCGCGCGGTCGAGACGCTCACGGTCTACAAGCGGGACGCGTGATGCGCTGCCGCCGCCCGGACCAACGCGGGTTCACCCTGCCCGAGCTCCTGATCGCGGTCACGGTGCTCGGGATCATCATGGTGCCGCTGACCGCGTCGATCGTCGTGGGACTCCGCACGACGGGCGACGCGCAACAACGACTGGTCGAATCGCGCGGCGAGCAGCTCACAGCCGCCTACTTCCCGACCGACGTCGCGAGCGCGGACACCATCGTCCCGACCGACGCGAACCCCTGCGGCGGCGCGGGACCTGCGGTCGTCGTGAGCTTCGACTGGGCCGACGACCACTCGCCGACGAACGAGGTGTCCTACGTCGTTCCGGCAGGAAGCAGCGACATGTACCGGAAGGCCTGTCAGGGCGGTGTGGTGCACAGCACGAACCTCCTCGCCTCGGGGCTGTCGGGGAAGCCGATCGTCACGTGCACACCGAACGCCGACTGCAGCGGGACGCCGAGCGGGGCGACCATCAGCGTGACCGGCCAGAGCGGGACGAGCTACACGGTCACGGGCACTCGGCGGTCGTCATGAGATGGTCACGGCGCGTCGCGCGCGGTGAAGAGGGCACGTCGCTCGTCCTCGCGCTCGCGTTCATGACCTTGTTCGGGGTGTTCGCCGGGTTGCTCGCGCAGTTCGGGGCCGAGAGCTTCAAGACGACGAGCGCGGTGCGCGACCAGCGGGCGGCGGTGTACGGCGCAGAAGGCGCGGTCGACACCGCGATCGACTACCTGCGCAACAACACCAGCTTCGGGACGAACGGCGGAACCTGTCCGTCGGTGTATCTGCCGACGCCCTCCGGCCACACGAACGCGTACGCGTCCTGCACGGGGCAGGTCCCAGCGGTCGGTGGCGTGAACGCGAGTCTGCCGAGCCAGGCGTTGCTGACGACTGCGACCGGCAGCGAGGACGGCATCACGGTCGGCAGCGTCCTCGGCCTCTTTCCCGGTGGCTTCGACGTGAACGGCGGGGTCTTCTCGAACTCCGACATCCAGGCCAACCAGTCGTTCTTCGGCCCGGACGTGCTCGACGCGGGCTCGAACCCGGTCTCGGCCCGCGGCTCGTGCACCGGCACGATCCGGGGCAACCCGGTGACGTGCAACCTCGGGTCCGGCAGCAGTCACCCCGAGGGCAACGATCCGAACTACCCGTCGCCCCTCTCGTCGGTACCGACGCACCGGACCGTGCCCGCGTGCCCGTCGAGCGGCAACAAGGTCATCTCGTTCTCGCCCGGCTTCTACGACGACGAGGCGGGACTCAACAGCTTGACCACGGGTGGCTGTCACAACGCGGTGCTCTGGTTCCAGCCCGGGGCGTACTACTTCGACTTCGACTGGCGGAGTGGTGACACGTCGGCGACGTGGACGATCGACGACGCGACCGTCGATGTCGTCGGTGGCACGCCGAAGGGTTGGAGCCCGACGAACGCGACGCGTCCGTCCATCCCGTCGCCGGGCGCGTGCAAGACCGACACCGATGCCGACCCGAACGACGGCATCCAGTTCGTCTTCGGCGGCGACAGCCGCATGCAGGGCATCCTCGCCGACATCGAGCTCTGCGCGACGCCCGACGCCAATGGGCGTGAGCTCGCGATCTACGGTCAGAAGACCGGCGCGCTGACGCCGACCACAACGACAGTCGACCCGCCGTCGGGAAGCGCCGGATACACGTCATTGTCGAGCTGGCCGACTCCGTCGTCGAACGCGTTGATCTCGCCGACCGACACCACCATCACGACCTCGAGCACCGTCACCAGGAACGGCAGCGCGTCGATCACCGCCCGCGGGTACCCGACGAGCTCGTTCCCGACCCTCGCCGACTTCGGCTCCGTGACGATGAAGATCGCGCACCGCGAGTCGCTCCCGAGCAACGTCAGCTCACTCACCGCGACAGTGACCGCGAACGGCACGGCCTGTCCCGCGATCAACCTGACCCCGAGCGCGAACGGCAGCACGGACCGGGTCGAGACGTTCACCGGCTCCCAGCTGTCGTGCATCAACGACCTCTCCGACCTCTCGAACCTCACGGTCAAGTACACCGGGAAGGTCTCGAACAAGAGCGGTGCACAGTCGACGTTCTCGCTCAACGGTGTCGAGTTCAGCGTGACCTACACGCCTCCAGCGCTTCGCGCGGAGTCGGGATGCATCACGCAGGTCGGGTCGGGCGGATGCGACCTGGTGCTGCTCTCGTCGTCGTTCAACGGCGCGTTCTACGTGAACGGGACGGTCTACGCGCCGCTCGCGCGCTTCGACCTCGAGTTCGGGCTCTCGACGCGCGTCCAGCTCTCTCGCGGCACGATCGTGCGGAGCATCGGGCTCTGGGATCCGCCCGCGGACTCCTCGACCACGCCGATCATCTCGGTGCCGGCATCCGGGCGCACGGTCACGTTCGTCGGCTACGTCGACAGCACGCGACGTGTACGCGCGGTCGTCAACTTCGTCGACAACCCCACTCCGGGCGCGCAGGTCGACGTGACCAGCTGGTCCGTCACGCGCTGACCCGTCGAGAACCCTGAAATGTGCCTCAAGACCGCGCCGCACCTGCCGAAGTGAGTGTGGGGCGCCCCGTATGGCGGGCCTTCCAGTGATGGAACCACGCGGGGTGCCGAGCACCCTTCCACAGAGAAAAAGGAACTCTCACCGATGATGTACCGGGTGTGGGAAGACCGGAAGTCCGACAAGGGCTTCACCCTGACCGAGCTCCTCGTCGTGATCGCGATCCTCGGCATCCTCGCCGCGGTCGTCGTGTTCGCGGTCGGTGGCATCACCGACAAGGGCCAGAGCAGCGCCTGCAGCGCCGACAAGCAGACGATCCAGACGGCGGAAGAGGCGTACTACGCGAAGAACAACTCGTACACCGACACCGCCGGGCTCGTGAGCGCGAAGTTCCTCAAGTCGACGCCCGTGTACTACACGGCCGACACCAGCGGGAACATCACGGCTGTCGCCGGCAAGGGCTGCAGCTGATCGCAGCTCGCATCGAGCATTCATGACGACGGCCCCGGCTTCGGCCGGGGCCTCGTCGCGTCCCGATACGCTCGCCCGCATGACCGGGCGCGGAGGACAGCAACGCATCCCGCGTCCGGCCAACGCGCGCCCCGGCCCGCCCGCGCCGTGGTCCGCGCTCCCGCCCCACGCGCGGCACTTCACGATCCAACAGGTGCGCGAGCGTTGCGCGGTGCTCCCGCCGCCGCGCCGACCCGAGCTCGTCGCGCCACAGAGCCGCCCGGCCGCGGTGCTGCTGCCTCTGTTCGAGGAGGACGGTGAGGCGCGCATCATCCTCACCAAGCGGCCCGAGACGATGCCGTCGCACAAGGGGGAGATCGCGTTTCCCGGCGGCAAGCACCAACCCGGTGTCGACGAGTCGCTGCGTCACGCGGCCTTGCGCGAGGCGCAGGAGGAGATCGGGCTTCCTCCCGCCGCGGTCGAGGTCATCGCCGAGCTCGACTCGCTCGGGACGATCGCCACCCGCTTCACGATCGCGCCCTTCGTCGGCCTGCTCGACGGGCGCCCGGAGCTCCGGCCGCATCCCTACGAGGTCGTCACCGTCTTCGACGTCACGCTCTCGGAGCTGCTCGATCCGGAGGCCTACCTGCAGGAGCGCTGGGACATGGCCTTCCCCGGCGACACGGGTGACCAGCTCGACCGCGCCATCCATTTCTATCTCCTGCCCGGCGAGACGGTGTGGGGCGCCACGGCCCGCATCCTCACGGCGTTCCTGACCCATCTCACCGCCGATCGGGTCGCCCGGCTGCGCTGAAGCGAGGGTGACGATCGGCACGGAACCCTGCGCGAACCGGGATCGCTGCCGATCAGGCGCCATGACCTTGCGTACCGACAGCCCGGCGGCCGCCGACGTCGCGCGCGACGCGCTCGACGCCCTCGCGCCGGAGACCTTCCTCGCCGTCGTGCTCGATGTCGCCGCGGCCCGCGGTGAGTGGCTCGCCCCGGTGGGCCGGCGCCTGGCCTCCGAGCTCTGGGCCGAGACGGTCGACGACCTCGGACCGAGCGCCCCGCCCTTCGACGAGGCGGTGTGGGCCGAGATCTGCCGCGACGGACGCTGGCAGCGGGTGCTCCAGGCGGCGCTCAACGACCTGCGGGCGCAGGCCGCGCTCGTCGTCGACATCGTCGCCGACGACCGCGTCCGCTGACCCGAGCGGCGAGCCTGCGAGCGCGACCAGGAACCCGAGCGGCGAGCCTGCGAGCGCGACCAGGAACCCGAGCGGCGAGCCTGCGAGCGCGACCAGGAACCCGAGCGGCGAGCCTGCGAGCGCGACCAGGAACTCGGTCACACGTCCTCCGCGGGGCACGGCTCCGACGGTCGGGAGCGGTATCCTCGACCTTTCCGAGCGGGCGGCACGGGAGAGGGCGCGTGGAAGTCGAGATCGGGATCGGCAAGTCCGGACGGCGTGCGTACGGCTTCGACGACCTGGCCATCGTGCCGAGCCGCCGCACCCGTGATCCGGAGGACGTCGACATCTCCTGGGATCTCGACGCGTTCCACTTCGAGCTGCCGCTCGTCGCGTCCGCGATGGACGGTGTGGTGTCGCCCGCGACCGCGGTCGCGACCGGTCGTCTCGGCGGCCTCGCGTGCCTCAATCTCGAGGGTCTGTGGACGCGCTACGAGGAGCCCGACGTCGTCTTCGAGGAGATCGCGTCGCTCCCCGCCGACAAGGCGACGCGCCGGATGCAGGAGCTCTACGCGGAGCCGATCAAGGAAGAGCTGATCGGTCAGCGCATCCGTGAGATCAAGGCCGAGGGCGTGACGACGTGCGCGTCGCTCACGCCTCAACGGGTCGAGCAGTACGCGAAGCACGTGCTCGACGCCGAGCTCGACATCCTCGTGATCCAGGGCACCGTGGTCTCCGCGGAGCACGTCTCGCAGGACCCGGCCCGCCAGCCGCTCAACCTCAAGCGCTTCATCCGCGAGTTCGAGCTGCCCGTGATCGTCGGCGGTGTCGCGTCCTACTCGACCGCGCTGCACCTGATGCGCACCGGTGCGGTCGGTGTGCTCGTCGGCGTCGGTCCGGGCCACGCCTGCACCAGCCGTGGCGTGCTCGGCATCGGCGTGCCCCAGGCCACCGCGATCGCGGACGCGGCCGGCGCGCGCATCCGCCACCTCGACGAGACCGGTGTCTACGTGCACGTCATCGCCGACGGCGGGATGCGCAACGGCGGCGACATCGCGAAGGCGATCGCGTGCGGTGCCGACGCGGTGATGATCGGTTCACCGCTCGCCAGCGCGTTCGAGGCGCCGGGCCGCGGCTACCACTGGGGCATGGCGACGTTCCACCCGACGCTGCCGCGGGGTGCGCGCGTCAACGCGGGCCAGAAGGCGTCGCTCGAGGAGATCCTCGTCGGTCCCGCGCACGAGAACGACGGCACCCTCAACCTGTTCGGCGCGCTGCGCACGTCGATGGCGACGACGGGTTACGAGACGCTCAAGGAATTCCAGAAGGCCGAGGTGATGGTCGCGCCGGCGTTGCAGACGGAAGGCAAGGCGCTGCAGCGCTCGCAGGGCATCGGCATGGGCCGGTGACCGAAGAGCACGATGTCGTCCTCGTTGTCGACTTCGGTGCTCAATACGCGCAGCTGATCGCGCGGCGTGTGCGCGAGGCGCACGTGTACTCGGAGATCGTGTCGCGCACGATGCCCGTCGCCGACATGCTCGCCCGGCGTCCGAAGGCGATCATCCTCTCGGGCGGTCCCGCATCCGTGCACGTCGAGGGCGCGCCGTCGATCGACCCCGCGCTCTACACCGCCGGCGTCCCGGTGTTCGGTATCTGCTACGGCGCGCAGCTCCTCACGCTGCAGCTCGGCGGCGAGGTCCGCCGCACTGGTGGTGGCGAGTACGGCCGCACGCCGCTGTCGGTCACCGGATCGTCGCCGCTGTTCACCGACCTGCCGGTCGAGCAGGAAGTGTGGATGAGCCACGGTGACTGCATCGTCGGGGCGCCGCCGGGGTTCACCGCCATCGCGACCACCCCGGGCGCTCCCGTCGCCGCGCTCGAGGATCGCGAGCGCGCGCTCTACGGCGTGCAGTTCCACCCCGAGGTCGCGCACACACCGCGCGGTCAGGAGGTGCTGAAGGCCTTCCTGTTCGACGTCGCGGGCTGTCGGCCGACGTGGACGCACGTGTCGATCATCGAGGAGGCCGTGGAGGAGGTGCGCGTCCAGGTCGGTTCGGAGCGCGTGATCTGCGGGCTCTCGGGCGGTGTCGACTCCGCGGTCGCGGCCGCGCTCGTGCACAAGGCCGTC
>DATBEZ010000114.1:0-12238 GCA_036558745.1 Acidimicrobiia bacterium
GTCGGTGTTCGTGATCGACGCAGAGGGTGTCGTCCGCTTCGCGGACCGCAAGGCGATCGGCGCGACGTTCGTGTCGGCCGACAAGCTGACCCCCGTCCTCGCCGGCCTGTAGCCGTGGACGTCGCCGAAGCGCTCGAGGACCACGACGACGTCGAGGCCGTCTACGCCAACTTCGACATCCCCGACTCCGTTCTCGAAGCCGTCAACGTCTGATCGGCCGGCGATGGACGTCGAACGGGCTCGTGACTTCGTGCGGGGGAACTCCAACACGGTGCTGGCGACGTTCCGCCGCGACGGGCGGCCGCAGCTGTCGCCGGTGAACACCGCGATCGACGACGGCGGGTTCGCCGTCATCAGCAGCCGCGAGACCGCGGTGAAGGTGAAGAACGTCCGCCGCGACCCGCGGGTGTCGTTGTGCGTGTTGAACGACCGGTTCTACGGCGAGTGGGCACAGCTCGACGGCACCGCCGAGATCGTCCCGCTGCCCGACGCGATGGAAGGGCTCGTCGACTACTACCGGCGCCTGTCGGGCGAGCACCCCGACTGGGACGACTACCGCGCCGCGATGGTGCGGGAACAGCGGGTCGTGATCCGGGTCACGATCGAACGAGCCGGTCCCGACGTCTCGGGCTGAACGGTTGCTAGGTTCCGGTCCGTATGCGTGTCTCCATGACCGTCAACGGGCAGGTGCAGGACCACGATGTCGAGCCGCGCACGCTGCTCGTGCAGTTCCTGCGCGAAGACTCCCACCTCACCGGCACCAAGATCGGTTGTGACACGTCGTCGTGCGGCGCGTGCACCGTGCTGCTCGACGGCGAGTCGGTGAAGTCGTGCACGATGTTCGCGGCGCAGGCCGACGGCGCGAACGTCACCACCATCGAAGGCCTCGCGGACGGCGACCAGCTGCACCCGGTGCAGCAGGCGTTCCACGAGAACCACGGTTTGCAGTGCGGGTTCTGCACCGCGGGCATGGTGATGGCGACCGTGTCGCTGCTCGACGAGAACCCGACGCCGACCGAGCACGACGTGCGGTACGGGCTCGAAGGCAACCTCTGCCGCTGCACCGGCTACCACAACATCGTGCAGGCCGTGCTCGCCGCGGCGGGGAGCGACCGGTGATCCCGGCGTCCTTCGACTACGTGCGCGCGGGCTCCGCCGACGAAGCGGTCGCCGCGCTGGCCCAGCACGGCGACGACGCGAAGCTGCTCGCGGGCGGCATGTCGCTCATCCCGCTCATGAAGCTGCGCCTGGCGACGCCCGGGGTCCTCGTCGACGTGGGTCGCATCTCGGATCTGTCGTACGTCCGCGACGGAGGCGACCACGTCGCGATCGGCGCTTTGACCCGTCATCGCGATGTCGAGACGTCGGAGCTGCTGCGCGAGCAGTGCGGCGTGTTGCGCGCGGTCGCAGCGCAGGTCGGCGACAACCAGGTGCGTCACCGGGGGACGCTCGGCGGGTCGGTGTCGCACGGCGACCCGGCGTCCGATCTCCCCGCCGCGCTGCTCGCGCTCGACGCGACGTTCGTGGTCCGCGGTGGCGGAGGTGAGCGCACCGTTGCCGCCAGCGACTTCTTCCGGGGCTTCCTGGAGACCGCGCTCGGGCCCGACGAGCTGCTCACGGAGATCCGGGTGCCGAAGACCGGCGCGAGCGGATTCTCGTACCAGAAGTTCAACCGGCGCGCGCAGGACTGGGCCATCGTCGGCGCGGTCGCGGTGCGCAACGGGACGACGCGCGTCGCGCTCGTCAACATGGGCACGACGCCCTTGCGCGCGAGCGCGGTCGAGCAGGCGCTCGCGAGCGGTGCATCACCCACGGACGCGTCGGAGCACGCGGCGGAGGCAACCGAACCGACCGCGGATCTGAACGCTTCACCCGAATACCGCGCTCACCTGGCGCGCGTCCTGACCCGTCGCGCGCTGGAGGAAGCCGGGAGCTGAGTGCCTCACCCGCGCGGCCGCTCCGACATCGCCGTGGCGATCCTCGCCGCCGGAGCGGGCTCGCGTGTGGGCGAGACCAGCCTCAAGCCGCTCCTCCGTCTTCGCGAACGGCCGCTCGTGACCTGGGCGCTCGACGCGGCGCGCACGAGCGGTCTGTGGCCGGTGCTGCTCGTCGTCGGTCACGCGGCCGACGCGGTCGGTGCGCACGCGCCGCGTGGTGTCGAGGTCATCGTGAGCACCGAGTGGGAGCTCGGCATCGCGCACAGCCTGCGGGCCGCCCTCGGCGCGCTCTCGGGCCGACCCGCGGGCCAGGCGGTGTGCATCGGCCTCGCGGACCAGCCGCTGGTCGGACCAGAGGCGTACCGTCGGCTGGCGGTTGCCTACGATGACGGCGCCGACCTCGCCGTCGCCACCTACGGCGGCGTGCGGGGGAACCCGGTGCTGCTCGGTCGCTCCCGGTGGGGAGAGGCCATGCGGTTGGAGGGCGACGAGGGTGCACGCGTGCTCTTCCGGCGCCATCCTGTGGTGGAGGTGCCCTGCGACGGTACGGGCGACCCGTCCGACGTCGACACGCTCGACGATCTGCGAGACCTGGAGAAGCGATGCGCATCGAGGACCAGTTCCGGGTGAAGGTGCCCGTCGAGGAGGCGTGGCGGCTCCTTCTCGACATCGAGCGCATCGCCCCGTGCATGCCCGGCGCGCAGCTGACCGAGATCGAGGGTGACGAGTTCCGCGGCACGGTCAAGGTGAAGGTCGGTCCGATCACCGCGCAGTACAAGGGCTCCGCGCGCTTCACCGAGCTCGACGAAGGGTCCCATCGGGCGGTCATCACCGCGAGCGGGCGCGACACGCGCGGCCAGGGCAACGCGTCCGCGACCGTCACCGCGACGCTCGAGCAGCTGGCCGACGGAACCCAGGTCTCGATCGACACCGACCTGTCGATCACCGGCAAGGTCGCGCAGTTCGGTCGCGGTGTCATCGGCGACGTGTCGTCGAAGCTCCTCGCGCAATTCGTCGACAACCTCGAGCGCGACGTGCTCGGTGGCGCGGTGCCGCTCGCGACGGTCGGTGCGGTCGAGGTGGACCAGGTCATCGACCTCGAGGACGACGGTGGCGGCGTGGAATCGCAGGAAGCCGACGCGTCGGGCGCGACCGAGATCCCGGGACCCGGCCTCGTCGGCCCGCCGGATGCCGCGCGCACGTCGGCGGCCCGTGGCGCGCACACCGAGGCGAGCCCGAACGGCGCGCGGCGGATCGAGTCGGCCGAGGCCGAGCCGGTCGACCTGCTCGCGGTCAGCGGCGCGCCCGTGCTGAAGCGGCTGTTGCCGGTGCTCGCCGCGCTCGGGGTGATCCTGCTCTGGCGGGGACGGCGCCGGCGCCGGGCCCGCCGCAGGGCCCGCAGGGGTTGAGCGTCCGCGCCTGCCGGTGACCCGGCCCCTAGGATCGAACTCGTGTTCGGTCCCCGCGGCAGTGCCGACGTGCTCGGCATCGACCCCGGCCTGTCGCGCTGCGGCTACGGCGCGGTCCGCCGCGAGGGCGCGACGGTGCGCCCCGTCGCGTACGGGGTCATCCGTACGCCCCCCGCCGATCCGCTCGCGACCCGGCTTGCGGCGCTCGAGGCCGAGCTCGAGTCGCTCGTCGGTGAGCTGCGTCCGGCCGCGGTCGCGGTCGAGCGCGTGCTGTTCCAGGCCAACGTGCGCACCGCGATGTCGGTCGGCCAGGCGAGCGGTCTCGCGCTCGCGGTCGCGGCGCGCGCCGGCGCAGCAGTCGCGCACTACAGCCCCAACGAGGTGAAGCTCGCGGTGACGGGCTACGGCGCGGCCGACAAGGGGCAGATGCAGCAGATGGTGGCGCGCCTCCTCGGTCTGCCCGAGCCGCCCCGACCGCCCGACGCGGCCGACGCGCTCGCGCTCGCGCTCTGCCACGCGTGGAGCGGCGCGCACCGCGCCGCGGCCGACGGGTCCGCACCGTCCGGCGGCTTCGAGCGCGCGGTCGCCGCCGCGCTCGCGCGCGACGGTGGAGGAGGAAGATGATCGGGTCGGTGCGGGGGTCGGTGCTCGAGCGCAGCGCGACGGGCGAGGTGCTCGTCGAGGTCGGCGGTGTGGGCTACCGGGTGCTCGTGCCGCTGCGCGCCGTGCCAGAGCTGACGCCGGGCGGACCGGCGTTCCTCTTCACGCACCTGCACGTCCGCGACGACGCCATGGTGCTCTACGGCTTCCCGACCCGTGACGAGCGCGACACGTTCGAGGTGCTGATCGGCGCGACGGGCGTCGGGCCGAAGCTCGCGCTCGCGATCCTCTCGGTGCACCCTCCCGCGGCGCTGCGGCGCGCGCTGCTCGACGACGATCTCGACGCGCTCACGCTCGTGCCCGGTGTCGGCAAGCGCACCGCGCAACGGCTGCTGGTGGAGCTCAAGGCCCGACTGGAGGTGCCCGACCTCGACCTGGGTGACACACCTGCGGGGGCGGGCGCCGCGCCCGCCCGCGCCGAGGTGCGCGACGCCCTCGCCGGGCTCGGGTACGCGCCCGACGAGGTGCGCGAGGTCCTGGGGCAGCTGCCCGACGACGGAACCGTCGAGGACCTGTTGCGCGACGCGCTCAAGCTGCTGGCGGCCGTCCGTGCGTGACGAGCTGCTGCAGCCGGCAGCCGATCCCGTCGAGGTCGCCGAGGAGACGACGCTCCGGCCGCGGCGGCTCGCGGAGTTCGTCGGCCAGGCCGCGCTGAAGGAGCACCTCGCGATCCTGCTCGGCGCGGCGAAGCGGCGTCGCCAGGCCGCGGATCACGTGCTGCTCGCAGGTCCACCGGGTCTCGGCAAGACCAGCCTGGCCGGGATCATCGCCAACGAGCTCGAGGTGAGCCTGCGGGTCACGAGCGGTCCCGCGCTCGAACGCGCCGGCGACCTCGCCGCCATCCTCACCAACCTCGACGACGGCGACGTGCTCTTCATCGACGAGATCCACCGCCTGCCCCGCACGATCGAGGAGTACCTCTATCCCGCGATGGAGGACTTCCAGCTCGACATCGTCATCGGCAAGGGTCCGTCGGCCCGTTCGATCCGGCTCGACCTGCCCCGCTTCACGCTGGTCGGCGCGACGACGCGCACGGGGCTCATCACCGGGCCGCTGCGCGACCGGTTCGGGCTCGTCGCGCGCCTCGACTACTACGAGGCCGACGACCTTCTCGCGATCCTCGAACGCTCGGCGCGCATCCTCGGCGTGCCGGTGCGTGGTGACGGTCTGAGCGAGATCGCCCGCCGCGCCCGCGGCACGCCCCGCATCGCGAACCGGCTCCTCAAGCGCGTGCGCGACTACGCGGAGATGCGCGGCGACGGCACCGTCGACGCCGCGACCGCGCGCGCCGCGCTCGAGCTCTTCGAGGTCGACCAGCGCGGCCTCGACAAGGTCGACCGCGCCATCCTGACCACGCTCTGTCGCACGTACGCGGGACAGCCCGTCGGGCTCGGGACACTGGCCGTCTCGGTCGGGGAGGAGCCCGACACGGTCGAGGACGTGTACGAGCCCTTCCTGCTCAAGCAGGGGCTCCTGCAGCGCACGCCGCGCGGACGGCGCGCGACCGCGGCCGCGTTCGCGCACCTCGGGGTCGCCGCGCCGGTGGGAACCGAGGCCGACTCCGTGACGTTGTTCGACGACGGGACCTGAACGGGCTCGACCGGCTGAATCGGCTGAACCGGCCCTTGACCGGCCCCGCGATAGCATCGACGGGTTCGCCGTCCGGCATCTGAGGGACTGCTTCTTCTCGCATGGCCGCCCTGATCTACCTGCTCATCCTCGTCGCGGCGTTCTTCATCCTGATCGTGCTGCCGCAGCGCCGTCAGGGTGCCGCGCACCGCGCCCTTGTCGCGAGCATCGAGGTCGGCGACGAGATCATGACCACCTCGGGAATCTTCGGAACCGTGACCGAGCTCGACGACCAGGCGGCGAGCCTGCTGATCGCGCCGGGTGTCACGATCCGCATCGCGCGCGGCGCGATCTCGCAGCGGCTGACCGCGCCCACGGCCGACACCCCGGCGACCGGTGAGCCCCCGACCGACGCCGACGGGACCGACACCGACTGACCATGCGCCGCCAGATCTGGTACCTCGTCGGCATCACCGTGATCGTGCTGGGAACGTTCCTCGCCACCGTGGTCGCGGGCAACACGCCGGTGCTCGGCCTCGACCTCCAGGGCGGCATCTCGGTCGTGCTCGCGCCGGTCGGCAAGGCCCAGAAGGACACGCTCGACGTCGCGGTGAACATCATCCGCAACCGCGTCGACGCGCTCGGCGTCGCCGAGCCCCAGATCAGCCGCACGGGCGGGACGATCGTCGTCGACCTCCCCGGCGTGAAGGACCGCAGCAAGGCGCAGCGTCTCGTCGGGCGCACCGCGGAGCTGCGGTTCCGGCCCGTGGTGAACGAGACGGCCGTGCCCAAGGCGGCACCGAAGAAGGCGTCGGCGTCGTCGACCACCACGACGGCCAAGGGCACGACGACGACGAACGGGGCGACGTCGTCGACCACCGCGACGACCAAGCCCGCCACGGCCGCCACCACACCGGGCGCGACGACGAGCAGCAGCACCACCACGACCACGGCCGCGCTGCCGCCGGTCACGCCGCTCGAGCAGGACAAGGCGAGCGCGACCGTGATCCTCGACGGGCGGCCCGACAAGGGTCAGACGCTGCGGTACGAGCTCGGTCCCGCGCAGCTCACCGGGAAGGGCGTGAGCACCGCGAAGTCGTCGTTCAACACCCAGGACGGCTGGGGCGTCGACCTCACGATGAAGAGCGCGGGCATGGACGCGTTCAACAAGATGGCGGCCGCGCAGTACGGCAAGCCCGCTCCGACCAACCAGGTCGCGATCACGCTCGACGGGATCGTGCAGTCGGCGCCGCAGTTCAACACCAGCCATTTCGACAACAACGGGGTGCGGATCTCGGGAAACTTCACGCAGGGCGAGGCGTCGGACCTGGCCCGGCTGCTGCGCTTCGGCGCGCTGCCCGTCCAGCTCAAGCAGCTGACGTCCGAGAACGTGTCGCCGACGCTCGGCAAGGACCAGCTCCGTTCGGGTCTGGCCGCCGGCATCATCGGCCTCGTGCTCGTGATGGCGTACATGATCTTCTACTACCGCCTCCTCGGCCTCGTGGTGTGGGGCGGCATCGCGCTCTCCGGCATGGCGCTGTACACGCTCGTCACGTATCTCGGGAGCTCCGTCGGGTTGACGCTGTCGCTCGCGGGCGTGACCGGCATCATCGTGTCGATCGGCGTCACCGTCGACTCGTACGTCGTGTACTTCGAACGCCTGAAAGACGAGGTGCGCAGCGGCAAGACGATCAGATCGTCGCTCGACCGCGGCTTCAACCGCGCGTTCCGCACGATCGTCGCGGCCGACTTGGTGTCGCTCATCAGCGCCGGCGCGCTGTATCTCCTCGCAGTCGGTTCGGTGCGCGGCTTCGCGTTCTTCCTCGGCCTGTCGACATTGCTCGACCTGATCGTGGCCTACTTCTTCATGCACCCGGTCGTGTCGCTGCTGGCACGCCGCCCGCACCTGCTGCGCGGGCGCTTCGGCATCGCCGCCGGCCTCGACGTCCGTGAGGCAGTGGCATGAGCGAGCGAGCGGCCAGGCGAGCGGAAGCGGTGGCCCGAGCGGCTCCGCGCCGCGGGCGCCAGGAGCGGGAAACGTGACCACGACGGCACCCACGCCGGTCGGAGCGCCGCCCGAGCACCGTCGGCGCCACACGCTCTCCGACGTCTTCCACGAGCGCACCCACTTCGACATCATCGGTCGTTCGTGGCGGTGGGCGGTTCTCTCGGGGACGGTCATCGCGATCGGTCTCATCGCGTTGGGTGTCCGCGGCCTCAACCTGGGCATCGACTTCAAGGGCGGGACCCAGTGGGACTTCTCCACCGCGAGCCACGTCCATCCGTCGGCGGGCGGCATCCGGAGCGCGGTGCAGCCGATCGTCGGTGACGCGACGATCCTCATCGTCGGCAACAACCAGGTGCGCGTCCAGGCCAAGAACGTGGACCAGGCCAAGCAGACGCAGATGATCGACGCGCTCGCGAAGTACGGGAAGATTCCCGCGAGCAAGGTCAGCGTCACCGACGTCGGGCCGACGTGGGGTCACCAGGTCAGCAGCAAGGCGATCAAGGCGCTCGTCGTCTTCTTCATCGTGATCGCGCTGTACCTGAGCTTCAGGTTCGAGTTCAAGATGGCCGCAGCCGCGATCATCGCGGTGATCCACGACATCATCGTCACGATCGGCGTGTACGCGATCACGGGCTTCGAGGTGACGCCCGCGACCGTGATCGCGTTCCTCACCATCCTCGGGTTCTCGCTCTACGACACCGTCGTCGTGTTCGACAAGGTGAAGGACAACATACCGACGCTCGGCACCGTCAAGGGCGACACGTACTCGCTCATGGTGAACCGGTCCATGAACCAGGTGCTGATGCGCTCGCTCAACACCTCGTTCGTCGCGCTGCTCCCGGTGTTCTCGCTGCTCGTCGTGGGCAGCTACATCTTCGGTGCGCTCGCCCTGCGCGACTTCGCCCTCGCGCTGTTCGTCGGTCTGCTCACCGGTGCGTACTCGTCGATCTTCGTGGCGACGCCGATCCTGGCCTTCTGGAAGGAGCAGGAGCCGCGCTACAAGGCGATGCGCGAGCGTGCCGCCGCCCAGCAGGCTCGTGCCGCGGCCGGCGCGCCCGCAGCACCGGTCGCAGCCGCCGGGCCTACGCCGGCGAAGGCGCCGACGCTGGTCGAGTCCGGCAACGGCATGGAGGACGACGGCGGAGAGCTCGAGGAGCCGGCGCCCGCGACCGCGGGCCCGCCACCGCGTCCCTCCGTCGCCGGCGGCACCTCCGGCGTGGCGCCCCGACCCCGCCAGCAACGCCGCCGCAAGCGCCGCTGAGGCGTTCCCTCCCTGACGCCGGGTTCCGACACGATGCGGCGTCGGAGCGCCGCATCGTGTCGGAACCGGCCATGGTTCGGCCCGGAACGACGGGGTGGTGGGTCCGCCGTCGTAGACTTCGACGATGGGGATCGACGACCACTGGTTGAAGGACCACATCCGGGACATCCCCGATTGGCCCTCGCCGGGTGTCGTCTTCAAGGACATCACGCCGCTCCTGGCCCACCCGGACGCGTTCGCGTACGTCATCGACAACCTCGCCGTCCCGTTCTCGGGGCGTGAGGTCGGCAAGGTCATCGGCGTCGAGGCCCGGGGCTTCGTGCTCGCGGCCCCGCTGGCCCGGCGCTTCAACGCCGGGTTCGTGCCCGTGCGCAAGCCCGGGAAGCTGCCCTGGGAGATCGAGCGCGAGGAGTACGCGCTCGAGTACGGCACCGACCTGCTCGAGATCCACCGCGACGCGGTCGAGCCCGGCGAGCCGGTCATCGTCTGCGACGACGTGCTCGCGACCGGCGGCACCGCGTCCGCGACCGTCCGGCTGGTCGAGCGCCTCGGGGGTGAGGTGGTCGGGCTCTCGTTCCTCCTCGAGCTCGGCTTCCTCGGCGGGCGGTCGAAATTGGAAGGGTACGAGCTGCACACGCTGTTGACGTACGAGTAGGAGCAACCCCCGAGCACGATGGGCGCCGCGCGATGAGCACCACATCGACCGATCCCCGCATCGAGAGCCGGACCGACCGGCGCTCGGTGCTGCCCTGGCGCCGCCATCACGTCGACGTGGCGGTGGCTCCGCTCGTGGCCACGTACCTCGACCAGCACCGCAAGGCCGACACCGACCTCATCGAGCGGGCGTTCGAGGTCGCCCGTGAGGCCCACGCCGACCAGGTGCGCCGCTCGGGCGAGCCCTACATCGCCCACCCCCTCGGTGTCGCGACGATCCTGGCCGGGCTCGGGCTCGACGACGTGACCCTGGCCGCCGCGCTGCTCCACGACGCGGTCGAGGACACCGCGGTGACGCGCGAAGACATCGAGAGCGGGTTCGGAGCCGACGTCGCCGCGATCGTCGACGGTGTGACGAAGTTGGACCGGCTGCAGTTCGACTCGAAGGAGGAGCAGCAGTCGGCGACGTTGCGCAAGATGCTCGTCGCGATGGCGAAGGACATCCGCGTCCTGCTCATCAAGCTCGCGGACCGTCTGCACAACATGCGCACGATCGCGTCGCTGCCCGAGGCCAAGCAGCTGCGGATCGCGCAGGAGACCCTCGACATCTACGCCCCGCTCGCACACCGCCTCGGCATCGCGGACGTGAAGTGGCAGCTCGAGGACCTCGCCTTCGCGGTGCTCTATCCGAAGCGCTACGCGGAGATCGAGCAGATGGTCGCGACGCGCTCGCCCGAGCGCGAGGAGCACCTGGAGCGGGTGCTCGACGCGTTGCGCGCTCGTCTCGCCGAGCTGCACATCAACGCCGAGGTGACGGGACGGCCGAAGCACTACTGGTCGATCTACGAGAAGATGGTCGTGCGCGGCAAGGAGTTCGACGACGTCCAGGACCTCGTGGGTGTACGCGTCATCGTCGACTCGGTGAAGGACTGCTACGGCGCGCTCGGGTCGATCCACGCGTTGTGGAAGCCGGTGCAGGGCCGGTTCAAGGACTACATCGCGATGCCGAAGTTCAACCTGTACCAGTCGTTGCACACGACGGTGGTCGGTCCGGGCGGAAAGCCCGTCGAGGTGCAGATCCGAACCCAGGAGATGCACCGGCGGGCCGAGTTCGGCATCGCCGCGCACTGGGGCTACAAGGAGCAGCAGTCGCCGGCAGAGGACCTCGCGTGGCTGCAGCGCATGGTCGACTGGCAGCAGGAGACCTCCGACCCCGCCGAGTTCATGGAGACGCTGAAGATCGACCTCGAGCAGGACGAGGTCTTCGTCTTCACCCCGAAGGGCAAGGTCATCACGCTGCCCGTCGGCGCGACCGCGGTCGACTTCGCGTACTCGATCCACACCGAGGTCGGTCACCGCTGCATCGGCGCGCGCGTCAACGGACGCCTCGTGCCTCTCGACTCGCAGCTCGCCTCGGGTGACACGGTCGAGATCTTCACGAGCAAGGTCGAAGGCGCCGGACCGAGCCGCGACTGGATGCAGTTCGTCCAGACGCCCCGCGCCCGCAGCAAGATCCGCCAGTGGTTCTCCCGCGAGCGTCGCGTCGACGCGATCGACACCGGTCGCGACGAGCTGACGAAGGCGATGCGCCGCGAAGGGCTGCCGGTCCAGAAGATCGCGCAGTCGAACCTGCTCTCCGACGTCGCGTCGGTGATGCACTACGCCGACCTCGACGCCCTCCACGCCGCGATCGGCGAGGGTCACGTCTCGGCCAAGGCGGTCGTGCAGCGCATGCAGAAGGAGCTGCGCGGCGGCGAGGAGCAGATGCCGGTCACCGCCCTGCGACCGCCGCGGCCGTCGCGAGCACGCGAGCGGCGCGCGGTCGGCGTGCACGTCGAGGGGCTCGACGACCTCATGGTGCGCCTGTCGCGCTGCTGCACGCCGGTGCCCGGCGACGAGATCATCGGTTTCGTCACCCGGGGCCGTGGTGTATCGGTCCACCGCGCCGACTGCGCCAACGCGTCCCAGCTCGCGACGAGCCAGGGCGATCGCCTCATCGAGGTGGAGTGGGACCACGACCAGCCCGCGACGTTCGTCGTGTCGGTCGAGATCGAGGCCCTCGACCGGTCGCGGTTGCTGCGTGACGTGGCCCAGGTGCTCTCCGAGCATCACGTGAACATCCTGAGCTGCACGTCGCAGACGAGCCCCGACCGGGTCGCGAAGCTGCGCTTCGACTTCGAGCTCGCCGACCCTGGTCACCTCGACTCCATGCTCGGTGCGATCAAGCGCGTCGACTCCGTGTACGAGGCCTACCGCGTGCTTCCCGGGGCCAAGGGGGCCTCCGCATACCGGACCTGACCTGCGAGAACAGCAACATGCGGTGGGAGAACACCTCGTTAGGATGCCGCGCGTCTCGTCGTGGCGCGCGACCGCCTCCTCCCAAGCCCAGAACGACTTCGACGGACTCGTCAGTGCGGTGCTCGGCTTCGCGCAACAACAGCTCGGCGCCCACGGCGAGTTCTTCCCCTTCGCCGCCGTCGTCAACATCGACGGAACCACCGAGATGGTCGCACCCGACGTTGACGACCCGCAGCCGGCAGCCGCCGCCATGCTCGATGCGTGCGTCGCCGCGCTCACCGCTCGGCGCAGCGCCATCCGCGCCGCGGCCGTTGTCTCCGACGTACGCCTACGCGGACCCGAAACCGGCGACGCGATCCGGGTGGACCTCGAACACGTCGAAGGCCACGCGCTCACTGTGCTGCTGCCCTACACGAAGAGGCGCCGCAACAAGATCGACTCT
>DATBEZ010000115.1:0-31317 GCA_036558745.1 Acidimicrobiia bacterium
GGGAGCTCGAGGTCGGCGGTGAGTACCAGTGGCGGCGCGAAGGCGAATACCACTTGTTCAATCCCGACACCGTGTTCAAGCTGCAGCACTCGACGCGCTGGGGCCGGTACGACATCTTCAAGGAGTACACGCGCCTCGTCGACAACCAGGCCCAGCGGCTCGCGACGCTGCGCGGCCTGTTCGAGTTGCGCGAGGGCGCGCGGCCGCCGG
Organism: Acidimicrobiia bacterium; assembly: GCA_036558745.1. Lineage (GTDB taxonomy): Bacteria > Actinomycetota > Acidimicrobiia > IMCC26256 > JAMXLJ01 > JAMXLJ01. Next base: position 211 of record DATBEZ010000115.1, read on the forward strand.
TCCCGATCGACGAGGTCGAACCCGCGTCGGAGATCGTCAAGCGGTTCTCGACCGGGGCGATGAGCTACGGCTCGATCTCGAAGGAGGCGCACGAGACGCTGGCGATCGCGATGAACCGCCTCGGCGGGAAGTCGAACACCGGCGAGGGCGGTGAGGACGCCGACCGGTTCGTGCCCGACGCGAACGGCGACCTCCGGCGCAGCGCGGTGAAGCAGGTCGCGTCCGGGCGCTTCGGCGTGACGAGCGAGTACCTCGTGAACGCGGACGACCTGCAGATCAAGATGGCCCAGGGCGCGAAGCCGGGCGAGGGCGGGCAGCTGCCGGGGCACAAGGTGTACCCGTGGATCGCGCAGACCCGGCACTCGACGCCGGGCGTCGGTCTCATCAGCCCGCCGCCGCACCACGACATCTACTCGATCGAGGATCTCAAGCAGCTCATCCACGACCTCAAGAACTCGAACCCCCGGGCGCGTGTGCACGTGAAGCTCGTCGCGGAGGTCGGTGTCGGCACCGTTGCGGCCGGTGTCGCCAAGGCCCACGCGGACGTCGTGCTGATCTCGGGTCACGACGGCGGCACCGGCGCGTCGCCGCTGACGTCGATCAAGCACGCGGGCGCGCCGTGGGAGCTCGGTCTCGCGGAGACGCAGCAGACGCTCCTGTTGAACGGCCTGCGCGATCGCATCGTCGTGCAGACCGACGGGCAGTTGAAGACCGGCCGCGACGTCGTGATCGCCGCGCTGCTCGGCGCGGAGGAGTTCGGGTTCGCGACCGCGCCGCTGGTCGTGAGCGGGTGCGTGATGATGCGCGTGTGTCACCTCGACACGTGCCCGGTCGGCATCGCGACGCAGAACCCCGAGCTGCGCAAGAAGTTCTCGGGTAAGCCCGAGTTCGTCGTCAACTTCTTCGAGTTCGTGGCCGAGGAGGTGCGCGAGCTGCTCGCACAGCTCGGGTTCCGCACCCTCGCGGAGGCCGTCGGTCACGCGGAGATGCTCGACACCCGCAAGGCGATCGACCACTGGAAGGCGTCGGGTCTCGACCTGACCCCGATCCTGCACGTCCCCGACTTCGATCCCGCGCAGGACCGGTACTGCACGAAGAGCCAGGACCACGGGCTCGACGAGGCGCTCGACAACACGCTGATCCAGCTCTGCGAGGGCGCGCTCGACGACGGTCAACCCGTCGCGCTGGAGCTGCCGATCCGCAACGTGAACCGGACCGTCGGGACGATGCTCGGCTACGAGCTGACCCGTCGCTACGGCAGCGCGGGCTTGCCCGACGACACGATCCAGATCCACTTCAGCGGCTCCGCGGGCCAGAGCTTCGGAGCGTTCGTCCCGCGCGGCATCACGTTGCGGCTCGAAGGTGACGCGAACGACTACACGGGCAAGGGCCTGTCGGGTGGGCGGCTGGTGCTGTACCCGCCGAAGGAGTCGCCGCTCGTCGCGGAGGAGAACATCATCGCCGGCAACGTCGTGCTCTACGGCGCGACGGGCGGTGAGGCGTTCTTCCGTGGCGTGGTCGGCGAGCGGTTCTGCGTGCGCAACTCGGGTGCGACCGCGGTGGTGGAGGGCGTCGGCGACCACGGTTGCGAGTACATGACCGGTGGCCGGGTGGTCGTGCTCGGGTCGACGGGCCGCAACTTCGGTGCGGGGATGTCGGGCGGCATGGCGTACGTGTACGACGCCGACGGCACCTTCTTCACCCGTCTCAACCGCGAGATGGTCGACCTCGACCCGCTCGACGACGACGACCAGGTGTGGCTGCGTGACGTCATCGCCCGTCACCAGGCCGAGACCGGCTCGGTCGTCGCGCAGCATCTCCTCGCGGGCTGGATCGACGAGGTGGAGCGCTTCGTCAAGGTGATGCCCGCCGACTACAAGCGCGTGCTCGAAGCGGCCCGCCTCGCCGAGGAGCGTGGCCTTTCCGTCGACGAAGCCGTCATGGCCGCCGCGCATGGCTGAGAGCGGGTCCCAGCGCGCACTGACGGAGCGCAAGGCAGATGCGGTGACCGGAGCGACGGAGGAGCGCAGGTCACTCGCCAGCGAACGAGCGATACGTGTTGCGCAGGGCAAGCGCCGGAGCCCTGCGGCGAGCGAGTGAGCGAGAAGACATGGGTGAAGCAACTGGTTTTATGAAGTACGACCGGGAGCTGCCGAGGCGGCGCCCGGTCGAGCTGCGCGTGCGGGACTGGCACGAGGTCTACGAGGCGTTCCCGGAGGAGAACCTGCAGACCCAGGCCGCGCGCTGCATGGACTGCGGCATCCCGTTCTGCCACAACGGCTGCCCGCTCGGGAACCTCATCCCCGAATGGAACGATCTCGTCTACCGCGACGACTGGCACGAAGCCGGCGAGCGTCTGCACGCGACGAACAACTTCCCCGAGTTCACCGGCCGGCTCTGTCCCGCGCCGTGCGAGGCCGCGTGCGTGCTCGGCATCAACGAGCAACCCGTCACGATCAAGCAGGTCGAAGTCTCGATCGTGGAGCGCGCATGGGACGAGGCGTGGGTGGAGCCCCAGCTGCCGACCGTGACGACGGGCAAGCGGGTCGCGGTCGTCGGATCCGGACCCGCGGGTCTCGCCGCCGCGCAGCAGCTCACGCGCGCCGGGCACCGTGTCGTCGTGTTCGAGCGCGCCGACCGCATCGGCGGGCTACTGCGCTACGGCATCCCCGAGTTCAAGATGGAGAAGCGGTTCCTCGACCGCCGGATCGACCAGATACGCGCCGAGGGCACCGAGTTCCGCACCGAGGCGAACGTCGGCGTCAACGTGCCGGTCGACGAGCTCCGTCGTGACTTCGACGCGATCGTGCTCGCCGGCGGCGCGACGCAATGGCGCGACCTCCCGATCGACGGGCGTGAGCTCGATGGCGTGCACCAGGCGATGGAGTACCTGCCGTGGGGCAACCGCGTGCAGCAGCACGACATCACCGAGCCGCCGATCACCGCGGCGGGCAAGCGGGTCGTGATCATCGGCGGTGGCGACACCGGCGCCGACTGCCTCGGCACCTCGATCCGTCAGGGGGCGGCGTCGGTGCACCAGTTCGAGATCATGCCGCGCCCGCCCGACACACGGGCCGACAGCACACCATGGCCGTTGTGGCCGCTCATGTTCCGGACGTCGTCGGCGCACGAGGAGGGCTGCGAGCGCGTCTTCTCCGTGAACACGGAGTGCTTCGTCGGTGACGAGGACGGGCGGGTGAAGGCGCTGCGGGCCCACGAGGTCGAGCAGGTCGTCGAGGACGGGCGGATGCGCTTCGCGAAGATCGAGGGCAGCGACTTCGACCTGCCGTGCGAGCTCGTGCTCCTCGCGATGGGCTTCACCGGACCGGAGCGCGGCGGGCTCCTCGACCAGCTCGGTGTCGAGCTCAACGAGCGCGGCAACGTCGGCCGCGACGACCAATGGTCGACCAACGTCGACAACGTGTTCGTGTGCGGCGACATGGGCCGTGGTCAGAGCCTGATCGTCTGGGCCATCGCCGAGGGCCGGTCGTGCGCGGCCGCCGTGGACCGCGCCCTCATGGGCGAGACCGCGCTCCCCGCACCTCTCGCAGCGCGCTGAGACGTTCTCACTGCATCTCGATCGGCACGGGCATGTCGTCGTCGGTCGCAGTCGGTGTGGACGAAGCGCTTCGCCGCGAGGTGATCCAGATGGCCACGGCGGCGAGGAGCAGCATCGCTGCGCGCGGTGCTGCGAGCAGGTACTCCTGCCTGCTCGTGATGAAGTAGCCCCGCGGCGGCGCGAACGCGTCGACCACGCCGTACGCGCCCGCGGCGACGAGGACTCCGGCCACGATCCCGCCGGTGCGCTCGAGGACCGTTTGTGGGGCCCCGCGCAGCCGCCGAGCGAGCAAGCAGGGCGAGAAGGACGAGCAGCGCGGTGTACGGGTTCAGCGGTTGGAGCATGACCTCGAGCCGCTGACGGCGTGTCGGATCCCCGAACACGTCGAAGTTCCCTGCGCTCGTCTTCGGCCCGAGGGCGATGCCGGACACGACGCCTCCGGCCACCACGAGGACCCCGCGGCGAGCAGGACCCAGGCGACGGGTGCCGCAAGCGCCTTCCATTCCTGCCGATCGTCGATGCGGGGGAGTGTCCCAGACGCCGGCCGGAGGGGCCGTGATCCCGTGACGGCGGCGTGTCGCGCCGCGCCTTGGTAAGGGCGACCGTTGGGGGTAACGTCACCTCCGCTGGTCACGAGTGTGTCGTACCCGCCGGGGGGTGGGCTCGATGGTCGAGTGGTTGCTCGCCATTGGCTGTGGGGTCGTGCTGTTCCTGATGCTGCTGGGCTTCTTCGCGGTCGCGACCACGGTCGAGCCGCCGCTCCCGCCGCGCGGTCGCCGCTCACCGGTCGCGCTCTCGTCGCGGAGCCGGGGCCCGCAGGCGCCGGTGTCGAACCAGGTCGAGCGCGTCCGGCCCCACTGACGCCACCGCCCGTCGCTGGTCAGCTCGGCTCGTCGTCCACGTCTTCGTCGGTGACGACGACGTCGAAACGCTCGAGACACTCACTGCAGCGGTACGCGACCGGTTCACCGGCCTGGTACGGATCCTCGGCGTCGTCCTCGCGCAACAGGTGCGCGGTCCCGCCACACTCGACGCACACGATCGTGCGCGGAACGCTCACCCGCCGACCGTAGCGCCGCTCATGTCGGCGCGTCCGGCCGGTCGTGGGCGTGCGCGGCGCGCAACGACGCGCGCGGGTCGGTCCAGGGCCCGTCGAGCCATTCGGCCGCTCTCGCGCGCGCCTGTGCGATCAGCCACGCACCGTGGGAGAAGTCGGCCGGCGAGACGGTCAGCGGGCACAACGGCGGGATGACACGCAGGTCCACGTGACCCTCGTAGAGCTCGACCTCCGACACGAGCCGCTGCTGCACGAGCAGCGTGACGGCCTGGACGGCCATGCCGATCGCGCTCGTCGGTGTGCGTTCGAGCGCGCACGCGTAGCCGGTCGGCAGCACGTAGATCGTCTCGACCCCGAGCTCGACGGCGTGCGAGATCGGTGTGTTGTCGGCGACGCCGCCGTCCATGAGGTCCCGACCCTCGACGCGGACCGGCGGGAACACACCGGGGATCGACGCGCTCGCGAGCACCGCGTCGAGCGTGTCGCCACGCGTGAGCACGATCTCGTGGCCGGTCCTGACCTCGGTCGTGACGATGCGCACGGGGACCGGCGCGTCCTCGAGACGCTCGAACGTCAGATAGCGGCCGACCAGGCTGCGCAGCCGGTCGAGCGTGAGCAGCGAGTCACGACGCCCGATGAAGCCGAGGAACCCGCGCAGCGGCCGGAACGGGAAGATCTCGCGGGTGCGTAGCCCGCTCCAGATCGCGGCGAGCTCGTCGAGTTGGCCGAGGTGCGGATGGCCGGCGATCCAGGTCGCGTTGACCGCACCGGCGGACGCGCCCAGCACCAGGTCGGGTTCGACGCCCCGCTCGGCCAGCGCCTGCAACATGCCGACCTGCATCGCGCCGAGGCTGGCGCCACCGGAGAGCACGAACGCGGTCGTCACCCACCCATCGTGCCAGCCCGGCTCCGCGAGCACCGGCGCGGACGTCGGACGCCGGATGACGTCAGCCGACGCCGGCCGGCTCCGGAGCTTTCGGTGCGGGGACGTCGCGCGTGGTGGCGGTCGTGCCCGTCGCGCCGCCGCCCTCGAGCGAGATGCGGGGCAGGATGCGGTCGAGCGAGCGGGGGAGCCACCAGTTCGCCGCTCCGAGCAGCTCCATGGTCGCGGGCACGAGCACCATCCGAACGACCGACGCGTCGACGAGCACCGCGACCGCGAGCCCGACGCCGAACATCTGCACGACGACCGCGGGTGTCGCGACGAAGCTCAGGAAGACGCTGATCATGATCAGCGCGGCCGACGTGATGACGCGCGCCGTTGTCGCCAGACCGCCGACGACGGCTTCCCGCGTCTGCCCGGTCGCTTCGTACTCCTCGCGGACACGCGTGAGCAGGAACACCTGGTAGTCCATCGAGAGGCCGAAGAGGATCGCGAACATCATCATCGGCACGAACGACACGATGGGCACGGTCGTGTGCAACCCGAGCAGCTCCTTGCCCCAACCGAACTGGAACACTGCGACGACGACGCCGTACGCGGCACCGATCGACAGCAGGTTCATGACCGCCGCGGTGAGCGGGATGACGAGCGACCGGAACGCGGCCATGAGCAGCAGGAACGACAGGCCGACTACGGCGAGGATGAACCACGGGAGCCGGCTCGCGATCCGGTCGCCGAGGTCGATGTAGGCCGCGGTGACGCCACCGACGAACACGGGCGCCTTCGTCGTGGCGATGACCGGAGGGAGCACGTCGCGACGCAACCGGGTGACGAGTGCCGCGGTCGCCGCCGAGTCGGGACGGGTGGTCGGCTCGACCGTGATCACCGCGGTCGTGTGGTCGGGGCTCACCTGCGCCGGCGAGACCCCGGCGACACCGGGCTGTCCGGTCACGGCACGGGTGATGGCAGGAAGCGGTGTCGTGTCGCTCGGCCTCGGGAGCGCGACCACGAGCAGCAGCGGCCCGTTGGCACCCGGCCCGAACCCCTGGGCCAGCAGGTCGTACGCCTTGCGTTGCGTCGACGACGCGGGCGCGCTGCCGTCGTCGGTCTGACCGAGTCGCATCTGGGTGACCGGGTACGCGAGCGTCAGCAGCAACGCGAGGCACGCGATCGCGAGCGGCCACGGATGGCGGGCCACGAAGCGGGCCCAACGCGCGAAACCGTGCGCGTGAGCGGTGGTGCCCTCCTGCGGGATGGACGACCGCACGCCGGGAACCCGCAGCCGGTCGATGCCGTGACCGGCAAGAGCCATGAGCGCGGGGAGGAGCGTGAGCGCGGCGACGATCATCACGGCGACGACGATGGCCGCGGTGAAGCCGAGCACCGCGACGTAGGGGATGCCCGAGAGCTGCAAGCCGCAGAGCGCGATGACGACCGTGCTGCCCGCGAAGAGCACCGCCTGCCCGGCGGTGGCGAGGGCCCGACCGATCGCGACCTCGACCGTGAGCCCGGTCGCCAGCGCCTCGCGGTAGCGGGTCACGACGAAGAGCGAGTAGTCGATGCCGACGCCGAGGCCGATCATGGTCCCCATCTCGGGCGCGACGGTGCCCACCTGCGTCACGGACGCGAGCACCGTGATGAGCGACAGCCCGACCGCGAGGCCGAACAGCGCGGTCCCGATCGGCAAACCCATGGCGATGACGGACCCGAACGCGAGGAGCAGGATGACGATGGCGACGAGCAGCCCGATCGCGTCACCGTTGCCGTGCGCGCTCTGGTTGCCATAGTCGACGACGGGCCCGCCGAACTGGACACCGAGGCCCGCGGCCCGCGCCGGTTGTGCTGCCGCGACGAGCCGGTGGAACGCGTCGGTGCCCAGCGTCTGGGCGGTCGTGTCGTACTGCACGCGCGCGAACGCGATCTTCCCGTCCTTGGAGACGAGCGCGGCGGCGAGGGGGCCTTCGGGTGCGACGACCGTTGTCGCGCGCGGGAGCGCCTGCAGGTTCTTCGCCGTCGCTGCGATCGCGGCCTGCGCGGCCGGGGTGCGGAGCGTGCCGTGGTCGGCGGTGAAGACGACGGTGGCGGTGTCGCCGGCAGCCGCGGGGAACCGCTGCTTCAGGAGGTCGAGCGCGTGTTGTGACTGCGCGCCCGGTATGGAGAACACGTCCACCGGACGGCCTCCCGATGCCTGGGCGGTCCCGACGATGACGATGGCGGCGACGATCCACGCCGCGAGGACGAACCAGCGGTGGCGCGCCACCCCGCGACCGAGCCGCTCGAGCTGCGGGAGGCGACCGGGGGCCCGGCTCGCCGTGGCGCGGTCATGACCGCGCGATGCACCAGCCCCTGCTCTCGACACGGCTCCACTCCCGCTCCGGAACGACACGACGGTAGATCGGTCGCCGAGCACGGGGGCTGAACTGCCTCTTCGCGTCGGGCCGCCGGTCCCTTCGGTGCGGAGTCGCCTCAAGTCGGTCAATCCGCTCAGTCGGGTCCGAGGGGGTGCCGATATGAATGCATGCAGTCAGGCGTCGAGACGCGAACGCGGCGCGCTCGTCGCGACACGGTGCCGCCCGCTCCTTCGACGATCGCGGAGGCGGCGCCCGCGCCGTATCGCGCCACCCGGGCCGAGCTGCGGCGGCTGGTGATGGTCTTCGTGCTGACGCGGCTCCTCGTGACGGTTGCCGGTGTCGGTTTCCTCGACACCCTGCTCAAGACGGGGTGGCAGATCCTCGACATCCGTCTGCTGCGCCACGACCTGTTCCGCAGCATCTGGTACCTCCATTCCCAGCCGCCGCTCTTCAACGTGTACCTGGGCGCGCTCGTCCATCTGCCCGGCTCGGCCGGGGGCTGGGGTCTGGTGACGTATTCCGGGCTCGGCCTCGCCCTCGTGATCGGTCTCGACCTGCTCATGCTCGAGCTGCGGACGCCGCCTCGCGTCGCGTGGGTCGCGGCGGTGGTGTTCTCGGTCCTGCCGTCGACCATCGCGTACGAGCACTTCCTCTTCTACACGTACTTCGTCACGACCGCGCTGTGCTGGGGATCGCTCGCCGTCGCGCGCTATGCCCGCACGCGCTCGACCGGCTGGGGCGTCGCGGCGACGTCGCTCTTCGCCGCCGTCGCGCTCACGCGTGCGAGCTACCACCTCGTGTGGCTGGTAGCGCTCGCGGCGCTGATCCTCATCGCGGTCCGGCCCCGCTCACGGCGCGCGCTCGTCTGGATGCTGCTGCCGGTGCTCGTCGTGACCGGCTGGTACGTCAAGACGTTCGTGATGTTCGGCCAGTTCGCGACGAGCAGCTGGACGGGCATGAACATGGCGCACGTCGTGCTCGCACGCGTTCCCAGAGCCGAGCTGCAGAAGATGGTGGACCGCGGTGAGTTGTCAACGGATGTTCTCCACGGCCCCTTCAAACCGCTCGCTGCCTACGGCGTGAAGCCGACTCACACGGGGATTCCCGCGCTCGACGAGGTGAAGCAGAGCGGGTCCCCGAACTTCAACAACGAGGCGTACATCGCGATCTCGTCGCGCTTCCTGCACGACGACCTCACGTACGCGCGCAAGCATCCCGGCCAGTGGCTCAGCAACATCGTGGGCTCTTTTCGCATCTACTTCCTCCCCGCGCAGCAGTACAGCTACTTCGGGCCCAACCTCCAGACGCGGGGGCTCGCGCAGGTCGCTGATCGGGTTCCGCTCCTCCAGGCCCGGCCCTACACGTGGAACCACGTGTTGCCGCGGCCGGGCTCCTCCAAGTACTTCCCGCAGGCGGACCAGGTCGCGTGGCTCGTCGTCGCGCAGTACGCGGCGGTGTTCTTTCTCACGCCACTCGCGGCGTGGGCGTTCGTGCGCCGTCGGGGACGGCTCGACCCGGTCATGCTCACGAGCCTCGTCATCGGCCTCACGGTGTGGTGGACGATGTTCGTCGACAACCTCTTCGACCTGAGTGAGAACAACCGCTTCCGCTACGAGACCGACGCGATCGTGTGGGCCCTGTCGGTCGCGCTGCTCGTCGCCGGCGTGCAGCGGTTGCGCGCGCGTCGGGCCCGCAGGCTCGAAGCCGCGCCCACGTCCTGAGCCTCCGGGTCGGTCCCGGCCCGTGCGATGCTCGCGTCGTGCCGGTCGAACCCCCGCCGTCGCCGTGGGCGATGCCCGACCCGTCGTCCGCGGCCGATGACGTGGTGGCGCTCGGCGCGGATCTCGACCCCGGCACCGTGCTCGCCGCGTACCGCAGCGGGCTGTTCCCGATGCGCCTGTCGCGCGGCGGGCCGCTCGGGTGGTGGTCGCCCGATCCGCGCGGCGTGATCCCGCTCGACGGGCTGCGCGTGAGCCGGTCGTTGCGTCGCTCGTGTCGCCGGTTCGAGATCACGGTGGACCGTGCGTTCGAGACCGTGATGCGCGCGTGCGCCGACCCACGACGCCCGGCAGGGTGGATCGACGAGTCGTTCGTCGACGCGTACTGCCGACTGCACGATCTCGGCTGGGCGCACAGCATCGAGGCATGGAGCGGCGAGGAGCTCGTCGGCGGGCTCTACGGAGTCGCGGTCGGTGCGCTCTTCGCGGGGGAGTCGATGTTCCATCGTGTCACCGACGCGTCCAAGGTCGCGCTCGTCGCGCTCGCCGAGCGGTTGCGCGCCGGCGGTGGCGTGCTGCTGGACGTGCAATGGGCGACGCCGCACCTGCGCTCGCTCGGCGCGGTCGACGTCGAACGCGCAACCTACCTGCGCTGGGCGCGCGACGCAGTCGACCGCCCGCAGCTCGACCTCGGCGTTGCGATCGTCGCCAACTGAGGGGCGCGCGGCCGTAGGCTCCCGCTCATGGACCTGACGCCGGAGGAGCTGCGCGTGCTCGGCTGCCTGGTCGAGAAGCAACGCACCGTGCCCGATACGTACCCGCTCAGCCTCAACGGGCTCCGCACCGCCGCCAACCAGACGACGAACCGCGACCCCGTCGTGCGCTACGACGAGCCGACGATCGAGGCCGCGCTCGACCGGCTGCGCGAGCGCGGGATCGTCCGTCGCGGTGTCACCGCGGGGAGCCGGGTCATCAAGTACTGGCAGCTGGCCGAGGAGCAGCTCGGGTTGGACGACGCCGACGTCGCGGTGCTCGCGGTGCTCATGCTGCGCGGACCGCAGACGCCCGGCGAGCTCAAGGGCCGCACCGAGCGGTTGCACGGCTTCGACGGGATCGACGACGTCGTGGCGACGCTCGACCGTCTGGCCGGTCGCGACGAGCCCCTGGTCGCCCGGCTCGAGCGCGAGCCCGGGCGCAAGGAGCACCGGTACGCGCACCTGCTCGGTGGCGACGTCGACGTCGCCCGCGCCTCGCCACCTGTGGCCGAGGGCGACGCGTCGACGGGTGTCCGCGACGGCGGACGGGAGCCCGTCCCGGTCGTGACCGCCGCCGAGCTGGAAGGGCTGCGGGCCGACGTGGACGAGCTGCGTCGTGAGCTCGGGGAGCTGCACGACCGGCTCGACCGTCTGGAGGGGTGAGCGCGTACCCTGGCCTGCATGGAGAAGGTCCTCGTGTACCACAACCCCGTCTGCAGCAAGTCTCGGGGCGCGCTCGACATCCTGGCGGATCGGGGCGTCGAGCACGACGTCGTCGAGTACCTCAAGGCTCCGCCCGATCGGGCCACGCTCGAACGGATCCTCGACCACATCACCGACCCGCCGGCCGAGCTGGTCCGCAAGGACGGCCGGTTCAAGGAGCTGGGTCTCGACGCGGCCGACTACCAGACCCGGGAACAGGTCGTCGACCTGCTCCTCGAGCATCCGGAGCTCATGCAACGGCCGGTCGTCTTCCTCGGCGAGCGGGCCGTCATCGCCCGACCGTCCGAGAAGGTGCTCGAGCTGCTCGACCCGCGCTGAGCGCGCCGATCCAAGGAGCAACGACGTGGCCGTCATGACCGCCGACCTGGTGCGCAAGGAAGTGAAGGAGTGGGTCGCCGACAACTGGGACCCGGATCTCACGCTGGCCGAGTGGTGGGCGCGCCTCGCCGACTCGGGCTGGGCGGTGCCGACCTGGCCCGAGGAGTGGCACGGCAAGGGGCTCCCGCGCGACCTCGCCAACGCGGCGATGGACGAGCTCGGCAAGGCCGGTGCGGTCGGGCCGCCGTCCGGTCTGGGCATCCTGCTCGCGGGGCCGACGATCATCGCCCACGGCACCGAGGAGCAGAAGCGCCGGTACCTGAAGCCGATCGTCAACGGTCAGGAGGCGTGGTGCCAGCTCTTCTCGGAGCCGGGCGCGGGCTCCGACCTCGCCGGGCTGCAGACGCGTGCCGAACGCGACGGCGACGAGTGGATCGTCAACGGCCAGAAGGTGTGGACGTCGGGCGGTCAGCTCGCGGAGCTCGGCATGCTCGTCGCTCGCACCGACTGGGACGTCCCCAAGCACAAGGGGCTCACGTACTTCGCGTTCCCGATGGAGCAGCCCGGCGTCGAAGTGCGTCCGTTGCGCGAGATGACCGGCCGCGCGCTCTTCAGCGAGGTGTTCATGACCGACGCGCGCGTCGCCGACGACGCGCGCATCGGCGACCTCAACGCGGGTTGGATCGTCGCGAACACCACGCTTGCGAACGAGCGTGCCGGGCTCGGCAGCGGCGGCGCGGGCGCGCTGGGCGGTGCGTTCCCGGGCCGCAAGGCGGGCTTCCTCGAGCGGCGCGTCGGCGATCTCGCCGGGGGCGGTCCGCGCGGCGGTGGCGCGGGCGCCGACGTCGGATCGGCGCGTAGCGGCAGGCAGTTCCAGACGCTCGCGCGCGAACTCGGCAAGGACCGCGACCCTGTCCTGCGCCAGCACCTCACCGAGCTCTACATCCTCAACGAGATCGGGCGCATGACCGCGCTGCGCACGCGTGCCGCGCTCAAGGCCGGTCGCGGTCCCGGCCCCGAGGCCAACACCGCGAAGCTCATGATGAGCCGCATCACGCGCCTGTCGCGCGAGGTCGGTCTCGAGATCCTCGGCCCGCACGGCACGCTGATGGGCGACGACACGCCGGGCGGAGGCGCGATCCAGGAGATGGCGCTGTTCAGTCCCGCACCGTCGATCTACGGCGGCAGCGACGAGATCCAGAAGAACATCATCGGCGAGCGCGTGCTCGGCCTGCCCAAGGAGCCCGACCCCTACAAGGGCAAGGCGTTCCGCGAGGTGCCGCGCAACGGCTGAGCGATCCCCGAGCGCCTGGCTAGGCGTCTCAACGGCGGCCGGGGGTCCGTGTCCTTCGCCTGCGCAGAGGAGCCACACAGACAGGCGTACGTTCCCCCGGCCACCCGCCGGCGCAACGTACCCCGCGGACAACATCGCGTCACGACCTTCCGCACGGGTCCAGCGAACGCGTCCACCGACCTGCGCCCTGACGCGAGCTGCCCCCGGCGTTCGGGGGGGCGGGCCGGGGGTAGCTCGTGTGTTCGCAGGTGTGAGGGTCGGGAGTCCCCACTCCGGAGCCCTCGGAGCAGGCCTGCCCCGATCGGGGGCTTGCTACACCGCAGGTCACACGCCGCTCACCGCGACAGACTCTGCACGTGGCCACCGAGCTGCTCTACCTCCGTGACGCGTACCTGCGGTCGTTCGACGCGACGGTCACCGCGGTCGACGAGGTCGGTCGCCGCGTCGCCCTCGACCGCACCGCGTTCTACCCGACCGGTGGGGGACAGCCGCACGACACGGGAACGCTGTCCGGTGCACCGGTCGCCGACGTGCGCAAGGAGGGCGACGACGTCTGGCACACCGTCGGCGAGGGGCCGCTGCCCGCCGTCGGGGACACGGTGCACGGGGAGGTCGACTGGGATCGCCGTCACGCGTTGATGCGCACGCACACCGCGTTGCACGTGCTGTGCGGTGTGATCTGGCATCGCTGGGGCACCGCGGTGACCGGCGGGAACATGGAACCGCTCGAGGCGCGGATGGACTTCGAGTTCGACCCGTTGCCCGACGGCTTCGCCAAGGAGGTCGAGGGCCTGGTCAACGACGAGCTCGTCGCGGCGCGACCGATCGAGGTCTCGTTCCTGCCCCGGGGTGTCGCGGTGGAGGACGAGGACCTGATCCGCACGAAGGTGAGCCTGATCCCGGAGTCGGTGAGCGAGATCCGCGTCGTCGACATCGTGGGGCTCGACAAGCAGGCCGACGGCGGCACCCACGTGCGCGACACGTCGGAGGTCGGGCGCGTCGAGGTGGTCAAGACCGAGAGCAAGGGCAAGGGCAACAAGCGCATCCGCATCCGCGTCCACGACGCGTGAGCCACCTCGTTCCAGGGCGCTCAGGACCACCCCGGCCGGCGGGGATACTGGGAGCGTGACGCGGGAGCGCGCGGTGGCGCTGCTCGGATACGGGTTGTTCGTCGTCGTGCTCGGCGTCCCGGACGGTGGGATCGGCGTCCTGTGGCCGTCGATGCGCCATTCGTTGGATCGACCGCTCGCCGACCTGGGCCTGCTCGTGTTCGTCGGGGCCGCGTGCTACGTCGCGACGAGCGCGGTCACGGGCTGGGTGGTCACCCGGTTCGGCGTCTCGCGCACGGTCCTGCTCGCGGTCGCCGTCTCGACGCTCGCGTTCGCGGGATGGTCGGTCGCCTCGCTCTGGGGTCTGGTGCTCCTCCTCGTCGGACTGCTCGGGCTCGCGCGCGGCTGGATCGACTCCGGCATCAACGCGTACACGGCGCACGTCGGCACCGTCGGCCAGATGGGCGTGCTGCACGCGATGTACGGGCTCGGCGCGACGCTCGCGCCGCTCCTCGTCACCGCCGCGCTCGTTCTCGGCGTGGGGTGGCGACCGGTTATCGGCCTGTTCGCGCTGCTCAGCGGTTGTCTGCTCGTCGGCGCGGTCCGGATCCGTCGCGCGTGGTCACCACTCGTGGTGGACGCAGGCAACGCGAACGACGAGCTGCAACCGCTCGCGCCCGCTCGCGTCGCGGTGCCGGCCTCCTTGGTCGTCTTCTTCTGCTACACCGCGGTGGAGGTCGCGACGGGCGCGTGGGCGTTCGTGCTGCTGACCGACGGTCGCGGACTCGACCGCGGCGTCGCGGGCGTCGCCGTCGCGTCCTACTGGGCCGCGCTCACCGGTGGACGGCTGCTCCTCGGCTGGCGCGGTGATCGCGTCGCCGCGCCGCTCATCCTTCGCGCCAGCTGGGCGGTCGCGCTGGGCGGCCTGCTCCTGCTCTGGGTCGCCCCGACGCCCCTCGCGCCCTTCGGGCTCCCGATCGAGGGGCTCGGCCTCGCCGCGATCTTCCCCGTCCTCGTCGCGCTGACGCCGGCGCGCGTGGGCCCCGACCGCGCCCCGAAGGCCATCGGACTCTCGATCGCGGCGGCGGCGCTCGGCGGCCCGGCGCTCACCGCGCTGGCCGGTGCCGTGGCGTCGGCCTATGGCGTCGAGGCGATCGCGGTCGTGCTCGTGGCCGCCGGCGGCGCCCTGGCCGCCAGTGAGATCGCGCTGGCGCGCGTCGCGCCGGTCCCGTCCGCCTGACCAGGCCACACCACTCCTGGGCGGAAAGCCGCGCGACGCCCAGGCGCCGCGCGCCGTGCGCGCGTAGCCTGGCGCAGCGTGTTCGCGGAACTCTTGCGGATGCCCGGGGTGGTCGAGGAGGTCGAGCTGCGGTCGCGCGTCGGCTTCATGGCCATCCACGGCGGCTCCCTCGAGCGACGAACCGCGGAATTGGCCACCCTCGCGGCCGAGCAGGCCGGCGCGTCGCTGTACGCGGTGCTGCAACCCGAAGACTTGCGCTGGCACCTTCCGTCGCACTTGACCGATCCGGGCGCGTCGCCGGCGCTCTCCGACTTCCTCGGCCACGTCGACGTCGTGTTCTCGTTGCACGGCTACGGCCGCGCCGGATACTGGACGACCGTGTTGGTCGGAGGCGCGTGTCGCGAGATGGCGGCACGCGTCGCCGCCGCGTTGCGGTGCGTGCTCACGGACTACACCATCGTCGACGATCTCGACGCGATCCCGCCCGACCTGCGCGGCCTGCATCCCGACAATCCGGTCAACGCGGTGCCGTCCGGCGTGCAGCTCGAGCTCCCACCGCGTGTCCGCGGCCTCGGCCCGCATTGGCACGATCGATCCGACGGCGACTTGGTCCCACCGGCCCGCGCGCTCGTCGACACGCTCGCGTCGCTCGCGCTCGCGTCATGATCCCGCGCACCTTCGCCAACGAGGTGATCGTCCGCCTGGCCGACGTCGACTGCGACGCTCGGCTGCGACTGAGCGCGCTCGGCCGCTACCTCCAGAACGTCGCCCACGACGACATGGAGGACTCCGGACTCACGGGCGCGGGCACGTGGGTGCTGCGACGGGTGGAGATCGACGTCGCGACGCTGGCGCGCTTCGACGAGCGCGTGCTCCTCGAGACGACGACCACCGGCGTCGGACCGCGTTGGGCGGAGCGCGTCACGACGCTCAGCGGAGCGAACGGCGCGCGCGTCGACGCGCTCGCGCTGTGGGTGTTCGTCGACGGGTTGACCGGCGGTCCGAAGCCGCTGCCCGATGCGTTCCACGAGCGATTCCCGGTCCCGGAGCACAAGCGACGCGTGAGCATCAAGTTGCGCCACCCGGGCCCGCCGCCGGACGCGTCGCCACGACCGTGGGTGCTGCGGGCGAGCGACTTCGACGTGATGGGCCACATGAACAATGCGGCCTATTGGGAGCCGGTGGACGACGCGCTGAGCCGGCTCGGACGCCCACCCGTCCGACGCGCCGAGCTGGAGTACCGCGCCGCGATCGCGCCGGCCGACGACGTCGCGGTCGCAGTGCGCACGGGGGACGGGGAACGGCCGCTCGGCGTGTGGCTCGCGTGCGGCGGTGACGTGCGGGGGTCGGCCCAGGTCTGGTGTGGCACGACGCGCTGAGCGCGTCTACCGGCGCTCGCCGCGCTCCTCTTCTCGCTCCTCCTCGTCGTCCACCTCGACCTCCGCACCCTCGTCGGAGCGGCCCTCCTCCATGAGCTCGAGCTCGTAGGCCTCGCGCCGCGTCGTCGGATCGGGGTTCTCCTCGCGCGCCTCCTCGACGAGCTCCTCGATCGGCTCCTCGCCGTTGTCGCGGTCCTCGGGCCCGCTCGTGGCCATCACTCCTCCTCATCGGGGCGGCTGGCGCCGCGCACGCGGGTCACACCGCGGCGGATCATGCGATGCCGTCCCACAGTCGCCGTTCGTCGCCGGCCGGGTCGTCGACCACTCTGTCATCGTTCCCGTCGAAGACCATCACCGACCGCCGATCGGTGTCGTAGGCGGGCCAGCCGGGATCGCCGGTCCGGGCGAACGCGATCCAGCGCTGGTGCATGTCGCGTGCCAGGGCCGGTCGTTCCGCACCCGTTCCGGTGAAGACGTCGACGCCGCCCTGGTCGAGCGCGTCCCAGACGAACGGCAGCTCGAGCGCGTGACACGATCGCAGCACGCCACCGAACGCCGGCGTCTCCCACGCGAAGAGGTACATGTACGCGGGTGTCGCCGACGCGACGACGGCTTCGGCGAGCCGGATCGCCGGGATGCGGAACACGCGGTCGGTCTCGAACGCGATCAGCGCGTCGTCGACCGACGACTGCGAACGGTTGTCGAGGTAGGTGCGCGCCGCCACGTCGGCTCCGTCCCCGACGACGGTCCGCGCCCGCTTGGTGAGGAGCGCGACGTCGCGCGGACTGGACGACTGCTCGAACGCGAGGAACAAGGTCATCTCGTGGGCCGTCGTCCCGACGAGCACCGGCACGGGAGGATCGACCCCGCGTGCGATCGCCGCGATCGGGAGCTCCGGGAGGTGGAGACCGTCGACGACGGGCCGGAAGGGCAGTTGGGTGCGCGACTCCTCGTCGTAGACCTCGGTCTGTGCGTCGAGGATGCGTTGCGTCGGGACGCCGACGATCTCGTCGACCCGGGCCGGCGACAGGTCGAGCTTGGTGAGCACCCGTTCGGCGATCGCCGCGCCCTGGTCCGCGGTCGCGATCACCGCCGCCGAACCGCTCTGCACGATCGCGCGGTGGAAGAGGCCGCGTGCTGCGGGCGTGCCGAGCAACGTCCCGACGCTCATCGCGCCCGCCGACTCGCCGAAGATGGTCACCTGTCCCGGATCGCCGCCGAAGCTCTCGATGTTGTCGTGCACCCAGCGCAGCGCGTGAACCTGGTCGAGGATCCCGGCGTTTCCGGCGTCGGCGAAACGCTCGCCACCGAAGGGCGCGAGGTGGAGGAAGCCGAGGGCGCCGAGCCGGTAGTTGATCGTCACCACGACGACGTCGCCGTTGGTCGCGAAACGGGTGCCGTCGTACCAGGGCGTCGAACCGCTGCCGTTCACGAACGCGCCGCCGTGGATCCACACCATGACGGGGCGACGCGCGTCGTCGGGGGCCGGTGTCCAGACGTTGAGGCTGAGGCAGTCCTCGCTCCATTGTGGCGGTCCCGCGCCGAACATCGTCTCGAGCGGCGACGCGGGCTGCGGCGCGACCGGGCCCGCGTGCAACGCGTCGCGCACGTCCGCCCACGGCTCGGGCGGCTGCGGCGCGCTGAAGCGTCGGTCACCAGTCGGTGATGCCGCGTAGGGGATGCCGCGGAACACGTGCACACCGTCATGGATGCGGCCGCGGACCTTGCCCGCCGCCGTGTCGACGATCGACTCGCTCACGTACCGCTCCTTCGCATGTCTCGTGCTGCGACGACTCAGCGCGACTCCGCCGCGGCCAGCGCGGCACCGACGATGCCGGCGTCGTTGAGGAGCGTGGCCGGGACGATGTCGGCCCGGGCCGAGAGCAGATGGATGAACTGCTCGCTCTTCTTGCTCACGCCGCCGCCGATGATGAACAGGTCGGGCCACAGCAGCGCCTCGATGCGCGCCAGCACCTCGTTGAGACGGTTGGCCCACCGGTGCCAGCCGAGGTCGCGGTCCTCACGGGCCTTGTCCGATGCCCGGGCCTCCGCGGGCTTCCCGCGGATCTCGAGGTGACCGAACTCGGTGTTGGGCAGCAGCCGTCCGTCGAGGAACACCGCCGACCCGATCCCGGTGCCGAGCGTCAGCGTCACCACGACGCCCGTGTGACCGCGCCCCGCGCCGAATCGCATCTCGGCCAGGCCAGCCGCGTCGGCGTCGTTGACGACCACGAACTGGCGGTCGCACTCGAGTTGGAACAGCGCGTGCACGTCGGTCCCGATCCAGGCGGGGTCGACGTTCGCGGCGGTGCGGGCGACACCGTCGGTCACGACGGCGGGGAAGGTGCACCCGATCGGGCCCTCGACGTCGAAGTCGCGCACGATCTGGGCGACCACCTCGGCGACCGGCTGCGGTGGCGCGCCCTCGGGTGTCGGGATGCGCACCCGTTCGGTGGCGAGCTTGCCCTGGTCCAGGTCGACGGGAGCGCCCTTGATGCCGCTGCCGCCGATGTCCACGCCGATGAGCTCCTTCATCACCGACAGTCTGTCGCGCGGCACCCGGCGAGTGGGTCAGCGGCGAGTGGGTCTGCCTCCGGGGCCACCCGTTGGCGGACCGCTCCCTCCGCTCGGACTCCGGACGGCTTCGCCCAGAAGAGCTCCGCTCCGTCCGCACCTAGGCTGCCCGCCCGTGACCTTCTCGGGCAGGAGCGCGATCGTCGGCATCGGGGAGACCGACTACGTGCGCGGTTCCGAGCTCCTACCCGTCGAGCTCATGCTGCGCGCCGCGCGTGACGCGGTCGACGACGCCGGCCTCCGTCCGTCGGACATCGACGGGATCATGCCGCCCGCGGGCTACACGTCGAACGAGGAGCTGGCCGCCAACCTCGGCGTGGAGCTGCTGCGGTACTCGACGACCGTGCACATGGGCGGCGCGAGCCCGACGGCGTCGTTGCAGAGCGCGGCGCTCGCGGTGAGCACCGGCGTCGCGCGACACGTCCTCGTCGTCGTGGGCTGGAACGGCTACTCGGCGTTTCGCCCGAAGCCCGGCGCGCGACGGCCGCGCCGCGGGATGGACGCGACGGCGGTGGGCGACACTGTGCTCGACTTCTACCTGCCGTACGGCGCACGGGCCGCAGCGCAGTTCTACGCGTGGATCTGCACCCGCCACAAGCAGCTCTACGGCACGCGCGACACCGACACGGGCGAGATCGCGCTCGCGTGTCGCGCCCACGCGCAGCTCAACTCGCGCGCGCTCATGCGCGGACGCGAGCTCACGATGGACGACTACCTCGCGGCCCGGTGGATCTCCGAGCCGTTCCGGCTCTACGACTGCTGCCTCGAGACCGACTGTGCGGCCGCGGTCGTGGTCACGACGACGGAACGGGCGCGTGACCTGCAGCAAACCCCGGTCGTCGTGCTCGGCGCGGCCGAGGGTCATCCGTATCCGGCCGACGACATCGCCAACCGGCCCGACCCGTTCCGCATCGGTCTCAGCGACGCCGCGCCGCGCGCGTTCGCGATGGCGGGCGTGCAACCGGCTGATGCCGACTTCCTCGAGGTCTACGACTGCTTCACCTACGTCGTGCTGCTCCAGCTCGAGGCGATGGGCCTGTGCGCCCGTGGGGAGGCGGGCGCGTTCGTGCGAGACGGTCGCCTCCGTCTGGGCGGCGACCTCCCGCTCAACACGCACGGCGGCCTGCTGTCGCAGGGACACATGTGGGGGATGAACCACGTCGTGGAGGCCGTGCGCCAACTTCGTCACGACGCGGGTGCGGCCCAGGTTCTCGATGCCGAGGTCGGCGTCGTGACCGGCTGGGGCGACTTCGGCGACGGCAGCATCGCGGTGCTGGGCAGGAGCGGGTGACGTGAGCGCGCTCGACGACCAGGTGCGCGCCGCGCGCTCGCTGCCCGCGCCCGTCGGCTTGAACGCGGAGTTCTACGCGCTCGCGGCGAAGGGGACGTTGCACTTGCAGCGCTGCGACGACTGCGGAGCCTTCCGTCACCCGCCGCGCTTCCTCTGTGCCGCGTGCGGGTCCGGCTCGTGGCAGTGGCAGCCCGCATCGGGGCGGGGCCGGGTGTTCAGCTGGACCGTGACCCATCAGGCCACGGACCCCGCGTTCGCGGGCGCGGTGCCCTACGCGGTGCTGGTCGTCGAGCTCGAGGAGGGCCCGCGCCTGGTCGGGAACCTCGTCGGTGCCGACCCGTCGGCGCTGCGCCTGGACCTGCCCGTCGTCGTCGACCTCGACCGCCGATCCGACGAGATCGCCCTGGTCGACTTCCGGCCCGCCTGATCGGGACCGCTCGTCAGCCGGATTTCGTGCCACTCAGGTTGCCCTCACCTTAAGGGAAACCTAACCTCCCCGCCGCACGGCAACGTTGGGCGACTGTGGGGTGGGCTCATGAGAGGCAAGAGATGGTGGGGTTTCGTCGCGTGCGCGACCGTGGCCCTGACGGCATGCGGCGGCGCGGCCGCGGCGGGGACGGCGCGGAAAGCCGTCTCACGGCCGCCGTCGCCGGCGGCGGGCATCGACGCGGGGGAGCGTGCGTTCCGGGCCCTGCACGGCAAGGTGCGGGTCCACTACATCGCGGCCGATCCGGTCGCGTGGGACTACGCACCGTCGGGCAAGGACCTGATCACCGGGCTGCCGCTCGGCGAGAAGGAGGCGACCTGGGACCAGCAGGGTCCCGACCGGATCGGTCACGTGTACGAGAAGTCCCTGTATCGCGAGTACACGGACGCGACGTTCACGCACCTCGTGCCGCGGCCGCCGGAGTGGCAGCACCTCGGCGATCTCGGTCCCGTGTTGCACGCGGAGGTCGGCGACACGATCGAGGTCGTCTTCAAGAACAACACGCCGTTCCCCGCGGGCATGCACCCGCACGGCGTCTGGTACCAGAAGGACTCGGAGGGCGCACCCTACGACGACGGGACGAGCGGCAAGGACAAGGCCGACGACTCGGTACCGACGGGCGGGACGCACACGTACGTGTGGGAAGCGCGCGATCGCTCGGGGCCGGGGCCGCGCGACGGCAGCTCCGTGATGTGGATGTACCACGGTCACACCGACGAGATCGCGGACACGTACTCGGGCCTGATGGGTGCGATCATCGTCACGCGCAAGGGCTTCGCGAGGGCCGACGGGTCACCGCGTGACGTCGACCGCGAGTTCGTCGTCAACTTCATGGTCGACGACCAGAACAAGAGCTACTGGCTCGACTACAACATCCAGCACCATGCGGGGGACCCGGCGTCGGTGAACAAGGACGACGACGAGTTCGTGGAGAGCAACCTCATGCACTCCATCAACGGCTACAACTTCGGGAACCTCCCGGGGTTGACCATGCACGTCGGTGAACGCGTGCGCTGGTACGTGATGGGCATGGGCACCGAGGTCGATCTGCACACGCCGCACTGGCACGGCAACGACGTGACGTCGATGGGCATGCGTACCGACGTCGTGTCGCTGTTGCCGGCGTCGATGGTCGTGGCCGACATGCGACCCGACAACCCCGGCACGTGGTTGTTCCACTGCCATGTGGCCGACCACATCGCCGCCGGGATGCAGGCCACGTACACCGTGTTGCCGTAGCCGGCGACCCGGGATCCGAGAGTCGCGGAGCGCCGGCGCAGGTCGCGCCGGCGCTCCGCGCCTCACTGCGAAGTCACGTTTTCCGTCTTGTCGCACCGAACGCGAGTCCGTACCTTGATCGGGTGACGCGCCGCTGCGGGGTCGTCGTCGTCATGCTCGTCGTGGTGCTCGCCGGCTGCGACTGGACCGCGTACCTGTACTCGCCCGGGCACACGAGCGCGGCCGACGACGGCGGCTTCTCGACCGGCAACGTGGGCGCCGCCGTCCAACGATGGCGGTGGACGCCCGACCCGCCGCCGCCCGGTGCCACGAACGAGATCTACGCGTCTCCGGTCACCTGGAAGGGCCGCGTCTTCATCGGTGTGAACTCCGGTGACTTCTACGCGCTGAGCCTCGACACCGGCCAGGTGCTGTGGAAGCGGTCGTTCGGCTTCCAGCCTGCGCTCACGTGCGCCGCGGCCGGCATCGCCGCGACGGCCGCAGTGCGCGACGACGGGAACGGCAACCCGCTGGTGTACGTGAACGCGCCCGACGGCTATGTCTACGAGCTGGACGGTCTCACCGGGGCCACGGTGTGGCGCAATGTCGTTGCGATCCCCTCGACGACCGTGAACGACGCGTACGCGTGGTCGTCCGTCACGCTGGCGAGCAACCGGGTGTACGTCGGCATGACGTCGAACTGCGACAACCCGTTCATTCGCGGGGGTGTGAAGGCCTTCGATCCGGTGACGGGGCAGCTGATGGCGACGTACTACTCCGAGCCGGCCGGCTCCGTCGGTGCCGGTGTGTGGACGACGCCGGCGGCGGACGGCTCGTCGGTGTTCGCGACGACGGGTTCGGCCAACGACGCGAATCCGCCGCCCGGCGACCAGTACTCGCTGGTGAAGCTCGACCCGGTCACGCTGGCGCGCACCGGCATCTTCCACGTTCCCGACGCGACCGGGCCCGACCTCGACTTCGGCTCGTCGCCGGTCCTGTTCCACGCCACGATCGGTGGAACCGACACACCACT
The DNA here is from genome assembly GCA_036558745.1 of Acidimicrobiia bacterium. GTDB lineage: Bacteria > Actinomycetota > Acidimicrobiia > IMCC26256 > JAMXLJ01 > JAMXLJ01. Next base: position 23,140 of record DATBEZ010000115.1, read on the forward strand.
CGTCGGTGCGTGCAGCAAGAACGGCTACTTCTACGCCGTCCGTCGCGACACGATGCAGCTCGTCTGGAAGCGGATGCTCGGCGTCGGCACGGCCTACGGGCAGACGGCCTGCTTCTCGGGTGGTGTCTTCGGCGGCGGACTGTACGTCGGCGGCCCGCAGACGACCATCGGCGGCAAGACCGTCGCGGGGTCGGTCCGCTCGCTCGACCCGGCGACCGGCGCGATCCGCTGGGAGCTGCCGGTCGTCGCCGACCCGCTCGGCGCGGGCGCGCTGGACAACTCCGGCGTGCTGGCCTACAGCACGACCGACTGGACGCGAACCGCTAACGACTGTTACCTCCTCGAGGCGAGCACCGGGCGCGTCTTGCGCGCGATCCCGAGCCCGGGCAACGCGCCGGCGTTCTCGCAACCCGTCTGGGTCGACGGCAAGCTGCTCGTCGCGAACTTCGACTCCCTCGGCGCGTACTGGTAGCCCGCAACGGGTGCGCGGGGTTCAGGTCGCGTCGAAGAGGTGCTGGGACGGCGCGCCGGTCGACATGGGCTCGAGCACGTCGAGCATCTCGACGGGGCTGTGCTTGTTGATGTGGCCGATGAGCCCGTTGTAGACGCCGTAGCCGCACAGCTCGCGCAGCCGCGGTGAGAAATGCGCCGCGATCTCGCGGGGAACGCCGAGCTGCTGGTTCTCCTGCTGACGGATGAACCCGGCGCAGTAGTTCATCGCGATCCCGACCCGCCGTTCGTCGGTGTCGTTCGCGCCGCCACCGTGCCACAGGCTGCCGTGCCAGACGAGGACCGACCCCTTCGCCATCTCGGCGGGGATCGAGTCGTACTCGCCGCCGTAGTCGGGGGAGTGGTCGGCGAGATGCGTTCCCGGAACGACCCGCGTGGCACCGTTCGCCTCGGTGAAGTCGGTGAGCGCCCACATCGTGTTGCAGACCGTCGGCACATGGGGCTTCGCCAGCGGGATGAGCTGGTCGTCGGCGTGGATCGGCTGCGCGTGCTCCCCGGGACAGATCGAGATCGACGACAGCGACGAGATCAGACAGCCGGGGTCGAGCACCCGCTCGACCACGGGCAGCACGTTCGCGTGCACCGGGACGCTCTCGTAGAGCTCGCCGAGCGCGAGCAGGTTGTAGATCCGGACCGTGCGCTCACCCTCGAAGCTGTTGTGGGCGGGGTGCACGTCGTACACGCGCTCCAGACGCTCCAGGTCCGCGGCCAGCGCGTCGACCAGGTCGGGCTCGACGGCGCGCTCGATGATCGAGAAGCCGTCGCGAGCGATCCGCTCGACATGGGCGTCGATGGTGTCGGTCTCCAGCACGGAGCCGAGGGTACCGGCGAGAGACCGTGACGGCGACCGCGTGGCCCGCGGTTGCGCCGAGGAGCTCAGGCGGCCTTGCGGCCCCAGACCTGGTACACGCGGGGCAGGCCGATCACGATCGACGGGTCGGCGCCGAGACGCTCGAGCGCGCTCGTGAGCTCGTCGACCTCTTCCACGTCGGCCAAGCCCGAGGTCTCGAGCTCCGGTCCCAGGTGCGCCATCGTGAGCGCGGGGAGCTCCTTGCCCTCGCCGCCGCGGAACGTCGGCTGCACCACGTCGAGGTTCACACCCTCGAGGCCGCTGGCGTCGAAGAGCGCGGGGAGGCGAGGGCCGAGGTCGGGGTCACCGCCGCGCCGACGCAGCGCGGCGTCCGCGAGCTGCACGTAGCGGGCGAACTCGCCGGCCTGGGGGTGGCAGAACTGGCCTGCCTGCTCCTCGTCCTCGACGACGAGCAGCCCACCGGGTCGCAGCGCTCGCCGCATGCGCGTCAGCGCGTCGGCGGGGTCGGGGACGCGGCTGAGGAGGAAGCGTGCGAACACGAGGTCGAAGCGGTCCTCGGCCTCGAGGTCGGCGACGTCGGCCGTGCAGAACGTGACGTTGGCCAGACCCTGACGGGTGGCGGCATCGACGGCCCAGCGCAGCACCGCCTTGTTGTGGTCGAAGCCCACGACCCGGCCCGACGGCCCGACCATGCGCGCCATCGCGAGGCTCACCGCGCCCGAGCCGCACCCGACATCGAGGCACTCCATGCCGCTGTGCACACCGAGGCGCCGCAGGAGGGCGACCGTGCTCGGCCACTTCACCCGGCCGAGCACCGCGAGCCGCTGTGCCCCGTGGTCCGCGCGGGGGAGCACCAGAGGATCGGTCGCGGTGACAGCAGTCACGAGTTCTGTGTCGGCATCTCGCGTGGGTACTTGAGGACTGTGGACCCTGCACGCACGGCCGAAGGTCACAGCCGCGCCGGTAACGTGTCCCGCATGGCCCTGTACGCGCTCGGCGATGTCGAGCCCTGCATCGACCCGGACGCGTTCGTCCACCCGGACGCGACCGTCATCGGTGCGGTCACCGTGGGCCCCGAGGCGACGATCTGGCCCCAGGCGGTGCTTCGCGGCGACGTCGGACGCATCACGATCGGCGCCCGCACGTCGATCCAGGACGGCGCGGTGGTCCACGCGACCACCGAGCTGTGGACCGACATCGGCGCCGACTGCGTCGTCGGGCACCTGGCCCACCTCGAGGGTTGTGTCGTCGAGGACGGTGCGCTGATCGGGTCGGGCTCGATCGTGCTGCACCGGGCCCGCATCCGGGCCGGTGCGCTGGTCGGCGCGGGCGCGCTCGTCCCCAACGGCATGGAGGTCCCGAGCGGCGCGATGGCGCTCGGCGTGCCGGCGAAGCTCCGGCCCGACTCGGTGGACCCGGCCACGATGATTCTCCCGAACGCGAAGCAGTACGTCCGCAACGGGATCCGCTACCGCGACCAGCTGCGTCGCCTCGACTGACGCCTGATGCGCGCGATCGCCGTCCACGACCGATGAGACCACTCCGCTCGAACGATCCCTGCTGGTGCGGCTCGCGCCGCAAGTACAAGCGCTGCCACGGTGCACCGGAGGTGCGGGTCCGTCCGGGCTCCGTGAGCCCGATGCGAACCGTGCCCGCGTCGATCCCGCGTCCCGACTACGCCGAGAGCGGCGAGCTCGTTCGCCGCCCGGAGCCCGCGGTGAAGACGCCGGACACGATCGAGCGGATGCGCAAGGCAGGACGCGCCGCGGCGGAGGTGCTGCACGTCGTCGGCGGGGCGGTCGCTCCGGGCGTCACCACCGAGGAGCTCGACGCGCTCTCGCACGAGACCTACATCGCGCTGGGCGGCTATCCGAGCACCCTCAACTACCGCGGCTATCCCAAGTCGGTGTGCACGTCGGTCAACGAGGTGATCTGTCACGGCATCCCCGACGACCGCGCGCTCCTCGACGGCGACATCGTGAACGTCGACGTGACGATCTTCCTCGACGGTGTACACGGCGACACGAGCGCCACGTTCCTCGTCGGTGACGTCGCGCCGCCGGTGCGCCGGCTCGTGACCGTCACCGCGGAGTGTCTCGACGCGGGCATCGCGGCGGTCCGGCCGGGCGAGCCGCTGTCGGCGATCGGCGCCGCGATCGAGGCCCACGCGCACCACAACGGCCTCGGCGTGGTGCGCACGTTCGTGGGCCACGGCATCGGCGAGCAGTTCCACACCGAACCGTCGGTGCCGCACTACTTCGAGCCGCGCGCCAACACCGTCCTCGAGCCGGGCATGGTGTTCACCATCGAGCCCATGATCACGATCGGCAGCCCACGCGAGCAGATCTGGGACGACGGCTGGACCGCGGTGACGACCGACGGCTCGCCGACCGCGCAGTTCGAGCACACCGTGCTCGTGACCGATGCCGGGGTGGAGATCCTCACCTGCGAGTGAGGCCTACGCGTGTCCCTCGCGCGTCCGGTCACGAGGTGCGCCGTCGTCGAGGGCGGCCTCCTCGCGGTAGAGGTCCGGCTCGATGTAGATGACGCGTGCGGTCGGCACCGCGGCGCGCACGCGCACCTCGATCGCGTCGATCGAAGCCGCGAGGCCGGCGATCGAGTCCGCGGCGATGTCGAGCTTGGCGCCGACGAACACATCTTCGGGCCCGAGCTGCGATGTGCGCAGGTGGATCACGCGACGGACCTCGGGAGCGCTCTCCATCGCGCGCCGGATCTCGTCCTCGACGTGCAGGCCGGCCCACTCGCCGATGAGGAAGCTCTTCATCTCGGTGGCGAGCACGACCGCGATGACGCCGAGCAGCAGGCCGATCGCGATGCTCCCCGCGGCGTCGAAGCGCTCGTTCCCGGTCACGACGGAGAGGATGATGCCGGCGAGCGCGAACACGAGCCCGACGAGCGCCGCGGTGTCCTCGAGCAGGACGACCGTGACCTCGGGGTTCTTCGAGCGGTGGATGAACTGCGGCCACGACCAGTCGTCGGGCTTGAGCTTGCGTGCCTCCTGCCTGCCGGTGCGGAACGACAGACCTTCGAGCACCATCGCGACGAGGAGCGTGGCGATCGCCCACCCGGCCGACGACACCGTCTCGGGGTCGATCATGCGCTGGATGCCTTCGTAGAGCGCGAAGAGGCACCCGAGCGTGAAGAGCATGATCGCCACGACGAAAGCCCAGAAGTAGCGCTCGCGACCGAAGCCGAACGGGTGCTCGCGCGTCGCCGGACGCTGTGCGCGGCTGCCGCCGAGGAACAACAGAGCCTGGTTCCCGGTGTCGGCGAAGGAGTGGATCGCCTCCGCCAGCATCGACGCCGCACCCGTGATGAGGAATACGACGAACTTCGACAGCGCGATGCCGAGGTTGGCCAGGAACGCGGCGACGATCGCGCGACGGCTGCCTTCGTGCATCGACCGTCGAGGCTACCGGCGCACGTCCCAGATCGCGGAGGTGGGGACCGTCACCGTCTCGCCGTCGCAGCGCAGTCGCACGTTGGCGCCGCCGCGTCCCCAGCCCTCGAACGTGCCGCGGATGCATCCTGTGTCGCGGTCGTGGTGGACCTCGAGGCGCGCGCCGCGTCCGAGCCGGAGGCGCTCGTCCCAGCCGTAGCGGAGCCGGCCGTCGGGGCCGACCCGTGGTGGGCGCCCGACGTGGACGCCGTGCTGCGCGTACGCGGCCGCGAGCGCGTCGCCGCGCTTCACGCCGCCGAACTCGTTCGTGGCGTCGAGCAGCAACCGGGCGAACGTGCGGCCATGGTTGGGCAGGTCCTCTTCCGCGGCGAGGCCCCAGTGGCACAGCTCGTGCAACACGATCGAGCTCGTCCGGTACCGGCGGGGGAGCGTGATGGTGGGGCCGTCCTCGTCGACGCGGAAGAACGCGTGACGGGCGCCGTAACCGGGGCGGAGTCGTGGCACGTCGCCGAGCCCCAGATGCGGGAAGCGCACCTGCCACCAGAGGCTGCCGACGACGGAGTCCAGGAACGTGCTGCAGTCGTCGAGTGTCGGCAGGCGTCGCCCGGGGAGCGGCGTCTCCGCCAGGTAGACGCGGCGACGTTGCGCGTCGCGAGGTGGGCGGGCGTCGGTCACCTGGGCTGCGCGTACGCGGAGGCGAATGCCCGGGCGTAGACCGCGTTTCCCGCCGCGTTGGGTGACAGGTCGTCGGAGAAGAACTCGGTCGCTTCGCGACCCGCGGTTCGCTCCGCGAGCATGGGCGTGGCGAGGTCGACGAGCGTCGCGCCCTCTTCGGTGGCGATCCGGGCGATCGCGTCGTTCAGGGTGGCGACACGCGCGTTCAGCTGCGCGGGGGTGGGGACCGGCGACGCGACCTGACACTGCGAGGGATCGCCGGCGGCGCCCGGGAGACACGACGTGTAGCCCGGTCGTTTGTCGAGCGGCGGAATGTTGGCGAGCAGGACGCGCGTACGGCCGTCGGCGCGCAACTGCTGCACGGCCTGGCGGAGACGCGCGCTGACCGTCGAGACCGTCGTGGTGGAGAACGCGTCGTCGGTAATCGAGATCGTCACGAGATCCGGATGGAGCTGGAGCGCTTCGGGCACCTGCCGGTCGAGCAGGTCGTCCGTCGTCGCGCCGGTTGCGGCCAGGTTCACGAGTGTCGCGCTGCGCGGCAGCGCCGTTCGGAAGAATACATACGGCCATGCGTTGCGGAGGCGGACCTCCGTGCCGCTGCCGAACGTGTCCTCACCGCCGAGCGCGACGTACGCGAGCGGGCGCGTCGCCGGCGCGGCGGGCAGCGTCTTCGGGTGCCCAGCGGAGCATCCCGTCGCGACGGTCGCGACCAGCACCGTCGCGACCAGCGCTCGGCGCGCGACCCGGATGCGCGTCATGTCTCACCCATCGCTTGACGGGCGGGGAGCCGCGCCGCGCGCTGCGCAGGCACCGTCCCCGCCACCAGCGCGAGCAGACCGGAGCCGATGACGCCGACGATGATGACGGTGAGCGGCACGCCGAGGTGCACGGCGCTCAGACCCTGGTCCACCAGGTACCGGTTCACGATCGTCGCCATGAGCTGCGAGACGAGATACCCCGCGAGCGTCCCGAGCGCGCCGCCTGCGAGCCCGAGGAGTGACGCCTCGATGAGGAAGATGCGTCGGACGTCGCGGTCGCGCGCGCCGATCGCCTTCAGGACACCGATCTCGCGCCGCCGTTCACGGACCGCCGCGAGCAGCGCGTTCGTGATCCCGAGCGCGGCGATCACGAGCGCGATCAGGCCGATGCCCGTCAACACGATCTCGACGACGTGCAGATACCGCTGCACGGTCGCGATGAGGTTCTCGGGCGCGCTGGTCGAGTAGCCGATGCGCGTGATCGCGGACCGCACGGTGCCGACCTGGCTCAGCCCGTCGGCGACGACGAAGAGCCCGCTGTAGGGCGACGTCGGAAAGTCGACGAACAGACCCGATTGCGTCCACGCCTGCGCGGTGCGGACCTGCTCGATGGGCGCGATGACGTCACCGGACTGGTTCCCCTGTGCGACGACGCCCACGATCTGCTCGCGCGTCCACCGTCCGCGCCGGTTGGAGTCGTCGCTGAACGTGCGCCCCGCGCCGACCTGCAGCTCGGTGCCGATGACGCGCTTCGCACCGGTCTTGGGCAGACGCAGCCGCCGCAGGTACTCCTCGGTCACCGCGACCTCGACCTGCGAGCCGGGCGCGGGCAGTCGCCCGGCCAGCACGGTGATGGGCAGCTCGTGGGCCTTGCGGGTGTCGAACCCGGTCATCACCTCCGTGAAGCCGTCCGGCGCGGCGATGTGGTCGGGGTTGCTGCCGGCGACGGGCGGGTCGGGCGGGACGACCTGCACACCGGTGCTGATGAGCGGCACGACGGAGCGCACGCCGGGCAGGGCGCGGATGCGGTCGAGCGCGGCCTGGTCGATGTCGCGCTCGGGGCCCGGGCGCGGGTTGTCGGTGTCGAGCTGGCCCGGGTCGGCCGCGGCCGCCGCGACCTGGATCCCGGCGAGCGGGCCGCCCTTGGTGAGCTGGCTGAGGACGCGCGTGCGCGCGGCACCCGCCACGATGAGCAGCGCGGAGAGGAGCGCGGCGGCGAGCGTCACCGCGAGCACCGTGAGCACCGCGCGGCCGAGGCGCCGGCCGATGCTCCGCGCGGCCATGCTGCACGCGTCCCGCCAACTCATGGCGTGGGTATCAGCCGGCCTTGTTCGAGTGTGGCGCGCCGGTGCGCGCGCTCGGCCACGCCGTGGTTGTGCGTGACCATGACGAGGGTGCAGCCGTGCTCCTCGGGAAGCTGCTCGAGCAGCTCGAGGACGCGCGCGGTGCTCTCCTCGTCGAGGTTTCCCGTCGGCTCGTCGGCGAGGACGAGTCGCGGGCCGTTGGCCAGCGCGCGGGCGATCGCGACGCGCTGGCTCTCCCCGCCGCTCAGCGCGCTCGGGCGGTGGCGGGCGCGGTCGGCCAGTCCGACCGCGTCGAGCAGGTCGCGAGCCCGGGCCCGACGTCGCGCGGCGGAGAGCCCCGCGAAGGTCATCGCGAGCTCGACGTTCTCCTGCGCGCTCAGGCTGCCGAGCAGGCCGTAGTGCTGGAACACGAACCCGACGGTGTCGCGCCGGTACGAGGCCAGCGCGTCGCCGTCGAGCGTGCCCAGATCGATGCCCCCGACGCGCACGCGGCCCGACTGCGGACGCTCGAGCCCGCCGAGCACCGCGAGGAACGTGCTCTTGCCCGCGCCCGACCGGCCGGTCACCGCGAGGTACTCGCGCGGCCCCAACTCCAGGTCGAGGTGGTCGAGCACGACGAGGCGCTCGTGATCTCCGCCGTAGGTGTGGGTCAGGTCTTCCACCGCCACCGCGAGGCCGGTGGGGGGCGACAGGACTCGC
>DATBEZ010000116.1:0-95105 GCA_036558745.1 Acidimicrobiia bacterium
TCGGGGTCGCGCATGCCCTGCCGGCGGGCCCGCTTCGCCTCCTGCTTCTCGCGCCGCGCTCGTTCCTTCTCACGCTTCGCGAAGGTGTCCCGCTGCTTCTTCGCCATGTGTTGCTCCTCTCGTCTGCGAGCGATCGTCTGCCCGCCCGGGTGGACCGGGCGGTCACGACGACGCCGGTCAGACCAGACGCACGTTCTGGGCTTCCTCGCCCTTGCGCCCGGGTGCGACGTCGAACTCGACGCGCTGGCCCTCTTCGAGGGTGCGGAAGCCGGTCGACTGGATCGCGGAGAAGTGCACGAAGACGTCGTCGGCGCCCTCACGCGAGATGAAGCCGTAACCCTTGTCGGCGTTGAACCACTTCACGGTACCTGTTGCCACGCTGTTGCTCCTTGTGATGATGACTCCGCCGGATGGTTCTCGGCCGCTTCCCGCGCGCCGGCACCCCGAAGGGCAGCGACGACATGGGGAATACGCTCGACTCCTCACCGGCACGCATCGGCGATCGGTGCTCCGACCAGCTCGTGCCGCCAGCGGAACTGCAGGCACGACGACCGTACCCACCGTGACCAGGTTACATGCTGGACCCCGCGAAGGGGGGTTCGGGCCCCTGAGCGCCTACGCGTCGAGGCCGAGCACGCGCAGCGCGTTGGTCCGAAGGAACTTCGGCCACACCTCGTCCTTGAAGCCGACGTGGGGCATCTCGCCCATGATCCGCTCGATGGAGAGGCCCATCGGGAAGTAGCCGGCGTAGATGACCTTGTCGGCGCCCCGCGTGTTCGCGTAGTCGACGACGGCCTTCGGGTAGTACTTGGGGGCGAACGCGCTGGTCGAGTAGTGGAGCCCCGGCCACTTCAGCATGAGCTTCACCGCGAGCTCCGTCCACGGCTCGCAGCCGTGACGAGTCACGAAGACCAGCTCGGGGAAGTCGTACATCACCTCGTCGATCAGCTCGACGTGTTGGGGCGCGAACTTCAAGCGCGGACCGGGCACACCCGCGCAGCAGAAGATGGGGATCCCGAGCTCCACGCACTTCGCGTAGATCGGATACATCTTCTTGTCGTTGATCGGCACCTGCGGGAACGTCCCCGACGGGAAGCAGCCGACGGCGCGGATGCCCCACGTCTCGTAGGCGCGCACCAACTTGGCGATCCCGTCCATGCCCTCGTTCGGGTCTGCGCTCCCCGATGGGACGAACCGGTCCGGGTGACGCTTCAGCGCGAGCTCCCCGACGCCTTCCGCGTCGCCCACACCGATGAGGCCCTTCTCGATGCCGAAGCGGTCCATCTCGCGCAGCGTCGTGGAGATCGGATCGCCGGCGTCGAGGAGGTCCTTCTCGGGCACCTGCTTGAACATGTACTCCGCGGGAAACGCGAAGTCCTCCTTCGACTGACGGTCCTTGGTCTGGCGCGTGATGAACGCGTAGACCTCCTTCATGTCGCGGTGCGGGAACCCGATCATCGTGTCCACGATCCCGATCCCGTCCGGCATCCCCATCGCGGCGCCTCCCGTCTGGATGTCGAGGCGTGAGTATCCCAGAGGCGCGACCCGACGGGTCAGCCGGCACGCACGCCGGTCACCGTGAACCGCTCGACGCTCTGCACGTGTCCACCGGTCGACGCGCTGAGGATCAGCACCGGATCGGTCGGGTGCGCGAACGCGACGGTCGCGTGCCACGGTGAGCCCATGCCGCCGGCAGGGACGCAGCAGAACGTTCCGAGCGAGCCGTTCGCGTGCAGCTGGACGACCTGCACCTTGATGCTCTCGTCGACGCCCGAGATCCGACCGCCGACGTCGAGCGGTGACGTCACGGTCGCGCCGTGGGCCGGCGTCGTGATCATGAGCTCGTCGTCGTCGGTTCCGACCACCTCCCACGGGACATCGGAGCCGGAGCCGTAGCGCACGAGGTGGACGACGGCCGCGGTCGCGGTCGTCGTCCCCTCGGTGACGAAACCGACGGCGACATGGGCGCCGGCCGCGTCGGTGCGCTGCCACAGAGCCTGCGTGATCGACGTGTAGCCGAGGAACCGGGCGAACGCGAGCGCGGTCTGGCTCGCGTCGAGGTGCCAGGCCTCATGGCCGCCGTCGTGGTATCCGGCCTGCCACGCCGCGACCTCACCCAGGTTCGCGAACGGGAAGAGGACGACGTCGGCCGAGGCCCGCGCCTTCACGGTCGTCGTGGTCGACGCGACGGTCGTGCTCGTCGTCGTCGGTGCCGTCGTCGTCGTGGCGGTGGACGCGGTCGTCGCCGTCGTCGCGGCCGGCGGCGCGGACTGCTTCGCGCCACACGCCGTCACGAACGCGACCGACGTCACCGTGACCGCGACGGCGAGCAGCCTGCGGGAACCCACGTCTGCCCGGCGCATCGTCGCACCTTTCGTCACGCGCGAACGCTGTCTCGAAGGTGCGCTTTGCGGCACGTTGCGGACAGTGCCGAAGGTCCCGACTCGCCGCGACCGCGTGGTCGCGGCCGGCGGTCAGGTTCCGAAGCGATAGAGACGGCGCGCGTTCCCGGCCAGGATCGCCTCGCGCTCGGCCCTCGGGACACCCGACATCGACGACTGGATCGTGCGCCACGAGTGCGGCCAGTCCGCGCTGATGTGCGGGTAGTCGCTCGACCACAGGATCCGCTCGACACCGACCGCGTGACGGTTGCGGACACCGAAGGCGTCGGTCATGTACCCGAAGTGGAAGTGGCGCTCGATGTACTCGCCGGGCGGTGCTTGGAGCCCGAAGCGGCTCACGGGGTCGAGGCGGAAGTAGTTGTTGTCGATCTGCTCCTTGACGTAGGGCACCCAGCCGAAGTCGACCTCCGCGAAGACGAAGGCCAGCTCGGGGAACCGATCGAACACGCCGTTGAACACGAGCTCGATCATTCGGTTCGGGGCGTCGTAGAAGCGGCCGTACCCCGGCAGGTGGGCGCGGTGCGCGGCGGGCATCGAGCGCGACAGGCTCACGTGGATGCTCACGGGCACACCGGCGTCGACGACGCGGGCCCACACCTTGTCGTCGTCGGCGGTGGGCGTGAGGGTTCCGTTCGGGTAGCAGCCGATCACGACGCCGCGCATCCCCGGCCGCTCGAGGACGCGGTCGATCTCCGCGACCGCGTGCTCGACGCCGCAGTTCGGCAGCAGCACGAGACCACCGAAGCGCTCGGGCGCGTGCCCGACGTACTCCGACAGCCAGTCGTTGTAGGCCCTGACGCACGCGAGATGGAGCTCGTCGTCGCGGTTGGCGACGATGGCCTGCGACAGACGCGGCGTCGGGTAGAGCACCTCCGCGTCGACACCGTCCTCGTCCATCTCCTCGAGACGCGCGGCAGGGTCGTACCCGCCGCGACGGAGATCCTCGAAGCGCGCCCAGCCCTTCATCTCGGTGGGCGCCAGGCCCGCGCACGCGTTCATGCCGAAGTTGATCGGATCGCTCACGCCCTCGAGGACCCAGGCGTCACCCTCGTCGAAGCGCTCGACCCGTGGTGCCCGGTCGCGCAGCGCCGCAGGGACGCGGGTGACCCAGAGGTCGGGCGGCTCGTTGACGTGACTGTCGGCCGAGACGAGGCGGTAGCGCCGGCTGCGGGCTGCGTCGCGTCCGTCGTTCGCTGCCGCCACCCGTCCTCCTCGTTCCCACGATCCGCCTCGACCCTACCGCCGCTGCCGGCCGCTCCGTTCTCTAGGGTGACGGCGTGAGTCCCGCGCCGCGTCGGCCGAGCACGTACGTCATCAGCATCACGCCGTTCACCGCCGACGGCGCGCTCGACGAGGACGGGCTGCGCACGCACCTGCGACGCCTCGCCGACGCGGGCATCGGCGTGTATCTCGGGGGGAGCGGGAGCGGCGAGGGCTACACGCTCACGCGCGAGGAGCTGGCGCGGGTGCTCACCATTGGCGCGGAGGAGCTCCGTGGCCGCGTCCCGGTGCGCGCGATGGGCGTGGAGCCACGTTCGGCACGCGACCTCGTCGAGCTCGCACGCATCGCGACCGACGCGGGAGTCGAGGCGATGCAGCTGTACTCGCTCGACATGGGTCACGGGAACCGTCCCGCGCCCGCCGAGCTCGAGCGGTATCTCACCGACGTGCTCGACGCGGTGCAGCTTCCGATGGTGCTCTCGTCGCACCAGGCCGCGGGCTACTACCTCCCGAGCGACCTCGTCGCGCGCCTCCTCGACCGATACGACACGATCGTCGGCGTCCACTGCACCAACCACGATCTCACCTACGTCGGAGACGTGATCGACGCGGTCGACGGCCGCGTCGACGTGCACGTCGGCGGACCGATGCACGCGCTCAGCTGCCTCGCGCTCGGCGGTCAGGGGTATCTCAGCTCGGAGGGCAACCTCGCGCCGCGCCTGTGCGTGTCGGTCGTCGACGCGCATGCGCGTGGCGACCTCGCCGCGACGCACGCGGCGTACGGACGCGTCATGCGCCTGTTCGCGCAGACCCGCCGACTGGGAGGTATCGCGGCCACCAAGGCCGCGCTCACCCTCCTCGGCCTACCCGGAGGTCCTCCCCGACCGCCCCGCCTGCCGCCCGCCGAAGTGGACCTCCCCCGCGTCGCGGCGATGCTCGAGACGCTCGACGTCCCGGGCGTCGAGGGCCTCTCGCCGCTGCGGCGCTGACACGACGTTCCGGAACGCGTGGGGGCCGCGGACGGCGCGGGGTCGTTGCCGCAGGCAGGGACGGGCGCGATCATCTCGCCCAACTCCCTGCGGTGATTGGAGGGCGCGTGGATGCACGCAAGCTCGCCGCCGAATTCCTCGGAACCGCCCTGCTCGTCATCTTCGCGGTCGGCACCGCGACCCTGTCCTTCGGGTTCGGGCTGACAGGGACGACCGTGTCGGCCGGGGTGGTCACGACCGCGTTCGCCTTCGGTCTCGTGCTCCTCGCGCTGGTGTACGCGATCGGGCCGATCTCGGGGTGCCACATCAACCCCGCGGTGACGATGGGCTTCGTGGTGTCGCGGCGCATGCGCCTCTCCGAGGCCGCCGGCTACTGGATCGCGGAGTTCGCGGGCGGCATCGTCGGCGCGCTCATCCTGTGGGCGATCATGCGCGGCTCACCCCTCTACTCCCGCAGCCGCGTGGGACTCGGCACCAACGGCTGGGGCAAGCACTCCATCGTCCACATCGACGTCGGCGGCGCCTTCGCGACCGAGGTCGTGCTCACGTTCCTCTTCGTGCTCATCGTGCTGAGCGCGACGAGCAAGCTCGCCTCGGCGGGCTTCGCCGGCCTCGCGATCGGGATGGCGTTGACGGTCGTGCACCTCGTCGGCATCCCGCTCACCGGCACCTCGGTGAACCCGGCCCGCAGCCTGGGTCCGGCCCTTGTCGTCGGCGGCGACGCGATCCGCCAGGTCTGGCTGTTCATCGTGGCGCCGCTCATCGGCGGGGCCCTCGCGGCCCTGGCCCACGTCTATCTCTTCTACGAGCCGCCGGTCACCGGTGCCGAGGTGCCCGGGGGCGTCGAGCCCTCCGACATCGACATCGCCGGCTCGGCCGCCTCGTCGCGCCCCCGGACCTCGCCGGCCTGACGGCGCCGCCCGCAGACGCCCGCACGGACCGGCTGCCGGCGGGGTACCGCTACCCCGTCGCGAGGGGTAGTCGTTGGGTCATTCCTTCCCCTGCCGCCGGTCCGGGTCCGCGAGTGATACTGACGTGAGCAAATCCCCCCGGGCACGAGCGCCGAGCGAGCAGGGTGGCAAGTCAGGGCATTGGGTAGGGCTCGGTTGGCGGGGCGCCGACGATGATGTCGACGCTCCGCCCGTGCCGCGTCCGGACGTGCACGGGACCCCGGTCCCCATGGCCCTCGACCCCCAGGTCCCCGGGACGGCTGACCCCGTCCCCCCGAGACGGCGGGCGACCCGACGAACACCACGCACACCAGCCACGGCACTCGACGCCGGACGCTGCCTCCGACGCCCGCCGGCCTGACTACGCTGCGGCGAGGGGTTCGGGGCAACCAGGGGATTCGCGTGCGGCAGCTCGGGTCGCGTTACACGCTCGACCACGTCATCGGTCGGGGTGGGACCGGTGAGGTGTGGCTCGCGCGCGACGAGGTCGACGACCCGGTCGCGGTGAAGGTCCTGCGCCCCGAGCTCGTCGACGACCAGGAGATCGTCGTCCGATTCCTGCGCGAGCGGCAGGTTCTTCGCTCCGTGCGCAATTCGCACATCGTGGGCGTTCGGGATCTCGTGGTGGAGGGCGACACCCTCGCCATCGTCATGGACTACGTCGCCCGGTCCGACCTGCGCACGTACCTGCGCGAGCACGGCGGCGCGCTCGCGCCGTCCGTCGCGGTGTCGCTCACGCGCCAGATGCTCGACGCGCTCGCGGTCGTGCACGCGGCCGGCGTCGTGCACCGCGACGTCAAGCCCGAGAACGTGCTCATCGACACCGACGGGAACGACCAACCGGTCGCGAAGCTCTCCGACTTCGGCGTGTCGCGTCTGCTCGACGGTGTGACCCTGACGCGCATCAGCGGGCTGATCGGCACGCCGCGCTACATGGCCCCCGAGCTCGGTCACGGTGCCGACCCGAGCCCCGCGTCCGACCTGTACGCGGTCGGTGTCGTGCTCTACGAGATGCTCGCGGCCCATCCGCCTTTCACCGGTGACCATCCGATCGCGGTGCTGCGCGCGCACGCCGAGGACGAACCCGATCGCCCGCGCGGTGTGCCCGTGAAGCTGTGGCGCGTGCTCGTGAAGCTGCTGGCCAAGGATCCGGCCCTGCGCTACCAGGACGCGCAGACCGCGGCGGACGCGCTCGCGCGCGTGCAACCGATCCTGGCCGGCATCCCGCCCCTCGCGACCGGACCGAGCGACACCGCGAGCACGTACACACCCGGACGCAAGACGACGGGTGGCCGGCGCTGGCGGATCCCGTTGCTCACGCCGCGCCGCCTGACCACCAACCCGACGCGTGCGAGCAAACGCGACGCGTTCGTCGCCATCGCCGCGGTCGTGTCGTTCGCGGCGGTCGCGATGTTCGCGGTGGTCGTGAGCCGTCCCGCGCCCGCGGCCGGCGCGGAGCTCGCGTGGCTCGACAGCTACGACAACTTCGTGGTCCGCCGGGACTGGCAGCTGACCGGCCCGAAGGGGGACGTCTTCCGCGCAACCGAGTCGATCATGGTGACGTCTCCGACGCCGCTGAAGATGGGCACGCGCTACTACCAGGTCGTCCCCAAGAGCATCGCCCGCCTCGACACGCAGGTGCACTTCTACGGCAACAAGCCCGCCGTCGTGAACCCCGACCCCGTGTTCAGGGTCGATCTCGCGGGCGCGACGCGGGGAACGTTCGGCTACGTGAGCTACGGCGTGCAGGTGCGCGCGGACGGCATGTCGAAGAGCCGGCTGTTGAAGTGGAACGAGGAGCTCGCGCGCGAGCGCGCCGCGATCAGCAAGCAGCTCACCGGCGGCACGCAGGTGGAGCCCAAGTCCACGAGGCCGGTCACACCCGAGACCCAACTGGTCGACCCCGCGGCCGTGCCGGTTCCGTCCGACGTCGCCAACGCGTTGAAGGCCGCGGCGAAGACGGCCGACGTCGCGACGCTCGGCGCGCCGACGAAGATCATCCAGATCGGCACGCCCGCACCCCCGTTGGAGAACGTCACGCCCGCGCCCAGGTCCGACGCGCCCACCACGGTCCTCACCGACCCATCACCCGTCATTCCTGTTACCGAGCCGCCCACCACGACGACGACCGCGCCTCCGCCGGTGACCACTGACTCGAGCACGAGCACGACCGCCGCCACGACGACGTCGTCCAGCGAAGTCACCACGACATCGTCCAGCGAAGTCACCACGACGTCGTCCAGCGATCCGACGTCGCCGTCGAGCGTGAGCGCGAGCTCGACGCCAGCATCGACGGCCAGCGCACCGGACACGACGCCTCCGCTGGTCCTCCCCACCGTCGCGTAGGCGGCGCTACCCCTCGGCAAAGGGGTAGCGGGGTGGTGATTCGTGCCTCTGGGCGCATCGTCACGCGTCGCGGATACTGCGTGAGCGGCTCGAGCCGCGGTCGGAGACGGAGGCCGCGGTGCACCCACGACGGGCACGCACGCGACGGGGCGGCGAGCAGGCCGGCGCTCCACCGCAGGGGCATGGGCAGGGCAGGGTGAGAAGGACGGGGCATCGACGATGTGGTCGGTGCCCCGTCCTCGTACTGGCGATCGCGCCGGACAGGGGTCCGATTGCGGACATCGACCCACGAGGACGTCGGGAAGGGAACCCCGCGGCAGCTCGGCTCGCACTACACGCTCGAGCACGTGCTCGGCCGTGGCGCGACCGGCGAGGTCTGGCGCGCGCACGACGACCACGGCACGACCGTCGCGGTGAAGCTGCTGCGTCCCGAGCTGGCCGACGACCCCGAGGTCGTCGCCCGCTTCCTGCGCGAGCGCCACGTGGTCCGCTCGGTCCACGACGACCACGTCGTCGGCGTCCACGATCTCGTCATCGAGGGCGAGACCCTCGCCGTCGTGATGGACCGCGTCATGGGCCCCGACCTCCGCACCTATCTGCGCGAACGGGGCCGCCTCGCGCCCGTCGCGGCCGTGGCCATCGTGCGCCAGGTCCTACAGGGTCTGGCCGCGGTCCACCACGCCGGCGTCGTGCACCGCGACGTCAAGCCCGCGAACGTGCTCGTCGACGAGCGCACGCCCGGTATCCCCGTGGCGAAGCTCACCGACTTCGGGCTGTCACGCCTCCTCGACGGCTCGAGCGTCACCCGGACGACCGGCGTGGTCGGCACGCCGCGGTACATGGCACCGGAGCTCGGGGACGGCCGCGACCCCACCCCCGCGTCCGATCTGTACGCGGTCGGCGTGATGCTCTACGAGCTGCTGGCGGGACATCTCCCGTTCGAGGCGGCCAACCCGGTCGCGATGCTGCGCGCGCACGCGGAGGACGAGGTCTCGCGTCCCCCCGATCTCCCCGACTCGGTCTGGGACGTCCTCACCACGCTCCTCGCGAAGGACCCCGGCGACCGGTACCCCGACGCCGAGACCGCACTCGTCGCGCTCGATGCGGTCAAGGACGACGTCGCGTCGATGCGCGCGCTACCGGACGACACGCCCGACGACGATCCCGACGATCCTTCCCCGACTGCGGCGACGCCCGGAGCCGCCGTCACCGACGCGCCAGAGCGCGACCGTGTGGAGCCCGGTCGCGAGGCGCGGTCCGGCGGCGCCGACCCCAGCGTGTCGCGACGTGCGCTCGTCGCCCTGCTCACCGCTGCCGCGCTCCTCGTCGCCGGCGTCGGCTCGTTCGTCGCGACCCGCGGCGGTCACGACGTCGAGTCGCTCGGATGGCAGGACTCGTACCGCGGCTTCGTCGTCAAGCGGTACTGGTGGCTGTCGGGTCGCCACGGCACCACGTTCCACGCCCTCGAGCAGATCCAACCGGACACGTCGCTCGCCGCGGGCAGCCGCTATCTCCTCGTCGTGCCCAAGCAGCTGGCGGCGCGCGACGTCGACGTCGCGTTCACGGGCGCGCGCCCACGCGTGGAGCAGCAGGACCCCGCGTTCTCGGTGGACCTGGGCGGGATCAGCAGCGCGGGCGAGCTCGACGTGCGGTACGCGATCCGGGTACCGCCCGGCGGTGACGCCAAGTCCCGGTTGCGGCGCTGGAACACGAACCTCCACGACGAGCGACTCCGGCTGCGACGGGCCGTGCCGCGTCTCGCGGTCGAGATCCCGCACACGTCGACGATCGCGCCGCGACGGGTCGCCGCGCTCCTCCCGTCGACCGACAGCGCCGCGACGGCGTCGACGCACAACCGCGTCCGCACGAGCGGCGCCGGGGGCGCGAGCGACACTCCCACTGGTTCGGGACCGTCCGCGCTCGCCACGCTCGACGTGTCGCCGCGCGTCGTGGCCATCCGTCAGTACCAGAGCACGTCGCTCGTGCTGCGCGGGACGACCAACGACGGGTCGCCCGCACTCGCGTCGGTGCTCTCGGCGACGAGCTGCACGCTCGATGCGCCGTCGGTCGCGACGTGTCACGCGCTGGCCGGCTCCGATCCGTCGACCGCACAGGTCGCGGTCTCCGGCGCCGCGCCGGGACACGCGCGCGCGACGCTCACCAACGGCGGCGTCTCGACGACGTTCGACGTCGACGTCTCACCCGTCACGGGGCCGGCCCTGGCGACGCTCGTCCGCCTGCACTTCTCGACGCCGACCGCCACGCTCGGTCCGCCGGGGTCCGGTGTCGCGACCGTCACGCTCACGGGCGACATGAGCGACGGGTCGCCCGCGCCGGGGAACGTGCTCGGTGGGGTCGCGGTGCGCCCCGACGATCCGGGAACCGTCGCGGTCTCGGTCGTCGGGGCCGGGCCTGGCGACGCCTCGCTCACGGTCGCGCTCGAACCGCTCGCACCCGGCGCGACCACCGTCACCGCCGCGAGCGGGTCGGTGCGCGCCACGCTGCCGGTCACCGTGCCGAAACCGCCCA
Source organism: Acidimicrobiia bacterium (assembly GCA_036558745.1). Classification (GTDB taxonomy): domain Bacteria; phylum Actinomycetota; class Acidimicrobiia; order IMCC26256; family JAMXLJ01; genus JAMXLJ01. The sequence goes on from DATBEZ010000116.1 coordinate 10,438, forward strand.
CGAGCGAGTCGGTGGTCGCGATCTCGGGTGCGACGCTGAACGCGGGCGCGCCCGTCGACGCCACCGCCGGATTCGGACACGCGTGGACGTCGATCACGAGCGTGTGCTGGAACCTGACGTTCGGCACCGACCCGCTCGACCCGACCGACGGGGCATTGACGGTCGGCGGCTTCGGCGCGGTGACCGCGCCCGGTCCCGACCCGCTCACGTCCGCACAGGTCTGCGCGCCCGCGGGCGCGGATCTCTCCGGCTTCCTCGGCGGCTCGGTCGGGGCGTCGTTGGCGCTCGACGCGGGTTCGGTCGACCTCGCGTCCGTGTCGGTGACGGTCGCGGGCGTTCCCGCTTGAGTTCCTGGTCGCGCTCGCAGGCTCGCCGCTCCCCTGCCAACAGCACGACCCGGCGACGGAGCAAGCTCCGATCGCCTGACGGACGACGCGGCCCGCCCGAGTCTCAGGCCTCGCCCGGGCGGCGCGCCGCGATCCCGAGCCCGAGCGCGAGCCGGGTGAGGTCGGCCCGGCGGCGCATCCCGGTCTTCTCCTGGATCCGGTCGAGGTGCGAGCGCACGGTCCGGATGCTGATGAAGAGCTGGTCCGCGATCTGCTGATCGGTTGCGCCCCCCGCGACCAGGGCAAGGAGCTCGCGCTCGCGCGGCGTGACCTTGGCGTCGTCGTCGGCGACCGCGACCGGTGCGACGGGCTCGACCTTCGACGCTGCGGGGATGCGCATCGTGTGACCGTGCGCGACGACGTCGACGCGCACGCCGCCGCGCGCGTCGGGCGCGACGTGCAGGAGGTGCTCACCGAGCTCGACCCGCACCGGGTCGTCGATCGCGACGTTGTCGACGCGCTGACCGCCGACGAAGATGCCGTTGGCGCTCCCGGCGTCACGCAGCTCCCAACGGCCGCTGCTGTCGCGTCGCAGCTCCGCGTGGTAGCGGGAGACGAGCGTGTCGTCGAGCACGACGTCGTTGTCGCCGGCCCGGCCTATGCGGATCAGCTCGACGTCGTCGCGGCGCGGCACGAGCGTGTTCTCGACCCCTTCCCGCCCGCCCGGCGCGAGGAACACCGACACGCCGTCGTCGGGATCGGCGAGCCGGACGATGAGCGGCCGCACGATCTCGAGCACACCGATCCGACGACCCTGCACGAACGTGCCGTTCGCGCTCTGATGGTCCTCGATGAGCCAGGCACCGTCACGGAAGCGCAGGACGGCCTGGACACGCGACACCCGCGGGTCGTCGACGTGCACCTGCGCCGTCGACGAACGTCCCAACACGACCTCGGGCACGTCGGGTGCGAAGACCGCGTGGAAGTCGCCCACGTTGACCTCGAGCACGAGCACGTCTTCCTCGCGCGCGCTCACTGCGGGTTCAACGGGGGGTCGGACGCGGGAAGGGTGACGACGCTCGCCGCGCTGCACGCCTGGGTCGTGGACCGCCACGCGCCGCCGAGGTACAGCAGCATCGGGCCGTGCAGGAGCGTCGAACCGCCGTTGGGGGTGGTCAGCAGCGTGCCGTCGGGCGGCGCGAAGCCGTCGGGCGAGTACTGCGGGATGTTCGCCAGCGCGTCGGGCGGCACCGTGACCGCGGCGGTCCGTTGCACCGGTGAAAGGTCGTCCGGCGTCGCCGAGAAGCGGTAGCCGGCCTGCACGATCCAGTACGCCGAGTTGGGGGTCTGGAGCACGGTCCCGTCACGGGGAACGAGCGGGATCGCGTCCAGCAACCCGTCGTCGACCTGCTGAACGTTCTCAGCGGGCGACTTCAGCGGGAGACGGGCGCCACCCACGATCTCGTACTGGGAGTGCGGGTCGCTGCGCGGCGCGATGACGGCCGTGTCGAGGAAGCGCGTCGCGATCGCGGACGTCGTCCCGGGCTCGCACGGGGCCGCGACGGCCGGCGCAGGGGGGGAGACGACGGTGACGTGGCTGACGAGGGTCTGGTCGCCGACGCGTGCGGTGACGTCGGCGACGCCGGCGCGGCCGGCGATCAGCACCGGTCGGGTGTCGGCGTCGGCTTGCTGCACCTCGACCACGTCGGGAGCCGACGAGCGCCACCGGATGCCGGCGAGGAGCTTGCCCACCCAGTCGGCGCTCACGTCCGCGCTCGATCCACTGTCGGCGGCACCCGAAAGGTTGAGATACGCGCGTTCGTTCTCGCGCAGTCGCGCGGTCGGGGTCTCGACGGTGACCGCCGCGAGGCGCGCCGGAACGCCGAACTCGACGAACCCGCGTAGCTCCTGAGCGACGCGTTCGGTGTTGAGCGGACCCGCGACGTGGCTGCGGTAGCTGACGGTCGTGGACGCGTCCGGCCGGAGGTCGATGCGGAAGATTCGCAGCGGCGTGTTGAGTCGTGGTGGAACGAGCGGGTGCTCGTCGAACGTCGCGAGCGTCTTCTTGCCCAGGTTGCGGATGTGGAGGTGCACGGTGACGTTGTCGCCGCCGCCACTGGAGAGGACCCAGTCGCGCGTCACCACCACGTCGGTGCCCTGCAGCACCGGTGGGGAGGTGTACGTGACCTGACTGCGCGAGCTGCCGCTACGCGTCGCCAACCACACACCGATACCGGCACCCGCGAGCACGATCGCCACCGCGGCCGCCCACGGCCAACGGCGCCGTGCCGCCTCGTCCGGCGCGCGCTCCCCCGGCCGGACCCTGCGCACGTCGGGCGCGGCCTCGAGCGCGTGCGCACGCGCCGGATCGGAGTCGGCACGCGCGGGCACGAACGTCGGCTGCTCGTCGGCCTCGCGCAGGTCGATCACGTCGTCGACGTCCGCGTCGACGTCGTCGGGCAGCACCGAGAGCCCGTCGACGTCATCCTCGAGCGCGCGCAGGCGCTTCGCCGCGACCTGCGCGTTGCGGGGTCGCGCGGCGGGCTCCTTCGCGAGGAGCATGGTGAGCTCGTGCCACACGTCGGTGGGCAACCCGACGAGTCGCGGCGGCGGGTCATCGACCTGGCCGCGCAGAACCGCGATCGGCGATCCACCCGCGAACGGCGTGTGCCCGCTCAGGAGCTCGTAGAGGAGGATCCCCGCGCTGTACACGTCGGCCGCGCCGGTGACGTCCTGTTGCTGCACGACCTCCGGCGCCATGTATTCGGGCGATCCGATGAGTGACGTCGCGTGGCTCGGCGCCGAGTACGCCAGCGTCGCGATCCCGAAGTCGGTGATGCGCGCCACGAGGCCTTCGTCCCCCTCGACCAGGAGCACGTTCTCGGGCTTCAGGTCGCGGTGGACGATGCCGTGACGGTGCGCGGCCGCCAAGCCGTCGAGCACCTGCGCGGTGATGTCGATCGCGAGCCCCGGCGACATCGGTCCGTCGCGCTCGAGGCGCGCGCGTAGGTCGCCCCCGGCGACGAGGTCGGTGACGAGCGCGACGGTGTCACCCTCGACCACGAGGTCGCGCAGACGGACCACGTGGGGGTCGTCGAGGCGCGACAACACGTTGCGCTCGCGCAGGAAGCGCTCGATGGTCGTCGGGTCCTCGGCGAACTCGGTGCGCAGGATCTTGATCGCGACGTCCTCGCCGTTACGACGGTCGGTGCCGCGCCAGACCTCGCCCGTCGCGCCGCGGCCGATCCGCTCCGCGACGATGTACGAGCTCCCGAGTGCGCGAGCGCCCCCGTCCGTAGCCGACGAGTCCCCCTGGGTCGTCGTCATCCTTTCGCCCCTGAGCGCATCCCCTGGACACCGTGCAGCCGCGCGCCGTCGTCGATCGTATCGGTCGGACCGCACGACACATCTGCAGCCGGAGCGAGGTCGAACGTCCGTCGGCCCGCGGTGCCTGATCGAGCGCCGGATCGCTCATCGAGAATGCCGAGTCCGATTCGGGGAAGCGTACTCTCGCCGTCGCGCGGCCAGCTAGCCCGCTACGGTCGTTCCCGATCCAGGATCGGCCCGGCGCCGTAGCATCGGGTGTGGACGACTCGCACCGGCGAGCGCTGACGAATGAGATGTGCGAATGAGCGAGACCCGCGCATGACCGAGATCGTGGTCATCGGCGAAGGGACACGTCGCGTCGACGGTGCCCTGGAGGGCGAGCACGCGCTGGTCGAGCCCGATGCGCTCCCCGCCGCGCTGGGATGGAAGCTCCGGGCCGAAGGCCTGTGCCGGGACGAAACCTGTGTGCCGGTGCGCGACCGAGCCTCACTCTTCATCGGCGAGCGTCTCGACCTCGCCGCGGTCGCGACCGCGCTCGGTCGCGCGACGGTGACCGACGCCGGCGCGCGCGTCGTCGCGGTCGCTCTGCCGGCCGAGCAGCGACGGCAGGCGCTCGACGGGCTGCACGCGCCATCGTTCACGCTGCCGGATCTGAGCGGCGTCGAGCACACCCTCGACGACTGGCACGGCGTGAAGAAGCTGCTCATCGCGTTCGCGAGCTGGTGAGGTTGCCGCTACGACCTGCCCGGGTGGCAGGCGCTGCACGACGAGCTCGGCGCTGACGGCTTCACGGTGCTCGGGGTCGCGCTCGACGACGCGGTCGACGACGTGACCCCGTGGGTGGAGGACATCACGTTTCCCGTCCTCCTCGACACCGAGCACGTCCTCACCGAGCTCTACGCGATCAGCAACGTACCGACGGTCGTCTGGATCGACGAGCAGAACCGCATCGTGCGTCCGAACGGCGTCGCGTACGGCACCGACCTGTTCAAGGACTTCACCGGAGTCGAGGCCGCACCGCACATGGACGCGGTGCGGCGGTGGGTGCACGACGGTGTCGAGCCCATCGCGCGCGACGACGCCCGCTCCGCGGTGACCGATCTGTCGAACGACGAACTGCGCGCGCGTCTCCACTTCCGCATCGCAACGTACGCACGTCGCGAAGGTGACGATGCGACCGCGAGACGACACTTCGAGCGCGCCAACGAGCTCGCGCCGTACGACTGGACGATCCGGCGTGCCGCGATGCCGCTCACCGGTGGTGATCCGTTCGGCCAGGACTTCTTCACCGCGTACGAGGAGTGGCAGCGCGCCGGAAGTCCGTATCACGGCATCCCCGCCCCATCGCCGGACGGCACGTGATCTGACGTCCTCGACGTGTGACAGACGCGCACGCGTCTTCGTCACACCCTGTGTGACGACCGCCTCTGGGTGACGTCCGTCACGGGGTCCCGACCCGTGCCGGCCGGACGCGGGGCGCGACCATCGACGGGCAACCGGCGCGTGTTTGCGTCGACGCCTGGGGCACGGTCCCGCGTCGATCCCGCTGTGGCGCCGCTCCCGTCCACGACGTTCTGCCGTCGCGCGCCGGGACGACTCCGAGTGGACACCACGGTTTGCGACCCGCCGAACGCGCGGGTCCCGGGCTCTCCAGTGGTGCCCGGGTCGTCACCCGAGGAGGTCATCCATGCCTGATTCCGGTCTGCCCGCGCGTGCACGAGCACGTCTGCGTGCGGCGACCTCGCGCACGAGCGCGCGCGTCGTCTTGCTCGTGCTCGCCGGCGCGCTCGTCGCGTCGATGGTCGTCCCCGCGCTCGCGTCGGCCGACAGCGCGCCGACAGACACGTCTCGTCCGCCGCATACCAGCGCGCCCGCGCGCACGAGCGCGTCGGACACGATGGACGCGGCGACCGCCGCGCGCGTCGCGGCGTACGTCGCTGCGGTGCAACGCAACGCGATCGCGACCTACGTCGCCGCGGCACAGCGCAACGCAATCGGCGCGTACGTCGCCGCGGCACAACGCGCTGCCGCCGCGCAGCACGCGACGCCGCGCCACACGTCGTCGCACACTGCCGCGCCCGTCCACGCGACGAACGGGTCGACGCCCGGCGGCTTCCTCGCCTGTGTTCGGCAGCGTGAGAGCCGAGGGGACTACGGGGCCGTGAACCGGCGCTCCGGTACGGCCGGCGCCTACCAGTTCATGCCCGGCACCTGGAACAGCACCGCGAGCTCGGCCGGTCGCCCCGACCTCGTGGGCGTCAACCCGGCCGCGGCCAGCCCGGCCGACCAGGACGCCATGGCCCAGCACCTCTACGCCAGCAGTGGGGCGTCGCCGTGGACCGGCAACGGCTGCTGAGCTCGCCCGGCGCACCGGTACCGGCACATTCCGACACGGCCGGGGCGGGACCGCCCCGGCCGTGTCGCGCCGGATGACCGTCACACCTCCTCCGTAGGATCGCCCTGCTCCCCCGCTTCCCCGTGCGCGTCGTCCCTGCGCCGGGAGGCCCCGTGAGCACCACCGACACGTTCGAGATCCGCACCTTCGCCGACGCCATCGTCACCGCGATCCGTGTGCGGGCCCGCTTCCGGCGCGCCCACGCGGTCGCGTCGCTCGACGGATCCGGGCGCGTTCGCGACCTGACCGCGTTCACCGCTCGCCGGCACACCGTCGACACCGCGCTCGCGTGGGCTGCATGCGTCACGACCGACGATCCGTACGTGTCGCACCTGCTCCTCGTCTCCGTGGGTCGCGCCAGTGTCGAACCCGCGTCGGAGGCCGACCTCGAGCGCTACCGCCGCGCCCGGGTCGCGTTCGCGGCCGAAGGCGTGACGGTGCTCGATTGGATCCAGTACGACGGCAGGCGGTTCCGGTCGCTCGCGTTCACGATCGGCGGCACCGACGCGAGCGCCTGGGACGAGCCGTTCGACGAGCCGGAGCGCGGCGGCACGAACCGCGATCGATGACTCAGCGGCTGGAGCGCACGACCTCGAACGGCGGCGGCGCGATGGCGAGCGCGCGGTCCACCACCTCGTCGACCGAGACCGGCTCGGCCGTGAACGCGTCCAGCATCCGGGCCGCGAGCGCGTCGAGCTCCGCCGGCTCGGCCTCGGCCGCGTTCCCCGACGGCTGGCCCAGCCACCGCCGCAACGTGGACTCGTCGTTGGCCAGGCGCTCCGCGGTCACCAACGCGACCGCGACGACGTGCTTGCAGGTCCCGCGGCGGTGCTCCGCCGCGTACGGGCAGTCGCAGCTCCAGCGGATCTTGTGCACGACCGCCGGCGCGGGTTGCTGGGGTGTGATCAGCTCGACGTGGTACCGCCGGTCCCCGGAGCCCTGCACACGCCCGCGCACGCGGCCGGCACCGATCCGCAGCTCCGACACGCGGCGTCGCTTCGCGTAGCCGCGACCCCGCGACAGCACCGCTGCGGTCGTATGACGGAGCACGGCGGCCTGCAGCGACTCGCCGAGCGCGCGCCCGGCCTCGCTGCCGCCCTTCGGCGCGCCACCCGACCGCGCGTTCGCCTTCGCCCCGTCACCCGATCGCCGCCGCGGGTTGGAACGACGACGACGGTTCCCGCCGCGGCGCGAGCGACCCGACCGCTCGGCTTGCCGCGGCGCGGGCATCTCGATGTCCGGCGCCTTGAACTCCGGTGCGTCACTCACGCGAGACCTCCAGCGCGGTCGGCGTCGAGCTCGACGAGCGCGGCGAGCGCGGCGTCGTCGAGCTCGCTGATGAGCTGTTCGGGCGAGGACGCGACGACCGCCTCGGCCAGACTGCGCTTCTGGTCGAGCAGGTCGGCGATGCGCTCCTCGAGGGTGCCGGGGCACACGAGGGTGTGGACGACGACACCACGGGTCTGACCGATGCGCCACACCCGGTCCGAGGCCTGGTCCTCGACCGCGGGATTCCACCACCGGTCGAAGTGGATCACGTGGTTGGCCCGCACGAGGTTGAGCCCGGTACCGCCGGCCTTGAGCGACACGCACAGCACCGGCGGACCGTCCTCGGTGGCAAAGCGCGCGATCGCCGCGTCGCGCGCGGTGCGACTCATCTTCCCGTCGAGGTTCTCGACCCCGACACCGAGCTCCTCGCGCAGGAACGTCGCGACGCGGCGCAGGAAGGTCGCGTACTGACTGAAGACGACGACCGCTTCACCCTCGTCGACGATCTCCTCGACCAACGCGACCAGGCGATCGAGCTTGCCCGACCGTCCCGCGAGGTTCTCTTCCTCGCCGGTCTGCGCGACGGTCGCCGGATGGTTGCAGATCTGCTTGAGCTTCGTGATGCCCGCGAGCACGCGTCCGCGACGCGCCATGCCCGTCGCGTCGGCGACGTCGGCGCGCATGTCCGCGACGACCGCCTGGTACAGGCCGGTCTGCTCTCGCGTCAGGCTGCAGTCGTCGCGCACGACGATCCGCTCGGGCAGCTCGTCGACGATGCCCGGGTCGGTCTTGTGGCGGCGCAGCACGAACGGTGCGATGCGCTTGCGCAGCGCGCCGAGCGCGACGGCACCGTCGCCGTCGAGCGCGTTCGCGTAACGGGTCTTGAACGCGGTCTGCGTGCCGAGCAGCCCGGGGTTCGCGAACGACATGAGGCTCCACAGCTCGCCGAGGTGGTTCTCGACCGGCGTGCCGGTCACGACGAGCCGGTGGGTGCCCGACAGCTTGCGGGCCGCACGCGTCGTCGCGGTCGCGGGGTTCTTGATCGCCTGGGCCTCGTCGAGCACGATCCGGTGCCAGTCGATCGCGCGCAGGGCCTCGTCGCGTCGCATCACGCCGTAGCTGGTGACCACGACGTCGACGTTGCCGACGTAGGCCGACGGGTCGTCGCGGCCCGAGCCGTGGTGGAGCACCACGCGCAGGTGCGGTGTGAAGCGCTCGGCCTCGCGCATCCAGTTGGACGCGACCGACGTCGGGGCGACGACGAGCGTCGGCGTGGCCGGCGCGTCACCCGTCTCGAGGTCGTGGGCGATGATCGCGAGCGCCTGCGCGGTCTTCCCGAGACCCATGTCGTCGGCGAGGATGCCGCCCAGCCCGTTGGCCTCGAGCCACGCCAGCCACGCGAGACCGTCCTCCTGGTAATGGCGCAACGTCGCGGTGAACGACGCCGGCGTGGGCAGCCGTTCGGCCGCGGTCGGCTGGAAGTCGCCTTGCAGCGCGCGCGCCACCCAGCCCGACACCGCCTCGGCGTCGACCTCGTCCGCGGTCGCCGCGAGCTCGAGGGCGTCGGTCGCGGTGACGTTGCCCTCCGCGACGCGCTTCGCGAACTCGAGCGTCGCGGTGCGGGTCTGCTCGTCGACCCGCATCCACTTCCCGCGCACCGCCACGAGCTCGGTGCGTGCCCGCGCGAGCGCGGCGAGCTCTTCGAGCGTCAACGGCTCGCCGTCGACGAGCACCTCACCGGTCAGCGCGAGCGTGCGCGCGTCGAGCCCGGCCGACGCGCCCGCGATCGTGACCCGCCGGACCAGGTTCGCCTTCGGCAGCAGCGACGACGGGAGGTGCACGCCGATGCCGACGGCGTCGAGCGCGGCCACACCCTCGCTCAACAGGTCCGCCACCGCGTCGGGGTCGAGGACGACCGCGTCCTCGGGATCGTCGGGCAGCTCCGACCACGCGCGCCGGGCCAGGTCCCATTCGCATGTCAGCAGCGTCACCGCGTCGTGCGGGGTGGTGCCGAGGATGTCGGCGGTGTCGGGCCCGAGCGGCGGCAGCACGATGCTCGGATCGGTCATCGACTCGAGGCGGGCCAGCAGCAGGAAGTGGCCGTTCAGGTCGTCGGGAGCGGTCAGGTGGAAGCGCAGGCGCGCCCCCGTGGCCGCGCGGGCCGACACCTGGTCGGCCCAGCGGTGCACGCGGGCCTCCGACGCGGACTCGGGCAGTGGGGGCGGCCCCAGCCGCGCCGTGGCCAGCTCGGCGACGGTGGTCGCGAACCAGCCGGCGAGAACCTCGTCGGGGTCGCCGTCGTCGATGGCCTCCGACGCCGCGGCCCACACCTTGCCGATACGCCCCGCGGACTCGATGCCCGGCGCGGGACGCCACGACCAGTTGCGTGCCGCGGTGTCGCTCGCGAAGTCGGGCGTGAGCTCGCCCCGGCTCGTGAGCTCGCCGGCCTCGACGATGAGGTTCGCGACCGCGGTGACCGTCACGTCGACCGACGCACGGCGCTGGCACAACCACTGAACGAAGCGGAGCGCGCCCACCACCGGCGCGCCGTACCAACGACCGACGCTGCCGTCGTCGAGCATGACCGGGACGATCCGAAAGGAATGCGCGTCGACGGCCGCGTCGGCCGCCGGCGCGGCGAGCAGCTCGCGCGAGGGCGCGCAGAGGTGCAGCCGCCCGTCGATGATGCGCACCGTCAGGGGTGCGGCCGGCGCGGACGCCGGTTCGGTGGTGGTGACGGTCATGGATCCCGTCTCGTCGGTCAACGATGTGGGTCTGCACGAGGTCGTCGTGCTGCGCACCGGTGGAGAGAGCTCGCGCCTCCGCCGTCCGGGTGCCGGCCCGACCAGGGCCCAGCGATCCGGCGGCCCACAGTCGCTCCTCGGAAGGAGGGCTCGAGACGCCGGTCTTGCGAGGATACCACCGGGGACCTCCGGCCAACCCTGCCGCCGAGGGGACCGACATCCGGAATTCACGCATTTCACGCAGCGGCCGACGCCGCGGGAGACCGCTACGGTGCGGGGCATGAAGACGGTGAACTTCGGCACCACCGGGCTGCGCGTGTCGCGTGTCTGCCTCGGGATGATGAGCTTCGGCAACGACAGCGACCGCCCCTGGGTCCTCGACGAGGACGCCGCCGACCCGATCGTGCGGGCCGCGGTCGAGGGCGGCATCTACTTCTTCGACACCGCCAACGCGTACTCGGGCGGCGCGAGCGAGGTCGCGACCGGGCGGCTCGTCCGCAAGTACCTCAGCCGCGAAGAGGCCGTGATCGCGACGAAGGTGTTCATGCCCGTCACGCCGGGCCCCAACGGCGGCGGCCTGTCGCGCAAGCACGTGCTCGCCGCGATCGACGACTCGTTGCGTCGCCTGGAGCTCGACTACGTCGACCTGTACCAGATCCACCGCTGGGACGCGAACACGCCGATCGAGGAGACGATGGGCGCGCTCGACGAGGTCGTGCGCGCGGGCAAGGCGCGCTACGTCGGTGCGAGCAGCATGCACGCGTGGCAGTTCGCGAAGGCGCAGTGCTCCGCCGAACGCAACGGCTTCAAGCGGTTCGTCTCGATGCAGAACCACTACAACCTGCTGTACCGCGAGGAGGAGCGGGAGATGATCCCGCAGTGCCTCGACCAGGGCATCGCGGTCATCCCCTGGAGCCCGCTCGCGCGCGGCGTGCTTGCGGGCAACCGCACCCGTGAGGGCGAGAAGCGCACGACCCGCTCGAACACCGACCAGTTCACCGACTACCTCTACAGTCAGCCCTCCGACTTCGACGTCGTCGAACGGGTCGCGGAGGTCGCGGCCGACCGCGGTGTCTCGTCGGCACAGGTCGCGCTGGCGTGGTTGCTCCACAAGCCCGGCGTCACCGCACCGATCGTCGGCGCGACGAAGCTCGGGCACCTGGCGGACGCGCTCGCGGCCGAGCAGCTCGACCTGAGCGACGAGGAGATCAAGCGGCTCGAGGAGCCGTACGTGCCCCATCCCGTGCTCGGACACTGAGTCACCGCGCGCGCGCTCGGCGATCTACAACGTCGTGCCCGGGCGACCGTCGCGTCGACCCATGACGCCGTGCTCGGATACTTCGCGATCGCCTCGCAACACGGGCAGACGCCGGTCACGCGGTCGGTGTCGTTGCACGAGGCGCCACGTGGTCGATGCCGGTCGAGGAGAACGGCCGGCCGGCCGGTGTGACCAGCCACCAACGGTGCCCGTCGTACGCGGTGCGCAAGAAGCCGGTGGAGCGGAACACGTCGGGCCCGCCGTGCGGAGGACGCGGTGGCACGCAGGCGGACGCCGCGAGAGCAATCACCACCATCGCCACCACGAGCAGCGCGCAAGTTCGTCCCATCCCCGGTGCCCTCCCGCTCCGAGCGGGGTGGTGAGCCTCGGCCCGACGCAGCGGCGTCCGGTCCGGGCACGCTGCGTCAGCGCCGGTGCGCCGAGACCGCGTAGTCGCCGCCGCCGAACGGCTCACGGTCCCACGTCGCCCATCGCTCTTCGAGCGTGAGTCCTGCGGCCGTGCACGCGGTGTCGTAGTCCGCCAGCGGGTACCCGCGGTCGAGCTGGAACCCGGCGACGAGACGACCGCCCGGCGTGACGTGCGCGGCGCACGCCCGCACCAACAGGTCCTGCGTCCCCGGGCGGGTGAACAACGGCACGTTGCCCGCGAGCACCACCACGTCGAATGTCCGACCGAGCTGGAGGGTCACGAGATCGGCTGTGATCCACTCGAGCTCGGGCGCGCGCCGGCGCGCCTCGTCGATCATCGACGAGTCGACGTCGACTCCCAGGGTGCGCGCACCCCGTCGCGCGAGCTCGATCGCGACGCGGCCGGTGCCGCATCCCGCGTCGAGCACGGTCGCGGGCTCGAACGACCACACGAATGTGGCCTCGCCGTGGACGTCGACGCCCGTCGCCGCCAGCGCGTCGAAGCGCGCTTGATAGCGGGGACCGTCGAAGCCGCTCACCTACCGAGTCTCGCGCCGCCGTGCGGACATACGCGAGCACGCCCGGTCACCGGGCCGTGCACACGCCGGTGACGACGTGTGCACGACGGGGCGGCCGGGCGTACCCGTGCGCATGCCTCCCAGGCGAGCTACGACTTCGGGCTGAACGTTCCGGTGAACGTGTTGCCGGGACCGGAGATCGCGGCCGTGAGCGCCGGCGTCAGCGCACCGCACGTCGCGAACGGCGGGATCGTGTACACGCCGGTGAACGTGGAGCCCGACGTGAGGCTCACGGGTCCACCCATCGTCACGGTGATCGGCGTCGCCGTCGTGCACGAGTTGCCCACCAGGTTGGCCGGCAGCCCGGCCGCGGTGAGCTTCGTGATCTTGATGTTGAACGTCGCCGTGCTCGTCACCACCAACTTGGTGAGATCGACCTGTCCGGTGATCGGTCCGACCGGAGCCATCTGGAAGTCGGCCTGGACGAGCGGGAGCAGCCCCAGCGCCTTCAGCGACATGTGCGCGGGCGGGAGCGTCAGCAGGCCGAGGATGGACCCCGTCTTGAGGTCGATGAGGCCGACGAAGCTGCCGCGCGGGACGGTCACGTCCTGGTTGAGCTTCTTGATGTGCGTGCTGGCGTCGACGTTCCAGTTCACCAACAGCATCGGGTCCGTGAACGGCGGGTACGACGTCGCGCCGAAGGCCGACGACCCACTCCCGATCCCGAACGACCCGACCACGAGCACCGTGGCGAGAACGAGCAGCAATTTGAACCGACGGGTCAGGGCCGTCTTCACTTCGAGCTCCCCCCTCCGGTCGGGCGGTCCGACCCGGATTTCTCAGCCGGTGTACCCGCAGATGCGCAGGTCAAACCTCGTCCGACTGTCGTCGTGGGCGTGGGCGTCGGCTGCGGATCGGTGCCAACATGCGGGCTGTGGTGGCACGGGGCACCCACACCGTGACGGGGGACGCGGGCGACGGCCACGAGGCGACCGCGCCCGGATTGAGCCTCGAAGCGCTGGCCGAGGCCACGGGCGTCGCGCCGCGCACCATCCGCTACTACCAGGGCGAGAAGCTGCTCCCGAAGCCCGAACGCGACCCCGACGACGGCCGTGTCGCACGCTATGGCTCCGTGCACGTCGAGCGTCTCCGCCTCATCGGCGAGCTCCGCGATCGTGGGCTTCGGTTGCCCGCGATCCGGACGTTGTTGAACGTCGGCGACACGAGCACGCGCGTTGCCGACTGGCTCGGGCTCGACGCGTCGCTGCGCGGTGCGTGGGGTCGTGCTGCGCCGCGCGTCGTGACCCGTCCCGAACTCGTCGAGCTGCTCGTCGGGACGCCGTCGGGCACGCAAGGCGCGCTGGAGGACGCTCGTCTGGTGGTGCGCGAAGGCCGGTCCTGGTTGATCCCCGACCCGGGTCTGCTGGAGCTGACACTGCGCCTCGTCATCGACGGCGTGCGGATCGACCTCGTGGTCGCGGCGGGGGCGATCCTCCAGAAGCACCTGGGCAAGGCCGCGGCCGAACTCGTCGATCTCTTCATCGCCGCGCTCGGCGAGGGGTTCGGTCACGGCGTGGAGACCACCGCCCTCGTCGACGCGCTGCGACCGGCGGCCGACGATGCCGCGCGCATGATCTTCGAGCAACAGCTCGAACGGGCGATCGACGCCCTGCTCGCCGACACGAAGCGTCTCGGCGCCCGCTGAGCACGGGCGCGCGATCGACCGTCGTCGTACCGGCGCGAAGCGCTTACGACGTCGTGGTCGACGCCTCGCGGTCGAGCCGGTCGATGGCGCGCTCCGTCGTACGCACGACGTCCTGCGCGAACCGGTTCGACGCGCCGACGAGACGTTCCACCATCGTGAACGCGCCGTCGATCACCTTGCGCCGCGCGCCCTCGTCGCCGACGTCAGGGAAGACGCCGTCGACCGTATCGACGAACTTGCGGACCGCTTCCACCGCCGACTGCTCCATGTCCTGGACGCTGTCGATGAGGCGGGTCGCGCCGTCGGATCCCATCTCGCGGGTTTCCGCCATCACTCCCCCTTCCCCCTCTGGCTGCCGGCAGCAACGCCGTCCGCAGCCGATTCCTGACAGCTCACACTGTCACGATTCCGCGGGCGTGACCAGGGTCCATGGTCCCTTCGCCCGGCCCGCGGCCCGCGATCGACGAGGGGCCGACGCGGCGGTGACGTCGCGGTGACTTCCCGCTGTCTTCCTCCGGTTCTCACGGAGCGGCGAGAACGCCGTGACGCAGAATCGCCACCGCAGCAACCGGGTGGGCGCGTCACGGGAACCGGCCGGGCGCGTGCGGACGACACGACGGGACGGGATGCGCGCAGCGCGGCAACGGTGGGGGCAGGACGCGCACGCGCGCTCCCGTCGCGCGGCAGCGGTCGTCGTCGCCGCTGCCGTCGCCGTGCTCGCGGTGCCGGCGGGCGCGGGCGCGGCCCCCGTCGTCCCGTCTTCGTCGACGGTCCCCACGACGACGGCACCGGTGACTTCGCAGCCGACGACCGCGACGTCGACGACGGACGTGTCCTCGTCGACGACGAGCAGCACGACGACCACGACGACGACGGACCGCCCGTCGAAGCCGAGGCACCACCGCGCCCGGAGCTCACCCTCGACGACGACGAGCACCGACGTTCCGGTCCCCGAGGACCCGGCCCCAACCTCCGTCCCGGTGGTCGGTCCGCCGGACGTCACCGACGTGCGACTTCCGTCCGACTCGCTCGCGGCCGCGCAGGCCGAGCTCGACGTTCTACTGACCCGCCTCGGCGCGCTCGTCGCCGACGACGCCGCCACCGCGCGCCGGCTGGCGGCCGACGAGCCCGCGCTTGCGGCGGCACGCCGCGAGCGCGACGACCTCCGCGCCCGGCACCGCCGCCACGCCGCGGCGGTCTACGAGGCCCTGAGCGCGGGCGCGCTGGCCGACGAGGAGATGCGCTCGCTGAAGCCGGATCTCGAGAGCGCGCGCCAACGGGTGCTGCTCGAGGCCGCGACCGGAGCCGAGGTCCGCCGGACCGAACGGGTCGAACGACGCGCGGCGTCGCTCGATCGGAGCGTGACCGCGGCGACCCGACGCCGGACGACGCTGGCGCGCGACATCACGTCGACACGGAACGAACTCACCGTCGTGCTCGCGAAGCTCGCCGCAGCGACCAGCGCGATCACGCTCGTCGGGACGCCCACACCGGCCGCGGCCGCGGCGGGACCGCTGGCAGCCGCGGCCGCCGACGCCGAAGGCGCGCTCGTCGCCGCGACGGTGGCGCGCTGGGGATCACCGCTCGCGGCCGCGCTCACCGCTGCCGACTACACGGTGAAGCGCACCACGCTGGCCGGCCTCGTCGCGGCGACGCTGCGCCCCACCGGTGACGCGATCGACCCGGCCGCGCTCGATGTCGTGTGGGCCGCGGCGCCCGAGCCCGCGATGCGAGCGGTGCTCTTCGCGCTGTCGCAGCTCGGCAAGCCGTACGTGTACGCGACCGATGGCCCCGCGACGTACGACTGCTCCGGCCTGACCCGTCGAGCGTGGGCGGAGAGCGGCATCGGTCTCCCGCACTTCTCCGGCGCGCAGCTGCACACGGGGCTCCCGGTCGCGCCGGCGCACCTGCGACCGGGTGACCTCCTCGCGTACGGGCCCGACGGCACGCAGCACGTCGTGCTCTACGTCGGCGCGGGGACCGTCGTGCAGGCCGAGGGTCGCGCGTGGGGCGTCGTCGTCACGCCGATCAACTTCGATCCCGCGCGCGGGTTCGCCGGCGCGTCACGGCCGGTCCCCTGAACGGGACCGGCCGTGACGCGCACCCGGGGGCAGGGCGCAACCTCAGTTGTTGCTGACGCCCACGAGCTCGGGCTCCTCGTCGAGCGTGACCACGTCGTCGGGCGTGACGTCGTCGATCTGCACGTGCGGCACCACCCGCTGGAGCCAGCGGGGCAGCCACCAGTTGGCATCGCCGAGCAGCTCCATCGTCGCGGGCACGAGCACCACCCGCACGACAGATGCGTCGATCGCCACGGCGACCGCGAGACCCAGGCCGATGAGCTTGAGCGCGCGCAGGTCGGACACGACGAAGCTGCCGAACACGAACACCATGATCAACGCCGCCGCGGTGATCACGCGTGCAGTGCTCGCGAGGCCTTCGGCGACCGCGGTGGCGTTGTCATGCGTGCGGTCGTAGTGCTCACGCACCGAGCTGAGCAGGAACACCTCGTAGTCCATCGACAGCCCGAAGACGATCGCGAACAGCATCATCGGCACCCACGCCTCGATCGGTCCCTTGCTCACACCGAGCAGGCCGGCGCCCCAGCCCCATTCGAAGATGGCCACGATCACGCCGTACGCGGCGCCGATGGACAGCAGGTTCATCAACACGGCCTTGAGCGGGACCAGCACCGAACGGAACACGACCAGCAGGAGCAGGAAGCTGAGCGTGAGCACCCCACCGATGAAGATCGGCAGACGGCTCCCGATCACGTCGGAGAAGTCGATCGCACCCGCGGTCTGACCGCCGACGTGCACCTTCATCCCGGTGCTCGCAGTTGCCGCGGGCACCACCTGGTCGCGGAGACGGTGCACGAGATGCTCCGTCGCCCGGTCCTGTGGCCCCGTGGTCGGGATCAGCGTCGCGAGCGCGGCGTCGCCGGCAGGGTTGACCCGCGCGTCGGTGACCGACGCGACACCCGGGGTCGAGCGCAACGCGGTGACGAGGCGGGGCAGGGCCTGGGCCGAGCCCGGGTTCGACGTGTCCGCCACCACGAGGATGGGGCCGTTCGCACCGGGACCGAAGCCCTTCGCGATGAGCTCGTACGCCTTGTGCGTCGTCGACGACTTCGGGTCGTTGCTCTCGTCCGCGCTCCCGAGCCGCAGGCTCAGGGTCGGCAGCGCCACGACCACGAGCAGTGCGAACCCCGCGAGCGCGATCGGCGCGGGACGCCGCTGCACGGTGCGGGCCCAGCGGTGCCACATGCCCTCGTCCTCGCGCTCACGCGGCCGACCGACGCGCAGTCGGTCGATCGTGAACCCGACGAAGCCGAGGAGCGCGGGAAGGAGCGTGATCGCCGCGAGCACGGCGATGGCGACGGCGAGCGACGTGCCCACCGCGAGACCGTGCAGGAAGTTCAGGCCCATCAGGAACATGCCGAGCACGGAGATCATCACCGTGAAGCCGGCGAAGACCACCGCGCGCCCCGCACTGTTCATGGCCTCGACCACCGATGCCTCGGGTGAATGGGTGCGGTACAGCGCGGCGCGGTAGCGGGTGACGATGAACAGCGCGTAGTCGATCCCGACGCCGATGCCGATCATGGCCGCGACCTGCGGGGCGAAGCTCGGCGTGGTGAAGACGTTGGCGATGATGCCCACACCTGCGAGCGAGATCGCGATGCCGATGAGCGCGGTCACGATGGGCAGTCCCATAGCGATGAGCGAGCCGAACGCGACCAGGAGGATGACGATCGCGGCGATCACGCCGACGATCTCGCTCGCCGGCATGGACTGATCGCCGAACCAGCCGCCGGAGAACTCGACGTCGACGCCCTGGTGTTGCACCGGCACGGCGAGACGCTTGATCGCGTCCGCGGTGTCCTTGGGATGCGCGGACGCCCCGTTCGCGGTGGTGATCGGCGCGATCGCGACCTTGCCGTCCTGCGAGAACTGCAGCGTCTGGACGCCGATCACACCGTGCGTCCGCTGCACCTGTGCGAGGTACGCGTCGACGGCGGCGCGATGGGAACCGATGTCGGCGAAGACGATGCGGCCTTCGTCACCGTGCTGTTGCGGGAAGTCGCGGGCGAGGCTGTCGTACGCGGCCTGCGAGTCGGTGTGAGGCAGGCGACCCGAGTTCGCATAGTCGCCCTTGAGCGCGGAGCCACCCGCGATCGCGGCGACGAACAGCAGCACCCACACCGCGACGACGAGGCGTCGGTGGTGGTACGACGCGCGGGCGATTCGGCTCAACATGATCGTTCCTCCGGGGGGTGAGGGACGGCTGGTCTCGTTCCGGTGGATGCACGCGCTGTCGCGTGATCCCGCGACCGTCGTACGAACCGTACGGCGAGTGTCGCGAGGTGCCCATGCGGTGCGCCACCGAATTCGTTGGGGGGTTAACCCCAATGACGCAGGTCATCGTCCCGTTGTGACGCTATGTGACGCGCGCCACGGGAACATCGCGCGAGAAGCGGACAGCACATGACCGGATTGCGCGTGCACGCTGTCGGTAGACCTGACCCCCACGGAGGAGGAACGATGGACTTCAAGCTCGAGCTCGTGGCGGTACCGGTCTCGGATGTCGACCGTGCGAAGCGCTTCTACACGGAGCAGACCGGGTTCGTCGCCGACCACGACCACCAGGTGAACGACGAGTTGCGGTTCGTGCAGCTGACGCCACCCGGCTCCGCGTGCTCCATCACGATCGGCGTCGGCGTGATCGATACGGTGCCCGGATCGGTGCGCGGCCTCCAGCTGGTCGTGGACGACATCGACGCGGCGCGCGCCGAGCTGGTCGGTCGTGGTGTCGAGGTGAGCGAGATCCAGCGGTTCCCGTGGGGTGCGTTCGTGTTCTTCAGCGACCCGGACGGAAACGGCTGGGCGGTACAGGAGATCCCCAAGGCCGGCGGGTGACCCTCGCGGCGGGCGGCGCCGCGAGGGTCACCACGATCGGTCAGCGCTTCGACGCCTTCCCGTGCTCGAACAGCTCGCGCCAACCACCCTCGCTCACGTCGACGTCGAACTTCTTCGCCGCGGAGAGGATCCGCTTCCACGCACGGTCGCGCTCAGCATCGCTCACGCCCTCGACCTGGTCGAAACGCGCGATCGCGTTGCGCACGTGCGACGCGTCCGTGAGCGGCTCCTTGCGCTCGTCCGGGAACGCGAACTGCGAATCGGGCAGGCGGTTCTGCTCCGCGGTGCTCAGGCCCTGGTCCCGACGCGGGACCTTCTCGCCCTTCGCCCGCGCGCTCTGTGCCTGACGCGCCTTCTCGAGGTTGTGGCGGGCCGCTTCCTTCTGCTTGGTGGTCGCCATGGCGGACCTCCTGGCACTCGCTTCCACCTCCTACCTACCCCCGGGCGTGGAGTCGAATGCGTACACGAGGCGCGTCACACGTCGGGACCTCAGGAGCGCAGGTCCGAGATCTTGTCACGGAAGAGCGTCGAGGCGATCGTCGCCTTGCGCGGCTGACCGCGCATCCACGCCAGCGCGAACTTCTTGGCCTGCTCGTACTGGATCTTGCCCGGCAGCGGCGGCTCGTCCGCGTTCACGAGCACGTCGACCAGCGCGGGACCGGGATGGTCGAGCGCCTGTCGCACCGCGCCCTCGACGTCACTCGGGTGCTCCACCCGCACGCCGAAGCCACCGCAGGCCTGGGCCCACGGCGCGAAGTCGGCTGGCTTCTGGAACCGGACGCCGAACTCGGGAAAGCCGAGGATCATCTGCTCCCACAGGATCTGGCCCAGCGAGGAGTTGTTGCACACGAACACCTTGATCGGCAGCCCGTAGCGGCACGCGGTCTCGAACTCGGCCATGAGCATCGCGAAGCCGCCGTCGCCGATGAACGTGATGCACTGCCGGTCGGGATGGACGAGCTGCGCGGCGACGACGTACGGCAGGCCCGGCGCCATCGTCGCGAGGTTGCCGGAGAGGTAGTACTCGCGGCTCCCGCGGATGGTCCAGTGGCGCGCCGACCACGTCGCGATCGTCCCCGAGTCACACGTGAGGATCGCGTCGTCGGTCGCGAGGCGGTCGATGGCGCCCATCAGGTACTGCGGCTGGATGGGGTCGCGCTCCGGGTCCTCCCGCGCCGCCATCTCGCGGCGCCACTTCGCCATGTCCTCCTGGGCCTCGTCGAGGAAGGGTGTGTCGGCGCGGCGGTGGAGCATGGGTAGGAGCGCGGCGAGTCCCTCGCGCGCGTCACCGACGATCGGCACCTCGGTCGGCATGCGGTTCCCGACGTTCACCGCCGAGACGTCGATCTGCACCGTCGTGCACTGCCCCGGCTGCGGCAGGTGCTTCGTGTACGGGAAGTTCGTACCGACCATGAACAGGGTGTCGCACTTCTCCATCACGCTCTCGGAGGTGCGGGTCCCGAGGAGACCGATGCCTCCTGTTGTCAAGGGGTGGTCGTCGGGAACGGCGTCCTTGCCGGGCAGCGTCTTGACGATGGGGCTGCCGAGCACCTCTGCGACCGCGAGGACCTCGTCGCGCGCGTGACGCGCACCCGCGCCCACGAGCATGACGACGCGTTCGCCGCGGTTCAGCACGTCGGCCGCGCGCTCGAGCTCGGCCGCGTGCGGTGCGGCGGGTGGGGCCAGGTAGACGGGCGCGGTCGCGGGCGAGCGCGCCGGCGCGACCTCCTCCCACGGGTTGGCGTCCGCCTCCGCGACCTGCAGGTCGTTCGGGAAGGTGATGTGCGAGACGGTGCGGTGCGCGAGCGCGTGACGGATTGCGTTGTCGACGAGCGTGCCGACGTGCGCGGGCACCATGACGGTGTGGTCGTATTGGGCCACGTCCATGTAGAGCTTGGACAGGTCGACCTCCTGCTGGTAGCCCGTACCGAGCAGCTGGGTCTCCTGCATGCCCGTTATCGCGAGCACGGGCATGTGATCGAGCTTCGCGTCGTAGAGACCGTTCAGCAGGTGGATGCCGCCGGGTCCCGACGTCGCGAGGCACACGCCGAGGCGCCCGGTGAGCTTCGCGTGCGCGCACGCCATGAACGCGGCCGCCTCCTCGTGGTGGACGAGGAAGAACCGGATGCGGTCCTGGTGGCGGCGCAGCGCCTCCATGATCCCGTTGATGCCGTCACCGGGGAGCCCGTAGACCGTGTCGACGCCCCAGTCGATCAGCCGCTCGACCAACGTCTCCGCTGCGATCTTCGCCATGCTCGCTCCTCGCTCGCTCTCTGTGCGCGACTACCCCGCGGGCCCGTGCCCGCAATCGCGCCGCTTCACCCGCTGCGATAGCGGTCCGCGTCGTCGGCCTTGAGCACGAGCCCGAGGCCGGGGCGATCGAGCGGGACGGGCAGGGCACCGCCGTCGGGCTCGCACACCCCGTCGAAGAGCAGGTGGTCGGCGCGGACGTGGTCGTGGAAGTACTCGACGTGCTCGAGGTTCTGCACCGCCGCGGCGGGGTGCAGGTGCAGGGACGGTGAGCAGTGGCCGGAGAGCCGGAGCCCGTGCGCCTGCGCGACGGCGGCCACCCGCAGCCACTCCGTGATGCCCGCGCATCGCGACACGTCGGCCTGGACCACGTCCACGGCGCCCGCGGCACACATGCGCTGGAAGTAGACGAGGTCGTAGCCGTACTCGCCGGCCGCGATGTCGATCGGTGTGAGGCCACGGATCTCGTGCAGACCGTCGAGATCGTCGGACGACACGGGCTCCTCGAACCACGTCACGCCTTCGTCGGCGAAGCGCGACGCGAGGCGGACCGCCTGCTTGCGTCCGTACGCTCCGTTGGCGTCGACGAAGAGCTCGGCCTGCTCGCCGACCGCCTTGCGCGCGACCGCGACACGCTCGAGGTCACGCGCCGCGCGAGTCCCCCGGTCGGTCCCGATCTTCATCTTCACGCGCGGGATGCCCATCTCGTGGACCCAGCGTCCGAGTTGCGACTCGAGCTCGCCGTCGGAGTACGACGTGAAGCCGCCGGACCCGTAGATCGGCACGCGATCGCGCACCGTCCCGAGGAGGCGGGCGAGGGCGACATCGAGGAGCTTGGCCTTGAGGTCCCACAGCGCGATGTCGACCGCGGCGATGGCCATCGACGTGATGCCGGGCCGGCCCTGGTTCCTGATCGCGCGCACCATCGCGTCCCACGCACCGGGAACGTCCATCGGATCGCGTCCGAGCACGACGCCGGCCAGCACGTCGCGCACGAGCGTCGCCACCGCGCCGGTCGCGTACGTGAAGCCGAGACCTCGCGTCCCGTCCGCCTCGACGTGGACGACCACCACGGTCGTGTGGTCCCACTGGAGCGTGCCGTCGGCCTCGGGCCGGTCCGTCGGCACGTCGTAGGACGCGACATCGACACGATGGATGCCGGCGGCGCATCCTTCGATCGTCACGGCGCACGCATCCGGTCAGCGGCGCGCGCGGCGAGAGCCATGATCGTCAGTGCCGGGTTCGCGCTCCCCTGCGTCGGGAACACGCTGCCATCGGTGATGTAGAGGTTCGGCACCGCGAACGTGCGCAGGTCACCGTCGACCACACCGTGACGCTCGTCGCTCGCCATGCGGCAGCCCCCGACGAGGTGCGCGTCGCGGTCGATGGTGATCGCCTCGTCCGCTCCGGCCGCATGGTGCATATCCTCCATGACCGACCGGGCGGCAGCCATGAGTGCGCGGTCGTTGTCGCACTGCGTGTAGTCGAAGCGCGCGATCGGCAGACCGTGACGGTCACGCTCGCCGGCGAGCGTGACCTGGTTCTCATAGCGCGGAAGGAACTCGCACAGCGCTCCGAACGTGGCCCAGTGGACGTAGTCGCGCATGTACTCCCGCAGGACCTCGCCCCAGTGACCCTGCGCCGCGACGTGCTCGGCCCACACGATCGGCAGCGGGGAGACACACTGGATGGAGAAACCGCGCCGGTACGGCTTCGTCGGGTCGGTCTCATAGAACTGCTCGCTCGACACCTCGGGCGGTGGTGCCTTGTACTGGCGGATCTCCTCCTCGTAGCGACCGGCGGTCTGTGGGGCGCCCTGCACCATGAGGTAGTGGCCGACGAGGCCGTGGTCGTTGCACAACCCGTCGGGGAACTGCGACGACGCGCTGTTGAGCAGCAGCCGCGGCGTCTCGATCGAGTAGCCCGCGACGGCGACCACACGCGCGCGCTGGCGATGCTCGACGCCGTGGTGGAAGTACGCCACACCGGTTGCCCGGCCGCGCTCGTCGAGCAGCACCTGGCTCACCATGCAGTCGGGACGGATCTCGGTACCGTGCGCGAGCGCATCGGGTACGTGGGTGATGAGCGGCGACGCCTTCGCGTTCACCTTGCAGCCCTGGAGGCAGAAGCCGCGGTAGATGCAGTGGTCGCGGTTGCCGAACCGGCCGTTGCTGATCGCGACCGGCCCGACCCGCACGTCGATCCCGACCTTGCCGGCGCCGCGCACGAGCGCCATCCCGTTCCCACCGATCGGGTGCGGCGACTGCGGATAGCGATGCGGCCGGCCCCATGGCCACTGCTGGCCCGCGACCGGGAGCTCCTCCTCCATCTGTACGTAGTACGGCTCGAGGTCGTCGTAGCCGATCGGCCAGTCGGCGCCGACGCCGTCGAGCGTGAAGGTCTCGAAGTCGGACGGGTGCAGCCGTGGGGCATAGCCGGCGAAGTGCACCATCGATCCGCCCACGCCGCGGCCGGAGTTGTTGCTGCCGAGCTTCACCGGGTCACCACCGCCGATGACACGCGGCTCGATCCAGTAGAGGTGCTGCGAACCCCATTCGTCACTCACCCAGTCACGATCGGGGTCCCACCACGGGCCCGCGTCGAGCACGACGACGCGCCAGCCCTTGCGCGCCAGGCGTTGCGCGAGTGTCCCGCCACCCGCGCCGCACCCGATCACGACGATGTCGACCTCGTCGTCGGGGTCGTACGTGCGCATGTCGCGCCGCAGGCCGTGATCGGTGTGCTCGTCGCCGGACGGCAGCAACCATGCCGAGGCGTTCCGGCGCCGCGCCCGCGCCTCCGCACCGAACGAGCGGGTCATGACCCCGCTCGCGCTTGGCGATCGTGTGATGCCTCCTCGGAGCCCTCGGAGCCCGCGGGTCGCGGCCCACCCGGCTCGGGAGGCGGCGCCTCGTGGGCGCGTCGCGCGGTTTCCGCCCGCTCGACCCACGGGACCGGATCCTCTGCGTCACGCTCGGGTCGTTCCCAGCGCTCGCGCTTGTCGATGCCGAGGTTCTCGTAGCCGCGCGGGTACGCGGGACCGCCGAAGCCGATCTCGTTCCAGGCCCAGGGGTGCGAGTAGAACGCCGCGCACGCGTAACGCATCCACAGGTCGAAGACGTGCTTGGCCGGAAGCCCCTCCCACTCCCCGTCGGCGTCCTGCACCGCGTCGACGACGTCTTTCTGCGCGGTGCTGTCGAGACGGCAGAACGATCGACCGTGGCGAGCGCGTGCGTCGCGGTCGAGCGCGCGCAGCGACCGTCGCCACGCGTCACCGTCCTCGGGCATGTCGGCGTAGCGCCAGCCGTCACCGACACCGGCCGCGAGCCGCGCGTCGATCATCTCGAACACGGGCACGCGCGGCTCCTGCTCCTGGGCGAGGATCCGATCGAGCAGCGCGCGGGCGCACGCCTCCTCCTCGGCGCCGAAGAACGCAGGCGCGTGCAGCGGCCCGAGCCGGGCGAGCACCACCGCCCGGGTCTCGTCGTCCCAGGTGCGGACCTGCTCCAGCACGTCGAACCCCTCGAAGCGGCCGCGGCCGCCCGGCGTCGTCCCGGTGCTCACCGTGGGCGCCACGCGCGGAACCGCTCCCGCCGCAGCACCGACGCGACGAGCCCCATGCCGCCGACGAGTGCGAACAGGAGCGGCGCGAACACGGGCGGTCCCATCTCCGCGTTGTAGCGGGCGAGCCGCCACCCGCCCGGTCGTTGTGCGATGCCCCGCAGGTGCAGGTACTGACCCTGGGTGCTGTTCAGGATGACGAGCAGCGACACGAATGGCAGCACCTGCTTCGCGGCCCGCCGGTTGAAGACGCCCGCGATGCCCGCCGCGCTCAACACCGGCGTCAGCGCCACCGGCCACCACATGACCTTGTTGCCGAAGCTGGCCCGGTCGTGCTCGAGGTAGATCTCCGCCCCGGTGACCAGCGCGCCGAGGGCGGTGAGACCTGCGAGCGAGCGCTCGAAGCGCCCGTGCTCGATGTCGCGGAGGAACTGCTCGAGGGCGCGATCCCGGTGTCTCATCGTCAAGCGATATACCCTCTCACGGCCGGGGGAGCACCTCCCGCTCTGCCGCGAGGCCGGAGCTCCTCGCTCGCCACCGCGTCGCCGATCTCCATGCGGCGTCGCTGCCCACGACGGCGACCGCGGCAAACCTGCCCGGCCGGGTGATGTGCGCGACGGTGTGACAGGCGCCGAAGTGCGCCCGTGGGCACACCGCGGGTGGGATCGGATCGCTCGGGGTACGACAGATTCGACCCGATTCGACGCGGTAGGTGTGCAGCTCCCGTGACCCCCCTGACGACGCCGAGGCGGATGCCCGCGGACGGACGCTTCCGGCACGAGGCCCTGCTCTACGCGGGGGACGACGACTTCGCCGCACGGGTCGGCAGCTTCGTCGTCGACGGGCTCGCGCGAGACGAGCCGGTCCTGGTTCTGGTCGAGGCGCGCAAGCACCGACTGCTGCGGGATGCGCTCGGCGCGGACGCGACGCGGGTGACGTTCGCGGACATGACCGACGTCGGCCACAACCCGGCGCGGATCATCCCCGCGTGGACGTCGTTCGTGCGCGACACCACGCGGGAGGGGCGACGGGCGCGCGGCGTCGGCGAGCCGGTCTGGCCCGGGCGCTCGCCCGAGGAGCTCGTCGAGTGCCACATCCACGAGTCGCTCATCAACCGCGCGTTCGCAGGCGCGGCCATGTCGCTCGTGTGCCCGTACGACGTCGGCGCGCTCGATCCCTCGGCGGTCGACGAGGCCCGGCGGAACCACCCGCACGTGGTCGGCGCCGGCGGTCGCGTCACGAGCGAGGAGTACACCCTCGACGGTGCACCCGGACCGCTCGCGGCACCGCCTCGCAACGCGGCGCGCTTCGACTACGACGCCTCGCAGCTGCGCGCACTACGCGACTTCGTGGGCGTCCGTGCCGAGGCATCACACGTGTCGTTGCGCGCGCGAGAGACACTCGTCTGGGTGGCGAACGAGCTGGCGACGAACAGCATCCGTCACGGCGGTGGCGCCGGCAGCCTCACGCTCTGGCGGAGCGGCGATCGCGTCGTGTGCGAGGTGACCGACCGGGGCTGGATCCGCGACCCGCTGGTCGGACGCGTGGAACCGGCCGAGGAACGCGAGAGCGGTCGCGGCGTCTGGCTCGCGAACCAGCTCTGCGACCTCGTGCAGATCCGCACCACACCGAACGGGACCACGGTGCGCGTCCATCTCGCGGGCTGAGCTCGCGCGAGCGCGTGCCGGCGCTGGTCCGGAAGGAGCGACATGGCGACCCAGAAGCAGCGTCAGGCGGCGAAGCGCAACGTCCGGAAGGCGATCGGCGCGGCGAAGAAGTCGCGCACGATTGCGCACATGCCGAAGAAGACTCGCACCGCGCTCGGGAAGCAGGGTGCGGCCGTGGCCGCTCGGAAGCGGCGCGGTGGATCCACTCCCAAGACCCGGAGCGAGCTCTACGCGGAGGCGCAGCGCAAGAACATCCCGGGCCGTTCCAAGATGGGACGCGCCGAGCTCGCGCGGGCGCTGGGTCACAAGTAGCGCCCCGCATCGATCGCCCAGGCAGCGTCCGCGGCGGAAGGAGTCGGCGCTCAGCCGGTCGTGAACCCATCCTGCGTCTCGCGCCGTCAGCCGTCGCCTTCGGCGTACGCCCGCGCCCGGCGCTCGAGCTCTTCGGGGTCGACGTCTTCGACGTGGGTGCTGAGCATCCACTGGTGCCCGAACGGATCGCGCACCCGACCACCGCGATCGCCGTAGAACTGGTCGGCGAGCGGATAGATCACCTCACAGCCGGCGGCGACCGCACGCTCCCACCACGCGTCCACGTCGGGCACGGCCAGCGACATGATCGCCGTGACTCCGCCCCCGGCCGACCCGGGGCTCACACCGTTGCCGTCGCTGCCTTCGTCGGTGAGGTAGACGACGGAGTCGCCGATGCGGATCTCGGAGTGCACGACCTGGCCGTCCGGCATGCGGAACGGCTCCGCGAGCACCTCGGCACCGAACGCTTCCTGGTAGAAGCGGATCGCGGCTGCCGCGTCCTTCATCACGAGGCGCGGCGTCAGCGTGTGCATTTGCTCGGGGACCGGCTGGACGTCTGGCGACATCGCATGCCCTCCTTCCCGCGTGGGGACGATCTCCTGCCCGTATTGCAGGAAATCGTCCCAACCGCGCGGTGGAAGGCGCAACTGCGCATGTGCTCAGACCGGCGTCAGCACGAGGCCGCTGCGCCCGGCCGCGACGAGCACGTGCTCGACCCCGCTCACCTGGTTCGCCGCGCTGCCGCGCACCTGCCGCACACCCTCGATGACGTTGTTCACGCCGTGGATGTACCCCTCGCCGAGGAGACCGCCGTTCGGGTTCACCGGCAGCGTCCCGTCCAGCCCGATGTTGCCGTCGGCGATGAAGTCGCGCGCTTCGCCCCGGCCGCAGAAGCCGTACGCCTCGAGCTGGAGGAAGACGATCGGGCTCATGTTCTCGTAGATCATCGCCACGTCGACGTCGTCGGGCCCGATGCCCGACGCTTCCCAGAGCTGGCGCGCGACGAAGCGCGCCTCGGGGAAGTCGCTGAGGTCCTGGTGGTAGTAGTTGTACTGGACGCTCCCGTCGATGAGGTGACCGTCGGCCGCGGCGGCGACGCGCACCGCCGGACGCGGGAGATCCGCGGCGCGGTCGGCCCGGGTCACGACGAGCGCGGCGCCGCCGTCGCTCTCCTGGCACATGTCGAGGAGGCGCAGGATCGGTTCGACGATCCAGCGCGACGCCTGATGCTCGGCGAGTGTGATCGGCCGCCCGTAGAACCACGCGTTCGGGTTCGTCGCCGCGTGCTTGCGCGCGATCACGCTGTAACGGCCGAAGTCCTCGTTCGTCAGCCCGTACTCGTACATGTAGCGCTGGAATTGCAGCGCGTACGTCTTCGCCGGCGTGTCGACCCCGAACGGCAGGTACCAGTTCAGGCCCGGGACGCTCTGGCGCGCGTTGGGCTGACCGAAGCGCCGGCCCGAGCGCTCGTTGAACGCGCGATAGAGCAGGACCGTGTCGGCGACGCCGGCGGTGACGGCCGTGGCAGCATGCTGGACCATCGTGTTGGAGCCCGGGCCTCCGTGCGGTGTGCGTGACCAGTAGCGCAGCTCGGGGATCCCGAGGCACCGCATCAGCAGCAGCTCGTCGTTGTGGTCGAGGGTGAACGTCACCATCCCGTCCACGTCCGCCGGTGTCATCCCGGCGTCGTCGATCGCCGCGCTCGCCGCCTCGGCGGCCAGCTGGAGCTCGCTGCGGCCCGACTCCTTCGAGTACTCGGTGTGCCCGATGCCCGCGATCACGACGTCGTCGAAGCGGGCCACGTCAGCGCACCCGCTCCGACGGCGCCGGACGGAACTGGGGCAGCACGATGCCGCCGTAGTCGACGAACGTGAGCTCGACCGGCATGTCGTTACGGACGTCGACCGCGTCGACGTCGACCAGGTTGGTCACGAGCCGGACGTGTTCGGCCAGCTCGACGAGCGCGGCGATGCGCGGTCGCGCGTCGGGCTCGGTCGGATGGCGCGACACGAGCCACGTGTAGACGGTGCCCCGCCCGCTCGCCTCGTGCGTCTCCCACCGCAACGATCGACAGCGCGGGCACATGGGCCCCGGAGGATGACGTAGCGCACCGCAATCGGCGCACGACTGCAACAACAGCTTGCGCTGCGCGACGCCGTCCCAGAAGTACGCGTCGTCGGCGTCGGGAACGGGCGGGATGACGGGCGGCACGAGGAGACGCTAGCGACGCGCGTCGGGTGTGCGAGGGCGATCGTGTGCGTCGAGGACGACACCCTCGTCGCACAGCGCGTCGATCTCATCCCTCGACAGCCCCACTTCGGCCAGGATCTCGCGGCTGTGGTCACCGACGACGAGCGGAGGACGGTCGATCGTTCCCGGTGTCTCCGAGAAGTCGACGAGCACGCCGAACTGGTCGAGCCGCCCGACCAGCGGATGCTCGTAGGAGACGATCCAGCGCCGGGCCGCGAGCTCAGGGTCGTCGAAGAGACCGAGCGCGTAGGTGTCCGACGAGATCTCACACGGGACGTCGTTGCCGTCGAGGAGCTCGAACCACTCGCTCGCGCTCCGTTCACGGAACGTCCGCTCCAGCATCGCGGCGAGCTGGTCGTCGGTGACGGTGGCCGCGAGCCCGTCGGTCCCGAGCGCCTTCACGCACCGCTCGCGGTGCTCGTCGGTGACGGCAGCGAGGCAGAGCCACCCGGCCGCGGTCTCGTAGAGCCGGTACCACGGGCCGAGCCCGAGCTGGGCCGCGTCGAGGTGTGGGCGCGGCGCGGGTGAACCGTCGGCCCGCGCCCACGCGTACGAGGTGTTCAGCAGGCACGCGTAGAGGATCGAGGTGTCCACGGCCTGGCCCACGCCGGTGCGCTCGCGGTGGTACAGCGCCTGGATGATCCCGATCGCGCCCAGGAACCCGTTCCCGGTGTCGCCCATCGAGGTGAGGCTCCAGATCGGCCGGCCGCCCGCCGCGCAGCCGCCGTCCTCGTACTCGACGCCGGCGAGCGCCGCGCCGCTCTGGTCGTTGCCGGGCAGTCCGTCGCGGGGCCCGCGCTCGAACGCGCGCGTGTGGCAGTAGATCAACGCAGGGTTGATACGGCGCAACGACTCGTCGTCGACACCGAGACGGCGAGCGGCGTCGTCGCGCATGTTGTGCATCACGACGTCGCTCCGGCGGACGAGCCGGTGCAGGACGGCCAACCCGCGCGGATCCTTGAGGTTGACGGCCACGCTGCGCTTGCCTCGGTTGCACGAGAACGCGATGTGGTTCGCGTGCCAGTACCCGTCGTAGAGCGCGTTGACCTTCACGACGTCCGCGCCGAGGTCGGCGAGCACCTGGGCGCCGAACGGTCCCGCGACCGCGAGGCCGAGATCGAGCACCTTCACGCCGTCGAGCGGACCGCGGAGGCGTGCATTCGCGTGCGACGCGGTCGTCGCGGTGCTCGCGACGGCGCGCGCCTCGGCGCGGACCGCGTCCGTGTGCTCCCCCACCCGGGGTGCGGGACCGCGCACAATCGCGGAGGTCGCGTCGAGCCGGCAGGTCACGCCGACCTGGTGGATCGGTCCGAGCTCGGGATCGTCGACGACCGTCACGCAGCCGTCGGCGATGAGCGTCGGATCGGTCAGCGCCTCTTCGGGCGATCGGACCGGTTGCACGACGACCCCGACCTCACTCCCGACGCGCACCCAGTCGTCGGCCGGGAACCGTCGGAACGCGGCGGCAAGCATCGGGTAGTAATGCAGGAGGACGACGAGCTCCTCGGGATCGGTGCCGATGCGGGTGGGATCGTCGCGAGGCGCAGCGGCGTGGTCGGGCACGCGGAGCTCGTCACCCGCGGATGCACCGAGCACGAACCGCGGGTTCGGCACCCAGTGGTGCACCCACCGGCCGTCGGCACACTCGAAGAGACCCTTGGGCGAGCGTGCGTCGGGGATCCATGTCGCGTAGTGCGGCGCGTCCGTCCGCTCGACCCGCTGCCGGCTTCCGAGACCGAGACACAGGACGCCCTGGAGGAGCGAGGTCTCCACCCACTGGCCGCGCCCCGTCAGCTCGCGCGCCCGCAATGCCGCAGTAACGCCACTCGTCGCGAGGAAGCACGCGGCGAGGCTGGGCCAGAACGAGGCCGGGAACAGCGGCCCGTCGCGCAGCGCCCCTTGCGGCGCGCCCTCGGGGACTTCGAGGTCGGGCAGGAGCGGCGGGCGATCTGCAAGCCGTTCGAGGGTGCCACCGACCCAGCCTCGTTGCTCCCAGTGCAGCCCCGTGCGCGCGGCGACGAGCGCGTCGTACGCGGGCCGGTGCGCGTCGCGCGTCCCACGGCCGTACCCGGTGATGGAGCAGTAGACGAGGCGCGGGTTGCGCGTCCGGAGCGTGTCGAAGTCGATGCCGAGTCCTTCGGTGACACCGGGGGCGTAGCTCTCGATGAGCACGTCGGCGCCGGCCGCGAGTGCGAGGAGCACGTCGCGGTCACTCCTCCGGTGCAGATCGAGGACCGCGCTGCGCTTGCCCCGGTGCCAGACGCGCGCGCCCGCCATGGCCCGGAACGGGTCGCCCCCGGGCGGCTCGATCTTGGTGACCTCGGCGCCGTGGTCGGCGAGGAGCATGCCGGTCATCGGGCCCGCGACGCCCCACGAGAGATCCAGGACCCGAACGCCGTCGAGCGCTCCGCTCACGTCCCCGCTCCTGGCACCTTCGGCGCGCCTCGCTCGCTCACCTGCCCCTTCGCGCGCCGGCGCGCGGGCACCTCGGGCCACGAGCCCTCCTCGAGCGCGAGCCGGAACAGCTCCAGGATCTGGCGGTAGGTCTCGTCCTCGTCGCCACCGGGCTCGTAGAGGCCGACGGCCTCACCGGTCGAGAAGCCGCGCAGGGTCGCGCTGAACACCCGGTGCGCGTGCTCCACCTGGCGGTCGTCGAGGCCGTAGGAACGCAACGTCGCGCGCAGCGGCTCGCTCATGTGCACGGTCGCGGCCACGAAGTCGGGATCGTCGCGCGACCGGTACGTCAGGAGCGCCTCGCCGCGACCGGGATGCTCGCGCGGATACGTGCGGTAGACATCGGCGATGGCGACGAGCGCGTCGTCGCGGGACCGACCCAGCGCGGCTGTCCACAGCAGCGCGGCCATCTCCCCCGCCGCGAGCAGGGCCACCTCGCGACGCAGCGCGTCGACGCTGTCGACGTGCGAGTACATCGAGGTGACGTGGCGATGCAGCTCCCGGGCGACGCGCGAGAGCGTCACTGCGCTCCATCCGTCGCGATCGGCGATGTCGGCCGCCGTGCGTACGACGGTGCCGACGTCGAGCGGCTGCTGCGACCGCGTCGCGTGCGGCTGCGACGAGCGCGCACGCTTGGGGGGCATGTCTCGAACGTACTGCACCCGGCGGGTCACAACTTCCAGAGCCGCGCCGCGTTGCCCGCGACCATCAGCGCGCGCTCCTCAGCGGGGATGCCCTCGAACTGCTCGTCGACAAGCTCCCGCGAGCGCGGCCAGCTCGAGACGGGATGGGGATAGTCGGTGGACCAGAGGATGCTCTCGACGCCGATTCGGTGACGCAGCAGCTGCAGCCCGTCGGGCTCGTCGATGAACGTCAGCGAGATGTTGCGGTGGAAGTAGAAGCTCGGCAGCTCGGTGATCGCGGGGAAGTCGTATTTCTGGCGGGTTGCCATGTCGTCGACGATCCAGAGGTACCACGCGACCCAGCCGAGGCCCGGTTCCACGAACACCACGTGCAGCTCGGGGAAGCGCTCCAGCACGCCGGTCATCATCCACATGCCGAGCGCCTCACCCGCGGAGAGCCCGGTCATCGGCACCATCACACCGTTCTGCGGCGTGGGGTCGCGGCGGGTCAGGTCGTCGAGCGCGGTGTTGAGACCGATGTGGCAGCAGATCGGAAGCTCGACCTCCTGCACCGCGGACCACAGCGGGTCGTAGCGCTCGTGGAAGTAGTCGGGCAGGCCGAGCTCGGCCGGGAACACCGGCAGCTGCAGCGACTTGCACCCCGCCGCGGTCACGCGGCACACCTCGTCGACGGCGGCGTCGACGTCGTGGATCGGGATCTGGCACGACACCACGAGTCGCTTCGGATCCGCGGACGCGAACGCAAGCATCGCGTCGTTGAACGCGCGGGTCGCCTCACGCCAGCCATCGTCGAGCAGGTAGAGGTAGCGGTACGCGCTCACCTCGCAGTAGACGACCTCGGCGTCGACGCCGTCGGTGTCCATGTCCTCGAGTCGCGCGTGCGGATCGCTGTGGCCGGGACGGCCGAACGCGGGATGGTCGTAGCGCTGCATGGCCGACGCGTTCGCCTTGCCCGCGCCACTCGCCATCACGCGCGACTGGAACGCCTCGACGGCGCGGTCGTAGTCGGCGTGGTGCCTCGCCGCGAGATGGCTCTTGATCTCCTCGTGCGACAGGCGCACGTGCGAGTCCGCCGAGACGAGGCGCTCCGCGACCGTCATGACCCACCTCCACCAAAACCCTTAGGGGCTCTGCGCTCGACCTTAGGTTAGCCCCTGACGATCGGGACGCAAGGCCCGGCGGTCAGCTCGGGAGGCGCTCACGCAACAGACGCCCGGCCCGGGCCACGATCCGGCGGTCGGAGCCGGCCAGCTCCTCGCACCAGGCCGCGAGCTCGTCGTCTCCCGCGGCGCGCGCGTCGAGGGCGAAGGCGGTGTAGCGGACGACGTCCTCGGCCGCCTGCTGCAGGAGCAGCACGAGGTCGTATACGTGGTCCGGCAGGCCCGTCGGCGTGCCCGTCGCCGCCGCGGCGCGTGTGCCCGCGTGGTCGCCGCTTGCGGGCGTCTGGTCGTGTGTCGTCTCGGTCACGGAGGCCTCCTCGTCCGACCCGATTCCGCCGGATACCCGACCGTCCGCGCGACCAACCCCGGCGGCGCTACGAGAGTGGGGGCTACGAGCCGTCGTGCGCGACCACGACCGCGTAGGAGCCGAGCCCGAGCAGACGCTCGCCCGGGATCGATCCCTCGGTCGTCGTGATCTCGCGCACGCGGCCGTCGTCGTCGACCGTGACGTCGACGACGACGCCGACCTCGATGCCCTGGTCCGAGAGCACGCGCTTGTCGAGCGGATCGCGCGCACCGTCGACGTCGCGGCTCTCGTCGTCGGTCGACGCACGCGAGCTCTGCACGACGAGTGCGTCGGGCCCGAGCGCGGCCTGGGCCCAATCGACGAACGAAGCCTTGCGGCCGTGCCCGACGACGAGCCCGACGACGGCTCGGCTCGACGCGTCGACGACCGTATGGCGCAGCTCGCCGAGGCGCTCCGCGCTCTCGCGATCGATCGCGGGCTTGCCCATCGTCTCGCGCAGACCGACCGTCATACCTGCTCCCGGAACCGGTCGATGGCGAGGGCGAACCCGCTCAGGTCGTGACTCACGTACTGCTCGAAGTGATCGGGGACGAGCAGCGCGTCGCCGGAGACCGCGAGCTGGGCCGGGCGCGGGACGTACCACGGCTCCTTGACGTCCTCGCGACGGAGCTCGTAGCCCACGATCACTCCACGCCCGCCGACGGCGAGCACGAGGTCCGACACCGTTCCCAGCTGCACGCCGCCCTCGGTGATCACCGCGTCGCCGAGCACGTTGCGATCGCTCGGCGGGCGCGCGACCTCGTCGGGCGCGTCGCCCGGTGCGGTCAGGGTCGACTCGTCCTCGATCATGACGGCGGCCGGGCCGATCGCGCCCACCGACGCCGCTGGCAGCACCGCCTTCATCCGTCCGCGCAGGAAGCCGCGCTTGTTCAACGTGAAGCCGAGCAACGACCCTTCGTCGGCCGCGTAGATCACGTCACGGATCTCGGCGACGTCCTCTCCGCCGCGGACCGTCACGACGGGGAGGCCGATCACCTCGGACGTGCGCATGTAGCGAGTCACGGCTCGTCCCGTCGTGAGCGTCGCGGGCGCGACGGGGCCGCGATGACCCCACCGGTGCGCCGCCGCCGCTGCAGGAGGAGCGCGAGCACGATGACGATGATCGCGATCACGACGACGAGGACGAGCCAGCTCACGACGCGATCTGTGCCCTGGCCGGCGGCGCCCGAAACGGGCCGGACCCGCGACCGTTTCGTGCCCGCGCGTGGTGGGAATGCCAGGCCCCGATGGCGCAGCTCGAACCGACGGTCGACGAGATCCCACCCGAGCTCACGTACTGCTCGGACGACGGCCCCGGACTGCGTCGCCGGCGGGCCGGCCGCGGCTTCACATACGTGGGCACGAACGGCAAGAAGGTCACGGACGACGCGACGCTGGCCCGGATCAAGGGGCTCGCGATCCCGCCCGCCTGGACCGACGTGTGGATCGCTCCCCACGACGATTGCCACATGCAGGCCACCGGCCGCGACGCCCGCGGGCGCAAGCAGTACCGGTACCACCCGGCGTGGACGGCGTGGCGCGACGAGGTGAAGTACGACCGGCTCGTCGAGTTCGGTGAGACGCTCCCCAGGATCCGGCGCCGGGTGGTCGCGGACCTCGCGCTACCGGGCCTGCCACGCGACAAGGTGCTGGCGACGATCGTCCACCTCCTCGAGACCACGCTCGTGCGCGTCGGCAACGAGGAGTACGCGAAGGCCAACGAATCCTTCGGCCTCACGACCCTGCGCAGCCGGCACGTCCGCGTGGACGGGTCGAACCTGCGGCTGGCGTTCAAGGCGAAGAGCGGGAAGCAGCAGTCGGTCCGGGTGCACGATCGCCGGATGGCGCGCGTCGTGAAGCAGCTGCAGGACCTTCCCGGCCAGCAGCTGTTCCAGTACGAGGAGGGCGGGGGGCCACACCATGTCACCTCGGGCGACGTGAACGCGTACCTCCGCGAGGTCGCGGGCTGCGACTTCACCGCGAAGGACTTCCGGACGTGGATGGGCACGCTCCTGGCCGCGACCGTGCTCGCCAACCACGAGCCGGTGGACGGCGACCGCGCCGCGCGCCGCGAGGCCGCAGCCGCGATCGAGCTCGTCGCGTCACGGCTCAACAACACGCGCGCGGTCTGCCAGCGCTCCTACGTCCACCCGCAGGTCGTCGACCTCTTCGTCGACGGTGAGCTGCAGTCGCTGTGGGCCTCGGGGCCGTCGCGCGACGGGCGCTGGGTCGTCGCCGAGGAGCGCAAGCTGCTCGCGGTGTTGCGCGAGACCCGTCGCCGCGCTCGCCGCGCCCGCAAGCACGAGGCCCGCACCCTCGCGAAGGCGGCCTGATCGGGCTCCCCGCCTTCGACGGTGTCGGGGTCGCGCGGTTCGAACCCGCGCGTTCCAGGCACCGCCGCGGCGGCGAATCGAACGAGAGATCGAACGGGAGAAAGGCACCATGAGCCAGCAGCGGACGCCGAGCACACCGCGACGCATCGCCGGCGAGGTCGCCGCGCACGTCGCAGCCGAGGAGCACGCGTACGCGGCGGGAACCCCGCGGCCGCTCGGGGGCTACGCGGCGCTGCTGTCCGCGTACGGGACCGGTGTCGGCGCGCTGGCGTGGGCGATCCGCCGGCACGGGGCGCT
The DNA here is from genome assembly GCA_036558745.1 of Acidimicrobiia bacterium. Lineage (GTDB taxonomy): Bacteria > Actinomycetota > Acidimicrobiia > IMCC26256 > JAMXLJ01 > JAMXLJ01. The sequence goes on from DATBEZ010000116.1 coordinate 46,602, forward strand.
CCCCGAACGGGTGCCCGCGGGTGACCTCGCGCTGATCACGGTCGCGACGCACAAGCTCGCCCGGCTCGTCACGAAGGACTCTGTGACCGCGGTCGTGCGGGCCCCGTTCACGCGCTTCGACGAGCCGATCGGCGAGGGCGAGGTGAACGAGGAGGTGCGCGGGTCGGGCATGCGGCATGCCACCGGCGAGCTGCTGACGTGTCCCTTCTGCTTCGCGCAGTGGATCGCAACGGGCTTCATCGGCGCGTACGTGCTCGCGCCGCGCGCGACGCGCCTCGTCGCGTCCGTCTTCGCCGTGCTGGCTGGGAGCGACGCGCTCCAATTCGGGTACAGCGCGCTCCGCAAGCTCGAAGGCTGAGCAGGCGACACGCGGGGCGCGTACCGTGTCTCGCGTATGAGCGAGACCGTCGCCGGATCGATCGCCTCCGGGCGGGCCGCACTGCGGGCGGGTGATGCGACGGCCGCCCGGTCCGCCTTCGGCGCCGTCATCGCCGTCGCACCCGACGACGGCGACGCGCTCGAGGGCATGGCCCGTGCCGACTATCTCGACCTCGACTACTCGGGCGCGATCGAACACTGGACGAGCGCCTACGCGTCGCACCGGGCGACCGGCGACCACGTGGGCGCGGTACGGGTCGCGCGCATGCTGGCGTTCATCTACGGCGCCGTCGTCGGCGACGCCGCCGTCATGGGCGGCTGGCTCGCCCGTGCACAGACACTCCTGAACCACGCGGGTGACACACCCGAGGCGGGCTGGGTCGCGCTCAACGTCGCGATGTTCGAAGGGGATCGTCCCCGCAAGGAGCAACAGTTCCGCGACGCGCTCGCGGTTGCGCGCCGCTTCGGCGACACCGACCTCGAGGTGGCCGCGCTCGCGTACCTCGGAGCCAGCCTCGTCCACGCCGATCGGGTCGACGAGGGCATGATGCTCCTCGACGAGGCGCTCGCCGCGGTCGCGGGGCGAGAGGTCGACAACTTCCAGGTGGTCGAGGAGACCTTCTGCCAGCTGTTCTCGGCCTGTGAGCACGCTCACGACGTCGCGCGCGCCGAGCAGTGGATGCGCATCGGCGACGAGATCGCGACACGGCGTCGCCTCCCGGCGGTGTCGGCGTTCTGCCGGACGCACTACGGGGGGCTGCTCACGGTAGCGGGGCGCTGGCCCGAAGCCGACGCCGCGCTCAGCGAGGCGGTTCGGCTCTGGGCGCTGGGCTTCCGCGCGTTGCGCGGCGGTGCGCTCGTGCGACTCGCCGACCTGCGCGTGCGTCAGGGTCGCTTCGAGGAGGCCGAGCAGTTGCTTGCGGGGCTGGAGGACGCTCCCGAGGCGGCACGACCGCTCGCCGCCATCCGTCTCGCCACGGGTCGGACCGAGCTCGCACGCGACATCATCGAGCGCGCGCTCGTCGGCATCGAACCGACGAGCCCCGCCGCGGCGCCGTTGAACGCGCTGCTCGTCGACGTGCTCCTCGAAGCCGGGTGCATCGACGAGGCGGCCGCGACCGCCGAGCTGCTCGCGACGTGCGCGCGCCACCATCCCATTCCCTATCTCAGCGCGGTGGCGGCGCTCGCGCGCGGCCGGGTGTGCCTCGCCACGGGCACCGGTGACCCCCGCGCCTGCCTGCGCGAGGCACTCGCAGGCTTCGGGCGCGCGCAGATGCCCATGGAGCTGGCCCGTGCGCGCGTCGACCTGGCCCAGGCGCTGCTCACGGACCGTCCCGACGTCGCGGTCGCGGAGGCGCGCGCCGCACTGGACGAATTCGAGCGGCTCCAGGCGGCGCGCGACGCCGATGCCGCTGCGGCACTGCTGCGGACGCTCGGCACGCGGACTGCGCCGGGCGGGCGGGTGAGCGGGCCTCTGACCAAGCGGGAGGTCGAGGTGCTCGACCTGCTCGGCCATGGGCTCTCGAACCGGGAGATCTCCGACCGGTTGTACATCAGCCGCAAGACGGTCGAGCACCACGTCGGCAACATCCTGGCGAAGCTCGGCCTGCGCGGCCGGGCCGAGGCCGCGGCCTACGCGGCCCGGGCGAAACCAGCCGGCGAATAGGGGATCTCCCCGATACCCGGTGGGTCCGTCCCCGTCATCCTCCGACCATGACCAGTCGGAGGGGGCGAGACGTGACGAACGCATACGACGCGATCGTGGTGGGTGCGCGCTGCGCGGGCGCACCGACCGCCATGTTGCTGGCGCGCAGGGGCTACCGCGTGCTGCTCGTGGACCGGTCCACGTTCCCGAGCGACACGGTGTCGACACATCTGGTCCACGCGCCGGGTGTCGCCGCGCTCGCGCGATGGAACCTCTTGGATCGGGTCGTCGCGAGTGGCTGCCCACCCATCGGGACGTACTCGTTCGATTTCGGTCCGGTCACGATCACCGGTTCGCCGCGACCGGCCGGCAGCGTGCGCACCGGGTACGCGCCCCGCCGGACCGTGCTCGACGCGATCCTCGTCGACGGTGCTGCCGACGCGGGCGTGGAGGTGCGCGAGGGCTTCACGGTCGACGAGCTCGTGGTGGAGGACGGCGTCGTGACGGGCATCCGCGGCCGTACCAGCGGGGGAACGGAAGTCGTCGAGCGCGCGCGGGTCGTCGTCGGCGCCGACGGTCGCAACTCCCGGGTGGCGAAGGCAGTGCGACCGCACCAGTACCACGAGAAGCCGATGCTGCAGTGGAGCGCATACACCTACTGGAGCGGGCTCCCGATCGGCGGCATGGAGACCGTGATCCGTCCCGACCGGGGTTGGGGCGCGTTCCCGACCAACGACGGCCTCACGCTGGTCGTCGTCGGGTGGCCGTACGCGGAGGCATCGGCCTACAAGACCGACGTCGAGGCGAACTATCTCAAGACACTGGAGCTCGCCCCGGAGTTCGCGGAGCGCGTTCGGGCAGCAACCCGTGAGACGCGCTTCTCGGGAGGATCGGTGGAGAACTACTTCCGCACGCCGTTCGGGCCGGGCTGGGCACTCGTCGGCGACGCGGGGTACGAGCGTGACCCGATCACGGCGCAGGGGATCAGCGATGCGTTTCGCGATGCGGAGCTGTGCGCGAACGCGCTGGACGAGGCGCTCGACGGGCGGCGACCGTTCGACGCCGTCATGTCCGACTATCAGCAGACGCGTGACGCGGCCGTGTTGCCGATGTACGAGTTCACGACCCAACTGGCAACGCTGGAACCACCGCCCCCCGAGGTGCAGCAACTCCTCGGTGCCATCCACGGAGATCCCGAGGCGATGGACGCGTTCGTGAGTGTCGTCGCGGGCACGATGTCGCCCGTCGAGTTCTTCGATCCGGACCGCATCGAACGGACGATGGCGAACGCAGTATCGCGCGCGCCGGCTCGATGAGATCGACAAGACTGGGTTCGTGCCGGGCGCCGATGGCGAGCTTCCTGCGGGGTCGTTTTCATCGTGGCTGTCGGACATGACCCGCGCGCTGCGCGGGGAGGTCGCCGCCGACGTGCCGTGCGGGACGTGCTCGGCGTGCTGCACGTCGTCGCAGTTCGTCCACATCGAACCGGACGAGATCGACACGCTCGCGCACGTTCCCGCCGCGCTGCGGTTCCCCGCGCCCGGCCTACCGGCCGGTCACGTCGTGCTCGGCTACGACGGCCGCGGGCACTGTCCGATGCTCGTGGACGGTCGCTGCTCGATCTACGACCATCGTCCGCGGACGTGCCGGACGTACGACTGCCGGGTGTTCACGGCTGCGGACGTCGAGCCGGACGCCGACGGGATCGCCACCCGTGTGCGTCAGTGGCGCTTCGCGTACCCGACACCCGACGACCGAGCGCAGCACGATGCGGTACGGGCCGCGGCGGCGCGGCTGCGCGACGACAGCGAACCACGCTCCCCCGATGTCGTCCCTCGGAACGCGACCGAGCTCGCGCTGCGCGCGGTGGACGCCGTCGTCGCCGGCGAAGGCCCGTAGCGTCAGGCGACGCCGGCGCAGGGTCCGGTCGTCACGACCTCGAGGAGGCGCGTCAGCACGTGCTCGGCACGCGCCGGGAGCTCGTCGTCGGAACCACCGCGTGGGACCGCGACCGTGAACGAGTCACAGACGCGCGCGCCCTGCATGCCGACCGTCCGCTCGACCCAGTCGCGTGCGCCCGCGCCGCGCTCCTGGCTCGGCGCCGCGCTCAGGATCACCACCGACTTGCCGTAGAGATCGCCCGAGCCCACCAACCAGTCGAGCGCGTTCTTCAACGAACCCGGCATCCCGCCCGCGTACTCCGGGGTCGCGATCACGACGACGTCCACAGCACCGATCGCGGCGCGCAGCGCGCTCACACCGGGCGGAACCGGCTCCGTGTCACGTTCCGGGCTGAAGTGCGGGATGTCGTCGATCGGCGCGGCCAGCGTCATGTCGTCAGGCGGCGCGACGGCGCGCGCGATGAGCTGCAGGAGCGCCGTGTTCGACGACGCCGGGTTCAGGCTGCCCGAGATCCCCAAGATCCTCATGGGGCGGTCAACCGCGCGACACCACGTCTGCTTCCCGAGGTCTCGGTCCGGCGGAGATCAGGGACGGCGCTCGGCCCGGCGGAACGTCTCGCTCCTCCACCACGACCGGTACGTCTCCTCGCCCACGACCTCGGCGAGCCCGGTGGTCTGGCTCGCGTGGGCGGCCAGGGCCCGCCGCTTGCGGGCCACCTCCCGCTCGTCGAGCTCGACGCGCAGCGCGACGTCGGCCTCTGCGCACCCGACGGGCCGGTGGTCGCCGAACAGTCCGATCCGCTCGTGGAGCGGTCGGTACCGCTCGAGGAACTCGTCCGTCATCACCGCGTAGAGGAGCTCGCCGGTCCCGAGGCGCCGCCATGCATCGGTCGTCCACCGGTGGACGGCGAGGTGATCGGGATGGCCGGTGATGCCGCCCTCGTCGAACGTGACGATGACGTCCGGCCGGAAGATCTCGATCATGCCCGCGATCTCCGCGACCCCGCGCTCGTGCGGGATGTCCGCGCAGCCGCCGTCGGGATGCCCGAGGATGTGCAATGCGTCGACGCGGGCGATGCGCAGGCTCGCGCGCAACTCGTCCTCGCGCAGACGCTCGAACACGGATTGCGGGCGCGTGTCGTCGTCCGGTCTCCCGAGCTCACCGCGCGTCGCAGTGACGCACGTGACCCGTCCGCCAGTGTGCGCGACGCGCGCCATCAACCCGGCGCTCAGGTACGCCTCGTCGTCGGGGTGTGCCCACACGCCGAGCAGACGCACGGGCAGCCGGTCGCGGACGCGCGCGACAGGGTCGGTCGCGTCGTCAGCAGCGAACGCGCCACCCGTGATCGGTTCCGCGGTCACGACGCCACCGCCGCGACGAGCAGCGCAACGGGCAGGCCTACGAGCAGCGCGTGCGCCGCGTTGTGGGTCCGGCGGACGACCGCCGCGGCGAGCACCACGGCGAGGAGGTCTCCCAGTGCAGGTGCGCGCACGGAATGCGCGGAGGTGAACAGGGACCCGGTCACGACCGCGGCGAGCACCGCCGGTGCGCCGAAGCGGAGGCGGGCGGCCACACGATCCGGCAACGGACGCCGGTCGAGCGCGAACACCATCGAGACCCGCAGCAGGTACGTGCACAAGGCCGCGCCGAGGATGACGAGCCAGGTGGTCACGACGGCCTCCGATCGACGAGGCCTCCCACGAGCACGCCGAGCACGATGGCGGCGAGGAGACCGAGGTGGCTCGGGATCACGGGTCCGGCGAGCGCAGCGGCGCCGGCGACCAGCGCGGCGACGAGCGCCGCGCGGTCCTTCACGGTTGCGGCGAGCAGCCCGACGAACGCGAGCGGCGCCGCGATCTGCAGCAGCTCCGGTGACGGGATCGACGCCGCGAACAGCGTTGCAATCCCCTGCGTCGTCACCCAGCCGACGGCGAGCACCATCGCCCCGCCGACGTAGTACGCGCGTCGTTGCGCGCGGTCGAGATCGCCGGCGGCGAAGCGCTCGGTGCACACGACGTAGAGCTGGTCCACGAGCGGGAACGCGAGCCAGAGCCGACGCCGGCGAGGCTCGTGGCGGAACCACTCGGCCAGCGCGGCGGAGTACAGCACGAACCGGCTGTTGATCAGCACGACCGTGCCGACGATGACGAGCGGTGCGACGCCCTTGTCGAGCAGCTCCACCGCGGTGAGCTGCGCGATCCCTCCGAAGAGCAGCAACGACCCTGCCCAGCCTGCGAGGTGGTCGATCGCGGCCCGGTGCACCGTGACGCCGATCACAACTGCGAACGGAAGGATGCCGAGCAGCAGCGGCAGCATGTCCCGCGCGCCGGCGAGAGCAGCGCCCCGACTCCCGGTACGCGTCGCGGTGCGGCGCTCGGCCGCCTCGGTGACGACGGGACCGGCGTCGACGGTCGCTTCGATCGTGCTCATGGACGACAGCGTCCTCCGTCGGGGGCCGTGACACTTGGAGACGGCCTGAAGGTCTCGTGAAGTCGCCCGCCGAGGGCGATGAAGCCGGTGCAGCTCAGGTCGAGGCGCCGGACGTGGCCGTCGGCGACGCGGCAGAACCCCACCTGCTCGACGCGGTGCCAGGTCTCGGGTGCCCACTCCGGGAGGAGCTCGACCTCCCATCCCACCCGCGCTCGCGCCCCACCCGTCTCGACGTGCTCCACCCACGTCGGGACGAATGCCGACGCGCCCGTGAACCAGCCGACGATCGTGTCGAGCGCGTCACCCGCGGTGTGGTGCTCGACGATGCCGCGCGGCAGCAGCGCGCGCAGCCAGACGTCGGGCGAGAGGCAGCGGCCGAGGCCGTCCCAGTCCCGCATGACGATCGCGTCCACGAGCAGCCGGGACGGGGAGACGCTCATGCCCCGACGCCTTCGCACGCGTGACGTCCACAGATGTGCTCGACGACGAAGCGCGCATCACGACCGACCCCGCCGATGAAGTTCGAGTCGCGGTGGTGCTGGAACCGCAGCCCGAGCACGTAGAGCCCGCGCACGGGCGTGACGCCGCGGCGCTGGCGGATCTCGCCGTGCGCGTCGAGTACGGGCACGCGCAGCCACGGGTACGACCGGCGGAAGCCGGTCGCCCACACCACCGTCGAGACGCCGAGCTGGACCAGGTCCAGCTCGGTCGGGACTCCGCGCAGCCGGATCCGTCGCGGCCGCTCGGGCGGCTCGAACTCCGCGGAGCAACCCGAGTCGTCGATGTGGCGGTCGATCGTCTCCAGCGTGCGGTTCATCCGCTCGTCCGAACGGGCGAGACTGACCTTCAGGTCGTCGCCGAAGTGCGCGCGGCGCCCGTCGGTGCCGAGCAGGCGGCCGGCGACGCGCACACCGCGGTCGCTCAGCACGCCGAGGTCGAGCGTGTCGTGCGTCGGTCGTCCCACGAGCTGCAAGGACGGCGCGCGACGCGCCGCTTCGGGTTCCGGCGTCTCGTCGATGGTGGCGTCGAGGACGCCCGCGCGCGCCATCCACCAGAACACGTCCATGCCGCGGTAGGTGCGCGGCATGCGGGTGTGGTTCCCGGCCGCGATCACGACGTCGCGCCCGGCGCGGCGCAGCTCGTCGGCAACCTGCACGCCACTCGCGGAGGCGCCCACCACGAGCACGCCGCCCGCGGGGAGCTGGTCGGGGTTGCGGTACCGGCTCGTGGGCAGCTGGTACGTCCGGGACGCGAAGTCCCGCGCGATCGCCGGGACACGCGGGTGCATCGCGTCACCCGTCGCGATCACGACGTGGTCGGCCCGCCACGCGCCTCCGTCGGAGACGACGACGAAGCCGTCCGACGTCGCGCGCACCGACCGAACCGCGACGCCAATCTCGACCGGCGCCGCGAACGAGTGCGCGTACGCCTCGAACGAGGCTACGAGCTCGGACGCACCCATGTAGCCGTCCGGGTCAGGCCCGTCGTACTCCCATCCCGGCAGTCGCGTCATCCAGTTGGGGCTGAGGAGGCGCAACGAGTCCCATCGCTCGCTGCGCCACCTCTCCGCGAGACGGCCCCGGTCCAGCACGACGTGGTCGCGCCCGGCCCCGGTCAGGAGGCGGCTCGCAGCCAACCCGGCCTGGCCCGCGCCGATGACGACGGTGTCGATGCGCGGCATCGTGGTTACCCTTCCTCTGCTCGTGTCGCGTTTCGTGTCGTGCTCAGGACGGGGTCGTCGACGCGTCCACATCGACCATCACGGGCACGCCGTTGGTGAGGACGTCGAAGACGGCCGAGCGGGCGCGGGCCTGCTCGACGATCTTTCGCAGCTGCTCGGGCGACCCGTTGCCGCGGATCTGGAAGCTGACCCGGATCTGCTCGTAGCCGTTGCGGACCTCGTCGGAGAGGCCGAGGATCCCCTGCAGGTCGACGTCGCCCTCGACGGTCGACTCGACCTCGGTGAGCTCGACGCCGCGGGCCGCGGCGATGTTGCCGATGCCGGCGGTCAGGCACGCCGCGAGCGCGGCGAGCAGGTGCTCGGCCGGTGTCGGGCCACGGTCCTGACCGACGAGCACCTTCGGGTGGTCGGCCTCGAGCACGAACGTCTTGTCGCGGTCCTGCTCCCGGCCCACGCCGTAGAAGCCGCCGACCGTGCTCATGCTGTTGGTGCCCGACACCCAGCGGTTCCGCACCCGGAAGCGGAACTGGGCCGCCACGGGCTGCTGGCGCACGGCGTCGATCGTGGCGAACAGCGTGGGGACGTCGACGCCGTTGCGCATCGGGGACGTGGTTGCGGTCATGGGTGCTCCGTTCGGTGACGAGCCGGCGTCTCCGGCTCACCCGACGATCATCCCGACCGAGGGGAGCGAAGCCTTGGAGCCGGCCTGGAGATCGTCTGAAGAACGGGCGCGCCCCGCCCCACCGGTTTCTCCAGACGGCCTCCAAGCTCCCGACCAGCGGTTCTCGCATGGTGTGCACATCGCGGCGCGCTGTCGCCCGAGCGGAAGGAAGCGCCATGCACCCGCAGTTCACGGCCGTACTCGCATCCGAGCACCGCGACGAGCTCCGGCGCGTCGCCGACGTGCAACGCCTGGTCGACCAGGCCAGACGCGCGAAGTCGCCGCCGCGACGCACGCGCGACGACGGGGGTCGTGCGATGCGTTGGTTGGCCGGCAACCTCCGCTGGTCACTGACCCTGCGCGGGTTGCGCGATCGTGCCGGGCCCCCCGTCCCTGACGGGTCTGTCACCTGCGACGACCGGCGTGTGTCCACCGACCGCCGTGACGTCTCCGCGCAGCGTGGTCGCGACGCCTCATCGGCACAGATGTCCGCAAACGAGGCGCAAACTCGCGCCTCGGCCCGCCTGCGACGCGACGACTCAGCGCTCAGCGGGAAAGCATGAGCGCGCAGATGTGCGTTCCGTTCGCGCGAAGCGCCGTGTAGCGTGCAGCACGTCGAGCCGGCGCGGGAGCGATGCTGGGAACATGAGAATGCCGTGGCGAAGCCGTTCGCGAGCCGAGTTGCTGCAGGCGCTCCACCACGAGGTGACCACTGCACGCGACGAGCTGCGCGCGACGGTCGTCGACGCGGTCGCGGTAGCCGAGGGACGCCTCCGCAAGGACCTCGATCTTCACGAGGAGATGCACGATCTCGTCACGCGCCTGGACGCGACGTGCGCCGAGTACGAGACGCACGAAGACGAGGTCCGTCACATGCTGACGCGTGTCGCCGACACGTACGAGCTGCTGGCACGACGGATCGAGGAGGAGCGGGCCGAGCGCCGGCTGCTCGTCGGCGCGCTCGAGCAGCTCGCGGAGTCGATGCCCGCGCTCGGTGCGCCACAGCCCGCGATCCGTCCCGCACGCGACCGGGTGCTCGGCGGCACCGTGGACGCGTCCCGCGCACCGCAGCTCGACCTCACCCAGGAGGAGGCGGCCGAGGCCGCGACCCCGAGCCGTCCGCGCCGTCACTGACGCGGACGCGACTCGCCGCCGACACGCTCAGCTCGGCGCGGAGTCGAAGGCCTCGGCGAGCCCGCCGAGCAGCCACGCCTGGTCGTCGGCGATCGGCTCCGGCCACGGCGCGCGGACGCTGAGGGCTTCCAGCACGTCGACCGCGGCGCCGCGCACTACGAGCGCGCCCGCCGGTGCATCGCCCTCCGACACGCGGACGTCACCGTCGACCGTGACGACCGCGTGCATGTCGGGGCGCGTGAGCTCGAGGGCGAGCGTGCCGCGCCGGCCGGTCGACGACTGCACCGCGAACGCCGGACTGAGCGCGGCCGCGTAGCGCACGCTCGCCACGATCTCGTCGTCCTCCTCGTCCTGCACGAGGCCCAGTGGCTGCAGGATGTCGCGCTCGTGCACCCACGCGTCCCAGAGCGCGTGGTGCGTCAGCACGCTCACGGCAACGTGACCCACGGGTGCCTCGCCGATCGCGTTCCATCCGTCGTCGTCGAGCGACTCCACGGTGGCACACAACGCGTCGTTGCCCTCCACGTACGAGGCGAGGGTGTCGGCGGGCGACGCGTCGCGCACCGCGTCGACGAGGGCGGCCGGCGTTGCCACCGGGTCGAAACCGGCGAGGAAGCGCGTGGGCGTCCCGGCCACGCCGCCAGTGATCGCGGCGTTCCAGAACCGGTTCGTGCCGGCGAGGTGGGCGACGACGTCCTGGACCCGCCAGCCCGCGCACCGGCTCCCCGTCGACCACTGTGCGGCCGAGAGGTGGGTGAGCACCTTGGCCAGGCGCCGGCGTTGCCGGAGGAAGGGCTCGCGGATCGCGGGCGGCGGACCGTCGAGGCGCACGATCGGGTCGGCGTCGTAGCGCGGCGTGATCTTCACCAGGCGTCCTCCCGAGCTGCGTACGCCGTGCAGTCTGACCCACGGGCGAGCCGGCGCGCCCGTGTCCCGCGATGAGTTCTCGTGCTCCCGCGGGTCTCTCCTCCGACGACGGACGTGAGACGGAGGCGACGATGAGCGACGACGCGCTGGCCCCCCTGGTGGCCGAGAGCTACACGGCCCTGGCCGACGTCCTGGACGGGCTGGCGGTGTCGGGATGGGACACGCCGTCGTTGTGCGAGGGCTGGCGCGTGCGCGAGGTCGTGGCCCACCTCACGATGCCCGCGCGCTACGACGAGGAGTCGTTCATGGCCGAGCTTGAAGCCGACGGTTTCGACTTCACGAAGCTGTCGAACCGGATCGCGAGCCGCGACGCGGCACTGTCGACGGACGAGCTCGTCGCGAACCTACGCAGCGAGGTGCTGCAACGGTGGACTCCGCCGGGTGGTGGCTACCACGGCGCGCTCAATCACGTCGTGATCCACGGCCTCGACGTCACCGTGCCCCTCGGTGCGCCGAGGACCGCGTCCGACGACGCGCTTCGCGTCGTCCTCGACGACCTCACGGCCGGCGGGGGCCACGAGCACTTCGGCGTCGCGATCGAGGGTCGAACCCTGCGCGCCACCGACCTCGACTGGTCGCACGGTTCCGGTCCGGAGGTGTCCGGCGCCGCCGAGGACCTCGCGCTCGCGGCGTGCGGTCGCACACTGCCGCCCGGACGCCTCCACGGCGAGCCGCTCGCACGCGGGGAGTGACGTGCAGCCACACCTGGTCGTTGAAACCGCGAAGCGCAACCAGGTACCCGTCGGGCGCTTCTGCGGGGAGAGGCCTCCCAAGACACGCGGCCCAGCTCAGCTTCGTGCTGTGGCTCACGGTGTCGGGCCTGGCCGTCGTCGGCCTCGAAGCCCTCTCGCGCACGATCTGACCGCGAAGTCGCGGGGGTTCCCTCGACGTCTCGGCCGCGAAATAGCACCCGACAAGTCCGATTTCGGGGCTTGACGCCGCGCGCGCGGCGCCGCCACGCACACATTCCTGGCCTTCGCGCGTTCCCTTCGGCGCCGGTGTGCGCGACCATGACCCGCGTGTCAGGAAAGTCTTGACGTTCTCGGTGCGGCGTCCGTACGTTGACGCCAACGCGTCGGGAGCCCGAATCGGGGGGTGAGGGTGGCAGGACGAGCGCTGCACCGTGGTGGGCCGCGTCTGCTCGCGGTCCTCGTCGCGACCATCACCCTGGCCGGCCTGTTGGCGGCGTGCGGGGGTTCCTCGTCGAAGTCCTCGGGGTCGAAGTCGACCACGACGAAGGCCGCGGCCTCCACCGGCGGGCTCGGCGTCGGCGTGACGCCGACGACGATCAAGGTGGGCGTCGCGCTCATCGACTTCGACTGCATCAAGAACTTCACGGACTCGATCCGGGTGAACCAGGACCAGGTTTACGGCGCGTACATCTCCGACATCAACGCGAAGGGTGGGATCAACGGCCGTCAGATCGTCCCGGTGTACGACTCGTACTGCCCGATCGGGAGCGCGGGCCCGCTCGCCGTGTGCACCAAGTTCACCGAGGACGATCGCGTCTTCGCGGTGATCGGTAACTTCAACGACTTCTCGGGCGACGCGCAGAACTGCGTGACGAAGCAGCACCAGCGGGTACTCATCGCGTTCAACCTGACTCAGGCGATGATCGACCAATCGCCGCCCGGGCTCGAGATCTATCCGGGTGCGACGAACGAGCGGCTCTCCAAGATCCTGCTGCAGCTGCTCGACAAGAAGAAGACGCTCAAGGGCAAGACCGTCGCGGTCCTCGGCGGAACGAACGAGACCGACGTCGTCAACAAGACGATCGTGCCGACGCTCAAGAAGATGAAGGTGCCGCTCGGGACGACGGCGATCCTCTCGCTCGGCAGCTCCAGCGACACGACCGCGGCGCAGGCCCAGCTCGACAGCTTCATCGAGCGCTGGAAGACCGAGCACGTCAACGCCATCTTCCTGTCGGGTGATGAGGTCTCGTCGATCGCGTTCGTCACGAAGCTGCGCAAGGAGATGCCGAACGTCCTGCTGATGGTCGACACGACGGACGTCAAGAGCGAGGGTCAGCAGCTCACGGTGAAAGGTGTCAAGCCGAATCCCTACGAGGGCATGCTGTCCGCCGGTGGGCCCACCCCGCACGAGTACGACCAGAGCGCGAACTGGGCCTACTGCAAGGCGATCTACGAGAAGTACACGGGCAAGCCCGCTCCCGACGCCGAGACCATCGTGAAGGGGCCCGAGGGCAAGACGCTCGACACCAACGGCAACATCAACGACGCGTGCCAGATCGTCACGATGTTCCACGACGTCGCGGTGCGAGCGGGCAAGAACCTCAACAACGCGAGCTGGCAGGCGGCGGCAAACAGCTACGGCGAGATCACCAACCGCGGCTCCGGCCCGTACTCGTCGCTGCGCCAGGGCAAGTACGACGTCGAGGACAGCTTCCGACTCGAGGCGTTCGACTCCTCGATACCACCGCAGGGGAGCTGGCGGGCGGTCACACCGCTGCAGAACATCACCGGTAGCTAAGCCGCGACGGTGAGCGAGAAGCGTGACGACGTAACTGCTCTCGCCGCCGCGGTCCTCGATGAAGAAGCGGCGCGCCAGGAGGCGCACGCGCTCGCGCGCGAGCAGGTGGTCTTCCCCGACGAGCTGCTGCCGGGCGTCGGCTCCGAACCGGTGACGTTCCACCAGGCGCTCGCCGCGGGCGGCGTGACGATGTTCGTCGTGCTGGGCCTCATGATCTCGCTCGACCAGCTCACGCTCAACGCGGTGCAGGCCGTCACGCCCGACCTCCGGCACACGTTCCACATCAGCAGCGGCACCGCCGTCTTCATCGGCACCGCGTCAGGGCTCTTCTACGCGCTCGGCGCGATCCCGATGGGCTGGCTCGCCGACCGGTTCAAGCGCGTGCCGATCGTCGGCGTGGCCAGCCTGGTCGCCGCGCTGTTCACCTTCCTCACCGGCATCGCGGTCAACGCGTTCATGTTCTTCTGGACCGTGTGCGCGACCGGTGTTGCAAAGGCGAGCGGCATCGCGGTGCACCCCCCGCTCATCGCCGACAATTACCCGATCGGGATCCGGGCCCGGATGTCGGCGGCTCTGAACCTCGGCCAGCAGGTTCTCGGCAACCTCAGCCCGGTGCTCGTCGGTGCGATCGCGGTCTGGGTCGGCGGGAGCGAGGGCTGGCGCTGGGCCTTCATCGCCTTCGCGATCCCGGGCGTCGTCCTCGGGTTGGTCGCGTTCCTCATGCGCGAACCCCCGCGTGGCCAGTACGAGAAGGAGGACGTCCTCGGTGAGGTCATCGAGGACGACAACCCCGCGCACCCGTCGATGGAGGCGGCGTTCGCGCGGCTCAAGAAGATCGCGACCATCCGGACGTCGATCGCCGCGTTCGCGGCACTCGGCTTCGGCGTCTTCGCGCTCGGCAGTCTGCAGGTGCTCTACCTCAACGACACCCTGCACGTGACGAACATCCTGCACCGCGGGGTCATCCTGAGCATTGCCGGCTACACCGCGGTGCCGTTCCTCTATCCGGTCGGCGCGTACTTCGACCGCTTGTACCGCCGCGACCCGGCCCGCGCGCTCGTGCTCGTCGGGCTCCTCATCCTGCCGTCGGCGTTGTTCACGCCGTTGCAGGTCTCGACCCACAGCGTCACCTGGTTCGTGATCTGGGGCATCCCGCAGGCGGTGCTGACCGCGTGCGCGTTCGCGATGGTCACGCCCGTCCTGCAAGCCGTGTGCCCCTACCGGTTGCGGGGGCTCGGCGTCGCGATGGGCGTCATGTACGTCGTGCTGATCGGTGGCTTCGCGGGCGGCATCCTCGCCGACTTCTTCACCAACGCGATCGGCGTGCGCGGCGCCGTGCTCGTGCTCGGCATACCGACGAGCATCATCGGCAGCCTGTTGCTGATGAACGGCGCGCGCTTCATCCGCAACGACCTCTCGCTCGTCGTCGAAGAGCTCCTCGAGGAGCAGGACGAGTACCGGAAGCGACACGAGCTCGGTGAGCGCACTCCGGTCGTGCAGGTCGCCAACGTCGACTTCTCCTACGGCTCGGTGCAGGTCCTCTTCGGCGTGAACCTCGAGGTCCACCGCGGCGAGTGCGTCGCGCTGCTCGGTACGAACGGCGCGGGGAAGTCGACGATCCTGCGCGTGATCAGCGGGCTCGGGGTGCCCGAGCGCGGCGTCGTGCGCCTCGACGGCCGCAACATCACCTACGTGTCACCGGAGCAACGGGTGCGGCACGGGATCGTGTCGCTCCCCGGCGGCCACGGTGTGTTCCCCGCCCTCACCGTCGAGCAGAACCTCGCGATCAGCTCGTGGATCGCGAAGGGCGGCGACGACGAGGTCCAGGCGCGCATCCGGCACGTGCTCGAGCTGTTCCCCGAGCTGGCCGAGCGTCGGGCCCAGCCCGCGGGCAGTCTCTCCGGAGGCTTGCAGCAGATGCTCGCGCTCTCGCGCGTCCTCATCCACGAGCCCGAGATCCTCCTCATCGACGAGCTCTCCCTCGGACTCGCGCCCGTCGTCGTGCAACGGATGCTGGAGGTCGTCGAGCAATTGAAGGCGCGCGGCCAGACGATGGTGATCGTCGAGCAGTCGCTCAACGTCGCGCTGGCGATGGCCGACCGCGCGATCTTCCTCGAGAAGGGGGAGGTGCGCTTCTCCGGTCCGGCCCGAGATCTCCTCGACCGCGACGACCTCGTCCGCGCGGTCTTCTTCGGGACCGAGGGCGGATGAGACTCGCCTCGATCCTCCAGCCCCACATCTGGACGGCCAACCTCCTCTTCATCGGCTTCGTCCGCGGTTTGATCGTGTCGCTCATCGCGATGGGCATCGTCCTCGTCTACCGCTCGAGCCGTGTCATCAACTTCGCAGTCGGCGACCTCGGCGTCCCGTCGGCCGCGCTCCTCGCGACCATGGTCGGCACCTCGCACTGGCCCTACTGGCCCGCGCTCCTCGTGGCGGTCGGTGCCGGGACGCTCGCCGGGACCGTCGTCGAGCTCGTCGTGATCCGTCGGCTGTTCCGCGCACCACGCGTGATCGTGCTCGTCGCGACGATCGGTGTCGCCGAGCTCGCGCGCGCGGTCACGTTGACTCTGCCCGCGTACCGCAACGGCGACCTGGTCACCGAGTATCCCAGCCCGATGACGAGTCAGTGGCACCTGGGCAGCATCACGGTCACCGGCCCGCAGCTGCTCGTCCTCGTCACGGTCCCCCTGATCACCCTGGGGCTCTGGTGGCTCCTCGGTCGGACGCGTTTCGGCGTCGCGGTACGCGCGTCGTCCACGAACGCCGACCTCGCGCGCCTCACGGGCGTGAGCCCGAAGCTCGTCTCGACCGCGATCTGGACGATCGCCGGCTTCCTCTCGGCGGTCGCGGTGATCCTCTACGCCACGGAGCAGGGCTCGTCGACGCTCGTCTCGATCGGACCCGACACGTTGTTGCTCGGCCTGACTGCGGGACTGATCGGCGGGATGCGCTCATTCCCCCGCGCCGCCGCCGGTGCGGTCGCCGTGGGGATCTTCTACCAGGTGATCGTCTACAACTTCCCCGCGACGGTCGGGCTCGTACAGTTCATCCTCTTCATCGTCGTGCTCGTGCTCGTCGCGCGCATCAGCCGCGCCGACGACACGGGGAGCGAGAGCTTCTCCTTCGCGCCACGCGTCGAACCGGTCCCTCAACGGCTCGAAGGAATCTGGTGGGTACGGCGCATGCCGCAGGTCATCGCGGCAGTCGCTCTGGTGGCGGCCGTGGTGTTGCCACTCATCGTGCGCCAGTCGTTCCACCAGCAGACGTACACGATGATCGTCGGATTTGCGATCTGCGCGGTGTCGATCACGATCCTGACCGGCTGGGGCGGGCAGCTGTCGCTCGGGCAGATGGCGTTCGCGGGCATCGGCGCGTTGAGCGCCGCCGCGCTCGTGCGCGGGGTCTCGGTCGACATCGGATGGCGCTCCACCCGGATCCTGAAGGGAACCCTGCCGCGCGTCCCCTTCGTACCCGCGCTCCTTCTCGGTGCGGTCGTCGCGTGTCTCGTCGCCGTCGCGGTCGGCGCCGGCGCGCTGCGGGTGAAAGGGCTGTTGCTCGCGATCTCGACAATGGCGTTCGCGATCGCGGCGCAGTCGTACATCTTCGCCCGGCCGATCTTCTCGGTGACCGCGGGATCTCTGACCGTGCAGCTTCCCCGCGGGAACCTCGGCCCGATCGACCTCGCCCACCTCAACCGCGCGTATTACTACTTCGCGCTCGCGGCGCTCGTCATCGTGCTCGTGCTCGTCGGTCACCTGCGCCGCACCGGCATCGGACGCGCCATCATCGGCGTTCGCGAGAACGAGCCCGCCGCGTCGGCGTGCGCCGTCTCCCCGACGCGCACCAAGCTCACCGCGTTCGCGCTCGCGGGTTTCGTGTCGGGGCTCGGTGGCGCGATCCTTGGCGGGCTCGTCGTGACGATCGGCTACACCGAGCACTTCTTCCGGGTCGAGGACTCGCTGACCCTGGTGTCGCTCGTCGTGATCGGCGGTCTGGGAAGCCTCGCGGGCGCGGTCACGGGATCGCTGTGGGTCATCGGGCTTCCGACCTTCTGGCCCCACAACCAGACCGTCCCGCTGTTCACCTCGAGCATCGGGTTGCTCATCATCCTCCTCTACCTCCCGGGCGGGTTCACGCAGATCGGCTACTGGGCGCGCGCCTCGATCCTCCGATGGCTCGAGAAGCGGCTCCCCGCGGTTCCGGTCAAGACGGCGACCGCGCCACCGGCGTCGCTCGCGCGCGTGCGCGCACCGGGCCCGGTGCGCACCAATGCGGACGGCAGCGTGCTGTCGACGTCCGGCGTGACGGTGCGCTTCGGTGGCGTCACCGCCGTCGACCGCGTCGACTTCCACACGCGCCCGGGCGAGGTCGTCGGGCTCATCGGCACGAACGGGGCGGGCAAGTCGACACTGCTGAACGCGATCGGCGGCTACGTCCCTGCGACGGGCCGGATCGAGCTCCTCGGCACGGAGATCGACGGTCTCAGGGCGCACCGACGGGCGCGCCTCGGCCTGGGGCGCACGTTCCAGGCTGCGACGCTCTTCCCCGAGCTGAGCGTGCGCGAGTCGGTCGAGCTCGCGCTCGAAGCGCGGCGTCGCACCGGGTTCTGGGGGTCGCTCCTCTATCTGCCCGGCGCGCTGCGGTCGGAGCGAGCGAAGCGAGCGGATGCGGACGAGCTCATCGACTTCCTCGGGCTCGGCCGCTACGCCGACCGGCTCGTCGCCGAGCTCTCCACGGGGACGCGTCGCATCGTCGAACTGGCCTCGGTGCTCGCGGTCGCGCCGCGCGTACTCTGCCTCGACGAGCCGACCGCGGGTGTGGCGCAGCGCGAGGCCGAGGCGTTCGGCCCCTTGATCATGCGCATTCGTCAGGAGCTCGACGCCGCGCTCGTCGTCGTCGAGCACGACCTGCCGCTCATCCTCACGATCTCCGACCGTGTGTACTGCATGGAGGCGGGCGCGGTCATCGCGGAAGGGACACCCGAGGAGGTGCGCAACGATCCACTCGTCGTCGCGTCCTACCTCGGGACCGACGAGCGCGCGATCAAGCGGAGCAACGCGTAGCGGTCAGGTGCCGAAGACCAGCTTCGCCGAGACGCCGGCCGGGCCCGCGGGTCGGTCGCCGCGCAACGTGACCCGGTGCATGATCCGGCGTTCATCGCCGTAGTCGTAGATGCCGTAGTGCATCGTCGTGCGGTTGTCCCAGAACGCGAGCGTCCCGGGCTGCCACCGGTAGCGCACGATGAGCTCGGGCTGGGTCATGTGGTCGTAGAGCAGACGGAGGAACGCGTCGGCCTGCGGTCCCGGAAAGCCCTTCAGCCCGACGGTGAACTGCGGGTTCACGAAGAGGTTCGACCGGCCCGTCTCCGGGTGCACGCGCACGACGGGGTGCTCCACCGGCCAGAGCCGCTCGAGCTTCGTGCCGTCCCACACGTTGCCATCACCGGCCGCGACCACGCCCGCGTAGTAGGGATCGAAGTGGATCGCGACGAGCGTCTCGCAGAATTGACGGAGTGGTTCTGCGAGCGTGTCGTACGCGGCGCGGGTGTCGGCCCACATCGTGTCGCCCCCGACCGGCGGCAGGACCACGGCGCGCAGCATCGACGCCATCGGCGGCTTCGACATGAACGTCACGTCGGTATGCCAGAAATTCGTGCGGTCCTTGACGCTGTCGATCGGCAGCACGTCGGGATGGTCGTCGAGTGTGGGCTCGACCGGGTGACCCTCGGTGACCGCGCCGAAGCGCCGGGCGAACGCGGCCTGCGCTTCCGGCGTGAGCTCCTGGTCGGGGAAGAAGAGCACGAGGCGATCGAGCCACAGGGCGCGGATCGCGGCGATGACGTCGTCGTCGAGCTCGCTCGCGAGGTCGACACCGCGCACCTCGGCGCCGATCGTCGGGCTCAGCAGGTGAACGTCGAGGTGCGTCACGTGTCGACACTCGCCACGAGCAACCGGGTGAGGGCCTTGGCGCGCGCCACACCGCGCATCGTACGTGCGGCATGTGAGAAATGGGAGTCGCCGTGAAGTCCGGGCGGGCCGCAAAGTGTCGGCGCTGTGGACGCACACGGCAGCGTTTGACGAATACGACTACCCGCCCTACGGTCATCGACCGGGCAGGGGGTGCTGAATGGCAGGGTCAGCACGTGCGGGCAAGCTCGGCGCGGGGATCGTCGTGATCCTCGCGCTGATGGTTGGGCCGATCGTTGCGCTCCCCTCCGCGGCGCACGCGAACACGGGTGGCGTCGTCGCAACTCCATGCGACAGCTCGATCCACGTCGACTTTCCCGACCCGGGAAATGGGAACTACACCTGGGAAGTCACGATCTCCGGGGCGATGAACGCGACCGAGATCTTTGCCAATTCCGTCGCAGCCTTTCAGTGGTACGGACTGACGAACGGGGCGTCGTACCAGTTCGACGTCTACCAGTACGGGACGGGGCTCCACATCGGCCAGAGCGACCCGGTGTCGCCACGCGCCGGGCCGGGCTGCGGCGACGTGGACACCGACGGCGACGGCGTTCCCGACTCCGTCGACAACTGCCCGACGGTCCCCAACCCGGATCAGGCCGATTCCAACGGCAACGGAGTGGGCGACGCCTGCGACACACCGCTCACAGCCGCATTCACGTGGGCGGCGCGGTCGAACAGTCTCCTCTCGGTCGACTTCGATGCATCGGCATCGCAAGGGGCGATCACCGCCTGGACCTGGACGTACATCGACAACGGTTCGGCCGGGTCCGTCACGACGACGACGCCGTTCTTCACCCACACGTTCGCCGCGCCCGGCACCTACCCGGTGTTGCTCACCGTCTCCGACGGTACGCACACCGCGAACACGGCACAGAACGTGACGGTCGCGTTCCGGCACTACCGGATCGAGATGAAGGCGTGGATCCCTCAGGCATCGGTCGTCGATCCACTTGCGCCCCAGACCGTCTCGTTCCCGGTGTGGTTGGCACCGCTCGTCACCGGCCAGCTGGGCCCGTGCATCCAGAACGCCGCGCGTGGCCTCACCATCAATCAGAACCTCACCATCCGGTCCCAGTTCATCGGCGACGGACATGCCGACTACGGCGCGGTCAACGCGGGCGTCGCCGACTTCCGCGTCCGCAACGTCGTCGAGTTCGACTGGGACGGAGCGCGGATCCGCAACTTCGTCCCGGACACGTCGAACCCTGGGTTCGGCCGTACGATCCGACAGCTGGTCGTGAGCGCGCCCGGCAAACCGACCACCACGTGCTCCCAGCGCGCGGACGCGAGCCCGGCGTTTCGCTATCAGGACTCACAGACCGGCAACACCACGTTCTCGATCGGGGTGTCGGGGTACGACCCGCTCGAACCGCGCACTTCCGGCAGCGGCGCGTTCGGGATCGCCGGTGCTGCGGCGTGTGGTGCTGCCGCGGGCGCCGCGAGCGCGGCGGCCGACTCCTTGGGTCTCGGCGCGACCGCGGCACGCGCAGGCGTACTGCTGCTCGACGCGCTCTGTCTGTTCATCTCGCAGAACACGCCGACGACGCCGGCCATCGACGGTTCGGCCAACGCGTCGATCGCACCGAACGGCGTCATCACGTTCAACGCCGCGACCGACTTCTTCCCGAGCTACGGGCTTGCAGTGCAACGTGACGGCGCGCTCCAGGGCCGGGTCATCCTGAACGACGCGAGCTGCGTTGCCACGAGCGGTGTCACCGGCGCGGCCACCTTGCTCGTCCGGCTCGCGACCAACGACGTCTTCCGGATCGGCGGCGCCCCGGTGCTCTCGTTCGGCAACGTTCCCAGAAACGTCCTGACGGTTCAGCCGACGACTCCTCCCAAGCCGTGTCAACCCGACGTTCGGACCCAGTACATCCCGCGAGCGAGTCAGCTCATCCAGCAGACGAGCACGGGCAAGATCCCGATACTGAACATCGACAAAGCCGCGCTCACGCTCGTCCTCGCGTCCTCGCTCGACCATCCATAACGGAAGCGGCCGCACACTGACCGCGAAGCGACCGGTCTGATCACGACCTTCGCGGAGGAGCCACGCGTCGGCATCGAGCCGGAGAGCGCCGCGCGCTTCACCAGTCGTCATCCACGACATCGGCCGCCGTTACGCGAGCTGGGAGATGATCGCCCGAACTTCGGCGCTGATAGAACCCGGCGACCTCGTCCCTGCCGTGCCGCGGCTCGCCGTCACCGACCACGTCTGTTCCACGTCATCGGTGAACGTGGCGAGCAGCGCGGGAGATCGCCGCGGGACTGAGCGAGCGGCGGCTGGCCACGATCGAGCGCTGGCTCGTCGACACCGCGATCGCGATGACGGGTCAACCGAGAAGGCCGAAGGCGCCTCTCGCAAGGGCAACGAGGTCGGTGATGGACGTCGTGGACAGCGCGACACCCGGGTTCGACACCATCGCCTCGACGACGAAGGTCTCGCCATGGCGGTTGGTCGCGAGCCAGCCCAGTGTGAGCACGCCGGGCTCCGACCCGCCCTTGAACCAGACGGCGGGCCACACGGACGGATCCAACCCGATCCCGCCGACCTCGTAGGAGAGAACCGTCGACAAGGGCGACAACCGCGGGTTCCTCGACAGCCGCTGCAAGCCCGCAAACGCGCCACAGATGTCGCCGGGAGAAGCGAACCACTCGATCCTGTCGACGTAGCGAGGCGCCGGCGACAGACCCGGGAGGATGTCACTCAGCGGCAGCGGGTCGACCGACGAGGCGAGGAAGGCGTCTCGTTGGTGTCGCGGCGTGGCGAGATAACGATCCGCGAGACCCGGGACGTAGTGCAACAAGAACATCTCTCGCGTCGTGAGGAACGGACGGTCCGCGGATACGTGCGTGGTCCACCGACGAAC
Organism: Acidimicrobiia bacterium; assembly: GCA_036558745.1. Classification (GTDB taxonomy): domain Bacteria; phylum Actinomycetota; class Acidimicrobiia; order IMCC26256; family JAMXLJ01; genus JAMXLJ01. The sequence continues at coordinate 68,689 of DATBEZ010000116.1, forward strand.
CTGTGCCTCCACGTTCTTCCGACCCACCAGCCCGATGAGCATGTCGGCGGCCGTGTTGTCGCTGATCGAGATCATCTTCGTCGCGACCTCTTCGACCGAGACCACGGTGCCCGCAGGGGCGAACTGGAGCGACCCCGGTCCGTTGCCGAGGCTCTTGACCGCGTCTTGGACCGTCAAGGTCTGGTCCCAAGAGATCCGCCCGGTTGCGATCTGCCTCGCCAGCGCGCCGAGGACGAAGAGCTTGAACTGCGACGCCGTTGGTCGAGCCGTCGACGAAGCGACCTCGTGCATCGGGCGGCACGCGCCTTCCCGTGACACGCGTGCGACAAGGAGGCCGACTTCCGGCCCGAACCCGGCGAGCGCTCGATCGACCCTCGCCCACCCCGCTCGCGTCGCTGCACGCGCCGGAGGCGGCTTCGAAACGAAGGATGAAGGCCAGGCCGAGCACGCGCCGAGTGTGAGGACGACGCCGAGGAGGAGGGCGAGCACCACATGGCGCTTCGGCTGTGAGCTCTGGCGCGCCATCGGCCCGAGAGCTTCGCGCGTTCCTCCGTCGTCGGCCCTGAGCACGGAAAAAGCAGGCTCAACCCGGTTCGCACAGCGACCGATGCACTGACGCCGTTCCAGCCGCCCACCGCATGTGGGTCGATCGCGAGGTCTCCGCCGTCGTGCACCGAATCGCAACGCTCTCCGCTGCTGCGCTCGTCGTGACGCTCACCGCGTGTGGTGGGTCCAAGGTCGCGACGGCGCCCACCAAGCCCACGTCGCGGCCTGCGGCCGAGCCGGCCTCGACGCCGGCAACAGCGCCGTCGGTCACCGACGACGACAGCGCGCCGCAGTGCGCGGCCGTTCCCGCGGCGCAGCAAGCTGCCGGGAACGTGCACGTGATCCGCTCGTTCGACGGCGGCGACGGCGCGAACCCGTGGGGATCGCTCACGCTCGACGGCTCCACGCTCTACGGCCGCACCACGTTCGGTGGCGCGGAGAACAACGGTGTGGTGTTCAGCATCGGGACCGACGGCTCCGCGTTCAAGACGATGCACACGTTCACGCTCGGGAGCGACAACGGCTCGGGCAACCAGCCCCACCACGATTCGCTCACGCTCGACAAGGGCGTGCTCTACGGCGCCACGCTCAAGGGCGGGGCGGGCGACCACGGCGTCGTGTTCTCCATCCGGCGCGACGGTTCGCGATACACACCCCTGCACGTCTTCAAGGGCGCGCCGTCCGACGGGTCCCAAGCCCACAGTGACTTCGTGGTCGTCGGCGACACGCTCTACGGCATGACGGCGAAGGGTGGTGCCCACGACGGTGGCAGTCTCTTCTCGGTTCGCACCGACGGGAGCGACTCCAGGATGCTGTACTCGTTCGATGCGCCGACGGGCGACGAGCCGCACGGCCGCCTCGCGCTCACGAGCGACGGCGCGTCGCTCGTCGGGATGACGAGGAAGGGCGGCGCCCACGGCGACGGCGTGGTCTTCCGCTTCGATCTGCACACGTCGACCTACCGGGTGCTGCACGACTTCGCCGGCGGCGCGGCCGACGGTGCGACACCGTTCCACGGGTACCTCACCCGTATCGGGACCGCGCTCTACGGCATGACGACCAAGGGCGGGAGCGCGGACGCCGGCGTCGTCTTCCGCATCGGCGAGACCGGCTCGGGGTTCACGATCCTGCACACCTTCGGGGTCACCAAGGACGACGGCAAGGAGACCAAAGGCTCGCTCCTGTTGAGCCGCGGCTACCTCTATGGTGAGAGCTACAAGGGGGGCCCGTTCGACGACGGGACGGCCTTCCGCATTCGTACCGACGGCTCCGACTACCGCCAGCTCGCGTACTTCGGCGGGTCGGTCACCGGCGCGCATCCCTACGACAACGTCGCCATCGCGGCCGACGGGTCGAAGCTGTACGGCATGACCGGGTTCGGCGGTGCGCACGACCCCAACTGCACCAAGGCCTACGGGACGATCTACTCCGTCGACGTCCCGCGCTGAGGGCCGATCCTCGGTCGGCGGCGGCCGTTCAGCGCGCGGCCGTCGTTGCGTCCGGCGCGGGCGCCTCGAACGCGACGACGTGAGCCGGTGCGGGTCGTGCCAGGTAGAAGCCTTGGCCTGCGTCGCACCCGAGGGCCTGGAGATACTGCAGCTGCTCGAGCGTCTCGATGCCTTCCGCGACGACGCGCAGACCGAGGGCGTGGCCGAGGCGCACGACCGCCGCGACGATCTCCTCGTCGTGGGTGGCACGCCCGATGCCGTTCACGAACTGGCGGTCGATCTTGACGATGCCGACCGGAAAGCGCCGGAGATACGTCAGCGACGAGTACCCGGTCCCGAAGTCGTCCACCGCGATCGTCGCTCCGAGGTTGCGAAGCGCATCGAGCGTCGCGACGACGCGCTCGTGATCGTTGAGGACGTAGGTCTCGGTTACCTCGAGCCAGAGCTGCGACGGGTCGAGCTCCGACATGCCGAGCGTGTCCCGCACGAGCGCGTTGACGTTCGGGTCGTTGAGCTGCTTGCCCGAGAGGTTGATGCTCGCCGCAAGTGGAGATGTGCCGATCCGTTCGCGGTTCCACGTCGCGACCTGTTGGCATGCTTCGCGCATCACCTGCGCACCGAGCTCGACGATCAGGCCGGTGTCCTCTGCGACGCCGATGAAGGCCTCCGGCGAGACCAGCCCGCGCTGCGGGTCGTGCCACCTGGCGAGCGCCTCGACCGCGATCACGGACAGATCGTTGAGGGCGAAGATCGGTTGGTAGTGGACCCCGATCTCACCCTTGTCGATCGCGCGTCGGAGCGCACCCTCGATGTGGACGCGCTCACGCGTCTCCGCACCGGTCGTCTCGTCGAAGACGACCGCGCGTCCCCGACCCAACGTCTTCGCTCGATACATCGCAGCGTCCGCGCGTTGGAGCAGTCGCTCGGCGTCGTCACCACGCTCACCGATCGCGATGCCCACGCTTGCCGAGATGGGGAGCGCGCACCCGCCGATCGTGACCCGCTCGTCGAAGCAGCGGATGATCCGGTCGCCGAGCAGCCCCGCCGTCTCGGGGTCGGCGACGCCCTCACTGAGGACGACGAACTCGTCCCCACCGAGCCGGGCGACGGTGTCGGTCGGGCGAAGTGCACGGCGGAGGCGTCGCGCGACCTGGACGAGGAGCTCGTCGCCTGCACCATGGCCGAGCTGATCGTTGACCAGCTTGAACCGGTCGAGGTCGAGGAACGCCAATGCCGGCACTCCCCCCGGATCCCGCTCGACGCTCATCAGCGACTGTTCGAGCCGGTCCATCAGGAGGGAGCGGTTCGGGAGTCCGGTCAGCGTGTCGTGGAGGGCGTGGTGGGCGAGGGCGCGCTCGGCCGCCTTGCGCGCGGTGACGTCGCGAATGTTGACGATGAGACCTGCGACGGTGGGCCGCGAGCGCAGGTCGCTGACGGCAGCCTCGACGTCTCGCCACGTGCCGTCCGCGTGTCGCAGCCGGATGTCCAGCCGTGTCGACGTCTCCTCCGTGGTGTGCCATCCGGCGACCAGCGCGCGGAGCTGCTCGAGGTCCTCCGGGTGTACGAGCGTCGCGGCATCCGTGCCGAGCAGTTGCGCGGCGTCGACTCCGAGCATCTCCCAACTCGCCTCGCTGGCGTAGAGGATGCGACTGCCCTCTCCGACGACGATGGTGAGGTCGGACGAGTGCTGGACCAGCGAACGGAATCGGTCCTCGCTCGCGCGCAGCGATGACTCGGCCTTCTCCTTGTCGGCCGTCACCGACCCGACCATGCGCAGGACGATCGTGAGCCCGACGATCTCGAGAGCGGCGAGTCCTTGAACCATCGAGGTCGGCAGCAACGACGGGACGAGCCGCAGAGCGATCCCACATTGCGCGAGCGCGATGCAGAGCGCGCACCATGCGAGCGTCGAGCGCCACGCCCGCGCGCCGAAGCGACCGATCGCCTCCTGCGCGGTGAACGCGTAGGCGATCGTGAGGACGGGTCCCCATCCGGTCATGTAGATGGCTGCCGTGACCGCGGCCGTCTGCGCCGCGATCCGCGCCTGGACCGACAGGCGGCTCCGGCGACGCAGGGCCCACGCGTCGGTGATGGCACCCAGCACGGCAGCAGCACCGAGCATCAGCGCGTATCCCCACAGCGGCGCACGCGCGATGAGGTCGAGGTCGCGAAGGATCCAGATGATCAGCAGGATCGGAGGATTGATGAGGTAGCTCCACGCCTGGGGTGGCAGCCGCGAGATGGTCCCCGCCGCTGTCGTCCTCTCGGCTCCGCCTTCCGCCACGTCGAGCTCCGAACCCACTCCGCGGGGCTCGGACCTGCCCCGATAGAAGGAAGTTCGGCATGCACCGCGCCGGGATGAGGACCATGGGACGTTCGGGCGGGGCCGTGTCCCGGTCGGGACAATTTGTCACGAGCGATCGGCCGGTCGGCGTGAGGTATCAAGACCGCCCCGGCGCGACCGATGGATCCACAGCCGCTGTTGCACGCGTCCGGCGTGACGGCGGAGGCGCTCGCAGGGGACGGTCCCGGGGATGGATGGCACTGAGCCGCGTCAACGCGCTGACCGAACACTCGAAGAGCTTCGTGTCGCGAACTCGCTCCTGGCGGCAACGCTGGAGTCCACCGCCGACGGCATCCTCGTCGTGGACAGCGACGGCCGGATCAAGAGCTTCAACACTCGTTTCGCCGAGATGTGGCGGCTCCCGGACGACATCCTGGCTTCGCGCGACGACGAGCAGGCCTTGTCCGCGGTCCTCGAACAGCTCAGCGATCCGGAGGTGTTCGTCTCGAAGGTGCGCGAGCTGTACAGCCGTCCCGAGGCCTACAGCCACGACACGCTCGACTTCAAGGACGGCCGCGTCTTCGAGCGCGTCTCGCTGCCGCAACGGATCGACGGACAGGTCGTCGGGCGGGTCTGGAGCTTTCGCGACGTCACCGAGCAGCGGTCGCTGCAGAACGAGCTCCGTCATCGAGCGTTCCACGACGGGCTGACCGGTCTCGCCAACCGCGCCTTGTTCGCCGACCGCCTCGAGCAGGCCTTGGCGCGAGCGGCGAGAACCGGTCGCCGGGTTGCGGTGCTCCTCTTGGACCTCGACCGCTTCAAGGACGTCAACGACTCACTCGGCCACCCGGTCGGTGATCTCGTCCTCAAGGAGACCGCGGCGCGCCTGTGTCGGTGCACACCGACCGGCAACACGCTGGCGCGTCTCGGCGGTGACGAGTTCGCGATCGTGCTCGAGGACCTGGTCTCGATCGACCAACCGGGCGAGACGGCCGAGCGCGCCCTCCGGCTGCTCCTCGAGCCCTTCGAGTTGAGCGGCCACGTGCTCATGGTGGGCGCCAGCGTCGGCGTCGCGTTGAGCGACGACGGCACGGACTCCGAGCAGCTGCTGCGCCAGGCGGACATCGCGATGTACGCGGCGAAGACGTCGCAGACCGGCACGGTCCGCCATTTCGAGCCCGCGATGCAGCACGCAGCGGACGCGCGCCTCTCGCTGGCGACCGAGCTCGCCGCCGCGCTGACGGACGGTCAGTTGCACGTCCACTACCAACCGAGCTACTCGATCGCGACCGGGACACCGAAGGGCATCGAGGCCCTGGCGCGGTGGCACCATCCCGAGCACGGCGCGGTCCCGCCGTCGGTGTTCATTCCCGTCGCCGAATCCACCGGCCTCATCATCAACATCGGCCGGTACGTCCTCGACGCCGCGTGTCGCCAGCTCGCGCGCTGGCACCGCGAGCATCCGGAGCTGGAGCAACTCTGCGTCGCGGTCAACGTCTCGCCGCGCCAGCTGCTCGACCCTGGGTTCGTCGGCTATGTACGTCGGACCCTTCAGGTGACCCGACTCGAGCCGCACTGGCTGACGATCGAAGTGACCGAGTCGACACTGATGGATGACGACGCGGTGCATCAACTGCACGACCTGCGCGCGATGGGCGTGCGCGTCGCGCTCGACGACTTCGGCACCGGCTACTCGACACTCTCCTATTTCGACCGGCTGCCACTCGACATCCTCAAGATCGACAAGATGTTCATCGACGAGGTGCACAGCCGTACGGACCGCGCCGCGATGGCCGCGCTGATCATCCATCTCGGGCAGCTGTTCGGGCTCGAGACGATCGCGGAAGGCATCGAGCAGCCCGAGCAGCTCTCGGTTCTCCGATCCTTCGGCTGCGATGCCGTCCAGGGCTTCCTGTTCGCCCGCCCGATGCCGGCCACGGAGCTTCCGCAGTGGCTCGTCGCCGGAGTCCCTGCGGATCTCTGCAAGGAGCCCGAGACTCCGGACGCGGGTGCGACCGATTCCGTCCGGCGGGTGACGCTCGACATCGGCCCGACGAGCTCCAGCGACGTCCTGGCCTGGACGGCGTACGCGCGCATCCTCGTGGCGGCCGTGGACGCACCTGACGCCGAGATCTTCGTCCCCCGAAGCGTCACTGCGGTCATCTGCCGCTATCTCGACGATTGGGAGGCGCGCGCAAGCGTTGCCGAGACGTTCGTGTGGCACGGCGATGACGACGCGTCCGTGCTGCTCGCCGTGGTCGAGTACTGGTACCGCATCGCGGAGTACTTCGCGGTTCAGGCTGCAACCGGTTCGTTCGCGCTGGCGCCACCCGGCGCCGTGGCGTTCTACGACCTCCTCGTCGCGGCCGTGCTCGGTGCGCTCGCGACCCAGGACCCGAGCAGCGCATTTCCCGCCGCCGCGCTCCACCGGTCGTGGCCCGACATCAGCGCGGCAGCCGGGTCGCGCCAGCAGAACGACGCCGCGTAGCGAACACGAACCGTGAGCTCGCTCAAGCCATCCCGCTGACGTCCCGATAGGTGCGGACAGTTCCGGCTGGGAGGCGGCGGGATGGCAGACAGAACGGCTCGAACCGGCGCGCTCACGCGGCGTGACATGCTGCGCGGATCGTTGACCGCCGGTGGTGCCCTGTTCGGCGCGACCGCGCTTCCGGGCCGCGCACTGGCCGCGGTCATGCGCGACGCCCCGCCTGCTGCTCCTCCGGCACCGGCCGGGCTCATGTTCTTCTCCGATCCCGGGCTCGACTTCAACGCGCGCTTCGCGCTCGGAGCGGCCGGTTACGGCTCGGCCGAGACCGGCGAGGTCCTGACCGCCATCAACACCGCGAACGAGGCGGGCGGGACGCTCCCGGCGTTCGTCGACGCGTTCTGGGCGCTCGCCGACCGCACCGCGACGTTCGCCCGTCGAGAACGCGCCGCGGGTCACCGGGTCACCGCGCGCGAGGCGTACCTGCGGGCGTCGGAGTACTACGCCCAGGTCCTGTTCTTCATCCTCGGAACCGCGCATCCCGAGCAGGAGCCCCAGGTCTTCGCCAAGGTGCGCGCGAACTGGGAGGCCTACGCCTGGCTGGCCGAGCCGCGCATCGAGAAGGTGAACATCCCGTACGGCACGACGACCATGCCCGGGTACTTCATGCGCCCGGACGACTCGGGCAAGGCCCGACCCACCGTGATCGTCAACAACGGCAGCGACGCGCAGACCGTCGAGGTGTTCCCCTACGGCGGTGCGGCCGCAATCGAGCGCGGCTACAACGCGCTCCTGTTCGAGGGCCCGGGCCAGGGCGCGATGCTCTTCGAGCGCAAGATCCCCTTCCGCTCCGACTGGGAGAAGGTGATCACGCCGATCGTCGACTGGCTGCGCAAGCGCTCCGACGTCGACAAGAAGCGGATCGCCCTGACCGGCTGGAGCCTCGGCGGTGAGCTCGTCGTGCGCGCCGCGGCCTTCGAGCACCGTCTCGCCGCGCTCGTGCCCGACCCCGGCTGCACCGACATCTGGGCCGCGTGGCCTGCGATCGTGCGCGACGTGGCGAACGAGGGTGACGCGGCGACGCAGAACCAGGTCTGGCAACAGCTCTTCGCGGACCTCACCCCCGAGGACGCGTTCAACATCAAGAAGCGTTCCGAGATCTTCGCGACCCAGTTCCTCGACCAGGCGCGCGCGGGCCAGCTCCCGACCGACTACGCGCTGCTCTCGACGACGATCCAGCGCTTCAACTGCGTCGACGTCGCGTCACGCGTGCGGTGTCCGACCCTCGTCACGTCGTACGAGCTCGAGCAGTTCGTCCCCGGCCAGGCCCAACAGCTCTCCGACCTGCTCCGAAGCCGAAAGGACCTCGCGTCGTTCACGGTGGCCCAGGGCGCGCAATACCACTGCGCGCCGATGGCCCCGCAGTACCGCAACGAGGTCGTCTTCGACTGGCTCGACGAGACTCTCCGTCCGCACAAGCACTGAGACGCCCTCCGGCTCGCACAGTTCGCTCGCCACGTACACGGGCGATCGTTCAATGACCGGTGGGGGCCACCGCGTAGAGCTGCTGGGCGGAGCTCGCATAGAGAAGTCCCTCGGACGGCGTCGCCGGCCCGAGCGCTTCCGTCGCGACGCTGAAGCTGCCGAGACGAGTGCCCGTCGTGAGGTCCCGCGCTTCGATCACACCGTTGAGCGTGTCGAAGAGGACGCTCGCTGCGACCGCGGGCCCGGCGGCACCCGGAACCTGCCAGACGACCTGCCCGGTGTGCGCGTCGAGCGCGACGAGCCCGGTCACCGGACCCGTGACGCCCGAGACGACGGTGCCGTGCGCGATCGCGTAGAGACCGCCGCCGAGCCCGGTCCAGACAACGCGTCCCGTCGCCGGATCGGTTGCGAAGAGGTCCACCGCGTTGCGCGGCATGACCTGCACGAAGTACACGAGCCCGTTGGCAGCGGCGACACGGTCCGGCGGGGGAAACGACGTGGTCGGGCCTCCCGGGCCGATGACGACCTGATGGAGGAGGCGACCGCCACCCTCGTCGTACTGGGTCAGGAGCAAGACGGGCGGCTGCACGGTGGTGATCATCGAGACGACGTCGAGTGTTCTCTGAGTGGAGTCCGGCTGGTCGTCGGTGTTGACGCCGCCGAAGCCGGCGCTCTGCCCGCCGGGCGTGACCGACCACGTGATCCGGCCGGTCCGATCGATGGCCGAGATCTCGCTCACCGGGTTTGCGTTGCTGATCGCTGCGGTCACGTCGACGAAAGCCGTCGTGCTCGCAGCGCCGCCGCTCGGGAACCCGGACTCATCGACCACGAGGTGGTCCAACGAGATCGTCCCCGTACCGGGTGCAGGTGGGTCCACACTCCACGCCGTCGACCCGGTCGCTGCGTCGAGCGCAACGACGGTCCGCCCGACGACGAGGTAGACGAGACCACCGGCGATCGCGTCCAGCTGGACCGTCGTGAGCGGAGGCGACGACGTGAACGCGCGGCTCCACTCCGGAGCTCCGCGCTCCGCATCGAACGCGCGCACCGCCGCAGTACCGGGCGTGGACTCGTCGACGCCGTAGACGCGACCGTTGGCGACCAGCACGCGACCGCACCGACATGGCTGGGACCACACCGTGCTCAGCTGGGTTACCGAACTCGACGTGAACGCCGGCTCGAACGCGTTGTTGCTCGCATTCGACGCGTCGAAGCCGAGCTGGGCCCAATCACACGCCGTCAACCCCAGCGCCGTGACGATGCACAACAGCAGGAGCGGGACCCGACGCCGCATCGCACCTCCAGCGTCCGACGGCTCACTCAACCCGGCCCCGACGTCAGCCCCGGGCTCGCGAAACCGCGGACGCGGAGGCGACCGTAGCTCGGCACCGCGCGGATGAGAATCCCGGGCACCGCCGGCGCGAGGCGACGTGGCCTCTTGCCCGTACGCGGACTAGTGAGCGAGGGTGATGGTTCCGACTGCGGCGAACTGCACCACCGTCAGTTGGGGATTGGATGTCGGCGACGAGATCGACACCAACGTCGATGATCCCGTCGCCCCAGCGAATTCACCAGTACCGCCTACGATCGTGTCGAGCACTGTGGCCGTGTTCTGGCCCGTGTTCGTTCCCGCTCCGGTCTGGGTGAGTGTCCCGTGCTTGAAGACCGTGACGGTCGTGACGGTGAAGGACGTCGCGCCGGTCTGGCTGCCTTCGCCGAGGAACGTGCCGTTCCCGAACAGGCTCGAGTGCACGGTCCCGGCGACGATGAACGTCGAGCCCCCGAGGACGGGAACGAGGTCGAACGCCGACCCGGTGCTGACGCCGATCCGCGTCGTCGACGACGCTGACTGCGATGCGAACGCGGCGCCATTCGTGAGCGCGAGCACTGCGAAGACTGTGGCGAGCAACGACAGAACCTTGCGCATACGGCCACCTCACCTTCGTGAACCGCCGCTCACGTCGTGTCGTGGGACGCAGGGGTCTCATCGGTCGGGCCGACCGCACCGAAGCGGTGACCACTGACCCGCCGCGTTCGTGACCCTACGACCGCCCGGGCGCGACCTCAAGGAAAACCGCCGGCCGGGCTGGCGGACAGTGGCGCGCCGAAGGATGGGGCGACCGAGCGGGCCGGACTGCTCACGCCCCGAGGGCGACCGTCGTTCGCGGGCCGGGCACGGGTGCCGTCCGCCGGCTCCGTGCCACCGGCAAGGCGTCGACGTCCTCGCACGTGCCGGACGAGCAGCTGTCGTCGAACGCGGCCGGAATGATCGTCAGGGTGCGCGGCCCGTCGGAGCGCCCTCGAGCCAAATCACGGTTTGTCTGAGCAGGTCGCGGCATCACGGGCAGCCGGCGCCGTGCCGATGCATGATGCAGGCACCCATGAGGACGTCGAAGCGGGCGCCCGGCAGTCGGAGCCGGTGCAGGTGAGCGGCGCGAGCGGTATCGCGACGTCCCGCGCCGGGGACCGGCTCGGCCGGATCCAGACCGTGGCGGACGCCGCGCTCACCCACCTGGACGTCGACGACCTGCTGACCGAGCTCCTGGATCGCGTGCTCGAGGTCATCGGCGCGGACACCGCGGCGATCCTGCTCCTCGACGAACGCAGCGAGGAACTGGTCGCGACCGCGGCGCGCGGGATCGAGGAAGAGGTCCGCCAAGGGGTCCGGATCCCGTTGGGATCCGGATTTGCCGGGCGCATCGCGGCCGAGAAGCGGCCGATCATGCTCGACCGTGTCGACTCGACAACGGTGTGGAACCCGATCCTCTGGGAGAAGGGCATCCGGGCGATGGTGGGCGTGCCGTTGCTCAGCGCCGGTCGAGTCATGGGTGTGCTGCACGTCGGGACGTACGGGTCACAACGATTCGGTCCCGACGACGTCGAGCTCCTCCAACTCGCGGCCGAACGAATCGCTGGCGCTACACAGAGCCAGGTGGCTGCGACGGAGCGGGCGACGGCGCTCAGGTTGCAGCGCAGCCTGCTGCCGGGCGCCCTGCCGCGCCTTGCCGCCTTCGACTTCGCGGCCCGCTATGTCGCCGCGGACGAAGGCGTCGGCGGTGACTGGTACGACGTGTTCGTGCTGCCCTCCGGTGTCCTGTGGGTCGTCACCGGTGACGTGGCGGGTCATGGGCTCGAGGCAGCCGTCGTGATGGGTCGCCTCCGCAGCACCATCCGCGCGTACGCGCTCGACGGCGGTTCGCCGGAAGGAGTACTGGAGCGCACCGACCGAAAGCTGAGGCACTTCGAGCCGGGCGAAATCGCGACGGTCGTATGCGCGGTCTGGGAACCGCCGTTCCAAACCGCTCGAATCTCGACCGCCGGGCACGTGCCGCCGGTGCTCGCGGCGCCAGAACAACCGGCAGTCGTGCTCGACCTCGAGCCCGACCCGCCCCTGGGCGTCACCGGTCGCAGGGGCCGGATCGCGACGTACGTGCCCGTACCGCCCGGCTCGGTGATGGTCTTCTACACCGACGGGCTCGTCGAGCGGCGATCCGAATCGCTCGACGTCGGACTCGACCGGCTCCGCGCCGCGGTGGGCATCGGCCACCCGGCGGTGGTCCTTCATCGAGTGATGGCCGCGCTCATCGGCTCGGATCAGCCCGCCGACGATGTCGCCGTCTTGACCGTTCGCCGCGCGCTCGACCGCTGATGGCGCGACGGTCGCTCAGAGGCCAGATCAGGCACCGTCTGGCCACCGTCCGCCACTCCCGGCCGCCGCGGGGGCCCTCACAGACGTGGGCCGGCCATCGAGTTCAGGACCGGTAGTCCCGCGCCGATAGACCTTGAGTGACGAACGGCTCAGATTGGGCGACGGGCCGCGCGTCGCGCCGTCATCAGCACCTTGTGATGTACGCGACGGTTCCACCCGCGATCGCCGGCGTGTGGTGGTTGCAGCGCGCGGGACTCATCGGCGACGTGAGCTTGGTGGTGCTGGTGCCGCTGCTCGTCGGTACAGGGCTGCTCAACGCTGGCTGCTTCCTCGCATGGCGACAGGATCCGCGATCGCCTCTGCGCCTCCACGCGCGGCTCGCATGCTCGGCACTGACGACCGCGGCGGTTGTGTACGCAGCGGGATGGGGTTCGATGCTCGTCATCGCGTTCGCGCTGGGGACCGCCGAGGTGCTCCGTACCGCCGGCGCGACGAGCTGGCGTCCCGGTCTGGCGTGGAACCTCGCGGCGATCGCCGCAGGCGAGCTGGCAGTGCAGTACAAGGTGGTTCCGACAAACGTCGAGGTGCGCCTGGCTCACGTAGCCGCGGTTGTTGGCGGCGCGTGCCTCATCCTTGTCACAAGGGTGCTCGGGCAAGCGAGCGAAGCAGCGGAACGTTCGCAAGAGCAACTTCGCGCGCAAGCTGCACACGACTCGCTCACCGGGCTCAAGAACCGAGCAACGTTTCTCGACGCGGCCGAGCGCGCCTGTGCGATGAGTGCCCGCAACCACACCACGCTCGCTGTCATCTACGTCGATCTCGATCACTACAAGATCATCAACGACTCGCTCGGGCACGCATCGGGCGACGCGGTGCTGATCGAGGCGGCTCGGCGGCTCACCACGTGTACCCGCGCTGGCGACCTCGTCGCGCGTCTCGGTGGCGACGAGTTCTGCATTCTCTTGGAGCGGCTCGATGGGCGCGAACATGTCGTCGAGGTCGGCAACCGCATTCTGACCGCGATCGCTGCACCCTGGACCGTTATCGCGCCGAACGCTTCGCTGACTGCCAGCGTCGGCATCGCGATCGGCTCCGGGAACACGGAATCGGTCGATGAACTTCTCCGCCGCGCGGACGACGCCATGTACCAGGCCAAGCGCGACGGACGTGCCCGCTGGGTCATCACCGACCACCCTGATCGGCCGCGCGCAACGATGCCGGCCTGAGCGAACTTCCACCGCCGCATCAACTGCGCGTCGCGTCCGCGGCGAGTGGCGTCATGAGGGTCGTCGGTCAGATCCCGTGCGGCCGGTCACGAGTCTCATGCAAGGATACGGCCGGATCGTCGACGACTGCGGCCTACGGGTGAGGGAACGACCCAACGCGGGTACAGCTTGGCCGTGCCTTCGACCAGTGCCTCGGTCGCCGTCGCGCAGGCCGACGCGTTCATCGCTACGCAGCGCGGCCGTCTCGACGCTGCGACCGTGTCCTGGGTGGACCAGGCCGCTGCACGCCTCGCCGCCGGCAGATCGCTCGCGACGCTCGTCGACGCGTGGCATCACGAACCAGAGATCGAGCCCGCAGGGATCGACGAAGAGGAAGACGAGCTCCTTGCGCGACTCGTGACCGCGATTGCGATCGTCGCGAAGGTGCGGGGACCAACGGAGAGGCGGTCCGAATGAACCTGTCACGTTGACGCGCTTGGCCGACCGATCGCGGGTTCACCGTGCTCGGCGAGTATCTGCCCAAGACACTCGACCCGAAACGCATCGCCATGGAGCTTCCGAAGCTCCCCGGCATCGCCGGTCGGGGGCCATCCTCGGCTGGCACCGGGCCAACGGCGAGCTGGTCGCCCGCGTCCACGTCGATGCCCCCTCGGTCGTGACGTTCCCGATCGTCGACTACGACTTCTACCGCGTCGTCGGGAACGACTCCCGGCGTGTGTCCACGTTCGACAACGGCGGCTCCCTCGCGGCACGCGTTCCTGCATCGACGCGTTCACTCGCCGTGACGGAACACTCGACCTCCGCGAGCGTCGTGGGCCTCGTCGCCAGCGGTCTGGCCGCGCTGATCCTCGGAGCCGTCGTCGTGTGCCGTCGCCTACGACGTGGCCGCACACGATGGTTGCGTTGGCCCCGATCGTGGCACCGGGGCGAACGGTCGTCGGCAGGAGTTGCGCCGGGCTCTGGTTGAAGGCGGCGCGACGGTTCAGGTCGTCGGTGAACAGTCCTCGGATCCCGTCGATCCACGAACAGGCGAGAGCAGTCTCTTGGCCGCGGTGCCGATCCGGAGCTGCCGTACTACCCTGCCGTGACACCGCTCTGCACGTCATGCCGCGTGCGCGACAGCCGGTGCAGAGCGCGCAGCAAGCGGGCGCGAGGCTCGAACCGGCCAGCCGTCACTCTGACGAGAGGAGTTCCGGCTCGTGTGACCGTCGTACGCCGAGGTGATCCGCTCGCAGCCGTGGCGGCCAAGGACGCCTCCCCATTCGACGAGCGCGTCGTGGCGGTGTGCGTCGGGACGAGCCTCGCCGCGGTGGTCCTGTTCTGGCTCGTGCACCGGGCGCTGATCGACGACGCGTACATCACGCTTTCCTACGCGCGGAACCTGGGACTCCATTTCCATTGGGGCCTGATCGTGCAGGAGTCGGCCAACACCGCGACCTCGCCGCTCTTCGTGATGCTCGTCGGCGGGGCGACCGCTGTCGTCCGCAACGCGATACTCGCTCTCGGCGTCGTCTTCGTCGCCACGTATGTCGTCCTCGCCTGGTGGATGACGCGCACGGTCGTCACGCTCCGGCTGCCGATCGCGTGCGCGGTGCTCGCCGTCGCGCTGTTGCTCCTGAACCCCCTGCTCCTGTCCGTCGTCGGTATGGAGACGACGCTGCTCGCCGCGCTGCTCGTCGGGCTGCTCGACGCGACGGTACGGGAGCGGCCGGTGAGGTTCGCCGTGCTCGCCGGCCTGTGCGTGCTGGCGAGGATCGACCTCGTCATCTTCATCGTCGTCATCGGCGTCTCGAGCCGCGCGATCCGACGGCGCGCGCTGGTCGTCAGCGGAACGATCGCGGCGGTGTGTGCACCGTGGTTCGTGTGGAGCTGGATCCGCTTCGGATCCGCGATCCCCGACACGTTCGTCCTCAAGACACTGCAACACGGCTTCGGGACCTACAAGTTCGTCGACGGGTGGATCCTGTACTTCCGGAGTGCCCCTGCCGGAACGATCGTCTCGTTCCTCGCCGCGTGCCTCGGCCTGGTGACCGTCGCGATCTGGCTCATGGTGCGGCTCCCGTCGCGCGACCCGAATGATGCGCGCCTCGACCCGATCGTGGCCGTCGGCATCGGAGGGGTCGGGTACTACATCGCGTACAGCCTTCTCGACATCGCTCCGTACTCTTGGTACTACGGCCCGGTCATCGTCGGCCTCTCCGTCGCGTTCTCGTTGCTACTGCCTGAGATCGTTCGACGCATCGGGTGGACTGCGCAGCGACGACACCTTCTCCTCCCGGTCGGCGCCGCCGCCGTTGCACTTGTGCTGACCGAGGCGGCGGTCGTCGTCGCCAACGGGTTGCCATGGATAGGCAATCCGGTCCTGTACGGCAACTGGGCCAGCGCCACCGAGTACGAGCGCATCGGGAAGCAGCTGCGCAAGGTCGTCGGTACCCGGACGGTCGCAGGTCCGGGCGAGATCGGCAGCCTCGCCTACTACTGCGAGTGCGCGATCGTGGACCCGTTTTCCGATCGCGGCCGCGACGTCGCCCTGATCGAGTACCGCGCCTCGCGGGCCGAGCCGGTGATGCGGGCCCTGCTCAACGCGAACTTCCGCAACCTCGATCGTACGCAGCTGCCGCGAACCGCGGACTACGAGCTTGTCGTCGGCTTCGGGCAGGCACACGGCACAAACGTCTGGAACACGCGCTTTCGCAACTTCAGGCTCGTGCGCTCGCCGGCCGTACCGAGCACGATCGACCCGCTGGTGCGCGGGGTCTTGCCCACACTGCCGAGGGGACACCAGCTCGTGCTCCTCGGCAGCCGCAAAGCCGATGAGACGATCGTCGACACACTCGCGCAGACATTGCGGAGCAGGACGCACCTCCAGGTACGCCTCGACCCCGGCAACGCATTGCCGTGGGCGTCGCATCGTCGGTACCACGGCGCGCGCGTCTCCACGGTCATCACGGTTGCTGCGGGCGGCAGCATCGACGAGATGCTGAGCCATCCGGGTACGCGCGTCGTCGGGTACTGGGGAAATGGCCCCTGGAGCCACCGTGTGGCGGTCAAGGCGCAGATCACGGAGCTCGGAGCGATGCTGAGAACTGGGAAGCTCAGCGCGCGCGACTACTACGTCGACGCGCTCGAGGCCCTGAGATCCCTCGGCCCCGATGTCGCCGTCATCACGTCGTCGTAGGCAGCGTTCGCGCTCTGCGCGGTATGGGATCGTCAATGAAGACCGGGTCTGGACGTGCGGGGCGTGGAGGTACATCGTGGGGAGGTGGTCGGGCGCCCGCTCGGCGCTCGGCCTCCACCGAGGAGGACCACGTGCGGTTCCGTCTTCCCGCCCTCGCCGTGGTCGTCGTGACCGCGATCAGTCTTGCCGGCAGCTCACTCGGGGCGGCGACGCCGATGGTGACGCTGACGGACGCCGGGTTCGCGCCCGCCACCGTCCTGGTCGACGCGGTCCGCCTCAACGTCGGGGCGACGCTCGCGGTCCACAACGCGTCGTCGCAGAGCGTCGTGCTCTGCGAGCAAGTGTCCAGCACGTGCGGCTTCGCGCCCGTGGGGCAGGACAGCTACTGGGAGTTCGACGCGGCCGAGACCACGACGCTCACGACGCCCCAGTTCCCGCAGGCGAAGCTGGTCGTGGAGGTGCCGCTGAGTCTCGAGTCGGCGAGCCGCGCGGGCATCACGGTGCGGTGGAGCTCGCACGCGACGCCCGACCCGAGCGCGCCGTCCCGGTTCGACGTGCAGTGGCGGCGGGCCGCGCCGAGGCGGCACCCGCGCTGGCACGACCTGGAGGTGGCGACCGTGGACGTCGCCGGAACGCTCGTGCCGCGACACCCGGGCCGATATGTGTTCCGCGCGCGGCTGTGCGACCTCGGCGCGATCGTGGTCTGCAGCGGGTGGTCGCCCGAGCTGCACGCGCCGCGCGTATGACCCTTCCAGCGCCGCGAGATCGGCGGGTCGGCGTCCGGTGCTTCCCGTCCCGAGGACCCAGGGCGCAGCGGACCGGTGTGAGCCGGGCAGGGCTCTTGCATCTCTCCGTCCGCACGATCGAGAGTCACGTCCGAAGCACGCTCACCAAGCTCGGCCTCACCAACCGAACACAGCTCGCCACCTGGGCACGAGACCGCCTGGCCTGACCGGTCACCCACGACGCCGCGTCCCGCCAACGCGGGTTCCGATCGCCGACGGCTCGCTCGCTGACGAGCGTTGCCGCGGCGTGTCAACCAACGAGCGGTGCTCGCCGAATCGCGCGGTTGGCACGTTCGCTGAACGCGCCGAGGCCGTCGCGCTGCAGGATGACAGGTCACAGACCGTGGCCAGCCTCGCGCTCTGTCGTCCTCACGCCTACCGCCCCCGGGCCGACGCACGATCGACTGCACCGGGCCACTGCACACCGGCGGCGACACCCAACCGAGATCCGCGGCGATCGACGGCACCGACGCGGGAGCGAGTTGCGTGCCGTCCGGGAGCAGGCACACGGGCAGGCGATCCGCGCGAGCTCACCGGCCGCGAGCGGCGAGTCGACGCGCGCGTAGTTGTCCGACGTCGACCCATTGGAACGGGAAGCCGTTTCGGCTCCGGAAGCCGCGGACCGCGTAACCGACCCACGAGGCGTGCACGACCACGAGCACGATCTGCGGTGTGAGCGGCCGCGCGTCGTAGTCGAACATCGACCTCTCGCCCTTGATCGCTCATCGCGTCGAGTCGAGCACGTGCCGTGCGAGTTGGGTGCGCAACTTCACGCCGAGCTTCCGAGAGACCTTGTGCAGGCGGTCCTCAACGGTGCTCGTACCGATGAACAGCTGCGACGCGATCTCGGGCCTGGTCGCACCTTCCGCGGCGAGCTGCGAGATCTACGCCTCTGAGGCGTCAGTTCGTTCGTCGTCTCGACAGACCTCGAGCGAGCATGCTCACCGGTCGCACGTAGCTCGACGCGCCCAGGCTCCGCGAACCCCTCCCGAAGTCGCTGAAGAGACTGTGCGCGATACCCAGTTGCTCCCGCGCTTCGACATTGCGACGTTCTCGCCGCAACGACTCCCCGTAGACCAGGTGCGTCCGCGCAAGGTCGAGACGCAACGCCGTCGGCGTCGATCGATGGCGTCGCGATACAACGCTCACGCGACGAGGTAGGTCTCGTAGGTCACGTATCCAGACCGTCGACCGCCGACGCTGACGAAGACGCCCTTGTTCAACCAGTCGAGATCGGGGGCGGCAGTTTCGATCTGCGTCGCGGCACGGAACGTGTACGCATCGGGGTCGACGTCTTCGCCGCGGCCGAGACGTGCGAGTACGCCGGCGGGGCCGTGACGGACACTGCGCGATTGGACGTACAGCAGATCACCTCTGTCGGTCTGCAGCGTGTAGCGGACGTCGCCCAGTGCCGTGCCGTCGCCGAGGACGACCTGCCAGTCTGCGCTTGCACCGGTGAGCAGCGTCCCGTTGAGCTTCGGGCCCGTGAAGGTTCCGCCGGTCAGGCTCACGATACGGCGACGGCGTCGTGCGCGTTCGCCGAAATCGAGCGGTTCGTCGAGGGTGGCGTCCAAGCGGTACGCGAGCGAGAGGCGCGGGTACGGAAGCTGGTTCCCGACGCTCGGCATTCGCGCCGCGTGGTCGTTCGGATGCGGTTCGAGCGGCGTGATGTCGACGTGCATCCAATCGGCGAGTGGTAGCGCGCCCAGCAACCCGAGGAGCTGGGCTTGGCTCTCCGCCCGGTACAGGCCGATCACGGTGCTCTCGCCCGGCGCGCCCGACCGCCAGACTCGCAGGAGGTTCCCTTCGTCGGACAGCGTGGCGGTAGCCGCGGCCTCGGCGTTCTCGCGGTCGTTGACCTCCGAGTCCGGGGTTCCGGCCGGTATGTCGAGCGCGAAGGTGACGAGAAATTCCACGAGCCCTCCTTCCAGGGCAGCGACGTGCTCGGTCGTTACGACTCCTTCATCGCCGCTTCGACGATCACAACGTCCTGCTCTGTCGTTCCGCCGCTGACTCCGACGCCCGCGATCGCCTCGCCGTCGCTGGTGATCGGCACGCCGCCGCCCATCGCGGAGTACCTGCCACCGGAGACGGCGAGAAGGGGATAGAGGGCTGCGCCGGGTTGGACGAGCGGGACGAGGTCAGCCGTGCGCATGCGGACGAGTGCGGACGTGTACGCCTTCCGCTCGGAGAGCTCGAGGGAGAACGCCGGCGCGCCGGTCATACGGTGGGTGAGGACGACGTTGCCGTGGACGTCGATGACGGTGACTGCAACGGGTACGTCGTGTCTCACGGACTCGACTTCGACGCGTTCCGCGATGTTCTTTGCGATGGTGAGCAGATCCATGGTCGGTACTTCCTTCCAGGGAGTCGAGAAGGGCGTTCGGATTCAGTGCTCGTCGTCGAGGCGCAGCTGCCCGACGTGGAAGCCGAGCCGGTGTTCCTCGTCTCCGTCCTGCTGGAGCCCTTGCTCGAGGAGGGCGTTGATCCGCTGCTGCGCCGCGGGTCGTTTGACGGAGGCCATGCAGGCGTCCCAGCCGGCTCTGATCTCGACGTCCGGCGGCAGACTGGCTTCGTTCACGAGGCGTTTGGTGTTGGCGATCGCCCACGGGTCGAAGGACGCGATGCGGGTTGCGAGTGCGTCGACGAAATCGTCCAGCTCCGCGTCGGGGAGCGCACGGTTCACGTACCCGAACCGCTCGGCGTCGGCGCCGTTGACGTCGTCCGAGCTGAGCAGCACTTCGAGAGCGCGTGCGCGTCCGATGAACCGCGGCAATCGCGCCGTCGGCCCTCCACCGGCGACGAGGCCCACGCCGACTTCCCACTGCGACAAGAGTGCCTTCTCTCGGCTTGCGAAGGTCATGTCGCAGGCGAGCGCGAGCTCACTGCCGTTCCCGGTCGCGCGCCCCCGGATCAGCGCGATCGAAACGAACGGCGCGCGCGTCAGGCGCACGAGGACGTCGGGCCATGCCTCGAGGCCGGTCGGGCCTTGCGGGATGCTGGTCAGGTCCTCGACGTTCGCGAGGAAGTCGGAGTGGTTCAGGAAGAAGTCTTCGACGGCGCTCTCGAAGACCACGACCTTCACCGCGTCATCGTTCTCGAGCGCAGTGATGACCTCTCGGATCTGCACGACGAATTCCGGGCCCATGAGGTTGAGCGGCGGGTTGTCGAGAACGACGCGACAGTGCGAAGGGGTTAGTCGGTTGAGGATCACTTGCGCGGTCATGCTTGCCGAGATCATGACGTTCCTCCGATGAACGCGAGCAGCGCGGCATTGACTTCGTCGGAATGTGTCCAACCGATGTTGTGCGGACCGCCGTCTACCGCGACGAGCGTGCAGTCGGCAATGAGCGCGGGCAGCCGGGCCGCGGTCGCGGCGAAGGGGAGGATGCGGTCCTCGGCACCGTGCATGACGAGTACCGGGACGTCGATCTTCGCCAGGTCGGCGCGGAAGTCGGTCAGCCAGGTATCAACGCATGCGTACGACGCGAACGGTGAGGAGCTGGCCGCAACGTTGAAGCTGGCCTGCCACGCGCGGTCACTGATGCGGACGCCCCCGAGGACGTCGACGTTGTTGAAGTTGTTGAGGAAGTCCTCGAAGAACGCGTAGCGATCGTTGGCAATCGCCGATTTGATGTCGGCGAAGACTTTGCCGTCGACGCCCTCAGGGTTGTCGTCGGTCTTGAGCACGAACGGCGGGATGGCACCGAGCAGCGCCGCCTTGCTGACCCGCTCGGACCCGTAGGTCGACAGGTAGCGCGTGACCTCGCCCGTGCCCATCGAGAAACCGACGAGAACCGTGTCGTTCAGGTCGAGGTGCTCGATCAGCGCGTGCAGGTCGGCGGCGAAGGTGTCGTAGTCGTAGCCCACCGTCGGCTGGCTCGAGCGGCCGAAGCCGCGGCGGTCGTAGCTGATCACGCGATGGCCATGTGCGAGCAGCTCCCGCTCCTGGCGTTCCCACGAGTTGGCGTTCAGCGGGTAGCCGTGGATCAACACGATCGCGTCACCGCTGCCGTGGTGCTCGTAGTGGATGTCGATGGGGGCATCGTTCTCGGTGCCGACAGTGAGAGAAGGCATGGTGGCCTCCGTTGACGTCCCGCTCGAAGCGGGTTCCGGTCTGAGTGAGATCGGTTACGCGGGCAGATCAGTTCCGGGTTCCGGACTGTTCGGCCGCCATGTAGGCGGCATACCAAGCAGGCCAGCCGGCGTCTTCGCTCGATTGGTGGAGAAGGTGCGAACGGCCGGTGCGCTTCTGGTACTCGACGTGGGCGGCCTCGGCACGCCACAGGGCGTTTTCGAGGTCTTCGGTACTCGCGAACGTGGTTCCCGTGCTTTCGATCCGGCCCTGGAGCCGTGTGGTGACTTCCTGGACGATCCATGTGTTGCCGTCGGGGTCGCTGAAGGAGAAGAAGGACTGGTAGCTGGTGCGTTCGGGATCGGGGCCGGGTTGCCGGGCCTCGGGGGGGAACGGCGGACCGTGCCAGATGCCGCTCACGTCGATGCCACGACCGGCGAGCGCGTCGTGTGCCGATTCGATGTCGGAGACCGTGAGCCCCGCCTCGGCCGAACCTGGCGGGGCAGTGGTCAGGCCCGTGCCGAAGTTGACGGAGGCTCCCGAGCCGGGGGACGTGAACTGGACGATGCGAAGTCCGTCGAGCGGCGTGACGTCGTCGTCGAACCTCCAACCGAGTCGCTCGTAGAACGCCTTGGATCGGTCGACGTCGGAGACAGGGATGGTGTGGACTTCGAGCTTCATGTCGACATTGCGAACGACCGGTTCGCTCATGCCATTGGCTACTTCGGTTCGGCTCATGATTCCTTCTGCTTTCTCTGGTCGAACGGTTCGCCGCATCGCATGACCGAAGTCAACGCTCGTGCGCGTGTCGTGTCCACGACGTATGACCGAAGTGAGGTAGGCCACGCCTATCACCGCACCTCTACCATCGACCGCGTGGAGCTCCGACAGCTGACCTATTTCGTCGCCGTCGCCGAGGAACTGCACTTCGGTCGGGCGGCGGCGCGCCTTCACATCGCCGGACCTTCGCTGTCTCAACAGATCAGCACGCTCGAACGTGAGCTCGGGACACAGCTCCTCGTCCGCGACCGCCGACACGTCGAGTTGACGCCGGCCGGTCGCCGGTTCCTGACCGACGCTCGCGAGGTGTTGGCCGCCGCGGCGCGAGCAGTTGATCGAACCCGTGAGGGAGGCGGAGAGCTACCGCTGCGGCTGGGCTATGTCAGCTGGCTTCCCCCCGAGGCAGCAGCGCTGCGCGACCCTCGGGTGCGCGTCGACGAATGGGTCCTGCCGTCGCACACCCAAGTGGCGCGGGTGGCCGAAGGCAGTCTCGACCTGGCAATCGCGTGGATCGAGGAGGCGGACGTCGAACGGCTCGACCTGGCCGCGCACCTGTTGTGGTACGAGAGCCTGGAGGCCGTCGTGCCACGCGCGCACCAGGCGACCCGTCACGAGAGCGTGCGGGCATCCGAGATCACGGTGCTCGTCGATGTCGACGAAGCGTCGTGGTTGTCATGGAACCGCTATGCCTCCGCGTTCGCGACGGCGAGCCGGGCGTCAGTGAAGAAGATCGAAGATGGCGGTATCGCGGGGCCGGCATTCTTCGACCACGTCGCCCGTTTGCGGCGGCCGGTGCTGGAGTCGCCGAAGCGCCATTCGGCGCCGATGCCGCCGACACTGACCCGTCGACCGGTCCGATCACCGGTTCCCGTGTGGCCCTGGGCACTGATTCATCGCGCCGACGACACCCGGCCGATGGTTGCTCGCGCGACCCGGGTTCTGATCGACCATGCCTCGAACCAGGGCTGGCGAGCACCTCCGTCCGAACCGTACTGGCTTCCGGCCAACGCATCCCCTGGTGGCGGCGACGCCACGCGAAGCGGTTGCGAGCGCGCCTAGGTTCCTCACGTCATGACAACGCGGGTGTCGGCCCACGGCGTTCGAACTCCGTCCAGGAGTATCTCCGCGGCACGCGCGCAATGGCGGTGCTCGCCGTACTCGCGCTGGCCGGCGGTGTCGTGTGGGACGCACTCGACGGGCGGTTTTGGGGCCGCCACGCGCTCCTCGCGGGACTCGCCGCGAGCATCATCGTCGTGGTGCTGTCCGTCGCTGTGGTGAACGAGGTGATCGAGCGGCGGCGCCGTCGGCGTTGGAGCGTGTTGGCGCAGCACGTCATGCTCGAGCTCGTTCGCAGTACCCGGCTCGTCTGGACCGGGTTGCTGGAGTTGGCCGGCGCTCTCCCGGCCGATACGCCCGTGCGTACGACGCTTGACCAAGGCCGTCACGTCGCGCAGGCCCGGAGCCTCGCGTTCGCGGCCGTTGGCGACCTCGTCGGTGACCGTGAACGGCGGCAGCAACTGCACGACGGCATGGCCGAGTGGGTTCGCGTGAACGACGAGGTGCTCGGGAGATGGGCCGGCGTGCTGCTCAATGCCGACGCGTATACCGAGATGATCGACCGCCACGTCGAGCTCGCGAGCGACATCGCGTGGCTCGCGAATGTCTGGGACACGCTGGAACCCGTGGACGACCCCAAGCGGCGTCGGCGCGCGCGTCAGCCGGCTGCGCACGTCGAGGGCGAGATCGACGACGGCCGGCTGGCTGATCGCGTCGTGGTGATCCTGCAGCTTGCCGAGGAGCTCGACCGTCTCACGCTGGCCGTCGCATTGCGCCTCTTACGTTGTGAGGAACTGATCGAACTAGTGGTGGAGTAACCGTGACGAGATGGGACAGGGTCGCCATCGTGACGGGCGCGTCGCAGGGCATCGGGGCAGGGGTTGTCGCCGCGCTGCGCAACGCCGGGTATGCCGTCGTCGGTACGGCGCGCTCGATGCCGAGCTCGGATGACTCCGACTTCCTGGCCGTCGCCGGCGACATCGCCGACCCTGGTACGGCCCAGCGAGTGGTCGATCAGGCGATCGAGCGGTTCGGACGCGTCGACAGCCTCGTCAACAACGCCGGGATCTTCATCGCCAAGCCCTTCACCGACTACACCGTGGACGATTTCTCCGTCGTGACCGCTGTGAACCTCGCGGGGTTCTTCCACATGACGCAACATTGTCTGCGGCAGATGGTGGCGCAGGGCGGTGGCCATGTCGTCACAATGACCACGAGCCTGGTGGATCACGCCGAACGCGCGAGCCCTTCGGCGTTGACGTCGCTCACGAAGGGTGGACTGGCCGCGGTGACGCGATCGTTGGCGACGGAATACGCGTCGCGTGGGGTGCGCGTCAACGCGGTGGCGCCCGGGGTCATCCAAACCCCCGCGCACGACCCTTCCTCGTACGACGGTCTCGCACATCGCCAACCGATCGAGCGGCTCGGCCAAGTCGCCGACATCGTCGACGCGATCCTGTACTTGGAACGGGCAACGTTCGTCACCGGCGCGACCCTGCGCGTCGACGGCGGCTGGGCGGCTGGTCACTGACGGAAGGGCGACCTCGACGCGGACGACCTCGGATCTGCTCGCCGACGCGGGGCTGGCGACCCGACCATCGAAGACGTCGCCGCCCGGGCCGGCGCGGCAAGGCACGGAACTAGGCGTTTCCTGGATTCGATGGCGCGCCCGTTCGCGCAGGCTCGCTGAGGAAGGCGAGCAGCGCGGCATTGACTTCGTCGGAATGCGTCCAGCCGATGTTGTGCGGACCGCCCTCGACCGAGACGAGCGTGCAATCGAAAAGCAGCGCCGGCAGCCGGGCCGCGGTGGAGTCGAACGGAAGAATGCGGTCGTCGGTGCCGTGCACGACGAGTACCGGGACATCGACCTTCGGCAGATCAGCCCGGAAGTCGGTCAGCCAGGTATCCACGCATGCGTAGGTCGCGAATGGCGAAGCGTCGGCCGCGACGTTGAAGCTGGCCTGCCATGCGCGGTCGCTGATTCGGGTGCCGCCGAGGACGTCGACGTTGTAGAAGTTGTTGAGGAAGTCCTCGAAGTACGAGTAGCGATCGTCGACGATCGCTGCCTTGATATCGGCGAAGACCTTGCCCTCGACGCCCTCGGGGTTGTCGTCGGTCTTGAGCAGGAACGGCGGGATGGCACCGAGCAGCGCGGCTTTGCTGACCCGCTTGGACCCGTAGGTGGCGAGGTAGCGCGTGACTTCGCCCGTGCCCATCGAGAACCCGACGAGAACCATGTTGTTCAGGTCGAGGTGCTTGATCAGCGCGTCCAGATCGGCGGCGAAGGTGTCGTAGTCATACCCGACGGTCGGCTGGCTCGAGCGGCCGAAGCCGCGGCGGTCGTAGCTGATCACTCGATAGCCATGTGCGAGTAGATCTCGCTCCTGGCGTTCCCACGAGTTGCCGTTCAGCGGGTAGCCATGGATCAACACGATCGGCTGACCGCTGCCGTGGTCCTCGAAGTGGATGTCGATCGGGGCGTCGTTCTCGGTTGCGACGGTGATGTGCGGCATGTTGGGTTCCCTTCCTCTAGTAGCCATCCCCGGGGCCCGCGCTCGTTGGGGTCGCGGTGACCTGGTTGCCGGCAGAGCTGAGCGTGTACCAGCTGCCGCCGAACGCGTTGAGACCCTGACCGTTCGTGTCACCGGCCTTCTGGTCGCCGGCGAAGAGATAGAGCGGATGGCCGTTGTAGATGACCTGCTTCTCGCCTCCGGAACGCGTCGCGGTCCCGACCAACGACGTGACGGCGCCGTTTCCGACCGTGGGAGTACCGCTCGTAACAAGCGGCGGCCAGTTCACCGCGCAGGCACCTGAGCAGGCGCTCTTCGTGCCTGCATCAGCGCCGAAGAGGTACACCGTGCGACCCTGCGCGTCGACCAGCACATCCCCGAGATGGGTGCTCGCGACGGCGACGGTGCCCGCGGATGCGGGCTTGGACGTGCCGGCTGCCGGCGACACGACCGCACTCCTTCCACCGCTACTGCCACACGCGGCAGTCAGGAGTGCGAGGGACCCGAGGACAGTGCCGGCGACGAGTGTGCGTCTGCGACCCTTCACGTTGGTTCCTCCGGAACTCGCGCGACGGCTTCACCCGGCGTTGACGATCCCGCTGGACCTTTGCCGAGGAACGCGTCGACATCGGCGGCGAACTCGGCGTGATGCTGGAACAAGAACCCGTGGGCCGCGTCCGGGTAGATCTTGAGGGTCGAGCGCGGGATCAGCCCGGCCAGCAAATGCGAGTAGCGGGGAAGGACCATCGGGTCGCTGTCGCCGATGGCGATGAACACGGGCTGGTCGATCGCGCTCAGACGCTCGAGCCGCGCGTGGTTCGGTTCGCCCCACGCGCACACTGCGTCGTACTGCTGCTGTCTGGTGTGCCAGTTCGTCGGCTCGTCGGTGCCGGTCGTCCTCGAGAACATG
>DATBEZ010000117.1:0-13962 GCA_036558745.1 Acidimicrobiia bacterium
GTGACCGAGGGGACCACGGCCTGGGCCGACTTCCTCGCCCGCGCCGGGGAGGTCGACGACGACGCTCTGGCCGAGCGGACCGCGGGCATCGACGGCGAGGACCTGAGCGACATCCTCTTCACGTCGGGCACCACGGGGAACCCGAAGGGGGCGATGCTCCGCCACGCGGCGGGGATCAAGGCCTACGACGCCTGGTCGACGGTGGTCGGCCTGCGTCCCGGCGACCGCTACCTGATCATCAACCCGTTCTTCCACGCGTTCGGGTTGAAGGCGGGCATCCTTGCGGCGGTGTTGAAGGGCGCGACGATCGTTCCCCACGCGGTGTTCGACGTGCCCTCGGTCATGCGGCGGGTCGCGGAGGAGCGCATCTCGATGCTTCCGGGGCCACCCGCGATCTACCAGACCATGCTCGACCATCCGAACCTGCGCGACTTCGACATGTCGTCGCTGCGGCTGTCGGTGACGGGCGCGGCCGCGATCCCCGTCGAGATGATCCGGCGCATGCGGGCCGAGCTGGCGTTCGAGACGATCGTGACCGGGTACGGGCTGACCGAGACGACCGGCATCGCGACGATGTGCCGTCACGACGACGATCCCGAGACGATCGCGACGACCTCGGGCCGTCCCATCCCGGGCATGGAGCTGCGCATCGTCGACGACGAGGGCCGCGACGTGGCCCAGGGCGGGCAGGGCGAGATCCTGCTGCGCGGCTACAACGTGATGAAGGGGTACTTCGGCGATCCGGCCGCGACCGCGGTCACGATCGACGCCGACGGGTGGCTGCACACGGGCGACGTCGGGCTGCTCACGCCCGAAGGGAACCTGCGCATCACCGACCGCACCAAGGACATGTTCATCGTCGGCGGCTTCAACGCGTATCCCGCCGAGATCGAGAACATGATCATGGAGCACCCCGCGGTCGGGCAGGTGGCGGTCGTCGGCGTGCCCGACACCCGGATGGGCGAGGTGGGCATGGCCTTCGTCGTCCCCCGGGCCGGGGCCGAGCTCGACACCGAGGAGCTGCTCGCGTGGTGCAAGCCGCGGATGGCCAATTACAAGGTGCCGCGCCACGTCGAGGTCGTGGAGGCGTTGCCCCTCAACGCGAGCAACAAGGTGCTGAAGTTCCAGCTGCGCGAGCGGGGCAGGGACCTCCTCGGCCGCTGACCGGGCGACCGGGTGCCCGTCATCGCATAACGTATGCAATGTGGTGACTCGGGAGACCCGGCTCGACGCGGATCTCGAACCGACCGTCCCCCCGCCGGAGATGGTCCGGCGCAGCAGCGGGGAGCAGGCCGCGGTCTACATCCGCCGGCTGATCTTCGACGGGCATCTCCGTCCCGGGGTGCGCGTGCCGCAGGAGCAGATCGCGCGCACGCTCGGCATCAGCCGCATCCCGATCCGCGAGGCGCTCATCGCGCTCGAGCGCGAGGGCTGGGTCACGATCGAGCTCCATCGTGGTGCCTTCGTCGACGCGCTCGACGCCCGCGCCGTCAGCGACACCTACGACCTCTTCGGTCTCGTCTACGGGTTCGCGGTCCGGCGGGCCATGGACCGCGACATCGACCGCGTCGCCGACGAGCTCGTCTCGATCGAGCGGTCGGTCGCGTCGACCGACGACGCCGAGGAGATGGGGCGGCTCGTGATCGCGTTCCACGCCCTGATCGTCGACGCGGCGCGCTCGCCGCGCGTCAAGGTGGTGTTGCGCGCGATGTCGGGCCTCGTCCCCGGCAGCTACTTCGCGCTCGTGCCCGGCGCGATCGAGATGGAGCGCAAGGGCCTCAACGCGATCGTGCGCGCGGTGACGCGCGGCGACGCCGACAAGGCCGCCGACGAGTACGGCCGCATGATGCGCCGCCAGGGTGACCTCGTCGTGAAGCTGTTCGAGGAACGTGGCCTGTTCGGAGGTTCGTGATGACCGGCGCCGACGACCTGATCCTCGTCTCCGTCGACGACCACATCTGTGAACCTCCCGACATGTTCGACGCCCACGTGCCGGACCGCTACCGCGACCGCGCGCCTCGTGTCGTCGACGAGCCCGACGGCTCGCAGCAGTGGTACTACGGCGACGTCCGCGGTCGGAACCTCGGCCTCAACGCGGTCGCGGGAAAGCCACCGGAGATGTTCAACATCAACCCGTCGCGCTACGAGGACATGCGCCCGGGCTGCTACGACGTGCACGAGCGCGTGCGCGACATGTCGGCCGGTGGACAGCTCGCCGGCTTGAACTTCCCCAACTGGACCGGCTTCGCGGGTCAGGTGCTCCAGCTCGGTCCCGACCGCGAGACGAACCTCGTGATGATCCGCGCCTACAACGACTGGCACGTCGACGAGTGGTGCGCGGCCTATCCGGACCGCTTCATCCCGTGTGGGATCCTCCCGCTCTTCGACGTCGAGGAGTGCGCGAAGGAGATCCACCGGCTCGCGGGCAAGGGATGCCACGCGGTCACGTTCTCGGAGAACCCCGCGGGCCTCGGCATGCCGAGCATCCACACCGACGCGTGGGACCCGCTCTTTGCCGCGTGTTGCGACACGGGCACCGTGCTGTGCTGCCACGTCGGCTCGTCGTCGAAGGCCGCGTCCACGGTGCCCGACGCGCCGGCACCCGTCCCGATGAACCTCTCGTCGACGATGTCGATCTACACGCTCGGCGACCTGCTCTGGGCCCACTTCTGGCACCGCTTCCCCGAGCTGCGCTTCGCGCTGAGCGAGGGCGACATCGGGTGGATCCCGTACTTCCTGCAGCGGGCCGAGCACACCCTCGACCGCCACAACGGCTGGATGGGGCAACGCCAACCCCAGGGCCTCCGCCCCACCGAGCTCTTCCGCGAGCGCATCCTCGTGTGCTTCATCGAGGACCGCGTCGGCGTGTCGCTCCTGGACTCGTTCAACGTCGACAACGTGTGCTGGGAGTCCGACTACCCGCACTCCGACAGCTCGTGGCCGAACGCGCCGGAGCGTCTCGCCGCGCTGTTCGAAGGCGTCGACGAGACCCCGGTAGCAAAGATCACGCACGAGAACGCGATGCGCCACTTCCGCTTCGACCCGTTCGCGCACCGGCCCAGGGACCGGTGCACCGCGGGCGCGCTGCGCGCCGAGGCGGGTCACGTCGACACCGTCACCCGCGTGGGCCGGCCGGCCGACGGCAGCGACCTGGACGCGTGGCGGCGGATGACGGGCGCCGCCGCCCGGGCCGCGCGCTGACCTAGCTGTTCCTAGCGCCACGTTTACGGGCCGCACGCGATGCTCCGGCCGTGACCTCTCGGGCCCGGATCCTCGCGCTCGTGGCCGTCGCCTTCGTGGCGCTCTCGTTCGCGGGCGGTGTCGTCGCCGGACGGGCTTCGACCCGGCCGACGCCCACGGCGTCGAGCGCGGCGCCGCCCGGACGGGCCGAGGAGCGCAGCGTGTCGCTCTACGGCGACGCCCTCCTCGCCCAGTCCCGCCCGTACTTCGTCGGTGTCGGCGACGCGTACCGGGTCAAGGTGTCGGTCCACGCGTTCGACGGCGCGGCGCCATGCGACCTTCTGCCGACGTTGCGCGACGACGTCACCCGCAACCGTCCCGATGCGGTCATCCTGGCCTACGGCGTCGACGCGACGACGCCGTGCATGCGCGGTGACGACGGTCGACCACTGGCCGGGATGGCGTTCCTGGCGCGGTACGCGAGCGACATCAACGAGGCGGTGACGACGGCTCGACAGGCCGGCGCGCGTGTCGTCGTCGCGAGCCCACCGGCCACTCGGGCCAGCCTCGCGACGTGGCAGGAGATCGACGGCCTGTACCGCAAGGAGTCCGCGAGCGATCCCGCCGAGGTGAGCTACGTCGACGGCGGCATCCTCATCGCTCCGGACGGGCGCGTGAAGGCCGCGCAGCCGTGCCTCCCGTTCGAGCTGACGCTGCGGCTCCAGGGACGTCCCGTCTGCGACGCGGGCATGGTCGCGGTGCGCGCCGCCGACGGAACCAACCTCTGCCCGAGTGCGAACGCCGGCCCGGGTTCACCGTGCCCCACGTACTCGTCGGGAGCGACCCGCTTCGCCCTGACCCTGCTGAGCACGGCACGACTCGATCTCGACCTCTCTGGGCCGCGGACGCCACCCGCGGGCACCACGGCGGAGCCCGACGGCGTCGCCGTGGTCGCCTCGCAGTGCCGGCACCGGGCCGAGACGACGAATCACACGACGCCGGCGGTCACGTCGTTGACGCTCCAGCGCGGCCTCGCCTGGGCCGGGTGCATGGCCGACCGCGGCGCGACGTGCACGTCGTCGAGCTCGCGCACGCAGCTTCCCGGCGCGGTGTGCGAGCTGGCCGGGACGCGCTTCGACAACCCGTACTACGGACGGCTGACGCCACCCCCGTCGAACTAGGCGTGCGCGCGCCTACGTGTTCGTGAAGCGGTCGCGCAGGTCCTGCTTGAGCACCTTGCCCATGGAGTTGCGGGGGAGCTCGGCGAGCACCTCGAGCTGCTCGGGCAGCTTCTGGGTCATCAGCCGCCGCTCGCGCAGGAACGTGGTCACGTCGTCGAGCGTCGGCGGCGCGGTCGGGTCGGCGGGGACGACGACCGCGCACACGTGCTCGCCGGCCGCGGGATCGGCCACACCGATCACCGCGACGTCGCGCACGCCGGGATGCTGGAAGACGAGGTCCTCGACCTCGCTGGCGGAGATCGTCTCACCCTTGCGGATGATGACGTCCTTGAGCCGGCCGGTGATGGTGACGAAGCCGTCCGCGTCGACGCGACCGAGGTCGCCCGTGCGGAACCAGCCGTCGTGGTCGAACGCGTCGGCGTCGAGCGTGTCGTCGACGTAGCCGCGGAACACCTGCGGGCCCTTCACGCGCAGCTCTCCCTCCTCGCCCGCGGCAACCTCGCGGCCGTCGAGGTCGACCACGCGGGCCGTGACGCCCGGCGTGAGCCCGCCCTCCGTGGTCGCGAGCTTGTCGTCGGGATCGTCGGGCGTCGCGCACGACAGGATCGGCGCCTCGGTGAGGCCGTACGACGAGACCACCCCCGCACCGAGCTCGCGCTTCATCGTCTCGTGCAACGTCGCCGGCTTCGGTGCCGCGCCACCCGGGAAGGCACGCACGTTCGGGAAGAGCGGTGTGGACGGATCCTTGCGCTGCGCGTCGAGATAGGCGAGATGGAACGCGGTGCCCGATCCCGCGAGCGTGATCCCGAAGTCGCGCATCGCGGGGATCGTCGTCGCGGGGTCGAACGCCTCGACCAGCAACTGGGTGAAGCCGGTCATCAGGCCGCCGATGAGCCAGACGACGCCACCGACGTGCGCGACCGGGAACGCGACGGCCTGGCGGTCGGCCGCGGTGATCCGGTACGCGTCGACGATGCCGGTCGTCGCGGCGATCACCGACGCGTCCGTGTGGCGCACGCCCTTCGGCGCCGCGGTGGTGCCCGACGTGTAGAAGAGCCAGCGCACCGGTTGCTCGGCCGGTGCGAGCGCAGGGGGCGGCGGCGGGAGGCGGCCCGGATCACCCGCCGGCAACGGCTCACGGTCGGCGATCGCGATCACCTCGGCGTCGTGGTCGCCCGCGACCTCGCGCGCCATCGCCCCGTAGTCGAAGCCACGCCACGTGGTGGGCACGACGAGCAGCCGCGAGCCGGCCTGACCGACGATGAACGACACCTCACGATGGCGGTAGAGCGGGATGAGCGGGTTCTGCACCGCACCGAGGCGCGCGAGCGCGGCCATGAGCACGAACGCGTCGATGCGCGTCGGCAGCAACCACGACACGACGCTGCCCTCGCCGACGCCGTGGTCGGCCAACGCGGCGGCCACGCGCAACGCGGCCTCGCGCAGGCCCGCGAACGTCACCGTCGCGCCGCTCGTCTCCACGAACATGGTCGCGTCGGGCGTCGCCGCGACCCGCCGCTCCATCAGTTCCCAGATGGTCGTGCCCTCGACCCGCACGTCGCGCATCCCGTAGTTGCTAACACATGCCCATGTGCACCGCGACGGAGTCGGAGCGGGGCCAGCTGGGTTGTCGTCGGGCGGCGCCCTACCAACGGCGACTCACGCCCCGTGACGCGTCACGGCAGCGAGTGCGTCCGCGTCGAGGGGGCGAAGATCGATCTCGGCGGGGGCGTGGTAGGCCGCCTCGAAGTCCGGCCACTCGCGTGCCAGGCGTGCGGGATCCACATACGTCGTCGCCGAGCCTGCGTCACGGCGAGTGACGACATCGTGGGATTCGCACCAGGCCAGGAACTGCTCGCACCATGCGCGACGGATGCGGGCGCCCCGGTGCAGCGCCTCGATCAGCTCGTTCCGGTCGTACCAACCCCGGCTCACGCCGGCGAGCGTCGCCGCCGCGCGCTGTCCCACCAGCCCCCGTCGCGCCGGGTCGTGCACCGCCGTTCCCTGCATCCCCCGACCACAGCACACCAACGTGAGGGGTCAAGACGCGGGGGCTGAGAACTTGCTGAGAAGCGCTTCACGAGCCCGCCCGGCATGCGGAGATGACGACCGGCGCGCCGCGCGGATACACACTGTGCATGATGACCATGCGTTTCGCGATGCGGCAGGCACCCGGCGCCGAGGCCGCGACGCGCGCCGACCTCTACGCCACCGCCACGGAGATGGCCCGGTGGGGCGAGGACCACGGGTGCATGAGCCTGGTCGTCTCCGAGCACCACGCGGCCGACGACGGGTACCTGCCTTCGCCGGTCGTGCTCGCATCCGCGTTCGCGGCGGTCACCGAGCGCACGCCGATCATGGTCGCCGCGCTGCTGGTCCTGTTCTACGACCCGATCCGCCTCGCCGAGGACCTCGCCGTGCTCGACATCGTCAGCCGGGGACGGGTCGCGTACACCGTCGGGCTCGGGTACCGCCCCGAGGAGTTCGAGCAGTTCGGCGTCGATATGCGCACGCGCGGGGCGACGATCGAGCGAGCCGTTCGCACGTTGCAGCAGGCGTGGACCGGCGAGCCCTTTACGCACGAGGACCGGCGGGTGCGGGTCACCCCGGCGCCGTTCACGCCCGGCGGTCCCGCACTGCTCTACGGCGGCGGCACCGCTGCCGCCGCGCGGCGCGCGGCACGTCTCGGCCTCGCGTTCCTCGCCGAGAAGCACGATCCCGAGCTCGAGCGCGCGTACGACGAGGAAGCCTCGCGAGCCGGCGTCGCGCCCGTTGGGTGCATGATCCCGCCCGCGGACTCCACGACACACTTCGTCGCTGACGATCCGGACCGCGCGTGGGCCGAGCTCGGTCCGTCGATGCTCAACGACACCCGCGCCTACGCGAAGTGGAACGAGGGTCGCTCGGGTGTCGCGATGATCACCTCCGCGAACACGGTCGACGAGCTGCGCGGAAGTGGCGCGTTCACGATCCTCACGCCCGACGAGGCCGCCGCGCACGTCGCCTCGGGCGGGATGCTGATGCTGCAGCCGCTGGTCGGCGGGCTCGCACCCGACGTCGCGTGGCCGTATCTGGAGCTCGCGGCGCGAGCGCTCGCGGCCGACCGCACACCGGCTCGGTAGGTTCTCGACGTGCCCGAGGGCGACGCGGTCACCGACGGCCGGATCCGGCGGGTCTACTTCGAGTTCGTGCGACCGTCGCTGCGCGGTCCGTCGCGCCCGCTCGACGACGTCGCCGCGTTCCACGTTCGCGGCGAACCGGTCGCCCCCGACGTCGCGTTGGCGGCGACGTACGGCCCGTTCCGCGTCGGCGATGCGTTCGGTCCTGCATGGGGGACGACGTGGTTCCGGCTGCGCGGCAGCGTTCCGGGCCCCTGGCGCGACGAGGACGTCGTCGTCGGGTTCGAGATCGGCAACGCGGGCAACACCGGGTTCGGCGCGGAGTCGTTGGTGTGGCGCGACGGACGCCCGGTACAGGGCCTCTCGCCCAACCACCGCGACGTCCGGCTCACCGCCGACGAGCGGGCATCGGGCGCGTTCGAGCTCTTCGTCGAAGCGGCCGCGAACCCGCCGTCGCCGCTCGGCGCGAACCCGTGGCCGTTGATGATGCCCGAGCCCGACGGGCCCCCGCTCTTCACGCTGGCACGTGCCGACGTTCACGTGCGCGACCGGGAGCTGGCCGCGTTCGCGCACGACTTCCGGATCCTCCTGGAGCTGCTGGGCGAGCTGCCGGTCGACGACCCGCGGGGCGCGCGCCTGCGCGCGGGCCTGAACCGCGCGTGCACCGCGCTCGACCTGACCGACGTGCGCGCCTCCTCCCCGCGCGCCGCGCCGATCCTGCGCGAGCTGTTGTCGTACCGCGCCGCGCCCGACGTGCACCGGGTCTCCATTGTCGGGCACGCGCATCTCGACACGGCGTGGCTGTGGCCGCTGCGCGAGACCGTGCGCAAGTGCGCGCGCACCTTCAGCACCGCGCTCGCGCTGATGGACGAATACCCGGAGTACCGGTTCGTCGTGTCACAGGCTCAGCACCTCGCGTGGATGCGCGACCACTATCCCGACCTCTGGACGCGCCTGAAGGACGCGATCGCCGCGGGTCGCGTGGAGCCCACCGGCAGCATGTGGGTCGAGGCGGACTGCAACATCCCGTCGGGCGAGTCGCTGGTGCGCCAGATCACGTTCGGCAAGCGCTTCTATCGCGACGAGCTCGGCATCGACACGAAGGACGTGTGGCTGCCCGACGTCTTCGGCTACTCGGCCGCGCTGCCACAGATCATGCGCCGGGCCGGCATCCGATGGTTCCTCACCCAGAAGCTCTCGTGGAACCAGTACGACGTGCTCCCCCACCACAGCTTCCTGTGGGAGGGCATCGACGGCTCGCGCGTCTTCACGCACTTCCCACCTTCCGACACCTACGGCGGGCAGATGAACGTGCGGGAGCTGCGCTTCGGGGTGCAGAACTTCAAGGACCACGACCGCGCGACGCGGTCGCTGTACCTGTTCGGCTGGGGTGACGGCGGTGGTGGACCGACCACGACGATGCTCGAGTCGGCCCGCCGTCTCGGCGACCTCGACGGCCTGCCCCGTCTGACCATGGAGGGACCGCGCGCGTTCTTCGAGGCCGCCGAGGCCGAGATCCGCGAGCCCGCGGTGTGGGTGGGCGAGCTGTACCTCGAGCTGCACCGGGGCACGTACACGAGCCAGGCGGCGGTGAAACGCGGGAACCGTCGCGGCGAGCTCGCGTTGCGCGACGCCGAGCTGTGGTCGACGCTCGCGCCCGACCCGCGGCCCGTGCGCGACGAGCTCGAGCGTGCGTGGCGGCTCCTGCTGCTCCACCAGTTCCACGACATCATCCCGGGCTCCGGCATCCACTGGGTGTACCGCGACTCGGCAGAGGCACACGCCGAGGTGGCGCGCGTCGCCGAGTCCGTGGCGTGCGACGCGGTGTCGTCGATCGCGGCTGCGGTGGACGCGAACGGGCGTGAGCACCCGGTCGTCGTGTTCAACTCGCTGTCGCACGCGCGCGACGAAGTCGTCGAGCTCGACCTCCCTCCCGTGCTCGCCGCCGCCGAGGCCGTCGCGGTCGTCGGTCCCGACGGGGGCCGCGCACCCACGCAACCCCTGGGCTCGGGTCGGGTGCTCGCCCGCCTCTCGACGCCGGCGTGCGGTTGGGCCGTGCACGACCTCGTGGTCGACGGCGCGGGAGCGGACGCGACCGAACGGCCCGGCCCGCAGCTCGCGGTCGACGCCCGGCGAATGGAGAACGCGCGACTGCGGGTCGAGCTCGACGACGCCGGGCTCTTGACGTCGGTGTACGACAAGGTCGCCGGTCGGGAGGTGCTCGCGGGGCCCGGCAACCTCCTGCAGCTCCACCCGGACTACCCGAACTTCTACGACGCGTGGGACGTCGACCGCTTCTACCTCGAGCAGGTCGACGACCTCGTCGCGCTCGATGCCGTCGAGGTGGTGGAGGACGGGCCGCTCCGGGTCGCGTTGCGGCTCGCGCGGACGTTCGGCATGTCGCGCATCGTGCAGACGGTGTCGCTCGCGGCCGACTCGCCGTACCTCGAGTTCGCGAGCGAGGTGCAGTGGCACGAGACCAACCGGTTCCTCAAGGTCGCGTTCCCGCTCGCGGTGCGCTCGGCGCGGGCGACGTACGAGATCCAGTACGGGCACGTCGAGCGGCCGACGCACGCGAACACGAGCTGGGACGTCGCCCGCTTCGAGGTGTGCGCGCACAAGTGGGCGGACCTGAGCGAGAACGGCTACGGCGTCGCCCTGCTCAACGATTGCAAGTACGGCTACGACGTGCGCGGCAACGTCATGCGCCTCTCGCTCCTACGCGCGCCGACGTGGCCCGACCCTGTCGCCGACCGCGGGATGCACCGCTTCACGTACCGGCTGCTCCCTCACGCCGGCGATCTGCGCGAGGCGGGCGTCGTCGACGCCGGCTACGACCTCAACGTCGCCCTCCGGACGGTCGCGACGACACCCCACGCCGGCGTGCTGGAGCCGGTCCGATCGCTCGTCGCCGTCGACGCGCCGAACGTCGTCGTGGAGGTGGTCAAGCGCCCCGACGATCCGGCCACGGCGGGTGGCGGTGTGCTCGTCGTGCGGCTCTACGAGGCGTGGGGCCGGCGGGGGCCGGTCACGCTGACCGCCCCGGATCCGCTCTTGCGCGCGTCACGCGCCGACCTGCTCGAGCGCACGGAGCGCGACCTCCCGGTCGACGGTGCGACGGTGCGCTTCGAGGTCGCACCGTTCGAGATCGTCACGCTCGCGCTCGAGGTGCGAGAGTAAGCGCCACTCCGAACGCGCTTCGCCGTCCGAGGGGGAACCATGGGTGGACAGGTCCGGCTCGACGTCGACGGACCGATCGCGACGATCACCAACGACAACCCCGACAAGCACAACGCGTTCGACGACGACATGGACCTCGCGCTCTTCGAGATCCTCGCCGAGCTGGCCGGGCGCAACGACATCCGGGCCGTGGTCTGGCGGGGCGAGGGCAAGTCGTTCTCGTCGGGACGCGACGTGGGTTCCATCGGCACGCTCAAGGTCGAGCTGTCACACCACGAGCTCATGCGCCGCGGTCACCGCGGGATCCAGAAGGTGTGGGAGATCGACGCGCCGGTGATCGTCGCGTGCAAGGGCTGGGTGATGGGCGGCTCGTTCCAGCGCGCCCTGCTCTGCGACGTGCGCGTCGCGTCGGAGGACGCGCGCTTCCGTCTGCCCGAGGTGACGTACGGCGTGATCCCCGACACCGGGGGCGTCGGCGTCCTCTACGAGATGTGCGGGCACGGACTCGTGAGCGACATGGTGCTCACCGGGCGCATCCTCTCCGCCGAGGAGGCCCTCGCGCACGGCATCGTGAGCCGCGTGGTGCCGGCCGAGGAGCTCGACACCACCGTCCGTTCGATGGCCGAGCAGATCGCGTCGTCGCCCGCGGTCACGGTGAAGATGGCCCGCGAGGTGATCAAGCACCTGGCCCTGCCCCAGATCCGCTCGTCGATGAACGACGAGATGATCTACCAGACGTTCATCAACAAGAGCGACGACTTCGCCGAGCAACGCGCGGCCCGGGCCGAGGATCGTGCGCCCAGGTATAGCGGGAGCTGAAGGGGGTTGACGTGAGCGAGACGATCGGGTTGCCGCAGCCGCCGACGGTCGGCGAGACCGCGCTCAAGCCGGGCACGTACGACGGTGTCGGCGTGTTCGTGACCGGCGCGGGTACCGGTCTCGGCAAGGCGATCGCGTCGGAGTTCGCGCGGCTCGGCGCGTCGATCGTGATCGCGAGCCGCAAGGACGAGCACCTCACCGCGGGACGCCAGGCGATGCAGGAACTGGGCGCGTCCGTGCTCGCGGTGCAGTGCGACATCCGAGAGCCCGACGACATCGCGCGCGCGTTCGACGAGGCCGAGGCCGCGTTCGGCCTCCCCGACGTGCTCGTGAACAACGCGGCCGCGAACTTCCCGGTCCCCGCGGAGGACATGTCGCCGAACGCGTGGCGCACTGTCGTCGACATCACGTTGAACGGCACGTTCTTCTGCGCGCGGGAGTTCGCCCGGCGCCACATCGCGGTGTCGCGCCCCGGTTCGATCATCAACGTCGGCGCGACCTACGCGTGGACGGGCGGTCCCGGCTTCGCCCACTCCGCGGCGGCGAAGGCGGGTGTGAAGAACCTGACCGAGTCGCTCGCCGTCGAGTGGGGCCCGAACGGGATCCAGGTGAACGGGTTGGTGCCCGGCCTCTTCCCGCACGAGGACATGACGAGCGACATCCGCGGCAACCTCGATCGCACCCACGACAAGGACGTCTGCCAGCCCGCGATGCGCGTCGGCCAGCGCCAGGAGCTGGGGTGGGCAGCGACGTTCCTCGCCTCTCCGTACGCGCGGTTCATCTCGGGTCACACCCTCGTCGTCGACGGCGCGAACTGGCAGCGGCGCAGCCTGACCAACCCCCCGGTCGTGACCGTCCGCGACCAGATGGGGCGGGGTCCCTTCCAGCCAAGCTGACCCTCGACAGCGCCGCGTTGGGACACGAACCGGTGCCAGAGCGCCGGTTCGTGTCCCGACCGGCGGCTCGGAAAACCCGCGGTCGAATAGCTCTGTCACCGAGCTAAACTGTTGGCGTGCCCCCCGAGACCATGCGCCCCGCGACCGCTGGCGCGCCCGTGATCGATCCCTGCGGCGAGGCGGCAGCCGGCGACGGCGCCGCCCTGTTCCGCGCCCTCTCCGACCTGCGGCGACTCGTGCGCCGGACCATCCGTCGCGACTTCCCGTTGGCGCCGCTCTCCCCCAGCCAGGCCGAGCTGCTCGACCTCGTCGACCGCCGGCCCGGCATCGGCGTGCGCGACGCGGCCGAGACGCTGCGGCTCGCGCCCAACACCATCAGCACCCTGGTCCGGACCCTCACCGACGCCGGGCTCCTCGCCCGCGACCGGGACGAGACCGACGCCCGGGCGGTCCGCCTCCGGGTCACACGCAACGCGCGCCGTCGCATCGCCGCGTGGCAGCAGTGCAGCGCCCGGGCCCTCGACGACGCGCTGGGGAACCTGACCGACGACGACCGTCGACGGATCGTGGACGCGCTGCCCGCGCTCGCACGGCTCGCGCAGCAGCTCAAGGCGGCCGATCCCGAGCCGCGGGTGCGACCGTGACGACCGTCCACGACCACGAGCGGCTGCTCGCCGCGATCGTCTCCGTGGTCCAGGCGCGCGGCCGTCTCGACGCGCTCGACGACACCGAGCGTCGGGCCGCGATCCTCGCCGCAGCCGCGCTCGGCGCACGCCGCGTCGACCTGGCCCAGCTCGCGAGCTACCTCCACACCCACCACGGCGAAGAGGCCGTCACCCGGCTGATCACGCGGCTCGAGCTGCCGGCCCGCATCGACGTGCCCGCCGAGCTCGACATCGACGTGCCGCCCGCCTCGACCCCCCGACCCCGCTCGACGCCGCCTGAGCTCCGTGCGGACGGAGCGGCGCTCCGCCGGGCGAAGCCGCCCGGAGCGGGAGCGGAGGGAGCCATGAGCTCTGTGCGGACGCAGCGGCGCTCCGCCGGGCGAAGCCGCCCGGAGCGGGAGCGGAGGGAGCCATGAGCTCCGCGCCCTTCGACATCGACACGCACGCCGACCCGCGCCGGTGGATCACCCTCGCGATCGTCATCACCTCCGCGTTCATCGTCGTGCTCGACAACTCGGTGCTCAACGTCGCCATCCCGACGATCCTGCGCGACTTCCACACCACGCTGCCGACGCTGCAGTGGGTGATCACCGGCTACAGCCTGGTGTTCGCCGCGATGATGATCATCGGCGGACGCCTCGCCGACATCCACGGCGCGCGCCAGACGTGGATCGTGGGCACCGCGCTCTTCGGCGTCGGCTCGCTCATCGCCGCGCTCTCGACCGGCGTGCTGATGCTCGTGATCGGCGAGGCGATCATCGAGGGCATCGGCGCGGCGCTGCTCCTCCCGTCGGGCCTCGCCATCCTCACCAGCACGTTCCATGGGCGTGAGCGCGCGACCGCGTTCGCGCTCTGGACTGCGGTCATGGGCGCGTCGTACGCGTTCGGTCCGGTGATCGGCGGCTTCCTCACCACCGAGTTC
>DATBEZ010000118.1:0-31363 GCA_036558745.1 Acidimicrobiia bacterium
GCGGTGATGTAGTTGAGCTGCTGCTGGATCACGGCCAGCTGATCGCGTACGAGCTCGAACTCGCTCTTGGTGCTGCGGATCAGACCCATCTTGTCGAGCAGCCAGCCGAACGCCGCACCTCCGACGTAGCTGATCGCGCCGTTGACGAGCTGGCCGCCGACGTACTTCGCGACCTCGGCCCAGGCGTTGCGCAACACCGGCCCCGCAGCACCTGGATCCGTACCTGCACTCGCACCGAGCATGACCGGCACGAACGACTGGTGCGCGTGCGAGTCGGTCGCGGCGCGGCGCGCGAGCTTCGTGACGTAGGCATCGAGCCCGCCGTCGGAGGCTGCGGCCTGCGTGAACGCGTCGGCGTTGAACCACGACTGCGGCGCGTCCAGGAGCTCGGCGGGCCGGTTCGAGGGCGGCAGCTCGAGGAACTGCGCGACACGCAGGCCGGCCGTGGCGACCGAGGTTCCCGGCTTCGCTCGCTGATACGCGTCGACGAGCGTCGAGACGAGGTTCACCGACACGGTCTCGACGTCCCGCTCTGAGGTGCCTTCGGCCGACAGCGTGCCGGTGAAGGCCTGGTCGTCGACGTGTCCGCCGCTGATCGTCACACGGTACGACGACGGCATCTGGGGGACGACCCCGGAGAACGTCCCGTTGGGATCGGTCGTGATCGGGCCGTCGCTCGGGTCCTTCACCTGCTTGCCGGCCGAGTCGAACACGTCGACGCGCCCGCCGACGACCGGCGCGTTCGCCGTGGCCGTGCCGACCAGCAGCACGTTGCGATACGTCGCGTCGTGGGCCGCCGTGCCCCCGGCCGACGCGCACGCCGTGGTGCCGAACGCGACGAGCGCGACGACGAGCACGAGCGTGACCGCCGTGATGCGTGCGCGCGGGCGCGTCAACTGGGTGCCGGGGCGCTCGGTCACTTCGGATCGACTTCCTGGCCACTCGCTCGCGACGTGCTGCCCTGCCAGTTGTCGTCACCGGAGTAGACCGCCGTGATGTAACGCGTCCCGACGTCGAGGTCGGCGAACGGCGGGCTCGTCGCGGTGAGCCCACCGGTGAGCGGAACGGGACCGCCCTTGGGCTGACCGTCGACCTGGAACTGGACCGTGCCCGTCAGCGGCGCCGACCCCTCGCTCGCGGCGCGCACCAGCGCGGTGAAGCGCACGCCCTGTCCCTGCTTCGACGGGTTCGGCGCACTCGACACCGTCGTCTGCGTCGAGCCGCGGTTCACCTCGTAGAGCAGCCAGCCGCCGATGTAGAAGTCGTACGACCAGTCCGTGAACTTCGGCGGGTGGACGTCGATCGACAGCGGACCGCCCTGCTTGCCGACGAGCTTCGGGTCGGTACCGGTCGTGATGGAGCCCTTGACGTTCCACGGTCCGACCGACCCCGACGTGACCGTGAACAGGTTCGAGGAACGGTCGGGGATGGTGCCCTGCAGGTACCAGCCCGTGCCGGCGACGTCGATGCGGAACTTGTGGCCCTGGGCCTGGTCCTCCCAGCCGACGGGTGTCTTCCGGTTGGAGAACGGCGCCGTCTGACCGCCTTGCGACACGGACCACGCGTCGCAGGTGCGGCTGCCGTTGAGGTAGCCGCCGCAGATCTCCTTCGGCCACGAGCCGCCCATGTTGATGTGCGTGAAGAACTGGTGGTACGTGGGCGCGTCGGCGGGCTGCGCGCCTCGCGGCGCGCCGGCAGTGAGCGCGTT
The DNA here is from genome assembly GCA_036558745.1 of Acidimicrobiia bacterium. GTDB lineage: Bacteria > Actinomycetota > Acidimicrobiia > IMCC26256 > JAMXLJ01 > JAMXLJ01. The sequence goes on from DATBEZ010000118.1 coordinate 1,709, forward strand.
CGCCGCACTCTGCTTCGGCGCGCTCTTCGGCCCGGACGACCCGCCCGAGCATCCCGCGACCACCATCGCGGTCGCCGCGATGACGACGACGAGCCGACCGATCCTGTACGTGCCGCGCATGTGCCTGACCCCCTGCCAGGAGCGTCTTATGCGGCATGCGTGATCGTCACCCGTTCGAGTGACCTTGAGGTCCGGCGACGAACATGAGAGCCGAATTCAGCTGGGGATCACGCGGCGCGCGAGCGCCTTGCGTGGCCGCCACCGTTCGAGGGGTACAAGCAGTCGACAGCCGTCCGCTTCGTCCCGTGCTGGGGACCCCGCTCACCGGAGGAGCTCCGTGGCGAAGAAAGTCCAGAAGCGAGCAAAGAAGCTGGTCGACGAGCTGGAGAAGGCCGTCGGCAAGAAGGCACCCAGACGCGTCAAGCGGAGGATGCGGAAGGTCCGCAAGGACGTCTCACGTCTCGTGCACTGACGCGCTGCGCGCTGTTCCGCGCCTACTTGATCAGCTTGATGATGTTGAACATCGGCAGGTAGAGGGCGATGATCATGCCGCCGACGATGATGCCCATCATGATGATGAGCAGCGGCTCGATCAACGACGTCAACGCGTCGACGGTCGCCGCGATCTCCTGGTCGTAGAAGTCCGCGATCTTGTCGAGCATCTCGTCGAGCGCGCCGGTCTCCTCGCCGACCGCCATCATCTGGACGACCATCGGCGGGAACACCTCGTGGTTCTCCAACGGCCGGGCGAGTGAGTCACCGCCCTTCACCGCGCGCTGCACGTCCTCGATCGCGACCGACACCACGTGGTTTCCCGACGTGATCGACACGATGTCGAGCGACTCGAGGATGGGCACGCCGGATCGGGTCAGCGCGGCGAGGGTGCGCGAGAACCGCGACAGCGCGGTCTTGCGCACGAGCGGCCCGAACACCGGGAAGCGCAGCTTCACCGTGTCCCACCGGGCCCGGCCCGAGTCGGAGCGGATCCAGCGCCGGAACGCCCACGCGCCCAGGATCAGACCGACGATGATGAACGGGAACATGGTGCGTGCGGCGTCCGACACCGCGATGAGGAACCGCGTCGGCGCCGGCAGTGTCCCGCCGAGGTCCTTGTACATGTTCTTGAACGTCGGGACGATGAACACGAGCATCGCCGTCGCGATCATGAGCACGAGGACGAACACGACGATCGGGTACGTCATCGCCGACTTGATCTTGCGACGCAGCTCGACCTGCTTCTCGATCGTGTCCGAGAGGCGCAGCAGCACCGTGTCCAGCGTCCCGCCCGCCTCACCGGAGCGGACCATCGATACGTACAGGCGGCTGAACGCCTTCGGGTGACGGCCGAGCGCGGCGGAGAGCGAGCTGCCCTTCTCGACGTCGATCCGGACCTCGCCGATAATCCGGGCCAGCTCCTTGTTCTCGGTCTGCTCCGACAGGATCGCCAGCGCGCGCAGCAGCGCGAGACCGGAGTTGATCATCGTCGCGAACTGGCGCGAGAAGACCGCGACGTCCTTCAGCTTCACCCGGTCGGTGAGACCGGGGATCTTCACCTCGGTGAAGACGCCCTGGCTCCCCCGCTTCTCGATGCTGATGGGCGTGTAGCCCATCGATCGGAGCTTGCCCGCGACGAGCGTCGCGTTGTCGGCCTCCAGCTCACCCTCGACCGTGCGGCCGGTCTTGTCGCGTACCCGATACGTGAACGTCGTCGACACGGTCCTGCTCCTCGTTCGTGTCAGGCCCAAGCTGCGGACGTCGCCTGCCGCCGCAGGTCGTCCTCGTGTGCGCACGCCTCGACCGCCGCGTCCATCGTCACCCGACCCTGGCGCACGAGCGTGGCGAGCGACTGGTCCATGGTGACCATCCCGTACTTCGCGCCGGCCTGCATGAGCGAGTAGATCTGGTGCACCTTCGCCTCGCGGATGAGGTTGCGGATGGCCGGCGTGGCGACGAGCACCTCGGCCGCGACGGTCCGGCCACCGCCGTCGGCCGTCGGGATCAGCTGCTGGGTCACGATGCCCTGCAACGACGACGCGAGCTGCACCCGGATCTGCTGTTGCTGGTGCGCGGGGAACACGTCGATGACGCGGTCGATCGACTGCGGCGCGTCCTGGGTGTGCAGCGTCGCGAAGACGAGGTGACCGGTCTCGGCCGCGGTGAGCGCGGTCTGGATCGTCTCGAGGTCGCGCATCTCACCGACGAGGATCACGTCGGGGTCCTGGCGCAGCACGTGGCGGAGTGCGTTCGCGAACGAGTGGGTGTCCTCACCGACCTCGCGCTGGTTGACGAGCGAGCGCTTGTGGCTGTGCAGGAACTCGATCGGGTCCTCGACCGTCATGATGTGCACCGCCTTGCCGCGGTTCACGATGTCGACCAGCGATGCGAGCGTGGTCGACTTCCCGGAACCGGTCGGACCCGTGACGAGCACGAGCCCGCGCGCGAGATCCGCGAACTGCTCCACCGACGGCGGCAGCCCGAGGGTGGCGAACGGGACGATCTCGTACGGGATGGCACGCAACACCGCACCGACGGAGTCGCGCTGCAGGAACATGTTCATCCTGAAGCGGCTGCGGCCCGGGAGCGTGTAGCTCGTGTCGAGCTCGAGGTCGTTCTCGAACTTCTCCCGCTGCTTCTGGGTGATGACCGCGTAGAGCATCTCGCGGATCTGCGACGGCTTGAGCGTGTCGAAGTCGGCGAGCGGGCGCAGCTCACCGTGCACGCGCACGGTCGGGGGTGATCCCGCGGTCAGGTGGAGGTCGGAGCCCTTCAGCTCGAGCAGCTTCTCGAGGAGCTCGTTGACGCTCAGACCCTCCTCGAGGCCGTCGATGCCCGCGCCCATGGGCACGACCGCGCCGAGCGCACCGTCGCCGTGCCCGTTCCCGCCGATCGGCGGGACCTCCGGGCCGTACACCATCTCGATCGCCTGCGCGAGCTCGTAGCGGCCGGCCGTCGCCGGGATCACCTCGTAGCCCGTCGCGTGACCGACCGCGTCGAGGGCCTCGTCGTCGCCGGGCTCCGCGAACGCGACGACGAGCTTGTGGTCCTCGTAGTCGACGCCGAGCGCGTGGTACTGGCGTGCGACCTCGGCCGGGATGATCGTCGCCGCGTCGGGGTGCAGCGGCGTCTCGCCGAAGTCGACGAAGCGCAAGCTCAACGCGTCCGCGATCGCGGCGGTCAGGTCCTTCTCGCCCACGAGCTGCTTGCGGCGCAGCACGACCGGCAGCGGCTCGCCCGCCCGTCGCGCCTCGGCCAGCGCGACCTCGAGCGTGTCGCGTGACAACACATGGCGCTCGACCAGGAACTCCCCCAGCCGTCTCGCCTGCCGGTCCAACATCGTGCTTCCCCTTCGTGTCCTGCCGTGGTCCGTGCACCCGCGTCTACGAGACGACGCGGAACACCTCTTCGAGGCTCGTGTGACCCAACCCGACCTTGCGCAGACCGTCCTCGCGCAGCGTCAACATCCCCTGCATCACCGAGGCCTTCTTGATGTCCTCGGTCGAGCGACGCTCGATGACGAGGCGCTCGACCTCCTCGCTCATGAGGAGCACCTCGTGGATCGCGAACCGCCCGCGGTAGCCGGTGCGGCCGCACGCGGTGCACCCGGCCGCGCGGTGCAGCGTCGGCCACTCGTCGATCCGATCCATCGGCCAGTTCGCCTCGATGAGCTCGGCCTCCGTCGGCTGGTACGGCTCCTTGCAGTGCTCGCAGAGCCGTCGCGCGAGCCGTTGCGCGAGCACGCAGTCGAGCGCGCTCACGACGAGGAACGGCTCGACGCCCATCTCCACGAGACGCATCGGCGTCGACGCGGCGTCGTTGGTGTGCAACGTCGAGAGCACGAGGTGACCGGTGAGCGACGCCTCGATCGCGATCGTCGCCGTCTCGCGATCGCGGATCTCGCCGACGAGCACGACGTCGGGGTCGGACCGCAGGATGGAGCGCAACGCGCCGGCGAAGGTCAGCCCGGCCTTCGCGTTGATCTGCATCTGGTTGATGCCCGCGAGGCGGTACTCGACCGGGTCTTCGACCGTGATGATGTTGCGGTGCGGCTCGTTGATCAGGTTCAGGGTCGCGTAGAGCGTCGTCGACTTCCCCGAACCGGTCGGCCCGGTCACGAGGATCGTCCCGTAGGGCTTCTTGTACGACGCCTCGTAGCGGTGGAGCACCTCGGGCAGGAAGCCGAGGTCGTCGAGGCTGAGCAGACCGCGGCCCTTGTCGAGGATCCGCATGACGACCTTCTCGCCGTAGACGGTCGGCAGCGTCGCGATGCGCACGTCGATCGGGTTGCCCGACACCGTGAGCGACATGCGCCCGTCCTGCGGGATGCGCCGCTCGGCGATGTTGATCTCGGCCATGACCTTGAGCCGGCTGATCACGCCGTTCTGGATCGACTTCGGTGACTGCATCACCTCGTGCAGCACGCCGTCGATGCGGAACCGGATGCGGAGATCGCGCTCGGTCGGCTCGACGTGGATGTCGGACGCGCGGTCGGCGACGGCCTGGGTGATGAGGAGGTTGACGAACTTGACGATCGGCGCGTCCTCGACGACCTCGTGGACCTTCGCGATGTCGTCGCCCTCGGCGAGCTCCTCCGCTGCGGTCTGCGCGAGCGAGTCGACCTCGGTGTCGAGGCGGTGGAAGCGGTCGATGACGTCGGAGATCTGGCTCTCGGTCGCGACGACCGTCTTCACGTCCGCGCCGGTGATCGCGCGGATGTCGTCGACCGCGAACACGTTCGCGGGGTCGGCCATCACGACGACGAGCCGGTCCTCGTCCCAGCCGATCGGCATCGCGCGGTAGCGGCGCGCGAGCGCTTCGGGGATCAGCGACGCGACCGACGGGTCGATCTGGCTCTCGGAGAGGTCGACGAACTCCAGCCCGACCTGGGAGGCGAGCGTCCGGATCACGTCGATCTCGGTGACGATCCCGGCCTCGATGAGCACGCGCGGCAGCGGCTTGCCGGTGTCCTCCTGGTCGGACACCGCCGCGTCGAGCTGGGCCTGCGTCAGCAGGCCCTCCTCGAGCAGGAGCGTGCCGAGATGGGTCCCGTCGGACAGGGCAGCCTCCGAACCTCGCCCGGGTGGGTAGGGCACATTCGGCCACCGGCGGTGGCCGACGTCACGAGCCCTCGCGTGGCTCGATCCGGGTTATCGGCCGCCGTCCGGCCCAGCTGTAACGGGCCTCGGGCGCACGAAGACGCGGGCGGAGGGCCTCAGCCGTCCCGCAGCGACGAGAACATCCGCAGCAGGGCGCCGCGGTCGCGGGCGACCGCGGGGCGTGGCTCGTGCGCCGGCAGCGCGTCGTCGCTCGACCCGCGATCGGCCGTCCCGTCACCGTCGAGCTCGCCGGCCGGTTCGGAGGGATCGGCGCCGGCCTCGGGCTCCGGCTCCTCGATCGGCTCGCCCAGGGCGGCCCGCTCCAGCTCGGCCCGGTTCAAGAGGGCCAGCGCGTCGGGGTCGTGGGTCAGCATCGCGACGCCGTCGGAGGTCAGCGCGGGGAGCTCGACCGGCTCGTCGGCGGGCTCGACGCCGAGGTCGGCGGTGAAGCCGGTCGTGAGCTCGGCGACGGCGTCGCTGGTGTCGGGGCCGAGGGCGTCGGATGCGACCCCGTCGTTCCCGCCGACCACGTCGAAGCCGTGGTCGTGGTGGTCGCGATCGTCGTGGTCGTGGTCGAGCTCGGCCGCGGCCTGCTCGAGCGCGTCCACCTGCGACTCGAGGTCGGTGATCTCCTCGGCGGCCGGCGCCGCGTCGAAGCCGTCGTCGAAGCCGTCGTCGAGGCCACGCCACGGCTCGGGCGGGCGGACCTCGGGCGCGTGGGTGTCGGCACCGTCCACGGTGACCGCACCCGCCTCGACCAGGACGGCGAGCGAGGCCGCGATCTCGAGCGCCGAGCGGCCGAGCGTCGTGCCGATCGCCCGGACGCTGGACCGCCCGTCGACCGCGACCAGGATCGGCCAGGTGGCCCGGTCGATCGTGACCGAGTCCCGGTGCAGCGCCTCGGCGAGGCGCGGGGCGACGTCGACGCTCGGCACGGACCGCTCGATCGCGGGCCAGCGTGCGAGCAGGTCACGGACCCGCTCGACCACCGGCGTGACCTCGACCTCGTCGGTCGCGGTCCACGGCGGGCGCCGGTCGGTCTCGAACTCGAATGCGCCGTCGGCGAGACGGGCCAGCGCGAAGCACGCGTCGACCAGCCGGGCCTCGAGCGCGGTCACGTCGTCGACGGCTCCCGAGACCTGGTCGACCTCGGCCCCGCAGAGACGGCCGGCCGTGAAGTAGACGACCCCCTCCGTCGTGGCGTCGCGCACGCGCAACGCCCCCGACTTGGCCGTCCGGGACAGGAGCAGCAGCACCTCGTCGAGCGAGAAGGTTGCAAGGTTTCCCGACAGCGACACCAGCCCACCTTCTTCTTCCGCGCGACGACCGGGTGCGCTGTGTATGTCGGCGGCGGGCCGTTGGAACTTGAAAACATGCGGCATCCAGGCACGCGTTCGCGGGCCTGAGTGCCGCAACTCGGCGTCGGCTCAGGCGACGGCGGCGCGCATGGCGTCGAGGGGCGCGTCGTGGCCCGTCATGGCCCGGAACGCGAGCGCGGCCTGGTGCACGAGCATGCCGAGCCCGTTCGTGGCGGTCCGCACGCCGGCGGCCCGGGCCCCGGCGAGCAGCGGGGTCTCGGCCGGGTGGTACACGAGGTCGAAGACGGCCTGATCGGGGCGCAGCCGGGCCGGGTCGAACGGCGGCGCCTCGCCCCCCATGCCGAGGGGCGTGGCGTTGACGACGACGTCCGCCGCCGCCACACAGCCGTCCAGCACGTCGAACGCCGCCGCGCTGACGCCCGGTGCGAGACCGGCCGCGGCCTCGGCTGCCTCGACCCGCCGGGCCGCCACGGTCACCCCGGCGCCCCGACGCGCGAGTGCGAGCGCGACGGCGCGGGCCGCGCCCCCGGCGCCGAGCACGAGCACCGAGCGTCCCGCCGGATCGATGCCGGCCTCGAGCGCGGCCCGCACGAATCCCTCGCCGTCGGTCGAGTCGCCCCAGAGCGTGCCGTCGGCCCGGCACACCACGGTGTTCACCGCGCCGAGGGCGATCGCGTCGGCGGTGAGCTCGTCGCACGCGGCCGCCGCGTCGGCCTTGTGCGGCATGGTCACGTTGAGTCCCGCCAGGCCGAGGACCGGCGCGGCGCGCACCGCGTCGCCGCCGCGCCCCGCTGGAACCGGGAACGCAACGTACACGTAGTCGAGCCCGAGCGCGGCGTACCCGGCGTTGTGCAACGCGGGCGACGACGAGTGCGTCACCGGGTCGCCGATCACGCCGGCGACGCGCGTCGACCCGCGTACGGGGCCGCTCACAGCACACCCTTCTTGCGCGCCTCCGCGATGTTGGCGAGGTGTTGCTGGTAGGTGGTCGCGAACGCGTGCTTGCCGCTCTTGTCGATCACGACGTAGTACAGGTAGTCGACGTTCGCCGGTGCGAGCGCGGCCCGCAACGAAGCCTCCGACACCGTCATGATCGGTGTCGGCGGCAACCCCTTGACGACGTAGGTGTTGTAGGGCGAGCCAAGCTTGAAGTCCGCGCTCGTGAGCGGGCCGGGGTGGTCGGGCCCGCGCGCGTAGCGCACGGTCGCGTCGATCTGCAGGAGCATGTCGCCGCGCAGCCGGTTGTCGATGACGGCCGCGATCAGCGGCCGGTCGACGTCGAGCTTCGCCTCGCCCTGGATCATCGACGCCTCGATCACCGCCTGGTACGGCGTGAGCCCTTCGGCCGTCGCGCGCGAGAGGCCGATGCGGTCGCCCATCGCGTCGAAGCTGCTCACGAGCGTGCGGAGGACGTCGGTCTCGGTCTCGCCCCGCTCGACGAGGTACGTGTCCGGGAACGTCAGGCCTTCGAGCGTGTTGACACCGGGCGGCTCGTACTTCGAGCGGATCCTCCCCGAGTTCGCGACCGCGAGGAAACGGTCGGCGCGCAGACCCGGCAGCTGTCCGACGCGCGCCGCGATCTGGTCGAGGTTGAGGCCGGGTGGGAGCGCGAGGCGCAGGACGCTCGGCCCCTTGGCCAGCTGGTCGGCCGCGGCACGGACGCCCATGTGGTGGCGGAGCTGGTAGCGCCCGGCACGGTACGGACCGCCGCCCGAGATCTCGACGTAGGCCCGGAACGCCAGCGACGAGCCGATGACGCCGGCCGCGTGCAGGCGGTCGCCGATGCCGTGCACGCCCGTGCCCGACGGGATGTCGACGGTCACCCGCCCGCCCGAGCCGCCGGGCGGGTCGAGCTGCCACCAGAACCATCCGCCCGCGACGAGAAACGGTGCGGCCAGGACCCCGAGCACGACGAGGACCAGGAGGAGCCGGCGCCGGTGCCGCACCGAATGGGCACGCGCGGCGCGTCGGGCGTGGCGCGAGGACGCGTCGGGGACGTCGGCCTCGTCGGGCGCCGGCGGTTCGTGGCTGACCGCGTCCGTCGACGGGAGATCGTTCACCGCGCCCGGTCCAGGTACGACTGCAACATGACCGCGGCCGCGACCTTGTCGACGTCACGACGCCGCGCGTCGCGCTTCGTGTTCGCGGCGCGCATGCCCTGATGCGCAATGACGGTGGTGAGACGCTCGTCGAGCGTCTCCACCGCGAGACCCTCCGCCTCCGCGGCGGCGCGCAGCTCGTCCACCTCGTCGAGCGTCGCCCGCGCCGCGGGACCGACGCGGCCCGACAACGACAGCGGCAGGCCGACGACGATCGTCGCGGCCTCCGTCTCGCGCGCCGCGGCGACGATCGCCGCGTGGTCGCGGCCACGGTCAGCGCTCCGGGTCAGCACCGCGTACGGGCTCGCGACGGTGCCGGTCGGGTCGGAGAGCGCGAGGCCGATGCGGCGCGTCCCGAGGTCGACGCCGAGAGCGCGGCTCATCGGTGACGCTCGCCGGTCATCGGGCGGAATCTACGGCCTCCCGGGCTGCGGTCGTGGCCACCTCGAGCGCCTGGTCGAGGCCGGAGACGTTGGGACCACCGCCGACGACGCTCTCCGCGTTGCGGTTCGTGCCCCCGCCGACGATCTTCGCCACCGGCTGGCCGATCTGGCCGGCCGAGACCCCCTTGGACACCAGGTCCTTGGTGACCGCGACCGCGATCGCGGCCTTCTTGCCGTCGGGCGTCGCACCCACCAGCGCGACGACGCCGGAGCCGAGCGCGTCGCGGGTCGCCTCGGCAAGACGCTTCAGCTCGTCGTTCGCAACGCCGTCGCGCCGCAGCGCGACCACGCCGTCGACCGCTCCGGCTGCGAGCGCGGTCGCCTCACCGGCCGCGGCCTGCGCGCGCAGCGTCTTGAGCTCGTCGTTGCGCGCTCTGAGGTCCGCGAGCAAGGTCCGCACGCGGCCGGGCACCTCGGCCGGTGTCGCCTTCAGCAGGTCGGCGAGCTCGCGCAGCTCCACCTCCTCGTCGTGGATGCGCTCGAGCGCGCCGGTACCGGTGACCGCTTCGATGCGGCGGAGGTTCGAACCGATCGACCCCTCGCTCACGATCTTCACGGGACCGATGAAGCCGAGCGCGTGCACGTGGGTGCCGCCACACAGCTCGAGCGAGTGCTCCCCCGCTTCGAGGACGCGCACCACGTCGCCGTACTTCTCGCCGAAGAACGCGATCGCTCCGAGCTCGCGCGCGTGGTCCATGGTCGTCTCGTAGTGGCGGACCGGCGCGTCACCGATGATCTCGCGGTTCGCGAGGTCCTCCACCTGGTCGAGCTGCTCCCGGCTCACCGCTTCGTAGTGGCTGAAGTCGAAGCGCAGCCGGTCGGGGCCGACGTAGGAACCGGCCTGCTTCACGTGCGGACCGAGCACCTCGCGCAGGGCCCAGTGCAGGATGTGGGTCGCCGTATGGTTGCGGCGGATCGCGTCACGACGTTCGGCGTCGATGCGCGCGGTCGCCACGTCGCCCTCGACGATCTCGCCGTCGACGACCTCCGCCGCGTGCACGACGAGCCCCGGCAATGCGTACTGGGTGTCGGTGACGCGCAGCAGACCGCCACTGCCGGTCTCGATCGTCCCGCTGTCGCCGATCTGACCACCGGACTCGGCGTAGAAGGGCGTGCGATCGAGGAAGACCTCGACCTTCGTACCCTTCGCGGCGCGGGTGACGCGCTCTCCGGCGGTGAGGAGCCCGAGCACGGCCGCGCCCTCGGTCTCGTACTCCTGACGCCCGGTGAAGTCGGTGGCGCCCGCGTCGTCGAGCAGCTCTCGATACACCTCGACCGGGGCGCCGGCGCGACCGCCTTCGGCCTTGTGCGCCTCCTTCGCCCGCTCGCGCTGCTGGCGCATGCGCGACTGGAACCCCTCGACGTCGACGGTGTGGCCGCGCTCCCCCGCGATCTCGCGGGTGAGGTCGATCGGGAACCCGAGCGTGTCGTGGAGGTAGAACGCGTCGTCGCCGCTGACGTCGCCCCGTCGGAGCTTCTCGTCGAGGAGCTCGAGGCCGCGTTGCAGCGTGGAGCGGAACCGCTCCTCCTCGCGACGGACGGTCGCGACGACGAGGTCGTGCGCGGCGACGACCTCCGGATACGCGTCCCCCATCACATCGACCGTCGCGTCGACCATCGTGGGCGTCACGAGGTCGTGCACGCCGAGGAGGTAGGCGTGGCGCACCGCGCGACGGATGATGCGCCGCAGCACGTAGCCGCGTTCCTCGTTGGAGGGCACCACACCGTCGGCGACGAGGAACGTCATGGTGCGACCGTGCTCGGCGAGGATGCGCAGCGACACGTCCCGCTCGGTGCCGGGAAAGCCGCCGTAGCTCACACCGGTGACGCGCTCCGCCGCCGCGATGAGCGGGCGGAAGACGTCGATGTCCCACACCGATTCCACGCCCTGCAGCACCGCGAGGTTGCGCTCGAGCCCCGCGCCCGTGTCGACGCTCGGCTTCGGCAACGGCACGAGCGTGCCGTCGGGCTGCGCGTCGTACTGCATGAACACGAGGTTCCAGATCTCGACGTAGCGGTCCTCGCTGTGCGCGGGTCCGCCCTCCCCGCCGAACTCCGGACCAAGGTCCCAGAAGATCTCCGAGCTCGGGCCGCACGGTCCGGTGTCGGCCATGCGCCAGAAGTTCTCCGCGTCACCGAGGCGCTGGATGCGCTCGGCGGGCACGCCGACCACGTCGCGCCAGATGCGCTCGGCCTCGTCGTCGGACGTGTGCACCGTGACCCAGAGCCGCTCCGGGTCGAGGCCCAGCACCTCGGTGTAGAGCTCCCACGCCCAGGGGATCGCCTCGGCCTTGAAGTAGTCGCCGAAGCTGAAGTTGCCGAGCATCTCGAAGAAGCTGAAGTGCCGGTTCGTCCGGCCGATCTCGTCGAGGTCGTTGTGCTTGCCTCCGGCGCGCACGCACTTCTGCACCGACGTCGCGCGCCGGTAGGGCGGGCTCTCGTCGCCCGTGAAGTACGGCTTGAACGGGACCATGCCCGCGACCGTGAACAGCACGGTCGGGTCGTGCGGGATGAGGCTCGCAGACGGGACGATCGTGTGGCCGCGCGCGGCGAAGAACCCGGTGAACGCGTTGCGCAGGTCGGCCGCGGTCCTCACACCCACGGCCTCAGGCTACCGCCCGGTACGTGCGTGCCCGGCCGCTCCGGTGACGGTGCGGTTGCGGCGGGCGGCGAGCTCGTCGACCGGCGCAGGCTCGGGAGCCACGCCGGCGTCGCCGGCATCGAGAGGCGCCGGGTGCGTCGCGGGCGGGCGCGTCGCCGCGCCGACCCGGTGGCGCTCCACCCGGTCGCGCAGCTCGACCTCCCGCTGCTGCATCGCGGTCCGGCCTTCGGCGAGCGCGGCCCGGACATTGGTGCGCAGGTCGCGCATCCCGTCGGTCGCGCGGGTCGTCAGCTCGACGGGCGTGTACGTCGCCACCGTGCGCCGCACGGTCTTCTTGACCGAGCGCACGACGTACCACGACGTGCCGAGACCCGAGCCGAACCCGAGCGTGAGCCAGAACAACCGTTTGAACACCGCGCCTCCCCGGCCGGTCAGTCGCTCACGGGCTGACGGAAGCGACGCACGGCCCGTCGGGTGCCTTCCCCGAACGCGAGCGCCTTCACCACCGGATTCGACACCGCCCGGTACGCGAAGCGTGACGCGGAGTCGACCGTGTCGGTCACCGACCCCGCGCTCGTGAGCAGCGCGTCGACCCGTTCGACCTCGCCCGACGCCTGCCGGACCGCGCGGCGGGCGTCGTGCAGCGCGGGAACGGTCTCGCGCTCGAGGCGCTCGACCTCGCGGCGCAGTGCCCGCGCCGCACGCGTCAACGACACCAGGGCGACGACCATCGCGCCGACGAGCACCGCGACGAGCACGCTGGCGCCGACCGCCACCCAATCGCTGGCACTCATGCCTTTCCCCTCTCGCGCTCGGCCCGGCCGGAGCCCGCGTGGGCTCCTTCCGCCGGGCGCCCCTCGCGACCGCGCTCCGCCCCGGCACCAGATTCTTGCTCGCGGCGACGCCCGGAGCGCGGCTCATCCGTGGGGCCGGGGCTCACCTCGCCGACCTCGGCCTCCACCCAGGCCGGTTCCTCACGCTCGGTGTCGGCCCCGTGACCGCTCGGGCGGAAGTACCGGCGGCCGGCGACCTCGGGCGGCCGGTACTCCTGGGGCAGCCAGCCGCGCGGGTCGTCGTGCGGGTACCGGTAGCCCTCGCCGTGCCCGAGTCGCGCCGCGCCCGGATAGTGCGCGTCGCGCAGGTGGGTGGGGACGGCACCGGCGGGACGCTCGCGCACGTCGGCCCGCGCGTCGCCGATCGCGGTCGTCACCGCGTTCGACTTCGGCGCGGTCGCGAGGTACACGACCGCGTGCGCGAGGTTGAGCTGCGCCTCGGGGAGACCGACGAACTCGACCGCGCGCGCCGCCGCGTCGGCGATCAGCAGACCGGTCGGGTCGGCCATGCCGACGTCCTCCGACGCGAGGATGACGAGCCGTCGCGCGATCAGGCGCGCGTCCTCGCCCGCTTCGAGCATGCGCGCGAGCCAATACAGACCTGCGTCGACGTCGGAGCCTCGGATGCTCTTGATGAACGCGGAGAGGATGTCGTAGTGCTCGTCGTCGCCGTACCGCACGGCGCGCAATGCGAGCGCGGCTTCGGTGTCGGCGAGCGTGATGCGCTTGCGGCCGTCTTCCAAGGTGAGACCCGCCGCGACCTCGAGCGACGTGAGGAGATGGCGCGCGTCACCCTCGGCCCGGTCGACGAGGTGGTCGCGCGCGTCCACGTCGAGCTCGAGATGGTCCTCGCCGAGGCCGCGGTCGACGTCGGTGAGGGCGCGTTCGAGCAGCGCGGCGAGGTCGCGTGGGCCGAGCGGCTCGAGGCGGAAGAGCGTGGAGCGGCTGAGCAGCGGCGCGGTGAGCGAGAAGAAGGGGTTCTCGGTCGTCGCGCCGATGAGGACGAGCAGCCCCTCCTCGACGTGCGGGAGCAGCGCGTCCTGCTGGGTCCGGTTGAACCGGTGGACCTCGTCGAGGAAGAGGATCGTGCCGCGACCGTGCTCGCCGAGGCGGCCCCGCGCCCGCTCCACGACCTCGCGCACCTCCTTGACCCCGGCCGTGACCGCGCTGAGGGGCTCGAACGCCTTCGCGGTCGCCCCCGCGATGAGGCGGGCGATCGTCGTCTTGCCGGTGCCCGGCGGTCCCCAGAGGATCACCGAGGTCAGCCGGTCCGACTCGATGAGCGTGCGCAGCGGTCGTCCCTTCGCCAGCAGGTGCTGCTGGCCCACGACCTCGTCGAGGTTCCGCGGGCGGAGGCGTGCCGCGAGCGGCGCCCGTTCGTTCAGCCGGCGCTGCGCCGCGCTCGCGAACAGGTCCTCCGCCATCCGGACGATCGTACGTGCCTCCCCCTGCAACCGCCCTCATCCCGCCGCACCCCGCTCGGTTCCGACACGATGCGGCGCTATGACGCCGCATCGTGTCGGAACCCGGCGAGGGTGGCGGCGACCGTCGACGCGATCTGCTCGTCGGTCGACGCCGAGGTGAAACGCAACAAGGTCCAGCCGGCGACCACCAGGTCGTTGGCGCGGGCACGGTCACGATCGAACGCGCTTCTCGTGGTGTGCGGACCGAACCCGTCGACTTCGATACCGACCTTGATCGGCTCCGCGTACGCCAGGTCGAGTCGGTACCGGCGGCTCGGGAGTCGCACCGAATGCTGCTGCGCCGGCTCGGGGAGGCCGGCAGCGACGATCGCCCGGAGGACCCGAACCTCCAGGTCGCTGTCTCCGGGGTCGTAGCCGGGAAGACGAGCGGCCAGGACGTCGTGGATCCGGCTCGTCCGTCGACCCGGCGCGGGAGCGAGCCCGCTCACGCACCGTCGCAGCTGGGCGAGGGTCAGCGTGTTGCGTCGGAGCGCGTCATCGGTCGCGATCGCGAGCTGGACGGGTGAGAGACGCGCCGACAGGTCGACGAGTGTCCGGGCGACGGTCGTGACCGGGATCGCATCGCGCGTCGTGTGCTCCTCGGTCAGGAACGAACCGGTCTCGTGGGCCACAACGCCTCGGAGCCTGACCCGGTGGGAGCGGCAGCAGGTGACCTCAATGCGTTCAAGACTGACATTCGGGATCTGCCAGAGCACGGCCGCGGTCTCGTGCGACGCGACCGCGCCCGGCCCGAAGGCGAGGACGGCCGTCAAGATGTGCTGTGAGCGCGTCGCCGGCGCACCGGGGATCGCGAACACGTCGTAGCGAACGCGTCGGAGGTCGCCCGAGCGAACGCGATAGCGGACCGCGCTCGCGTCCATCCCGAGCGAGTCGAGTTGCGCTCGTGTCACCAGGCCGTGCTGAGTGCGCCCGAATCCTGCGATGCCGTCGTCGGTCTCCATGGCCCGCACTCTGGCGAGACCCTGTGACACTCACGGCTTCGCTGCCCGGTTCCGACACGATGCGGCGCTATGACGCCGCATCGTGTCGGAACTGACCCTTCGGGGGGCGCCGATGTCCCAAGGCTGCAAGACCTGGCTGGTTACGGCTTGCGGGGTGGGCGGAGCTGGAGGCCGAGGTCGCGGAGCTGGTCGGGGTCGATGGGGCCGGGGGCGCCGGTCAGCGGGTCGAGGCCGGACTGCGTCTTCGGGAACGCGATGACCTCGCGGATGTTCTCCTCGCCCGCGAGCAGCGCGGCCAACCGGTCGAGCCCCATCCCGAACCCCGCGTGGGGCGGCGCGCCGTAGCGGAACGCATCGAGCAGGAAACCGAAGCGCGACTGCGCCTCCTCCGGAGCGATGCCCAGCAGCGTGAAGATGCGCTGCTGCACGTCGGGCCGGTGGATACGCACGCTCCCCGACCCGAGCTCCCACCCGTTCAGCACGAGGTCGTACGCCTGCGACCGGACCTTCAGCAGGTCCTCGCCCGACGCGGTCTCGAGCAGGGAGATGTCGTCGACGTGGGGCATCGTGAACGGATGGTGCGCGGGGACGGGCCGACCGGCGTCGTCGAGCTCCTCGAACAGCGGGAAGTCGACCACCCACAGGAACTGCAACCCGCCCTCGTTGACGGGTGGACGACCGAGGTCGAGACGCAGCTGACCGAGCACGCGGTTCGCGACCACCCGCTGACCCGCGACGATCAGGACGAGGTCGCCGGTGACAGCACCCAACGCGTCGACCAGCGCGAGCTGCTCCGACTCGGACAGGAACTTCGCGACCGGCGAGTCGAGCGCGCCCTGCTCCCCCACGCGCATCCAGACCAGTCCGGCCGCGCCGAGCGACTTCGCCCGGTCGGTCAACGCGTCGAGCTGCGAGCGCGACATCGACGCGCCGCCGGGCACGCGGATGCCCTTCACCGCGTCCTGCTGGAACGCCCGGAACTCCGTCGCCGCGAACACCTCACCCAGGTCGACGAGCGCCATGCCGAAGCGCGTGTCGGGCTTGTCGGACCCGTAGCGCTCCATCGCCTCGTGCCACGTGAGCCGCCCGAAGGGTGCCGGCGGCTGACCGCTCACCGCTTCCGTCGCAGCCGCGACGGCCTCCGTGACGACGTCGATGACGTCGTCCTGCTCGGCGAAGCTCATCTCCAGGTCGAGCTGGGTGAACTCGAACTGGCGGTCGGCGCGGAGGTCCTCGTCGCGCAGGCAGCGCGCGATCTGGAAGTAGCGGTCCATGCCGCCGACCATGAGCAGCTGCTTGAACAGCTGCGGGCTCTGGGGCAGCGCGTAGAACGACCCGGGCTGCAGTCGCGACGGGACGACGAAGTCGCGCGCGCCCTCCGGCGTCGACGCGATCAGCAACGGCGTCTCCACCTCGACGAAGCCTTGCGCATCCATCGACGCGCGCAACGCCGCGTTGAGCTTCGCCCGCAGGCGCAAATTGTGTTGCATGCGCGAGCGGCGCAGGTCGACGTAGCGATGACGCAGGCGCAACGTCTCGTCGGCGTCGATGCGGTCGTCGAGCGGGAACGGGGGCGGCTCCGCCTCGTTGAGCACGTGGAGCTCGTCGGCCGCGACCTCGACGTCGCCCGTCGCGAGGTCCGGGTTCACGGTGCCCTCGGGACGCGCGCGCACCTCGCCGACGACCTGCACGACCCACTCGCTGCGGACGCGGTGGCCCGCGTCGAGCCCGGCGCGCGACGGGTCGACCACCACCTGCACGACGCCCGATGCGTCTCGCACGTCGAGGAACACCACACCGCCGTGGTCGCGACGGCTCGCCACCCATCCCGCGAGCTCGACGCGCGCACCGATGTCGGTGCTGCGCAGCTCTCCGGCCATCCGCGTGCGCATCATGACCGTGACTCCTGCTCTGCGGCGTGCTCCACCAGCCACGCCACCGCCTGTTCGCGCGGCACCTCCACCTGCTCCTTCGTCTCGAGGTTGCGGACGACGACCGCGTCGCGTGCGGCCTCGTCCTTGAACAGGCCGAGCACGTAGGTCGCGCCGGACCGGTCGGCCGCCTTGAATTGCGCCTTCACGGAACGGCCGCCGTACGCGCGATCCGCGCCCACGCCTGCCTCGCGCAGCTCGTGCAACATGATCGTCGCGGTCGCGTCGTGCAGATCGTCGACCACGAACACGTCGACGCGCGGACCGGGACGCGCCGGGTCGACGCCCTCCGACTCGCACGCGATGAGGATCCGTTCGATCCCCATGCCGAACCCGATGCCGGGCGTCGGTGGACCGCCCATCTCCTCGGCCAGACGGTCGTAGCGTCCGCCGCCGCCCACCGCGTTCTGCGCCGCGTCGAGCGCGTCGCTCACGAACTCGAACGTGGTGCGCGTGTAGTAGTCGAAGCCGCGTACGAGCCGGGGCGCGATCTCGTGCTCGATGCCGAGCGCGTCGAGTCCACGTTGGACTGCCTCGAAGTGGTCGCGCGATTCGTCGCTCAGGTAGTCGAAGAGCTGGGGCGCGTGGTCGATCACGTCCTGCCAGTCGGGCCGCTTCGAGTCGAGGATGCGCAGGGGGCTGGCCTCGGCCCGGTCGAGGAACTCCCCGCCCAGGTCACCGCCCTGACGGGTGAAGTACTCGCGCAGCGCGCGCGAGTACGCCGGGCGGCTGTGCTCGTCGCCCATCGAGTTCACGACGAGCTGCACCCGCTTCAGGCCGAGCGAGCGGTAGAAGCCCTCCGCGAGGGCGATCACCTCGACGTCGACCGCCGGGTCGTCGACGCCGAGCACCTCCGCACCGAGCTGCCAGTGCTGGCGGTAGCGG
The DNA here is from genome assembly GCA_036558745.1 of Acidimicrobiia bacterium. Lineage (GTDB taxonomy): Bacteria > Actinomycetota > Acidimicrobiia > IMCC26256 > JAMXLJ01 > JAMXLJ01. The sequence continues at coordinate 19,339 of DATBEZ010000118.1, forward strand.
CCCCTCTGCGGACGCTCGTACCGGAAGTTCGGCGCGACGTACCACGCCTTCCACGGTGCCGTCGGGCGGTGCTGCACGTACGCGCGCACGACGGGCGCGGTCCCTTCGGGCCGCAGCGCGAGGTGACGGCCGCCCTTGTCGACGAAGTCGTACATCTCCTTGCGCACGACGTCGGTGTGCTCGCCGACGCGCTGGAACACCTCGACGTGCTCGAAGATCGGGGTGACGATCAGCTCGTAGCCGAAGCGCGCTGCCCGTTCGGCGAACGCGGTCACGACGGCGATCCAACGGTCGGACTCCGGCGCGAGAACGTCGTGGGTCCCGACGGGCGCGCGGAACGCGTCCGCCCGCGCGGGTTCGGCGCCGCCCTGGGCGTCTCCGTCGGGGTTCACGCCCGCGATGCTAGTGGGGCTGCTCCCCTTCCCCCGCGGTCATACCGCCGGGCTGGAGAACGCCCGACGACGAGCGCACCGCGGGTCGAGCGACTGGCTCAGCACGCGGTGTTGTAGAGCGGCGCGCCACACCAGTAGGGCTTCAGCTCGGCCCACGTCGCCACCTGCCAGGCCGACGCGACGGGGTCGAGGAACTTCGGTGGCGAGAGGTACTTGAGCCGTTGGTCGTACCGGTAGTTCTTCGCGTACCCCGTCGAGAGCGTCGTCCCGCTGAACGTGCCGACGATGCCACGGAAGCGCTGCGCGAACGCACCGTTGATCGTCAGCGTGCCGAGCTTCGCGCCGACGCTGTAGTTCTGGACCCGTACCGAGTGCGCAACCGACAGCATCGCGGCGTCGATCGTCGCACATGCCGACCCGCTCGTCGGCGACGAGCACGACGTGAACGCGACGGGCAGGTTGGTCCCCGAGCTGTTGACCGGGTGGTACACCTCGACGAAGTTGTTGGCCACGAGCCCGAGCAGGTCGGATCCGTTCGGCTCGCCCTGGCCGTTCGTGTCGCCCTGGTACATCAGGTTGCCCACGACGTCGATGTTGTTGCTCGACGCGACCGTCGCCTGACCCTTGACCGTCCCGCTGACGAACACGTCGCCCGATCGGCAGTTGTAGGTCGTGATGTCGTTCGCCTGCGGGAAGCCGAGGGGGTGGGCGCGGGAGGGGTTCGTCGTGTCGCCCGAGTGCCACTTCGTCATCTGCACGCTGTACGGGCACCCGTTCGTGTAGTTCGGGTCCGTGCTCGACGCGGGCACGTCCTGCACGTAGATCACGCCGTTCTGGGGCAGCGCGCCGGTCGCGGGAGCCGGGCGCGCGCCGGTGCCGTTCCACGTGTTCTTCGGGCAGGTGTTGATCGTGTTCTTCGAGAACGGCGAGTCGACGGTCATCGTGCCGTTCGAGTTGAACGTGATCTGGGTCGGTCCCGTGTAGAGACAGCCGCCGCCGCCGATGCCGTCGTAAGGCCTCGTCTCGTTCTTGATCGATTGATTGCTCGGCGGCATCGTCAACGGGTCGGCGTAGTGCGGGTCGCCGGGGTTCGCGAACACCGGCGAGCCCGAGCCGCAGCTGTTCCGGTACATCAGGCCGTTGGCGCCGTGCCAGCTCGTCGACGTGGCACCGTTGAAGTGCGCGCCCGGGCAGATGATGTACGCGTCGTTCGAGTGCAGCGGGCCGTTGATGGTGTCGAAACCGGCGAAGCTGATCTCGACGCAGTTCGAGTTCCGGCCGTCGTAGTAGTGGTGGGTGCAGACGCCGCTCTGGGCCTGGGACTGGGTGATCGACGAGCCCGAGACGGGATAGAGCGCGGGGTCCATGGTCTCGAAGTCGGTGAAGTACAGGTAGTCGATGAAGCTGCGCCGCCGGATGGTCGCCTCGACGGTGCGTACCGAGTCGCCGACCTTCCCCGACGACACCACGGTGAACGTGCCCTTGGTCAGGACCTCGGTCGGATCCTTGATCGAGTAGCGGAACATGCCACCGCTCGCGCCACCGGGGATCGGGGTCCAAGGCGTCGCGAAGGGCGACGCGGTCAGCGACGGCACGCTCGTGTAGTAGTTGGAGTTCTCGTTCAGGCGGAACACGAAGTCGTCGAGGCCGGCCTCCGCCGCGGAGAGCGCGGCATGCCAGTTCTGGTCGTGGCGCGAGAGGTCCTGGGAACCGATCGCGTAGCCGACGGTCCCGATGGCGAGGATCATGAGCGCGAGCGTCGCGAGCATCACGGTGGCGACGGCGAAGCCTTCCTCGCCGCGGGTTGCGCGCTGCAGCCAGCGGGTCACGTGATCACCGCCGAGTAGTCCATGTTGGGAAGACGCACCGTGTTCTCCAACGTCGTGAAGTCCGTGCCCGCGTACGCCGTCTTGCGGATCATCAGGGTGATCCGCACACTGTTGATCGCGAGCAGGTTCTGCGCGCTCAACGGGGTCGGCGTGAGGACGTTGCCGTCCGTGTCGAGGTAGCTGAAGACCGGGTGCGCCGCGTCGTTGGCGATGTAGCGACCCACGAACCGGACCGTCGGCTTGTTGTTCGGGTCGACGTAGGTGTAGTTGGGCGCGATCGAGGACGCGTCGGGCGCCCTCACCTCCTCGACGAGCTGACTCTGGCTGTCGACGTAGATGTGGACCTGGCGCGGCGCGAGCACCGTCGGGTTGGGCAGCAGGTTGGCGTAGAAGGTCACCTCGGTGTCGTTCGCGACGACGAACGCCGACGTGCCGCCCTGCAACCGCACCGCGGTCCGGAGGTCCTTGCTCGCGGTGTCCATCAACGTGCGCGCCTCGCCCAGGTTGGTGAGCCGGCGCTCCGTGCCCGTCACCGCGCCGGTCAGCGAGTCGACGCCCTGGTACACGACCATCATCACGATGCTCATGACCGCGAGCGTCACGACGATCTCGAACATCGACGCGCCACGCTGGTCGCGCCGCGCACGCCGACGGAACCCGAACCGAGGCCAGAGCGCCCGAAGACCGGTCACAGCGTCGACACCGTGACGGGCGTGGTGGTCGGGTCGGAGCCCGGGGTGACCGGAGCGAGCGTCGCCGCCGGCCACGAGCCCGTCGCCGCCGTGTGACCGGTCACCTGGAGCGTCCACACGCCGTAGGGCAGCGCGGAGGTGACCGTTCCGGTCGCGTCGGTCGTTCCCAGGTCCCACGTCTCGCCGCCCGGACAGCCCGCGTCGGTGCCGTTCTGGGCCGTGTGCACCGCGACGACGTCGACGCCCGCGAGCGGCGTCGCGCCCTGGAGCACCGTCGCCGCGACCGCGGGCAGCTTCACGGTGGCCGCGACGTTGCCCCCGGTGACCGGCACCGCGACCGGGTCCTCACGCTGACCGCCGCTCCAGTACGGACCGCTGCTCGACGAGCCCTGCGGGTCGGCGTCGGAGCAGTCGCCCGCCCACACCGTGTACCCCGCCGTCGTCGGGAACAGGCTGCCGATCGTCCGCGTCGAACCCGAGCCGGTGTAGGTGCGCGTGCCGGTGGCGGGGAAGTCGCTGTCGCCCAGCGTGACGGGCATCGTCGCGGGCACCGTCGCGCCGTCCGCGCCCGCGAGCGTGAGCGCGAGCGACGCGGCAGGCCCGTAGTCGAACGCGACCTGCGTGATCTGGTTCGCGGCGATGCCGAAGGTCTGGCTCGGCGACGGGTCGCCCTGGCGGTCGACGTAGTTCAACAGCCCGAGCGTCACCGTGTACGACCCGGGCGACGCGTTGCTGAAGAACGCGCAGCCCGACGAGTCGGTCGTCGCGGGATTGGCCGGTGTCGCCGCCGGCGTGAGCGTCATGGGCACGCCGTCGATGCCCGTGCCGTCGGCCCCGAGCACCTTCACACCCGCGAAGCCCTTGCCCGTCTCGTCGTAGAGGCCGACCGGTGGGCTGATGATCGTGTTCGCGGTGGCCGCGCCGGTCTTGACGGGGTCGCTGTGGGTCACGCCCTGCAGGTCGGGCCACGTCACCGTCACGTTCACCCGGAACACCAGGTTGTTGGTCGCGCCGCCGTTCGCGTCACACGGCGCGCTCGACGAGTTGATCGGCACGGGCGTGATGACGGTCTCGACCGTGTAGGGCGGGCTGTCCCCGACCGACTTCGTCGTCGAGTGCGTTCCGAGCTGGGCCTGCAGCGTCGCGAAGTCCATCGAGCGGAGGTTGTCCATCTGCTCGGACGCCAGGTTGGCGGCGACACTGCGGTTGCGGTTGTTGCGCGACAGCGTGAGCCCGGAGTTGATCGTGGCGACGATCCCCGCGGTCATGATGGCGAAGATCGAGACCGCGATCACCAGCTCGATGAGCGTGAAGCCGGACTCGTCCCGCCGCGGTCGCCGCACAGCCAACCGGGGCCACGGGCGTCGGGTCGCGATGCGACGACGATCCCTCACGCCGCCTCCTGCTCCCCCTCGATCCTCCATGCGGGTGCTCGCGTCCTCCCGCGGACTCTGCACCGCAGGTATCGGCGGAACCTCCTGGGTTCCTTGAGCGCGCTTGGTCGGCTTCGCGCCGATTCGCGCCGCCGGGCGCGACGGGCCGTCAGCTGGCCGCGCGCCGGACCGGCAGCACGCCGGCGACCGCGGCCGCGAAGCGCCGCGCTCCCGAGGAGTACACCGGGCAGTCGCCCACGACGCCACGGATCGCCCGCGGATCGATCGGACAGAAGTGCGTGCCGTCGGGCGCCCGGACGACGATGCGCCCGCCGGTGCATCCCTGCGCGGGCCCCTCGTCGGGCAGGCACGGGAGCCGGGGCGAGAACGCGCCGCGGTCGAGGACGGCGTCGCCGGCCGGCGCGACCTGGGCGCCCGGGTTCCCGGCCACGACCGAGCCGGCCATGGCCTGCAGCCAGCGCACGTTGGCGGCGCCCGCGGCGGTGCCGGTGACCGGTGCGGAGGCCCAGACGAGCCGGGCGCCGGCCGCGTTGGCGAGGCGGATCGCGGTGGCCAGGTCGGCGCGCCAGCGGTCGTGGTAAGCGGGCGTGCCGATCTTGAGCAGCGCGCCGGTGCGGTCGCGCATGCAGGGCGTGAACGAGTTCCCCGCGAACTCGAGGACGACGACCTGGGGATGCAGTCGGGCCAGGTCGGCGCGCATGTCGGGCAGCCGGTCGCACAGCGCGAGGCCGCCGAAGGCGCTCACCTCGAGGTGGATGCCCCCGAGCGCGGCGTCGAAGACGACCTGCTGGCGGATCTCGAAGGAGAGCGAGTCGCCGTAGAGGATGGCGGTCCGGGTCGGCGTCGAGACCGGAGCCGCGACGCGCACCGCGAGCGCAGGAGCCGGCCGGGGCGCATCACGGCGCGGGCCGGCACCGGTGTTCGACCACGGAGCCGCGCATCCCGCGAGCGCGGCCGCGAGGACGGCCACGACGGCAGCGACGACGGACGCGAGACGACGGGCGCGCAGAGCCACGCGAAGGCGATCGGCCCGGAATCCCGCCGCTGAAGGCCCACGGATGTGACCGGAGACACCTCAAGGTGTCGTGGGAGCGGCGCGACACCGTCGCGTGGGCGCGGCGCGATCAGTCCGATCCGACGACCGTGCCCTGCGCCGGCCCGACCGCCGGGCCGACGCGGACCGGCCGGCCCCGCCGCGGCCGGCGGGTCCCGGCCGAGCGCGACCACGTCACCCGCACCTGGCCGCGCGGACCCCGCCGGATCACGGTGCCGTCGTCGCAGCGGACCTCGAGCTCGACGTCGCCCAGGTCGAAGGGCCGACCGTCGAGGGCGCTGACGGGAACCGGGATCGTCACCTCGACGGTTTGGAGACCGACGCTCACGAGCGGCGGCGCGTCGAGCGCGCGGCCGGCGTGCGACGCGCGCACCGCACACGTGACCGTGCAACCGCACCGGGACGACATCGCGACACGGAGCAGCGCCGGACCGGCCGGTCCCCCGGCGATCAGCACGGGCTCCTCGACGCGGACACACGGGACGACCTTCAGCACCGCGTCGGCCGCGGCGAGCGCGACGTCGTCCCGGGTCCGGACCGTCACGCGGAACACGTGCGTTCCCGCGGGCATCCGCCGACGTCGGCGCGGTCGGACGATGAGCTCGTGCTCGGCGTCTCCCGCGTCGGCCGGAAGCGGTCGCAGTTGGACGACCACGCCACGTCGATGCTCGATGGGCTCGACGCGCAGGGTGTTCGGGCCGACCTCGTCCGTCACCCGGAACCGGAAGTGTGCCGCCGCGGTCTGCAACACGCTGCGCTCGGCGGCGTCGAAGAGGATCTCCACCACTGCCTCCCCACCGGTGGGGCCCCGGAACACACACGGGGTCGGACCGGAGCGCCTCGCGCTCCGGCCGCCGTGCTGCGCCCGTGCTCCGCATCGCCCACCCGGGTGTGCGGAGCCCCTCGCTCCGCACACCGCACGTGCATCTTCAACTCGCGGGGTCGCGATGTAAAGCAATGACGACGCCCAAACGTGGAAAAGCCGCGTACGCGCGGGGGCGGCGCGCGTCATGTCATGTGGTCGCAGCGCGGGAACACGTTTCAGGTCGCGAGTCCCGACGGCGCGACCCGCGCATCCCGGGGGGCGACGTGACGGCGCGCGCCTGCTCGCGCCATCAGCGCGTCGAGCGCGACCGCACCCATGACGAGGAACGAGATGTCGACAGGCACTCGGAAACGGAAGTTCCCGTATGCGGTCGCCACGGTGATGATCACTGCGAGCGTCGCGCCGGCGAAGGGCAGCAACGCCTTACGGTCGCGTCGCCAGAGAATGTACCCACCGACCACGGCCGCGACCATCAAGGCTTCGTAGGCGATGAGCGACGCAGTCGCCCGCCACCCGGTACCGATGTCGATCTTCACGCTCTGCATCGGGCGGTACAGGTGGAACGTACGTCCGATGCGCGCCGCGACCACGACGGGCACGCGACCGATGTGTCTGCGCGCGTATTTCAGCCCTTCGTCCCGCAGTCCTTTCTCCACCTGCGAATCGTCACCGGTGAGATGGCGATCCCCTTTGTGCGGGCAGTTGAAGATCCACATCCCGAGTCGCGCGCCGTAGTACGTGAGGTCGCAATTGGCGCCTGCGACCACGGACCCGTTGTTCGTCGAGATCAGTACCGGGTCGTGGAACCGGGTGAGGTTGTACACCGTCCACGGCGCGATGACGACGAGCGACGTGCCGAGGATGACGCCCAACAACACGACGCGTCGCCACCACGTGACCGCGACGCCGAGGAGCACGACCACACCGACGACCGCGACGAGGATGATGCCTTCGCCGCGCGTCATGGCGGCCAGACCTCCGAGGAGCCCGGCGACCACGCCTCCGCGCATCGACGGCGAGCGGAGGAACCGGAACATGGCGAGCAGGAAGAAGGCAACGAGCGGCGCGTAGAGCACCTCGGAGAAGACAGAGCCGTCACTGACGACGCGCGGGACGAAGATCGCGGCGAGTCCTGCGGCGATGATCCCGGTGCGGCGACCACCGACCTCGCGCGCCAACATCGCGACCGGGATCACACCGAGCCCGCCCAGCACGGCGCAGAACACCTTGGCCGAGTTCTGGCTCTTCACACCGAGCAGGTTGGCGCCCGTCAGCAGCAGGGTGAACAGCGGCGGGTGCGCTGCAGTCGGGAAGACGTTGTTCCCCAGCGTGTAGATGTACTGGAACGGATCGATGAAGACGTGGCCCTTCGCGAAGAGCAGCGACTCGAGGTAGTAGAACGAGGCGTCGTCACCGAGCGGTGTGTGCCAGAGCTCGGCGACGACGTAGACGACCCGGAGGACGGCGGCGACGACGGCGATGGCTGCGACCGCGGGCCAGAACCAGTCCCGGGCCGTGGTCGTGTCGACCGTCGCGCCGTGAGCCGCCCCCACGCGCGGCGACGGTAGCGCCACATCCGCCCGCCCGCCCGCTCGCGCGGTCCGGCCCGCGGCGTGAGGGGAGCCGCGCCTCAGGCGCCGGTCTTGGCCCCGGGAAGCAGGCGGTAGGCCTCGTCTATCCCCCAAGGTGCGCTGTACCGACCGGCATCGGCGCAGGTCGAGCCGGAACGAGCGCCCGACAGCTATCGGGTCGTGCGCGGCTGTCCGGCGCTGCGTGTATGGCTGCTTGACTCGCGGCATGAACCAGTCGGAGCCGGAGCGTGCGAGGCAAGCGCGAACGGCGCGGGACGAGTTGCGTCGCGGCCTTGACCACCCCGATCAGTTCTTCGCTCAACGCGGCTTTGTCCTCTCGTGCCACGAAATCGAGGGCGAGTGGTGGGCCGCGCTCGGCTCGCGGACGCGATACGGCAGAGGCTCCTCTGAGCAGGAAGCGAAGAGGAGCGCGGTTCGACGCTGGATGTCCGAGGAGGAACATCCCGATCTCCGCCGACGCCCGGGCGAACCTCTGCCATAGAACCGGCGACGACTCAGTGACCGGGCACGTGCGCGTTCGAGCCGACCTCGAACGAGGGCGTAGTGGCAGCGACCTCAACGTTGGATCACGCCGCTGAGCTGACCGGCTCGGTCCAACGCTCGGCGGGACCGCAGCCCTGGCCGTTCGGCGGCATGTCGGGTGCGGAACTCCTACCGAGGGCCGGGCTCTGAGGTTCGCCTGGCGCGGCGACGGTCAGGTCCCCCGTCACGAGCGACCGGAACGCTACCGATGCCCATGCACGTGAACTTCTTCGCCGGAGCTGTACTCCTCGTGCTCTTGCTCGCCGTCGCCAGCATGGTGCGCGGCGATATGCGCCCGGCCGCCTACGCCGTCACGCTGTTCGCGGCACTTGTCGCGCTGTTGTTTGGCCTCTGGCTCGTTGCAGGCTGGCTCAACCCCTAGCGTCGAGTCCGATCCCGCAGACGTCGAGACGCCCGTCGGTTGCACCCCTCGACCTTGCGCGACGAGCGCGACGCGCCACGATGCCGCACGCCGAACCCCTCGATGGGCAATGGCACTTGCCCACCCAAGACCACGCGATGCCGGCTTGTCTCTACTGCCCATGAGCTGCGCGGGGCGTGCTTGTTCTCCGCGCGCGCCTCGAATCGCGCGGCGTCCGCGTCGGTTCGAGCCCTTCTTCCGTTCACGTCCTGTCGTCATCGGTCGAAGCGAGCACGTGCGCGACCCATCCGCGGAATCGGGCTTCTCCGCCCAGGATTGCCCGGTCCGAGTCGAACCATCCCGGGGCGATCTCAAAGAGCAGATCGTTGCGGTAGTTCCAAAAGTCATGCAGCAGCGATTCGTCCTTGACGTCGGCCGCAGCGACGAGTCCTTCAAGGTTCGCTACGAGTTGAGCCGTCGTCCGCTCGCCTCGATGGAATGCGTCAACTTCTTCCGGTAGTCGACTCCAAACGCGTCGCTGGTGCCCGTCCATGGCCCTCAGTCGAACCGCGCGACGAGCCGGGCGAGGGCCCGGGGATAGCGCGCGTGCACTCGTCGGAGCTGGTCTGTCGGCCCGAACCGATACGAGCGCGTGGCGCCCGGCTGCACGATGTCGCGCTCGCGGCGTCAGCCCGTGACGCGGTAGGCGGTGAGCGAGCCGTCGGTACGCGACACGTACACGCTGCCGTGGGCGACCGCGGCCTGGGTCTCGACCGGCGCGCCCGCTGCGCTCGACCACAGCGGTGAGCACGTCGCTGATCCGCAGCCGGTCGCGTTGGCGGCGTAGACCTTGCCGTCATCGGAGCCGAAGAACACGAGGCTCTTCGCGACCGAGGGCTGGGCCTTGATCGCGCCGCCGCTCGACGCGGTCCAGAGCGGGCTGCACGTCGCGCTGCCGCACCCGGCCGCGTCGAAGGCGTACAGGGTTCCGTTGCTCGACCCCGCGAAGACGACACCGTTCGCCACCGCGGGCGGCGCCGTGATGGAACCCGCGGCAACATCGGTCCACAGCGGCGCGCACGGCGAGCTAACGCACCCGTTGGGGTCGAACGCCTCTACTGTCCCGGCCGACGTTCCCATGAACACCGCACCCGACGTGTACACCGGACCCGTCGGCGTCGCCGACGGCGCATACGACCACAACGCGGAGCAGACCTTCGGCGTTCCACTACACCCCGCGGCGAACGCGGCGTCATAGACGTTCACACCGGAGTACACGTGCCCACCGCCGATCGCGGCCGGGTCGATCCCGGCGGGTGAGCCGCCGAACGCCGCTTCGTCGCCGTTGCTGGTCGCGTACGCCGCCCAGTTGCCGAAGTACACGTTCGTTCCGCTCACGACCGGAGCGGAGAGGCCCCCGAGCGGCCCGGCATTGGTCGACCACATCAGGGTCCCGTCGCTCGGAGCGAGCTTTACAACCGAGTCGAACCCGCCCCCGGGAGTGTGGATCACTGGTCCCTGGCTGTAGACGCCGTCCGCGGCAACCGCGACGTCACCGGCGACGTTGACGCCAAAATCGACGGTCCAGCGCGACGCGCCGTTGGCAGCCTCAAACGCGCGCAGGTGCGTGCCCGTGCTGAAAAATACGCCAGTCCCGAATGTCGAGGGCGCGTGTACCGCCGTCGTCTCGCCCGTCGGGACGGTCCATGCCTGACTGAGGGTGGACACATTCCCGACCGTCAGCACGTCCTCGTAAGGGTTGTACGCCGTCCGGGCCGGATCCATCCCGACCGACGGCCACAAGCACCCTGACAGGCTCACCAGGACCAATGAGATGAGGATGAGCCGCAGCTCACGCATGAACCCAGAGTCTGCCCGGACGCACGATGCCGCGCCAGCGCACGTGGGCAAGCGGGAACAGGGCGACGAGACCACGCGTTTGGAGCCGACTACCGCTGGTGCCTGTCCATGGCCCTCAGTCGAACAGCGCGACGAGCTGGGCGAGGGCCCGGGGATAGCGAGCATGCACTCGTCGGAGCGGGCAAGCCGTCTCGCCGTCAGCGCGAAGTGGCGGGTGGCGGAGCATTCGGGTCCTCGATCTCGATCGTCAGTTCGCAGTCCGGCCGCGTCCCGATGTGTGTGTGCCAGCCCGGCTCGGGAGGTCGTCCCTCTTCGAACGCGTAGAACAGCGTCTCATACAGGTCTCGTGCTTCTTCCGGGGTGAACACGGCCCAGACCGATCCGACCGGGTCGCCGTTCTCTCGTTCGATTCGCACGCGGCCAGTCAAACACGCGGTACCGGCGTGCGGTCGGCCGGTTTGGCGTCCGCGTGCCACCGTCCCCGAGCACCCGGCTGCGTTGTCAAGTCGAGCCCAACCGAGATCGATGACGAACGCATGCGACGAGGCCGAGTCGGCCTGCTGGCACTGTCCGTTGTCCTCGCGGCTGTTGGTATCGGAGTGTTGGTGTCCCGGCTGGGGCATCATGACCGCGCCGGTCCATCGCCGTGCGCCACCAAGAATCCAGCCGAGTGCTCGACGACGATGGCGCGATCCTGGAGACTTCCGCTGGCGTCGGTACCCCGGGTACGGACACCGCGCGGTCTGCGCTTCGTCAACGCCTTGACCGAGGGTGGTCTCGCGGTGGATACGAAGATGGAGTTCGTCGCCGGCCCGGCGACGTTCCGGTTCACGTTCCTCGGCGCTCATGGCCGACACCTCGCCCTGAACATCGGCTACGGGCATGCCACGCTCCTCACGTACCTCCAGAAGTTGGGCACATTTGCGACTCGCTCTGGACACCGCTACTTCGGAAGCGCGCGGAACCCACGCGAATACTGCCTGGCAAACTTCACCGACACGAGGTTCTTCTACAGCGTGGACACCTGGCCCGGTGCCTCACATCCGGGAACCGCCGGATGCGACGAGGTCGATGCGTCGATCGACGCGGTGCAACCGCCCACCTGAAATGGCGGACGGTTTCGTTGCGGCCCGTTTCCCGTGTCCCTGCTGCGGTTACGACACGCTCCGCGAGCCGCCGCTGGGAACGTGGGAGATCTGCGCCGTCTGCCGGTGGGAGGACGACCCGGCGCAGGGGCGCGACCCGGACTACCCGGGCGGGGCCAATCCGTGCTCGCTCAACGAGGCGAGGGCGAACTTCAAGGCATTCGGCGCGAGCCACGAAGTCCGACGTCCGAGCGCAAGACCGCCGCGGGATGACGAACGGCCCGCGCCCGGGTAGCACGTGACAGGCTCGCCAACGCCCGCACCTCAGGGAAGCACCGGTCGATTCGGCGCGGACGAGAGTCAACGTACGTGGCCCACTTGAGCGCGGTCTACCGGTCGAGCGTGGGCCAGATGCGGT
>DATBEZ010000119.1:0-31084 GCA_036558745.1 Acidimicrobiia bacterium
CAAGCTGACGCTCGCCACGATGCAGTCGGTGGCCCTCGCGTACCTGGCGGGCGACGGCGACGCGATCCCACTGTGGCGCGCCGCCTCGCGACCCGTCGACGAGCTGCGCGCGCGGGCCGAGAGCATCGCGGCCCGCATACCGGGCGCGAAGGTCGTCGACACGGACGCGGCCGCGGGCGGTGGGTCGCTGCCCGGGCTCGTGATCCCGTCGGTCGGCGTCGCGGTCGAGGTCCGCGGCGTCGACGGCGCGCTGCGGCGGCTGCGCGGGCACGCCGTGGTGGCGCGGGCGCGCGGCGGCGCGGTCGTCTGTGACCTCCGCTCCGTGTCGCCCGACGACGACGAGCAGGTCGCGGCGGCCTTGCACGCGGTGATCGCGGGGTCTGCGTGACCCGATGACGGGGCGCAGCGCGACGATGCGCCCCGTCGCGACGGCGGGCCACGTCGACCACGGGAAGTCGTCGCTCGTGCTCGCGCTCACGGGCACCGATCCCGACCGGTTTCCCGAGGAGAAATCGCGCGGGCTCACGATCGACCTCGGCTTCGCGTTCACGATATTGCCGTCGGGTACGGAGATCGGCTTCGTCGACGTGCCCGGTCACGTCCGTTTCATCAAGAACATGCTCGCCGGCGTCGGCGCGGTCGACGTCGCGATGCTCGTCGTCGCCGCGAACGAAGGTTGGATGCCACAGAGCGAGGAGCACCTGCGGATCCTCGAGCTGCTCGGCGTCCGGTTCGGGTTCACCGCGCTGACCAAGGCCGACATGGTCGACGAGGAGACGGTCGAGATCGCGCGACTCGAGCTCGACGACCACCTCGCGGGAACGCCGTTCGCCGACATCGTCACGGTCGACTCGCGCACGGGACGCGGGCTCGACGAGGTGCGCGCCGAGCTCGATCGCGTGCTCGCCGCGGCTCCCCCCGCCGCCGACCGGGAGCGCCCACGACTCTGGGTCGACCGGGTGTTCGCGGCCAAGGGCGCCGGGACCGTCGTGACCGGCACGCTCGTCGGGGGCACCCTCGGTGTCGACGACGAGGTGGTCGTGGTGCCGTCGGATCGGCGCGCGCGCGTGCGTGGCGTCGAGTCCCGCCACCAGAAGCTCGACCGCGCCGGTCCCGGCACACGTGTTGCGCTCAACCTCGCCGGGGTCGAGCACCACGACCTCGCGCGCGGTCATGCGATCGTCCGGCCGGACCAGTGGCGCGACACGTCGGTCGTCGACGTCGCGGTGTCACTGCTGCCCGGCGAGCGCCCGCGCCGTCGGGCCCGTCTCCAGGCCTATATCGGCTCGGGCGAGCACAACGTCGCGTATCGCGCGCTCGACGGCGAGGGCGCGTTCGCACGCATCCGTCTGACCGACCGGTTGCCGCTGGCACCAGGTGACCGCCTCGTGCTGCGCGACCCGGGCGCGCAGACCACGATCGGCGGCGCGGAGGTGCTCGACGTCGCACCCGTCGGGCGCGCCCGGGACGCGCCGGCCCGGCTCGCGCTCGCGCCGGGCGAGCGCCTGCTCGCGGCGCGACCGTGGCTGCGCCTCGACGAGGTGCGTGGACCGCTGACGGGTCTCGATCCGAGCGAGGCCGACGCGCTCGTCGCCGATCTCGAGACGCGCGGCATCGCGGTCCGCCTCGATCGATGGCTCGTCGCGAACGCGGAGCTCGCGCGGGTCGGCGCGGAAGCGGTGGAGCTCGTCGCCGCACACCACCGCGACCGGCCGCTCGAAGCCGGCATGGACCTGCATGCGCTCGCGACGACGCTGCGCGTGCAACCCGATCAGCTGCGCGCCGCGCTCGAGAACAGCGACGACCTTCGCGTCGAGCGCGGTCTCGTCCGTCAGGTGTCGCATCGAGGGCGCGCGTCCGACGATCCCGACGGCCGGCGACTGCTCGACGCGCTGGAGGGCGAGCCCTTCGCCCCGCCCTCGGCCGGCGAGCTCGGCGTGCCGATCGAGGTCGAGCGTGCACTCGTGCGGGAAGGCGTCGCCGTCGATCTCGACGGCGTCGTGTTCGCGGCCACCGCGCTCGAGCTCGCGCGTGAGCGGGTTGTCGGCGCGTTGCGGGAGCGCGGGACGTTGACCGTCGCGGATGCGCGCGACGTCTTGCAGTCGACGCGGAAGTTCGTGCTCCCGCTCCTCCGCCGCCTGGACGCCGAGGGCGTGACGCGACGGCGCGGCGACGACCGGGTCCTCGGCCCGGCCGCTCGCGAGCCGCTCTAGCCGGCCTGCTGCGCGAGCACCGAGCGACGCTCGGCCTCGGTCAGCCCGCCCCAGATCCCGTGCAGCTCGCGGATCGACATCGCGTAGTCGAGGCAGTCGCGACGCACCGCGCACGACGCGCAGATCGCCTTGGCGCGCCGCTCACGTTCCTCGCGCTCGTCCTTGCGCTCCTGATAGGTCGGAGGGAAGAACAAGCGCGCCCCGGGACCACGACACTCGGCGCGCGTCTGCCAGATCTCGTAGGTCGACCGGACAGCCACGGTCCCCCTCCCGTTCGTCCGAACCTCCCAGCAGCCCGGGATGCAAGCCGCAGGCCGGGCTCGCGTGCGAACGTATCCGCTGGTCACAGGCACGACAAGAGGCTCTTTTCGGCGTCCCGCTAGGCCCCCGAACGCGACCCGTGCCGGTAGTCGCGCGCTCCGCCCGTCTCCGGCTCCACTTCCAGCACAAGACCCTGCACTTCCACCACCCGCACCGCGTCACCGGCCTGGATGGGCGTGGCGCGGTTCGTACGCGCTCGCCAGAGCGCGTCCCGGACGCGCACCACGCCGTCGGGATCGACGTCGACCTCCGCACGGCCCATCTCGCCGATCATCGCGTCGCGTCCGATGGTCGGCGTGGAGAAGCGCGACCGCACCGCGGCGGTCATGCCCGCGAGCATGAACACGGCCGTGCCGACACACACCAGAGCGATCACCCACCAGCGGGGATCCAGCCGCGTCCCGCCCATGAGGGTGAGCGAGCCGGCGACCAGCGCGACGAAGCCGGCCACGGTCCAGAACCCGAGCCCGCCCGCCTGCACGTCGATCGCGAAGCCGAGGACGCCGACGGCGAGGAGCACGAGCGCCCAAGGGTGGACGGGAAGGTGCGAGAAGCCGATCAGCGAGCCCACGAGCGCGAGCGCTCCGACGAATCCCGCGAGCCCGATGCCTGCCGTGAAGAACTCGAACACGATGAGCGACAGGCCTGCGACGAAGAGGAAATAGGCGACCGACGAGCTGCTCAGCGTGTGCACGGCCTGCGCCCCGAGCCCGAGCTTGCGGAAGTGCACGTCCTGGTTCGGCACCCGACGCGGACCGTTGGCGGTCTGCTGCACCTTCGCGAGCGAGAGCTTGTGCGCCCCGGTCGGCGTGATCACCGTGCGGCCGTCGAGCGCGCCGAGGAGCCCGACGAGCGTCGGCTGCACGTCGTCGACGGCCCGGAGCCGCTTGGCCTCGGTCGGCGAGAGGCTGCGACGGGTCGCCGTCGCGATGCCGGCCGCCGGTCGGTGAGCGGCGGTCGCGAGATCGCCCAGGCGCCGCGCGACCTCGGCCGGCGACGTCGCGTGCGGGTGGTCGAGGGCTTCCGGGTAGGCGGGGCCGATGTGCGATCCGGGCGAGATCGAGGCGAGCGGCGCCGCCGCGAGCAGTTGCACCGCGCCGCCCTTCGCGGCCGACCCCGACGGTCCGACCCACACCGCGACCGGAACGCCCGACTGTTGGATGTCGCGCACGACCGGCGTGACGTTGCTGTCGAGGACGCCTCCCGAGTCGAGCTGCACGATGAGCAGGGTCGAGCCGTTCTTGTTGGCGTCACGGATGACGTCGCGCACGAGCGAGACGTTCGCGGGGTCGAGGGGACCGTTGACCTGCACGACGTCGATGCCGCGCCGCCCCGCGACCGCGGCGTTCGCGGGGCCGGACCACGCGCCGGCGACCGCCGCACCCGCGAAGGCGAGCACGCAGAGCAGCCTGATCAGCGCTCTCCGGCTGCGTGCCATCGGGGCTCCCGTAGCATGAGGGGATCATGGAGCTCGTCTCGTTCTGCTCCACGTCCCGGGTCGTCATCGTGGCGGGCAAGGGCGGCGTCGGCAAGACGACCGTGACCGCCGCGTTGTCGCTCGCGGCTGCCCGCGCCGGCATGAGCGTGCTGATCGTCGAGGTCGAGGGCAAATCGGGGCTGCCCGCGGCGTTCGGACGGCCGTTGCTCACCTACGACGAGGCCGAGCTCGCGCCCGGCATCCGGGCCCGCACGCTCACGCCCGACCAGGCCCTCCTGGACTACCTGCAGGGCCACGGGCTGCGCCGCATCAGCAAGCGGCTCGTGAGCTCGGGCGCGCTCGACGTCGTCTCGACCGCGGTGCCGGGTATGAAGGACATCCTCGTGCTCGGCAAGGTGAAGCAGCTCGAGCAGGAGCGAGCCGCGGACCTCATCGTGCTCGACGCACCCGCGGCCGGCCACGCGGTGTCGTTCCTGCTCTCGCCGCGCGGGTTGCTCGACGCCGTACGCGTCGGCCCGATCCGCAAGCAGGCCGCGGACGTCATCGACCTGCTGTCGGATCCCGCGCGCTGCCAGGTGATGCTCGTCACCATCCCGGAGGAGACCCCCGTCAACGAGCTCGTCGACACCGCCTTCGCGATCGAGGACCGCGTGGGCGTGAAGCTCGGCCCGGCGGTGGTGAACGGCTGCTATCCCGTGCTCGATGTGGGCGCCGACGAGACCGACATCGCGCGCGACGCTGACGCGCTGGACCTGTTCGTGTCACCCCGCGAGGCGCGCGATCTCGCCGCAGCGGCGCGCTTCCGCACGCAACGTCAGACGCTGCAGCACAGCGAGGCCGACCGGCTCGCCGAGCTGCTGCCGCTGCCACAGGTACGGCTGCCGTTCCTGTTCCGGGCCGATCTCGGTCGCGATGAGCTCGACGTCCTCACGGACGCGTTCTGCGCGGGCATCGAGAGCCTGCCCGTGCCGGTCGCATGAACCACTCGCTCCACGAGCTCGTCGAGCACGGGCACATCGTCATCTGCTGCGGGACGGGCGGCGTCGGCAAGACGACCAGCGCGGCGGTGCTCGCGCTCGAGGGCGCGCAGCGCGGCCGCAACGCCGTCGTCGTCACCATCGATCCCGCGAAGCGCCTCGCGAACGCGCTCGGGCTCGCGGAGCTGTCCAACAGCGCGCACGAGATCGACCGTGCGCTCTGGGATCCCGACGGCGATGCCGTCGCCGGCGGGCGTCTGTCCGCGCTCATGCTCGACACCAAGTCGACGTTCGACACGCTCGTGACCCGCTACGCCGAATCGGCGGATCAGACCGAACGCATCCTCCAGAACCGCTTCTACCGCAACGTCTCCGGCGCGCTCTCGGGCACGCAGGAGTACATGGCGATGGAGAAGCTGCACGAGCTGCACGAAGACGGCGGCTACGACCTCATCGTGGTCGACACGCCGCCGACACGACACGCGCTCGATTTCCTCGACGCGCCCGCGCGGCTGACGCGTCTGCTCGACAACCACATTTTCCGGCTGCTGATGATGCCGACGCGCGCGTACCTGCGCGTCGCGAGCGTCGCGGTACAGGTGTTTCTGCGCACGGTCTCGAAGGTCGTCGGCACCGAGGTCGTCGAGGACGTGGTCGCGTTCTTCCGCGCGTTCGAGGGCATGGAGGCGGGATTCCGTGACCGTGCCACCCGGGTCATGCAGCTGCTCGCCGACCCGGGCACACGCTTCGTGCTCGTGACCGCGCCGCGCCGCGACGCCATCGAGGAGGCAGAATTCTTCGCAGCCCGTCTGGCGGAGACGAGCATCGAGGTCGACGCGCTCATCGTGAACCGCGTGCACCCGCGCTTCGGTGACGAGCGTCCGGAGGGACTGCGGGCGCGCGCGGCCGAGCTCGTCGGGCGCGCCGGCGACGAGGCCGACCCGAGCGCGAAGGCCGCGGCGACGCGCCTCGCGACCCTCTACGACAACCTCGCCGACTTCGAGGAGATCGCGGATCGCGAGGGTCGTCACCTGGCCGGCGTGCGGGAGCGTGTCGGCGACGCCGCGGTCGCGCACGTGCCGTTCCTCGCCACCGACGTGCACGACTTCGACGGCCTGCGCGAGGTCGCCCGCCTCCTCTGGGCCTCCACCCGCTGACCCCACCCGACCGGACCGGCAGTTCCCACCATCTGGGGGTGCGGGGTTCGACGCGGGGTGCGGGTAGCCTGCGGCCGTGGCCGAGACCCGTGGCGGCACCATCCTCGTGGCGGCCGACGCCGAATGGATCCGCAACCAGGTTCGCGGCGCGTTCGTCGGCCCGGGTCAGCGGGTGCTCGAGGTGACGAGCGGCTTCGACGTCCGCCCGACGGTCGACGCGGAGGAACCCGACGTCGTGGTCCTCGACATGCAGATCGGCAACATGGGCGGCATCGCGGTCGCGATCGACCTGCACCTCGAGGCTGCGGCCGGGCGGCTCCCGTCGGTTCCGATCCTGCTGCTGCTCGACCGGGCCGCCGACCGGTTCCTCGCCAAGCGCGCCGAAGCCGACGCCGAGCTGATCAAGCCGGTCGACGCGGGAACGCTGCGCCGCACGGTGAAACGCCTGCTCGCCGACGCGCGCGCCACGCGACCGCCGGTCGAGCCGGAACCCCCGGAGCCGATCCCGGTCGTCTCGCTAGACTCCTGAGTCCCTTCGGGATGTAGCGCAGTTTGGTTAGCGCGCAGCGTTCGGGACGCTGAGGTCCCGGGTTCAAATCCCGGCATCCCGACCAGTGTTCTCGTCGGCGGCGGCACCTCCCGGGGTGCCGCTGCCGCGTCGGTCGGTCGCGTCGCGGAGCAGGCTCGCGGCGGCGGTGCGGTTCTCCACGCCGAGCTTGTCGAGCCCGCGCTGCATGTGCTTCTCGACCGTGCGGCTGCTGATGCCCAGTCGCCGAGCGATCTGGATGTTGGTGTGACCGCCCGAGGCGAGCTCGACCACCTCGGCCTCGCGTCGTGTCAGGCCGCACGCCCGGAGCCACTCGAGCGCGCTGAGCGTGGCTCCGCGTTCCGAGACGAGCAGCATCCGGTCGTCGCCGTTGCAGCCGGGGAGCAACCGGACGACGAGCTTGTGCGGCGCGCGCTCGTACACGAACGGGGCGCTCGGCACGAGCCCCGTCGAGTGGCGGCCCGTGCGGAGCCAGTCGTGCACATCGTCGGGAAGACCGGCTCCGTGCGTGTCCGGGAACCACCGTCGGAGCAAGTCGCTCGCACCGCCCGCGAAGCCCGCGATCCGGCCGGTCGTGTCGAGCATCACGAGACCGTCGCCGGCGTCGGTCGCGAGCTCGGTCAGCGTCGCGAGCACCTCCTGACTGCGCTCGAGCGCCTCCGCCGTCTGGTACGCCTGCACGAGGTACGGGCGGAAGAGATTGAGCACGCTCCGATCGCGCTCGGTGAAGTCGCGTCGTTCGCGGTTGAGCGCGAGACCGATGACGAGCGACGGCTCGGGGAGCTCGAACGCCATCTGATCCTCGGCACCGATCTGCCGGTAGAACTCCCGATAGATGCGGCTCGTGTGGTACTGGTCCTCGTCGAGGAAGTCGGAGATCTTGTACGGCCGCCCGTCGCCGGTTCGCAGGTAGCGCGTGACGAGCGGATGCTCCCCCATGATGCTGGTGAAGACCTCACCCTGCTCCAGCGTCGGTTCGTACCAATCGTCGAAGACGACGAGCGCCGCCCCCGACGCGAGATCGAGCTCGTTCCACGCCACGAGCGACGACCGCACCAGCGAAGGGAGCACGGCCACCGTGTCGCGACGGAGCTGCGCGAGCGACCGCGGCTCGCTCAACGACGCGATCGTCGACACGAGCGTGTCGACGTCGTGTTGCGTCAAGCCACTCCGCACCGCGCCCACCCCCGGTGACGAACCGGCGAGAGTCTGGCCGACCTGACGGCGGCCGTCAGCGCGCTCGTACGCAATTTTCCGTATTGCCGTCCATGCATGGTCGAGTTCTCATGACTGCGGCCCGAGCGGCGGTGGCCGGCAGCGAGGGTCGGCGCACGCGCGCCGGCCTCCGTCTGGCGACCACGGTCCGACGAAGAAGGAGACATGACGGACCGGCCGGAAGCGCCCGATGACGGGTGGCCCGTGCCGCTCATGGGCAGGGGGAACGATGCGAAATTGGCTCAGGACCGCGGGCGTGCTCGTCGCCGGCCTGACGCTGGCCGCGACGTGGGGCAGCGGCGTGGCTCACGCGGACGCGACGGTCGTCGTTCGCGACGGGCAGTCGATCCAGGCTGCGATCGATCACGCGCACGCCGGCGACACGATCGTCGTGGAACACGGCACCTATCGCGAGAACCTCGAGATCCACACCGATCGGATCCGGCTGATCGCGCAGGACGCGACGCTGCTCCCGCCGGCAACGGCGCACGCCGGGAGCCTCTGCTTCGACCCGACCGATCCGACGAGCCTCAACGGCATCTGCATCACGGCCGCGAACGCCGATCTCGGCAACAACAGCATCGGCAGCGGTATCGGCGGTGTCGAGGTGCGCGGCTTCACCATCAAGAACTTCCCCGGGCTCGGGATCGTCACGTTCGGGGGCAAGGAAACACGAATCGTCGGGAACCGCTTCGTCGACAACGGCGAGTACGGAACCGCCGCGTTCGTCTCGACAGGCACGCGCGACGAGGGGAACACCGCCATCGGCGGCCCGAACTCCGAGGCGGGCTTCTACTTCGGTGACTCACCGAACGCCGACGCGGAGGCCGAGCACAATGTGTCGATCGGCAATCTCTTCGGCGTCTTCGAGCGCGACGCGTTCGGGCTACGGGTGGAGCACAACGACATCAGCCGCAACTGTGTCGGCGTCGTGAGCCTCGCGAACGCGCCCGGCCCGGCCGGGAACCTGACCGTCGTGCACAACCGGATCCACGACAACACGAAGTACTGCCCGAGCGACCCGAACGGCGACATCCCCATCAACCTGTCGGGCATCGGTGTCGCCGCGGTCGGCGCGACCGGCACGCACGTCCGTGACAACTGGATCACCGGGAACCGCCCGTCGGGACCCGTTCCCTTCTCGGGTGGTCTCGTCGTGATCACCGCACCGGGCCAGACCCCGGCGGTGCCGAGCCACAACCACATGACCGACAACGTGGTGCGTGGCAACGGCCCCGACATCTTCTGGGACGGCAGTGGCACCGACAACCGCTTCGGTGACAACCGCTGCACGACGAGCGTCCCGAGCGGACTCTGCTCCTGACGGGACACCGACCGCTCCGGAGCGTTCCGTGTGGGGCTGGTGTTCGTCCGGGGGGTCGGCTCTGACGGTGGGTGCCCGTCGTGGGCAACACGCCGCCTCTGCCGACCCCCGGGCGAGCAGACCGAAGCGCGCCGTCACGTGCGCCCGACGTTGAGCGCGACGGCTTCGCGGACGAGATTCTTCAGCGCGCGCTCGTCGATCTTGTCGTTCTCCGTGATGTCGATCGCGCGCCTGACCTTCCCGTCGAGGCTCGAGTTGAAGAGGCCGGAAGGGTCGTTCAGCGACGCGCCCTTGAAGAAGGTCAGCTTGACGACGTTCTTGTAGGCCTCACCGGTGCAGATACCGCCGTGGTGCGACCACACCGGTGTGCCGGGGTTCGTCGCCTTCACCCACTTCCACTCCTCGACGATGTCGCGGTCCGCCTGCTTGATGATCTGTCGCACCTTGCGAAGCGTCGCGCCGCGCCAGTCGCCGAGCTCGCGGAGCCGTTCGTCGATCAGCCTCGAGGCGTCCGTCGTGTCGGTTGCCATGTGTCCTCCCTTCAGGAGTTGCACGCGTCGGCGCCACGCCAGGTCGGCACCTCTGCCGGCTCCCACAGGAACCCGTCCGGGTCGGCGAACGTCCCGGCGTCGCCGCGAAGGGCGATCCGGTGGGATCCGGTGCCGTCCGGAGCGACACCGGCGTCCTTGGCCAGCGCACGCCGGCCGTAGAGCGCCAGCTTCACCTGCGTCGACGGGCCCGCGAACTCGACGTACTTGCGGCCGAAGCTCCTCGCGACCTCCAGGCCGCGGTCGACGTAGAAGCGCTTGCTCGCCGCGACGTCCGCGACACCCAGGAGGAGCGCCACCTCGTCGATCCGACGCGTCGTCGGACCGGTGTTCTTCTTGGACGACGTCGCGACCTTCCAGATCGTCCCATCGGGGGCAGCGACGACACCGCCGTAGCCCCAGAGGCTTCTCTTGACCGGCTTGAGCGGGGTGGCGCCGGTGTCGAGCGCCGCGCCGACAAGCGCATCGACGTCGGCCGGCTGGGACACCAGGAGCGACAACGTGCACGCCCGAAAGCCGCTCGTCGGCGCGTCCGAGGCGCGCAGATCCAGCCCGGGGCACCCCCCGAAGGCGGCGGCGTAGAAGTCCGTGGCCGCCGCCGGGTCGGGAACTTCCAGGACGACCGATTGGATTGAGCTCATCACACACTCCCATCTTGATAGTTTAACTCTCGTTTCGAGAGTGTCACTATCACACCGAGGGAGCGCGATGTCAAGGCGCACGCCCTCACCCCGAGATCCGGGGCGGCGGGCTCAGCGGAGCAGCCGTGCGTGCAGCTCGCGTGACGGCGCGCTCGGCGTGATGCCCATGTCGTCGCGCAGCCGCGTGCACAGCTCGTCGTAGACGCGAAGCGCCTCGGCCACGTTTCCCTCCGCGGCCAACGCCTCCATCAGGAAGCGGTAGCCGCTCTCCCGGTACGGCGCGCTCGTCACGAGCTCGCGTCCGGCGCGTCGCGCCCCGGCCAGCTCGGTACCGCCGAGACCCAACCCCGCGGCGGCGTAGCACTCGAGCGCGCGCAGTCGGAGCTCGTCGAGCGCGCGGCGACGCTCGTCGATCCATGCTCCTTCTTCGACCGGCAGGAAGCCGCGCCGTGCCGTGAACAGCGCGACCAGCGAGGGCGCCCACGCGCGCGCCCACTCCCCGAGCGAGATCGCCGACTCGGCGCGATGGATCGCCTCCTCTGCGGCCTCGAGGTCGACCCATGCGTCACCGAGCGAGAGCCGCACCGTCGAACGTCCGCCGAGCGCGTCCGCGCCGACCGCCTTGCGCAGCTTCGAGAGCAGGGCGCTGAGGCCGCTGTCGGTCGCGCTCGGCCCTCCCTCGGGCCAGAGCGCGTCCATCAGCTCCGCGCGCGGCACGGCGCGGTGCCGGTTCGCCACGAGATAGACGAACAGCAGCCGGCCCTGACGTCCGGGCAGCGCGTGTTCGATCCGTTCGTCGTCGCGCTCGACCACCACCGGACCACACACCTGGATCCGAAGCCGCGGTGACGCCAAGCTCACGCCAACATCCTGCCAACACGATCGCCGGAGAACGAGCGACGAGGAGATGTCCGATGGCGAAGCTCATCCGTTGCGAGTGCGGGTTCGTCGCCCGCGGCGACACCGACGACGCGGTGGTCGGCACGATTCGCGAGCACATGCGACAGGACCATCCCGAGCTCGTGGGGAAGGTCAGCGACGACGACCTCCTCGGGTGGATGGAGCTCGAATGAGCGGATGAGACCTCGGCCCGCTCTGCAACTTTCGGTTGCACATCCCATCTAGATGTGCAATCGTTGGTTGCACATCAAGCAGGAGGTCGCAACGATGGAAGCAATCCGGCACCGGGTCGGGATCTACGCACCGATCGAGGACGTGTACGACGCCTTCGCCACGCCCGAGGGTGTGAAGCAGTGGTGGACCACCGACGTCCGCGGGGAGTCGCGGCTGGGCGGCGAGCTCGCGTTCCGCTTCGGGCGGCCGGAACCCGCGGCGGTCGTAGAGCTCGCGGAGCTGACGCCGCCGAGCCGGGTCGTCTGGCGCTGCGTCGAGGGCCCGCCCGAGTGGGTCGGCGCGAGGATCACGTTCGACCTGCGCGCCCACGACGACGAGACCGTGGTCGTGTTCACGCACGACAACTGGCGTGAGCCCGTCGAGTTCATGCACCACTGCACGACCGCGTGGGCCTACTACCTGTTGAGCGCGAAGCGCGGCCTCGAAGACGGGACGGCCACGCCGTGGCCGCACAACCACAAGGTGAGCAGCTGGGGATCATGACGATGTCCGACCTGAGCATCCAACGCGAGATCGTGATCGATGCGCCCGCCGATGTGGTGTGGCGCACGATCACGGAGCCGGCGCAGATCGAGCGGTGGTTCGTCGAGCGCGTCGAGCTCGACCTGCAGCCCGGCGGTCACGGCACGTTCGCGTTCACGGACAGGGCGGGAGAGGCCGTGACCGCGCCGATCGTCGTGCAGACGGTCGACGCGCCACACCGCTTCGCGTTCCGGTGGGGACGGGTCCGCGGCGAGCTCCCCGAACCGGGCGACTCGGTCCTCGTCGAGTTCACCCTGTCCCCCGAGGGCGCGGAGCGCACGCGGCTGCGCGTCGTGGAGACGGGTCTCGACGCCGCGGCGTGGCCCGACGACGAGAAGTCCCGGTACGCCGACGACCACCGCAACGGCTGGGCAGAGAAGCTCGGCCGGCTCGCCGAGCTGTTCCCCGCGCACGCGGGATGAGCGACGATCCCGGCGACGAGCTCTGGTCGGCGATCGCAGATCCATCTCGTCGCCGGGTCCTCGACCTGCTCGTGCGGGGCGGCGCGGCGACCGCGAGCTCGCTCGCGAACGACGTGCCGTTCACGCGTCAGGCGGTGATCAAGCATCTCGTGGTGCTCGAGCAGGCGGGGCTCGTCACGCGCTCCCGCGAGGGACGCGAGGTGCGCTTCCGCGTCGAGCCGGACCGTCTCGACCAGGCGACCCGCGCCATGGCGCAGGTGGCCCGCGACTGGGACCGTCGTCTCGAGACGATCAAGTTGATCGCGGAGGCCGCGCACCGCGGCACGAGCCGCTCCGACTGACCGGAGCACGACGCGTCACCCGTGCGCGACGCGTCTGCGATCGGTACAGACGCGCGACATCCGCTCGACACGTCGCCGACATCGCCGGGCCAATCCCACAAGCAGGTGAACTCGACGCGACGAATCGCCTGCATGACGCGTACGCCCCCGCCGTCCACTACCTAACGGGTGACACCGTGTCGTTCGGCTTCGGCATCACGGTCGGCACGGTCACGGTCGACAGCGCCACCAAGCTCACCGCGGTGATCAGCGTGTCGACCACCGCGACGACAGGTGCCCGCACGGTCACCGTCACCGCGCCGGACGCACGCGTCGCGACGCTGCCCAACGGGTTCACCGTCGACGCCGCGCCCACGATCACGAGCGTCAGTCCGAGCTCGGTGCGGCGTGACGGCCAGCCACACTCCTGACGATCGCCGGCACCGGCTTCCAGACCGGCGCGGTGCTGACGTTCTCGGGGACGGGCATCACGATCGGCACGTCGGGGACTTCCAACGCGACGACCTACACCGCCACCATCACGGTCGCGACGACGGCCGCGACCGGCGGAAGGAACGTCACGATCACGAATCCCGACGGCGGACCGGCCACACGCACGAACGGCCTGACCATCACGACCTAGTCGCGGCGGGTCAGCCCGCGATCGGGATCTGCAGCTCGGTGACGTTGCTCTCGGGGTGCTCGCCGTCCCACTCGAGGTACAGCTCGCGGCTGCGACCGGCGAGCGCGTATCCGCTGTCGTCGATCCATCGCACGAGCGCCTCGTAGGTCGTCGCGATGTCGTCCATCGGGCCGCGGTGCACGACCGACGCGACCCGGACCACGGGGAGGTCGACGACGCGCACGCCGTCACCGCCCGCGTCGTCGCCGCGGCCGTCAACGTCGAAGCCCGCGTGCACGACGATCGTGCCGTCGTCGGCCGGATCCTCGTACCAGGCGATCATGATCCCGGGCGCGACGCCGACGCGACCGAGATGGCCGAGCACGCGTGGGACGAGCTCTTCGAAGACGGGCCCGATGTTGGCGTGGCCGAACCCGGGCGCGGTGCCGACCACCTCGGCCACGGTCACGGGGTGGGTCGTCTTGATCACGACGTCGAGCACGGCCATCGCGTTGCTCCTCTCGAGTGCGCGTAGGTGCGCGTCGATCCGGCGGAGGCGGGTCTGCTGATCGGCCATGTCGGCCTCGAGCTCGGCCTGGCGAAGCCGGAGCATCCCTCGCAGCTCGTCGACCGGCGGCTCCTCGTCGAGCACGTCGCGCACCTGCTCCAGGCTGAGCCCGAGCTCGCGCAGCGCGATCAGCCGGTGCAGCCGTGCGAGCTGACCGACCTCGTACCCGCGGTACCCGGTGCGCGCGTCGACCTGGGCCGGCTTCAGCAACCCGAGCTCGTCGTAGTGGCGCAGCATCCTGGGCGACACCTGACCGAGCCGCGCGAACTCCCCGATCTGCAGCATGACCGCCCCATCCAACTCCTTCACACCGCGTGAGGGTCAAGCGATCATCAGCTGGATCCGGCCGCCGACGGCGGTGCGCTATGGGGCGGCGTACCGCGTGATGTAGTGCTCCATCGCCGCGTCGACGGCCTCGCGGTCACCGGTCGCCAGCAGGTCGAGCAGGAGGCCCCGCACGACCGCGACGCCGAGACGCGCCTCGACGCGCGCCACGGACTCCGGCGTGCCGTTGGCGATCGCGTACCGCGACGCCTCGTCGACCCAGTCGTCGACGATGCCGTCCAAAAGGCTGGCCGTGCCCGGCCGCCCCTGCAACGCCTGGCCGTACATCTCGTAGAAGAGGCGCTCACGCGGCCACATCGCGGGGTCGGCCAGGCGTCGCCACATGGTGCGGATGGCGTCGGGGTCGTCGACGCCTCGGTCGGCTGCGAGCTCGGCCTGCGCCTCGCGCTGCGCGGCCTCGACGGCCTGGACCACCGCGACCATCAGGCCCTCCTTGGACCCGAAGTGGTAGAGGAGCATCCGGTGACTGGTGCCGACCGCGGCGGCGAGCTCGCGCAGGCTCAGGTCGCTCAGGCCGTGGTCCCCGCCGTACTCGATGACCTTGGCCAGGAGTCGCGCACGCGGGTCGACGGCGTCGCCGGGCCGTGCCGCGTGCCGGCTGACCGGGCTCTTCGCGGGATCCGAGATTTCCCTTGCTCTCGCCATCGCCGCCGAGTGTACCATCTGGTACGTGTACCGTATGGTACGGACGTTCGCACGAGGAGGCGCGTGATGCCCCGACAGACGATCTCGGCCCGGGCGTGGAGCCCGGCCCGACCCTCGACGATCTACTCGCTGCTCCGCGACGGCGCGACGTGGCCGACCTGGTCCCCCATCGGGTCGTTCGAGCTGCTCGAAGCGGGCGACAGCGGCAGCGACAGCCTCGGCGCGATCCGCGTGTTCCACACGGGCCGTCACCACAGCGTCGAGCGGGTCGTGACCACGGATCCCGACCACCGCTTCTCCTACGAGGTCGTGCGCGGCCTGCCCATCCGCAACTACCGCGCCGACATCGACCTCACCGAGCGCGAGGGCGGCACCGAGATCCACTGGCACAGCGCCTTCGACGCCAAGATCCCCGGGACGGGCGCCTACATCCGCCGCACGCTCGGCCACTTCATCCAGGAGTGCGTCGACGGGCTCGCCGCGTACGCTCCGACCGTGACGGACACGGCTGCGTCGGAGACCGCGTAGACGACCCACGACGCGTCGGGCGCCGCGACCGGTCAGCCGGGCTGGGCCTCCACCGCGACCGTCGGCGCGCGGGCCGGCGCGGGCCGAAGGCCCACGAACGCGAAACCACCGGCGATCACGAGCGCGACGCCACCGGCGAGCATCGCGGCGTGGTAGCCGATCAGGAAGGAATCGACGGCCGGGCGCGTGGCCTCGGGACCGATCCGCTTCGCGACCACGTTCGCCTGCGCGCCGCCGACGCTCTGTCGCAGCGTGCGCGCCTCGGCCTGCACCGGGTGCGGCAGGTTCGGTACGCGGTTGGACCACGCGTGCCCGGCGAGACCGACACCGATCGATCCGAGCACCGCGAGCCCGACGGACGCGCCGATCTGTCGTGACGTGTTCAGGATCCCGGAGCCTGTGCCGGCGAGCGCGGGTGGCACGTCGCCCATGGCCTCCGACGACACGAGCGGCACCGCGAGCCCGTAGCCGAGGCCGAGCACGGTGTACCCGATCGCGGCCACCCAGAAGGGCGTGTCGCGCGCCAGCGGAGTGAGGACGAACATGCCCGCCGCCGCGAACAGGCAACCACACCCGATCAAACGCCGTCCGCCGAAGCGCGGCGCGAGCCGGCCCACACGCATCGACGCGCCGAGGAACAACACGTTGAGCAGGATCCACGACGCGCCCGTCTTGAGCGCCGACCACCCGCGCACGTTCTGGTAGTAGAGCGTGACGAAGAAGAACATGCCCGCGAGCGAGACGTACAGCAGCGCGAACACGACGTTGGCGGACGCGAACCGGCGCTCGCGCAGCAGGCCCAGCGGCACCATCGGCGTGGCGGCGCGCTGCTCGCGCACGACGAACAGCGTGAGGAGCACGACCGCCGCGACGAGCGACCCGACGACGGTCGTCGACGTCCATGGTCGCCGGTTGCTCTCGATCAACCCGAACGTCAACACGAACAGCCCGGCGCCCGCGAGGACCGCGCCCGGTATGTCGAGGGGACGCGCGTCCGGGTCTCGCGACTCGCGCACGCCGAAGAGCGTGAGCACGAGGCACGCGACGCCGATCGGAACGTTCACCCAGAAGATCGCGGACCAGGAGAACAGCCGGATCAGCACCCCACCGAGCACGGGGCCCAGGCCGAAGCCGAGACCACCGACCGCGGCCCACGTCCCGATGGCGGCGGTGCGCCGTTCGGGCGGGAAGGCGTCGACGAGGATGGAAAGCGTGAGCGCGGCCATCGCGGCGCCGCCCACGCCCTGCACGGCGCGGGATGCGATCAGCTGTGGATCGTCGGGCGCCAGCGCGCACGCGGCCGACGCGAGCGTGAAGATGACGAGCCCGGTCATGAAGACACGCTTGCGACCGATCCGGTCCCCGAGCGAGCCGCCGACGAGGATCAACGCCGCCAGGACGAGCGTGTACGCGCCGACCACCCACAAGAGGTTCGACGGCGAGACGCCGAGCTCCCGCTGGATCGACGGCAGCGCGACGTTCACGATCGTGATGTCGAGCAGGATCATCGCCTGCGACACGCACATCGCGGCCAATGTCAGCGTGCGTGCACGTGCAGTCTCACGCGACTCGGTGTCCACCGCCCTGTTCTAGCCGCTCGCGCGCGGGCGCGCGGTCAGGTGGTCGGCGCGGAGGCGGAGACGTTGTTCCCGCCGTCAACGGCCGCCTGGTCAATGCAAGCCGAACAGCTGGTCCAGGCCGGAGATCTCGAGGACGCGCCGGCACCGGGGCGACACCGCGCTCACCGTCAGCGGGCGATGACGCGTCTCCGCCTCGCGTCGCGCGACCACCAGCGCGCGCACGCCGGCCGAGTCGAAGAACTCGACGTTCGAGAGGTCGAGCACGATCTCGCCGACGCCGTCGGCCGCGATCAGGTCCACCATTCGCTGCTCGATGGCGGGCGCGGTCTGCAGGTCGACGTCACCCGAGACCGTGATGAGAAGATCGCGTCCGCCACGGTGTGCCTCGACCGGTTCATGCCCGGCATCTTGCGTCTCGGCGTCCCCCGGATCCACATCTCACGAGGTACCCCACGGGGCCGCGGCGCATGCGGACGGGCGCGGATCAATGGCGCGGATCGGTGGCGCACACATCAGCGCAGGAGCAGCTCCGCCATTTGAACAGCGTTCAGTGCCGCGCCCTTGCGCAGGTTGTCGCCCGTGACCCACAGGTCGATGGCGCCCGGCTGCGACGGGTCCTCACGAACGCGCCCGACCAGCACGGGGTCGATCCCGGCGGACTCGAGCGGCGTCGGGAACCCGCCGCCATCGTCGACGAGGATCACACCCGGCGCGTCGCGCAACAACTGGACGACCTCGGCACGCGACACGGGCCGGTGGAACTGCAGGTTCGCGGTCATCGCGTGGCCGACGTACACCGGAACGCGTACGCACGTCGCGCTGATACGCATCCCGTCGTCGTGGAGGATCTTGCGGCTCTCGCGGACGAGCTTCCACTCCTCCGACGTGTAGCCCGCCTCCTTCACCGAACCGGCGAGGGGGATCACGTTGCCGGCGATGGGCCGGGGCCACACCTCGCCGGGCTCGATCACGTCGCCGAGCGCACCGGCGCGCCGGAGCCGCTCGGACTGCCCGTCGTACTTCGCCCATTGTCCGTCGAGCTCGTGCATCCCGACCTGACCCGCGCCCGACACCGACTGGTACGTCGACACCACCATCCGGTCGATCCCGGCCGCACGCTGGAGCGGAGCGAGCGCGGTCACGAGAACCATCGTGGTGCAGTTCGGGCACGAGGCGATGTTGCGGGGCATCGACCGCATGTCCTCGGGGTTGACCTCCGCGACCACGAGCGGTACGTCGGGATCCATGCGGAATGCCCCGGAGTTGTCGACGACCTTCGCACCGGCCGCCGCCGCGACGGGTGCCCACTCCAGCGCGAGCGGGTCGTCGACGTCGATGACGACGAGGTCGAGTCCGTCGAAGCAGCTGTCGCGGAGGACCTCGCATATGACCTCGCCGTCGCGGAAGCGCAGCTTGCGCCCCTCCGAGCGCGGCGACGCGAACACGCGCAGGTCGCCCACGGGGAACGCGCGCTCGTCGAGGATGCGCAGCATCTCGGCACCCACGAGCCCCGTCGCGCCCACCACGCCGACGCGCACGTCGCTGTTCACGGGCGCGCTCACGACGCCTCCTCGAGCTCGAACGCGTGGTGGAGGGTGCGCACGGCCTTCTCGACGTCACCCGCCGACACCACGCACGAGATGCGGATGGAGGACGTGGAGATCATCTCGATGTTCACGCCCTCCTTGGCGAGCACCTCGAACATCTGGGCCGCGACGCCGGGGTTGCTCTTCATCCCCGCGCCGATGAGCGACACGCGCCCGATGCCGGTGTCGTGGCGGAAACCGCTGGCCTCGGTCTCGGCGACGATCGTCTCCATCACCTTGAGCGTGCGCTGCAGGTCGTCTTTCGGGACCGTGAACGAGATGTCGGTGTGGCCGTGCGCGGAGACGTTCTGCACGATCATGTCGACGTTCACGGCCTCGTCGGCCAGCGAGCGGAACAGCTTCGCGGCGATGCCCGGACGGTCCGGTACCTGCTCGATGGTGACCTTGGCCTCCGACGTGTCGTGCGTGACCGTCGAGATGATCGCCTGCTCCATCATCGGGTCTTCCTCCCGAACCCAGGTTCCCGGCTCCCACGTGAAGCTCGAGCGGACGTGCACCGCGACGCCGTAGCGACGGGCGAACTCCACCGAGCGCAACGCGAGGACCTTGCCGCCGCTCGCGGCGGCCTCCAGCATCTCCTCGTAGGAGACCCGGCCCAGCCGCCGGGCCTCGGGGACGACGCGCGGGTCGGCGGTGTAGACGCCGGCGACGTCGGTGTAGATCTCGCACGCGTCGGCGCGCAGCGCCGCCGCGAGCGCGACCGCCGTGGTGTCGGAGCCGCCGCGGCCGAGCGTCGTGATGTCGCGCGACGTCGACACACCCTGGAAGCCCGCGACGACCGCGACGCTGCCGTTGGCGACCGCCTCGCGGATCCGGTCGCCCTTGACCTCGACGATCTTGGCCTTGCCGTGCGTCGTGTCGGTGACGATGCCCGCCTGGGAGCCGGTGAACGACAGCGCGTGCTGGCCCTGGTCGATGATCGACATGCAGAGCAGCGACATCGAGATCCGCTCCCCCGCGGTCAGCAGCATGTCGAGCTCGCGCAGGGCGGGCGTCTCCGACACCTCACCGGCGAGGCGGAGCAGCTCGTCGGTCGTCTTGCCCATGGCCGAGACCACCACGACGACGTCGTCGCCGTTGCGCCGGGTGCGGACGATGTGCTCGGCCACGGCCCGGATGCGGTCGGGATCCGCGACGGAGGTGCCACCGAATTTCTGGACGATCAGCATGCGCGCTCCGACGCGCCGGGGGGACTCACGACGGCCCATCCTACCGGCGCCCGCGAGGCGTCCCGTCCCGGGTTTTCCGAGGTCAGGGTGCGACCGGAGTGGCCATGGCGCGTCGGTAGACTCCCCGCCCGTGTCCAAGGCCACCAAACGCGAACGACAACGTCAGAACCGGGAGTTGGCCCGGGCCCGCGAGCAGGCGCTGGTCAAGCGCCGGCAGCGGACGAAGACCGCGCGCAACGTGATCATCGCCGCGGTGGTCGTCGTCGGTATCGCCTTCCTCATCAACGCCCTCCAGGGCGGCGGCAAGTCCAAGAAGAAGGCCGCGACGAGCACGAAGGGCGTCACCTGCCAGAACGTCAACAAGCCGGCGCCCAAGTCGACCAGCTTCAAGGCGGCGCCGCCGATGACCATCGACCAGAAGAAGACCTACACCGCGGTGATGGACACGAGCTGCGGGAAGATCACGATCGCGTTGGACGCCAAGAACGCGCCGGTCGCGACGAACAACTTCGTCTTCCTCGCCCGTCAGCACTTCTACGACGACGAGTGGTTCCACCGGATCGTGGCGAACTTCGTGATCCAGGACGGCGACCCGAAGGGCGACGGCAGCGGCGGACCCGGCTACTCGGTCAAGGGCGAGGTTCCCAAGGACGGCTACCCGGTCGGTGCGCTCGCCGCGGCGAAGGGCACCAACGAGGCTGCGGGAACCATGGGATCGCAGTACTTCATCGTCACCAGCTCGCAGGGAGGGCTGACGAACGACTACGCGCGCTTCGGTCAGGTGACGTCGGGCATGGACGTCGTGAACAAGATCGGCAGCTTCGCGCCGCAGAACGACACCAGTGGGACCGGCACGCCGACAAAGACCGTCACGATCAAGTCGATCACGATCAACGAGTCGTAGCCGCGGTTCGGGTCAGCGCGTGAGGGGGACCTCGGACCCGGCGCGGAAGACCTCGGGGTTGCCCTCGCCGTAGACCGTGACGTTCCCCGCGCCGTCGGCGCGCCACCGACCCGAGGGATCGTGGATCAGCGCGGTCTCCACGTCGATGCCGACGAGCAGCGCGGTCGGTGGGAGCAGGTCGATGGAACGCTCGCGCAGATGGTCGGCCGCGGTGCCGTGGTACGGGAACACGGCGAGGTCGGGCATCAAGCCGAGACCGACGGTGTACGCGCCACCGCGCGGGTCGACCATCGGGTCGCACAGCAATGTCGCGCCCGCGCCCGACGCCGCGACGACCGCGCCATCGTGGTAGGCGGCGACGAGCGCCTCGTAGAGCGCGGAGCCCTTGAGCACCGAGCGCAGGTGCAGCGGCGATCCATCGGCGAGATAGACGAAGCGCGCCCCGCGGACGGCGTCCACGTTGGCCGGGTCCTCGGCTTCCGGCCGGTGCAGGACAGGCAGGGCCCGGGCCGTGGCGCCGAGACCGGCGAAGTGCTTCGCGGCCCGCTCGGCCGTGCGGTCCGCGTGCTCGAACGCGGCCGCGGTGGGCAGCACGACCACCTCGGCGCCCCCACTCGCCTCGAGCAGGGCGGCGTCGAAGCCGTTGCACGCGTCGCTCCACTCGCCCCCGCCGACGAGCGCCAGCGTGCCCACGGTCTTCTTCCCCGGCATCGCGCCGAAGCCTAGTGAGCCCCACCCCCGACGCTGCGTTGGGACACGATCCGGCGCCAGAGCGCCGGATCGTGTCCCAACTGGGCAGGTTCTGTACCCGCCGGTAACCTGTCCGCTTTCCGTCGCGGGGTCGCGGGGAGGGGCATCGATGGCCATCAAACGGGTCGGGATCGTCGGTTCCGGGATCATGGGCGCAGGCATCGCGGAGGTCGCGGCGAAGTCGGGCTACGAGGTCATCCTGCGCAGCCGGGCCCAGTCGACCGCCGACGGGATGGTCGCCGGTCTGGAGAAGTCGCTCGCCCGTCAGGTCGAGAAGGGCCGCCTCGGCGAGGCCGAGCGCGACGCGGCGCTGGCCCGGGTGCGCGGCGTGGCCGACCTCGGCGAGCTCTCCGACTGCGATCTCGTCATCGAGTCGGTCATCGAGGATCTCGCCACCAAGAAGCACCTGTTCAAGGAGCTCGACCGCATCTGCGGCGAGGGCGCGATCCTCGCCACCAACACGTCGACGCTTCCGGTCATCGAGCTCGCGATGGAGACGGGGCGGCCGGCGAACGTCTGCGGCGTCCACTTCTTCAACCCGGCGCCGGCGATGCCCCTGGTCGAGGTCGTGCGCGCGCTCACGAGCAGCGACGAGACCATCGAGGCGGCACGCTCCTTCGCCGAGGCATGCGGCAAGACGCCGGTGCTCGTGAAGGACCAGGCCGGGTTCATCGTGAACGCGTTGCTGTTCCCCTACCTCAACAACGCGGTGAAGCTCTACGACGCGGGCGTCGCGACGCGCGACGACATCGACGCCGCGATGAAGGGCGGCTGCAACTTCCCGATGGGTCCGCTCGAGCTGCTCGACCTGGTCGGGCTCGACACGAGCCTCGCCATCCTCGAGGCGCTCTACGCCGAGTTCCGCGACCCCAACTACGCGCCGGCGCCGCTGCTGAAGCGCATGGTCGCCGCGGAGCAGCTCGGCCGGAAGACCCGCCAGGGCTTCTACGACTACAGGAAGTAGCCGGTTCGGCACTCCCGCGTGCGCGAGTGGGCTCGCCGTTCCGGCCGACGAACGGGGAGAATGAAGCCATGACCGGACGGGACCGACCGTGGCTGATGCGCACGTATTCGGGGCACTCCTCGGCGCGCGCCTCGAACGAGCTCTACCGCTCCAATCTCGCGAAGGGCCAGACCGGGCTCTCGGTGGCGTTCGACCTGCCGACGCAGACCGGCTACGACCCCGACGACCCGCTCGCTGCGGGCGAGGTCGGCAAGGTCGGCGTGCCCGTCCCGCACCTCGGCGAGATGCACGTGCTCTTCGACGGGATCCCGCTCGGCGACATGAACACGTCGATGACGATCAACGCGACGGCGATGTGGCTGCTCGCGATGTACGTCGCCATGGCCGAGGAGCAGGGCGTCGATCCGACGGTGCTGCAAGGCACGACGCAGAACGACATCGTGAAGGAGTACCTGTCGCGGGGCACGTACATCTTCGGGCCCGAGCCCTCGAAGCGTCTCACGGTGGACCTGATCGCCCACGCGGTGAAGCACATCCCGAAGTGGAACCCGATCAACGTGTGCCCGTATCACCTGCAGGAGGCGGGCGCGACGCCGGTGCAGGAGCTGGCCTACGGGCTCGCGACCGCGGTCGCGGTGCTCGACGCGATCAAGGAGTCGGGCCAGGTCCCGGCCGACGAGTTCCCCGCGGTCGTCGGGCGCATCTCGTTCTTCATCGATTCGGGCATCCGCTTCGTCGAGGAGATGTGCAAGATGCGCGCGTACACGCGGATGTGGGATCGCATCACGCGTGAGCGCTACGGCGTCACCGACGAGAAGCTGCGCCGCTTCCGCTACGGCGTGCAGGTGAACTCGCTCGGGCTCACCGAGAGCCAGCCCGAGAACAACGTGCAGCGCATCGTGCTCGAGATGCTCGGCGTGACGCTGTCGCGCGACGCGCGCGCTCGCGCGATCCAGCTTCCGTGTTGGAACGAGGCGTTGGGTCTCCCGCGTCCGTGGGACCAGCAGTGGTCGTTGCGGATCCAGCAGGTGCTGGCCGACGAGACGGATCTGCTCGAGTACGGCGACCTGTTCGACGGGTCGAAGGTGGTCGAGGCGAAGGTCGCCGAGCTCGAGGACGCGGCGCAGGCCGAGCTCGACTGGGTGCTCGACGGCGGCGGCGCGTTCGCGATGATCGACGAGGTCAAGGGCAGGCTCGTTCAGTCGAACGCCGAGCGCGTCCGCCACATCGAGAGCGGCGACATCCGCGTGGTCGGTGTGAACGAGTACGTCGAGAGCGAGCCGTCGCCGCTCGTCGCCGGGCTCGGTGGTGAGGCCGCGATCCTCACGCCCGACGCGCGGGCCGAGGAGGAGCAGATCGAGTCGATCACGCGCTGGCGCGCGCGGCGCGACGGCGAGCGTGCCGCGCGTGCGCTCGAGCGCGTGCGTGAGATCGCGGCGACCGACGGCAATCTCTTCCCGGCGACGCTGGAGCTCGCGCGCGCGGGTGGGACGGTCGGCGAGTGGGCCGGCGCACTGCGGGACGTGTTCGGCGAGTACCGCGCGCCGACCGGTGTGGGCGCGGTCGCGGCGGCGCCCGTCGGGAGCATGATGCCGGTGCGCGAGCGCGTGCAGGCGGCCGCGAGCGAGCTCGGCGGTCCGGTGCGCCTCCTCGTCGGCAAGCCCGGTCTCGACGGTCACTCCAACGGCGCCGAGCAGATCGCGGTCGCGGCACGCGATGCCGGGATGGAGGTCGTGTACCAGGGCATCCGCCTGACCCCGGCCCAGATCGCGGCCGCGGCCCGCGACGAGGACGTCGACGTGGTCGGCCTCTCGGTGCTCTCGGGCTCTCATCTGGAGCTCGTTCCCGAGACCATCCGGCTCCTGCGCGACGAGGGGGTCGACGCGCCGGTCGTGGTCGGCGGGATCATCCCCTCCGCCGACGAGCCCCGCCTGGCGGAGGCCGGCGTGGCCCGGGTCTACACCCCGAAGGACTTCCGGATCGTCGACATCGTGAGCGACCTGGCCGACCTCGCCATCGACCACCGCCGGCACGCCGTCGGCGGATCCGGTGGTAGCGGACAGGAAAAAGGCCCGATTTCGTCAATTCCGTCGACCACCCGGCCGATGGAAAGGACGTGATGGATCGCCGACTGGTGGTCGCGGTGTGCGCGGCCGTCGCCGCGCTCGCCGCAGGTGTCGGCGCGGTCGTCGTCAACGAGCCGCTGCTCGGGCTCGTGGCCGGGATCGCGGCCGTGGCCGGCGGCGTCGCCGCCGCCGCCATCGCGGCGCGCCTGCGCAGCTCCGACGATCAGCTCGTCACCGTCGGCAACGACCTCCAGCGGCTGCGCCGCGAGCTCGACGCGCTGGCCGCGATCTTCGCCGAGGAGGCGACGCGCCGGCAGGCGATCGACGCCGATCCGGCCAAGAGCGTGGCCGAGGCGGTGTTCGACTCGACGTCCGGTCTGCTCAACGAGCGCTTCTTCGCGGTGAGCGTGCAGCAACGCGTCGCCGCGGCCCGTCGTCAGCTGCAGCCGGTGTCGGTGGTGTTGTTCGAGCTCGACAGCTTCGACGGCGCGAGCTCCGACACGCGCGACCAGGCCCTCGCGGTGCTCGGCGACGTCGTCCGCCAGACCCTGCGTGAGTGCGACATCGCGTGCCGCATCGGCGAGGTCCTCGCGGGCGTCGTGCTCGAGGACACGGCGGAGGCCGGCGCGGTGTGGGCCGCGGAACGTGTGCGCGGCAGCCTGCACGGCAGCCCGGTCGGCGAGTCGCTCACGATCTCCGCCGGCATCGCGTGCTACCCGTCGCACGCCCTCGGCGCGCCCGAGCTCGTCGCGATGGCCGGCCAGGCGCTCGCGACCGCCCGCTCCCGCGGCCGCGACCACGTCGAAGTCGCCCAAGCGGACTAGCTGGCCCCCCTCAACGCAGCCTGCCGCCTGTTGGTAGGGCGCCGCTTGCCACCAATGCAGCTCGCCCCGCTCCGACTCCGGGGCGGCGCAAGACAAGCATCGTCGTGCCGAACGCACACGCGCAGCCCGGGCACCTCACTCGTACAAGCTCTCGATCTCCTTCTCGTACTTGGCGTGGACGCCGCGGCGCTTGAGCTTCATCGTCGGGGTGAGCTCCTCCGAGTCGGGCAGCCACTCGTCGCCGAGCAGCACGAACTTCTTCACCCGCTCGGCCTGGTTGAACCCGGCCATCGCCTCCTCGACGCCGCGCCCGACCTCCGCGACCACGTCGGGATGCGCGGCGAGCGCGGGCAGCGACAGGTCGTCGATGCCGTGCGCCTTCGCCCACGCCGGCGCGACCTCCGGGTCGAGGACGAGCAGCGCGCCGATGAACGGGCGCCGGTCGCCCACCACGCACGCCTGACCGACGAGCGGCAACGCCTTGAGCGCACCCTCCAGGTTCGCGGGTGACACGTTCTTGCCGCCCGCGGTGATGATGAGCTCCTTCTTTCGGTCGACGATGCGCAGGTAGCCCGCGTCGTCGAGCACGCCGATGTCGCCGGTGTGCAGCCAACCCTCGGAGTCGATCGTCTCCGCCGTCTTCTCGGGGTCGTCGAGGTAGCCACGGAACACGTTGCCGCCCCGGCACAGCACCTCC
Source organism: Acidimicrobiia bacterium (assembly GCA_036558745.1). GTDB lineage: Bacteria > Actinomycetota > Acidimicrobiia > IMCC26256 > JAMXLJ01 > JAMXLJ01. The sequence goes on from DATBEZ010000119.1 coordinate 26,049, forward strand.
CCGTCGTCGCCGAGGCGCACGTCCAGCCCGGGGATCGCGGGACCCACCGTCCCGACCCGCACCCGGAACGGCTCCCAGGTGAGCGGGCCCGACGACTCGGACAGCCCGTAGATCTCCGAGAGGGGAACGCCCAGCGCGCGGAAGAAGCCGAGCACCTCGCGCGTGATGGGTGCCGCGCCGGAGATCGCCGCGATGAGCTCGTCGAGCCCGAGCAGGGCGCGTACGGGCGCGAGCGTGTCGGCCTCCACCGCTTCGAAGCGCGCCGCCAGCTCCCCGGACGGTTCGTCGCCACGCGCACGCATCTCCGCGACCAGCGCGCCAACCTCCAGCGCGTCGAGATACCGGCCGCGCTTGTCGTCGTCGGACGCAGCGATGACGCCCTGCAGCCCCGCGTGGATCTTCTCCCACACGCGCGGCACCGCGAACAGGATGTTGGGACGAACGTCGGCGAGGTACGCGCCGATCTGGCCCGCCTCAGGACACGTCGTGACCTCGTATCCGAACGCCATCGCCTGGTAGTGCGACACCATGCGCTCGGCGACATGGGCCATCGGCAGATACGACACCAGCCGACTGCCCTCGACCTCGACCGCGTGCAACGTGCGGCGCAGGCTCTCGATGGTCCACGCGACGTTCGCGTGATCGATCACGACGCCCTTCGGCGGGCCGGTCGTCCCCGACGTGTAGATGACCGTCGCAACGTCGTCGGGATCCACGGCAGCCGCGGCGCGCGCGAGCTCGACCGGCTGCGACCCGAGCGCGTCGTCCCACGTGTGCATCGCCTCGCCCGACACATCCGCGTCGTCCACCACGATCACGTGCGCGATCTGTCCGGGGTGCACGCCCGACGCGACGAACCGGTCGAGAAACGTGGCCTCGATCACCGCGACGGTCGCGCCCGAGTGACGGACGAGGTACGCGATCTGGTCCGGTGAGGACGAGTTGTAGATCGAGATCGGCGTCGCGCGCCGGAGCAGCACGCCGACGTCGGCGACATGGAACTCGGGCCGGTTGCGCATCATGAGAACGACCCGCGACCCGGCCCCCACCCCCAGCCCTTCCAGCGCGCCGGCGATCCGGGCGGCCCGGTTCCCGTACTCGGCCCAGGTCCATGCGGCGAACCCGTCGCCCTCGCGCCAGCGCAGGGCCACCGCGTCGGCGCGCGCCGAGGCGGTCGCGGCGAACAGCGAGGCGGCGGTACGACCGGCCACCACCCGGGACAGCTCGTCGTTCGTGACGCTCACCGGGCGCCTCCTTGCTCGAGCGGGTCGGCCCGTACGGTTTGCCCCATTCGTAGCGCACGACCGGCCGCCGTGCCACGGGTCACGCCCCGACGCTCTCCACAGGCCGGACGCGATATCCACAGGCGTTCCACAGGGTGTTCTGGAAAACCCCGGGACCATCGGCCACAATGACGCCACTCCGTCCCGAGGAGGACGTTGGGGCCCGCCGGGAAACCGGCGTTCTCTACTCCGACCCTCCTCGGGGCGGTTCGCGTCCGGAGACCGTTTGCCCGTCGCGCGCCGCGTCCCTCGCGCACGGTTCGGGCGCGCCGTCCGCGTCCGCGAGCCCGAGCTCGCGAAGCACGGCGTCGGTGTCGCTGCCCGCGGGACGGCCCGCGTGGCGGATGTGCGCGGGCGTGCGCGACAGCCGCGCGACCGGACTCTGCATGAGGACGCCGTCCACGTCGACGAGGACTCCCCGCTCGCGGATGTGGGGGTCGGCGACGACGTCCGCCATGGTGTTGACGCGCGCGATCGCGGCCTCGACGCGGTCGAACTCCGCGAGCACGACGTCGGACGCGCGTTGCGCGATCCACGCCGCGGTCGCGCGCTCGAGGTCGTCGCGGTGTTGCATCCGGCTCTCGAAGGTCGCGAAGCGCGCGTCGTCGGCGAGTCCGAGCAACGCGAGGACGCGCGCGGCAACGGTGTCGCTCGACGCGGAGATCGCAACCCACACACCGTCCGCGCACCGGTACGTGCCGCGCGGTGTGCTGTACGGGATGCCCGAACCGAGTCGCGGTTGCAGATATCCGTGCGCGGCGTACGCGGCAGGCAACGGACCCATCAACTGCAACACGGTCTCGAGCAGGCTCACGTCGACGACCTGACCCTCACCGGTCGCGTCGCGGTGACGCAACGCGACCATCGTCGCGAACGCGCCCGCGAGCGCGGTGACCTCATCGGTGAGCGCGATGGGCGGAAGCAGCGGGGCGCCGTCGGGCTCGCCGCTCAGGTCGGACAGTCCACTCATCGCCTCGGCGATCGTCGCGAAGCCGGGGCGGCGCGCGTACGGGCCCTCCTGACCGAAGCCGCTCACCCGGACCACGACGAGGCGCGGGTTCCGGGCCGTCAGGACGTCGGGGCCGAAGCCGAGGCGCTCGAGGGTCCCCGGGCGCATGTTCTCGATCAGGACGTCGGCCCAGTCCGCCAGGCGTCCGAGGGCCTCCCGGCCCGTCCCGGACTTGAGATCCAGGGAGACCACCCGCTTGCCCCGCCCGACGAGCTTCCACATGAGGGTCTGGCCGTCACGGGGGTCCCGCCAGCCCATGTTGCGGGTGGTGTCGCCGCCCGGCCCCTCGACCTTGACCACCTCGGCCCCGAAGTCGGCCAGGTGACGCCCGATCCCCGGACCGGCCAGCACGGTCGAGAGGTCCACGACCTTCAGTCCCGCCAACGCCTGCATGAGGAGATGTTGGCTCAGCTCGCAGGGGTGGCCACGAACGCACGGAGACATTCGTCCGAGCAGAACACGACGTCGGCACCGTCACGGGTCAACCGGGCCGCAGGCGTGCCCACGACCACCGAGCCGCACACCGGGTCGCGCGCGGGTTCTTGCGCGACGACACGCCACAGGGGCAACGGCGCGTCGACACCGCGCAGGAGCCGCACGCCGACCTGCTCGAGGTCGACGCCGTGGTCCGAGCTCGCCACCGACTCGGTCATGAGCACCTGGCCCGCCATCGCTGCACCGGTCACCCGCGACGCGACGTTCACCGCGCTCCCCACGTAGTCGCCGCCGCGGTACAGCACGGTTCCGTGGTTGAGCCCGATACGCATCCCCGGCAGGTCGTGCGGGGGCCCGGTCGCGTGTTGAAGGGCGACCGCGAAGCGCACACCGTCGGGCGGGTCGCGGAACGCGAGCATGAACCCGTCGCCGATCTGCTTCACGAGCTTGCCGTCATGGTCGAGGCTCAGCGACCTCACGATGCCGTCGACGCGGTCGAGGGTGGAGGCCGCAGCCGCGTCACCGGCGCGCTCCACGAGCTCCGTGAACCCGGCGACGTCCGCGAAGACGATCGTCGCCATGACGGATCCGAGCGCGGCACCGCTCGGCGTGGTCGAGAAGGCATGAAGGAACGCGTCCTCGATCGCGGCCTGGAGCAAGTGCTCGCCGAACACCCAGAGGATCGCGGGCTCGAGCAGCGGGCCCGCGTTCTCCTGGATCGCCAGCACGAGGCGGCTCACGTCTTGGTTCGGCACGCCTGCGGCGATCATGCGCTCGTGGACGTGCACATGGACCAGCCGGATCGCGCTCTCCGCCACCCTTCGCAACGAGTCACCCATCACACGCGCGAGATCCAGCACCGCTTCCCACGGAAGGCCCGCCGCCAGCGCGGCGCGTACGGCCTCCCCCATCCGCTCGTCACCGACGTGGAGCGCCTCCCTGGGCAGGCCCGACGCGATGAACAACGCGCGCAATTGCTCCGGTGTGATCCCCGTGCTCTCGGCTGCCTCGTCGATCGTCACCGCCTCACGCCGCCCGAACAGGCGGCCCCCGAACATGGCCGCGAACGTGCCGTGCTGGATCTGCTCGGCGAGCTGGTCGACCGTGCCGCCGTCGTCGAGGAAATGACGGACGGTGTCGTAGCGGACGAGGTCGACGTCGTCGAAGCGGTCGTCGCCGTCGGGATCGAGCAGCCCGCAGGCGCAGAGATCGTCGATCTGGCCGACCGAGGCCCCGACCAGACGGGCGAACTCATCGCGCGACGTCGCTTCCCGCATCGACGCCCGAGGGTAGGCCGCCGACCCGTTCCCGGCGAGCGTCGCTACCAGGCGGGGTCGGTGAGGAGGAGCTCGGTCACCTCGTCGGGCGGTCGTGGCCGGGCGAAGTGGAACCCCTGGGCGAGATCGCAGCCGAGCACGCGCAAGAGCTCGAGCTGGCGGTCGGTTTCGACGCCTTCCGCGATCGTGGTGAGATCCAGCGTCCGGCCCAGCTCGACGACCGCCGACACGATGGCCTGATCCTGCGGTCGGTCGTCGAGCTCGCGCACGAACGACCGGTCGACCTTGACCACGTCGACCGGGAAGTTCCGCAGGTACGTGAGCGACGAATAGCCGGTCCCGAAGTCGTCGATGCCGAGCTGGATGCCGCTCGCCTTGAGCGCCTCGAGGGTCTCCAGGACCGAGTGCACCGCCTCCATGAACACGGTCTCGGTCATCTCGAGGCACAGCAGGTCGGGTCGCATCCCCGACTGCTCGAGCACGGTGCGCACGGTGTCGGCCAACGACGGTTGCGCGACCTGACGCCCCGAGATGTTCACCGCGAGGTGGAGCGGCTCGGGCAGGAGTTGCTGCCAGGTCGCGTGTTGTCGGCACGCCTCTTCGAGCACCCAGCGCCCGATCGGCCCGATGAGTCCGCTCTCCTCCGCGATGTCGATGAACTCGTCGGGTGCGATCAACCCGCGCGTCGGGTGCTGCATGCGCAGCAGGGCCTCGACGCCGACGATGCGCCCGCGGTCGAGGCTGATGATCGGCTGGTAGTACAGGCGGAAGCCGTCGTTCGCGAGCGCGTCGCGCATGTCCGACTCCATCTGCACCCGCGCGTTCGCCTGGCGGCGGAGGCTCTCGTCGTAGAGCTCGAAGCACGCTCGGCCGCGGCCCTTCGCGCGGTACATCGCGGTGTCGGCGCGCCGGAGCAGCTCACCCGGGTCGTCGTTCGTCGAGCGTGTGAGCGCGACACCGATGCTCGGGGACACGACGAGGCTGCGACCCGACAGACTGATCGGCATCGAGATGGCCTCGAGCAGACGGTCG
>DATBEZ010000120.1:0-24394 GCA_036558745.1 Acidimicrobiia bacterium
GTGTTCAGCCGACCGGTACTAATCGGCCGAGGGCTTGGGATATTTGTTGTTCGTGCTCGCTATGGAGTGCTCGAGAGGCACCCAAAATTTCATAGGTTTCCGGTGGTGATAGCGGCGGGGAAACACCCGTTCCCATTCCGAACACGGAAGTGAAGACCGCCAGCGCCGATGGTACTTGGGGGGTGACCCCCTGGGAGAGTAGGTCGCCGCCGGGATTTCTCTGATGGCGCCCGCTTCGGCGGGCGCCATCGTCGCGTTCGGCGCCATTTCGGCCGAAGGGATCCGCGGGCCGGCGTGGCTACGCTGCGTCGCTCGCGACGTGAGAGGACCACGGTGGCGAACCCCCGAGCTCCACGAGGCGGCGACGACCGCGCCGGTCGACGCCGCACCGACGCGGGCGGGCGCTCCGGGGCGCCACGCAAGGCCGCTGGTGCCGGGTCGTCGAGTCGGCGGACCGGAACGCCCCGCGCCGGCGCGTCACGTGACGACCGGACGAAGCGGGGAGACGGCCGCGGCGGCGCCGGCGGGCGGCGCGCGGGCTCCGATCGCGTCGGAACGGGCGGTCGGCGAGCCGGCTCGGGAAGCAGCGGGACGGATCGGCGCAGTGAGCGCACCGGCGGCGGTGCGCCACGCCGCGGTTCGGCGCGGCGGTCGAGCAGCGACAACGCGGGTGCCCGACGCGACGCTGGTCCGAGCCGGGATCGCAACCGCGCCACGACGTCCGGCACGGAACGTGCGTCCGGGTCTTCACGGGGGACCGGCTCGGCCCGCAAGGCTGGTGGACGTCCGGCATCGGGTTCCGCGCGGGGGACCGGCTCGGCCGGCAAGCCTGGTGGACGTCCGGCATCGGGCTCCGCGCGGGGGACCGGGTCGGCTCGGACCTCGGGTGGACGCTCGGCATCGGGCTCCGCGCAGGGGACCGGGTCGGCTCGGACCTCGGGTGGACGCTCGCCTTCCGGCTCCACGCGCGCAACCGGGTCGGCGCGGGGCTCCGGTGGGCGTCTTGGGGGCGCACCTTCTGGCAGCGACCGTCGCGGCACCGGGCGCGCGCCCGACGCACGCGGCGACCGCCGCGGCACACAGGCACGTACGAACCGGGACCGCGACCAGGCCCGAGGCGAGGGCCGCGGCACGTCGCGCTCACGCACCGGCGGTGCGAAGCGCGCGCCGGCGTCGGGCTTCGGCCCGTACGCGAGCCGGGCTCAGGCCGCGGCGGCTCGGCCACAGGGCAGAGGCGACTCCGACCGCGACGCCGGCCCGCGCGGCACGGATCGGCCCGGAGCAGGCCTTCGCGTCAAACGCGGAGACACGCCCCCGGCCGGCAACGCCCGCACCCGCCGCAGCCCTCGCGCCGCGCCGCCGCCCGACACGACCGCCGGGCGTCGTGCCCGCCGCGGGCGGCGCGTCCCCGGCGACGTCCGCGACGAGATCCTCCGCTTCGGTGGCCGCACCGGCGAGCGCTCGTACCAACGTCTCGTGGAGGCCGCCGACGCCTTCGCACACGACCGCGAGCGCGACGCGGCGCGCATCCTGCGTCCTCTGCGCGACGCGATGCCGGAGTCGCCCTCGGTGCGCGAGCTCCTCGGCCTCTCGCTCTACCGCATGGGCCGCTACGCCGACGCGGCGAAGGAGCTCGAGGTCTTCGCGTCGCTCACCGGCGAGGTCACGCAGCACCCCGTGCTCATGGACTGCGCCCGCGCCCTGAACAAGCCGGCCGAGGTCGACCGTCTCTGGCGCGAGCTCGGCGAGGCGTCGCCGTCGGCGGAGCTCGTCACCGAGGGGCGCATCGTCTACGCGGGCATGCTCGCCGACCGCGGCGACCTCGACGGCGCGCTGGCGCTGTTGCGTCGCCGGGCCGGCGACGTGCGTCGGGCCCGGCCGCACCACCTCCGGCTCTGGTACGCGCTCGGCGACCTCGAGGACCGTGCCGGCAACCTCGCCGAGGCCCGGGTGCTGTTCCAGCGGGTTGCCCGGCAAGATCCCGCGTTCGCCGACGTCGCCGAACGCCTCGTCGCGCTGGGCTGACGAGCCGGCGCTCGGGCGCGCCGCCGATGACCGTCACACCCTCCCGCTACCGTCACCCGTGGCGCTCCGGCGCGACCTCCCCGCACCCGCCTCCCCCGCGCAAGCACGGATCCGGCCCACGGGCCCGGTGAGCTCGGGAGAAGCAGTGATGACGATCAACCTCGGCCTCGTGTGGGGCATCTGTTCGGGCACGCCCGACGTGCGGGAGCTCGAGTCGGGACGGCGCGTTGCCACCCTGGCGGTGCGGGTGAAGACGGGCGAGGAGCCCGCGACCTCGGTCCCCGTCGCGGTCTGGGACCCGCCCAGCTGGCTCGAGACCCTGGCCGCGGGCGACGAGGTGCTGGTGCTCGGCAAGGTCCTGCGCCGCTTCTACCGGGGCGCGGCCGGCGGCGCGATGGCCAAGGTGGAGCTCCAGGCGGAGGCGGTGGCCCGCACGCGTGACCGCCGGCGGGTCCGCGCGCTGCGTACCAAGCTCGAACGCACGCTCGAACGCCTCGACGAAGGCCTCGGTGGGTGACGCCGCCGACGGCAGGAGCCCGCTTCCGCCGACATGCGTCGCAGGGTCCGCGCACCGCAGCACTATCATCGAAGCGGCTGCCGACGACGATGTCAGCGCCGGTCGGCCCCTCGGGGCCTCGACCGCAGCACAGAGAGCGCGCAGGGTGTTCGGCGCGCGCAAAGCGAGGTCGCGTGACCGCAGAGACGACGACCACCTCGTCCAGGCGTCCGGAGGCCCTGGACCGGGTCGTGATCCGCTTCGCAGGGGACTCGGGCGACGGCATGCAGCTCGTCGGGGACCGCTTCACCGACGTGAGTGCCACCTTCGGCAACGACCTCGCGACGTTGCCGAACTACCCGGCCGAGATCCGGGCGCCGGCCGGCACCATCGCCGGCGTCTCCTCGTTCCAGGTGCACATCGCCGACTTCGACATCCTCACGCCGGGCGACGTGCCCAACCTGCTCGTGGCCATGAACCCCGCCGCGCTCAAGGCGAACCTGCACGATCTGTCGCCAGGCTCGTCGATCATCGTCAACACCGACGCGTTCGAGGCCCGCAACCTCGAGAAGGCCGGCTACGCGGCCAACCCGATCGAGGACGGGACCCTCGCCGCGTTCCGCGTCTACACGGTGCCGATGACCTCGATGACGCTCGAGGCGGCGAAGGAGAGCGGCGCGAAGCCCCGCGACGCGGAGCGGTCGAAGAACTTCTTCGCGCTCGGGCTGATCGCGTGGATGTACACCCGGCCGGTCGCGCCGATCGTGGAGTGGATCCAGGAGCGGTTCGCCAAGAACGACATGGTCCGCAACGCGAACCTGGCCGCGTTCAAGGCCGGCTACCACTTCGGCGAGACGGCCGAGCTCTTCGACCACCCCTACGAGGTCCAGGCCGCGCAGCTGCCGCCGGGCAAGTACCGCAACATCAGCGGCAACGTCGCCCTCGCATACGGGCTCATCGCCGCGGCCCAGCAGGCGAAGCTGCCGGTCCTCTACGCCAGCTACCCGATCACTCCCGCGTCCGACATCCTCCACGAGCTCTCGAAGCACAAGAACTTCGGGGTGCGCACGATCCAGGCCGAGGACGAGATCGCGGCCGCGGGCATCGCGATCGGCGGCTCGTTCGCCGGGCATCTCGGTGTCACCGCGACGAGCGGTCCGGGCGTCGACCTCAAGTCGGAGGCGATCGGGCTCGCGCTGAGCCTCGAGCTGCCGCTGGTGCTCGTCGACGTGCAGCGCGGCGGCCCGTCGACCGGTCTGCCGACCAAGACCGAGCAGGCCGACCTGCTGCTCGCGATGTACGGGCGCCACGGCGAGGCGCCGCTGCCGATCGTCGCGGCGTCGACGCCGAGCACGTGCTTCGATGCCGCGTTCGAGGCCGTGCGCATCGCGGTCAAGTACCGGACGCCGGTGATCCTGCTGACCGACGGGTACCTGGCCAACGGCGCGGAGCCCTGGCGGTTCCCCGAGATCGACGCGCTGGCGGACATCTCGACGCCGTTCGCGACGGAGCTCAACCACGAGGGCGAGTTCTGGCCCTACCTGCGCGATCCCGAGACCCTTGCCCGGCCGTGGGCGATCCCGGGCACACCCAAGCTCATGCACCGGGTCGGCGGACTCGAGAAGCAGGACGGCACCGGCAACGTCAACTACGACCCCGACAACCACGAGCTGATGGTCAAGCTGCGTGCCGCCAAGGTGGCGCGTGTCGCGGCCGACATCCCGCCGGTCGAGGTCGACGACGAGGTCGGCGCGACGGTGCTCGTGCTCGGTTGGGGGAGCACCTGGGGTCCGATCAAGGCCGCGGTGCGTCGCGTGCGTGGTGGTGGGCGCAAGGTCGCGCACGCGCACCTCACGCACCTCAACCCGTTCCCGAGCAACCTCGGTGAGGTGCTCGCCCGTTACGACAAGGTGCTCGTGCCCGAGATGAACCTCGGGCAGCTGTCGCGGCTCGTGCGCGCCGAGTACCTCGTCGACGCACAGACGCTCTCGAAGGTGCAGGGGCTGCCGTTCCGGGCGGCCGAGATCGAGGCGAAGATCGTGGAGATGATCGATGGCTGACAACGGTGCCGGCTCGGCCGTGACCCTGACCCGCAAGGACTTCTCGTCGGACCAGGAGGTCCGGTGGTGTCCCGGCTGCGGCGACTATTCCGTGCTCACCGCGGTGCAGCTGCTCATGCCCGAGCTGGGCATCCCGCCGGAGAACTTCGTGTTCGTGTCGGGCATCGGCTGCTCGAGCCGGTTCCCGTACTACATGAACACGTACGGGATTCACTCGATCCACGGTCGTGCGCCGTCGCTCGCCACCGGCATCGCGATCGCGCGTCCCGACCTCAACGTGTGGGTCATCACCGGCGACGGTGACGCGCTCTCCATCGGCGGCAACCACCTGATCCACGCGTTGCGCCGCAACGTCAACATGACGATCCTGCTCTTCAACAACCAGATCTACGGGTTGACGAAGGGCCAGTACTCGCCGACGAGCGAGCTCGGGAAGGTCACGAAGAGCTCGCCGTTCGGATCGCTCGACTACCCGTTCAACCCGGTGTCCCTTGCCCTGGGCGCGGAGGCGAGCTTCGTCGCCCGCACCCACGACATGGACCGCAAGCACATGCAGGCGGTGTTCAAGCGCGCCCACGAGCACCAAGGCTCGGCGTTCGTCGAGATCTACCAGAACTGCAACGTCTTCAACGACGGCGCGTTCGAGCAGATCCTCTCGAAGGAGGCGCGCCCGCGGATGCTCATCGAGCTCCACCACGGCGAGCCCATCCGCTTCGGTGCCGACCACGAGCTCGGCGTCGCGCTCAACGAGAAGGGCGAGGCGACGATCGTCAACGTCGCCGACGTCGGCGAGGACAAGCTGCTGGTGCACGACGAGCACCGTGACGACCCGACGCTCGCGTTCGCGCTGTCGCGTCTCGCCGACCAGCCCACGGTGCCGACGCCGGTCGGTGTGTTCCGCGACGTGCACCGCCCGACGTACGAGGGTGAGGTCCAGCGTCAGCTGGTCGCCGCGCAGGAGCGTCAGGGCCCGGGCGACCTCAAGGAGCTCATCGGCGCCGCGCCGGTCTGGGAAGTCTCGTAGCCGGTCGGCGTCTCGTCGTCGAGGTCGATCGCGACGTCGGGGGCGTGTCGCGCCGCGCCTGACACGGCCCGGTCGCGCCGGCGTGCAAGCACGAACGCGCCGATCGTCGACAGCGCGAACAGGGCCAGCGCGCCGACGCCGAGCGGGCTCGCACCTCCGTCGAAGTGCCGGAGTGGGAACGGGCTGGCGCGGTCGAGCTCGGCGAGGCTGCGGGTGATGTTCGACCCGCGGATGCTGTCGTAGTAGTCGTGCGCGTGCTGGAGGCGGATGTGCTCGACGGCGGCGGGCGGCGTTCCCGCGGGCACGTTGCCGATCTCCCGCGCGATCTGGTCGTAGCCGACCCACAACGACGCGAGCACCACGACCGCACTCGCGGCGACGAGCGCCGTCAGCACCACCCGTGCGACGGTGCGCGACGGGACCGCCCAGGACGAGATGTGCTCGAGGGTCTCGCCGAGGCCGATGGCAAGAAGCGCGCACAGCGGAAGCAGGAACCGCGGACCCCACGCGACGCTGCCGTCGGGGAACTGCCAGTGCGCGTACACGACGACGCGAAGTGCGGCGAGCCCGATGACGGTCGCGGCGAGCGGACGGTGGCGACGCCAGAGCCACCACAGACCGGGGATCGCGGCGAGCAGGATCGGGTCGTACCAGAAGAAGCCCTTGCCCGGGCTCAGGAGAAGCCGGCGCAGGCCCGAGCCCATGGGGTTCGTGAAGCCGACGCCGGCGACGTACGAGTTGCTGAACGGCGAGCCGTACCGCAGGTCGTCGTACCAGGCGACGACCGCGGCGGACGCGCCGATCGGCACTGCGAGCGCGGGGATCCACGACCGGGCCGTGGCGACCAGCCGATCGGGTGCGACGAAGAGCGGTACCGCCACGAGGACCACGCCCACGAGGACGAGCGAGTCGCTGCGGAACAGGAGCGCGACGCCGATGGCGGTTCCGACGAACCACGGTCCGCGGATGCGGCCCTCCTCCCAACGCAGGCAGCCGAGCAGCGCGAGCGCGGTCGCGAACGTGACCCCCGGCTCGGCGAAGAGCTCGGTGCTGTACTGCGGCGCCATCGTGAGCAGCGCGAACGCGAGCGCCGCCGCGACCGCGTTGGCGCGGCGCCAGCCCAGCGCGGTTCCGATGCGGACGATGATCGCCGCGGTCGCGGCAAGCAATACCGGGTTGGCGAGCGTCAGCCACACCGCGTTCGTGCGGTCACCATGGACGTGGAGCTGGAGGGCCCAGAGCGGCGCGAGCACGAGGCTCATACCGATCCCCCGCATCGAGTAGGGGAACTGCACGCGCCAGTGCGGGTACGCGCCGAACGCGTCGCGGTAGATCTCGAGCGAGCCGTGCTGCCACAGGTTGCGGGCGACCGCGGCCATGTTCTTGCCGTCGAGACTCACCATCTCGCCCCGTTGCACCGCGACGTAGAACGCGAACGCGCCCAGCGCGACGAGCAGGGCGAGCACCCGATCGGTGCGCGTGTCGTCCGCGGTCGTGTGGCCCCGCACGGGCACTACCTGCTCGCCCGGTCGACGCGTCGCGGCTCCCGCACGTCGCCAGTATTCCGTGCGCAGGTGGTCCCAGTGCCGGACCGTCGACCGTCCGGCGGTGGTGCGCCTACGAATCGTCGAGGCAGCGGAAGACGACGCCGGTGCGGGGCTTGGGGTGGAAGAACGTCGTCTTCTGGGGCATGCGTTCGCCCGCGAACGCGACGGCACGGATCTGCTCCACCGTGACCGGGCGCAGGAGAACGGCCGCGGTCGCGCCCTTCTCGACCATGGCGGCGACGTCGGTCGCGTCGTGGCGGTAGACGACCTCGGGTGAGCCCAGCGCGGGGACGATCACCTGCTCGAACACGGCGGCGTCGACGGGGCGGACGGGCTCGGGCAGCGAGCGCAGCGCGCCTTCCACGACGTCGGCTCGCGGCCGGGCCAGCGCCAGGCCGTTCGCGTCGACGATGCCGAGACCGCCTTCGGCGCGCATGCGCCGTTGCAGGGCGACGACGCCTTCGGCGCTGTTGGGCCCCGCGTCGGTCATGTCGAACGCGGACGCGAGCGCGGCCCGCACGTCGATGCCGTCGCCCACCCTGGTGATCAGCCGGTGGATCGGGCGCACGGTGAGCTCGTCGTCGGCGAGCTCCACGACGAAGGTCATGATCGAGCCGGCGCCGTCCTCCGACTTCCCGGCCGCGCGCAGCTCGTCGCGGTAGTTGAGCGCGGTCTCGAAGCGATGATGCCCGTCGGCGAGCACGAGGCGGGATGCCCCGACCGCCTGCGCGATCGCCTCGCACCGCTTCGGATCGTTCACGTGCCACGCGGTGTGCTCGACGCCCTCGGTGTCGGTGCACGACGCGTCGGGCACCCCGTCGGGCTCGATCAGCTTGGTGAGGCCCTCGCTGAGGGAGAGCCCCCAGATCGGGTCGAAGTTGGCCCGGGTCGCGCGCAGCAGCGCGAGGCGGTCGCTCTTCGCCTTCGGAAGCGTGCGCTCGTGGGGGAGGACCGCGTCGTCGCCGCGTTCGGGCAGCCCGAGCGCGCCGACGACCCCGAGCGTGTGGCGGGCGGTGCCGTCCTCGTCGCGGAAGCGCATCCGGTAGATCGTGAACGACGGCGCGTCGTCCCGGATCAGCACGCCGTCCGCACGCCAGGTCGCGAAGTCGCTCGCCGCGGCCTGGTAGCGGGTGGTGTCGTCACCCCCGGGGAGGATGAGGCGCACCGACTGGTGCTCGTCCTCGGCACCCAGTCGGGCGCGTTCGTCGTCGTCGATCACGTCGTAGGGTGGCGCGACGACCGCGCCGAACCCGTGCGCACCCAGCCGTGCGGCGTCGTAGCGGATCCCTCGGAAGGGAAGGAACTGGGGCACGAGACGGTTCACCTTCGGGTCGGGGGCCGCGCTCATCCTCGCGCGACCCGTCCACCCGCACCCGACCCGCAGGCAGCCACGGGGTGAACCTCCGGGACCGACGCGTGGCCTGGCGGTGGGCTCCTGGACAGGACGTGAGGCAGGGCGGCCGGCGGAGCGAGGGACGAGCGCAGCCGCTCGCCGGCGAGCGACCGAAGTGGACAGTGCAGGGCTCGGGTCGGAGCCCAGCAGCGAGTGAGCGAGCGAGAAGACATGAGCACGGCATACAACGACTATCAGGACGGGGTCCGGCTGCTGGGCGAGTCGAACCCGCACGCCGCGGTGGTGGCGCTCGAGCGCGCCCGCGAGGTCGAGCCCGACAAGGGGTCGATCCGCGAGACGTTGGGCCGCGCCTACTTCCGCACCGGGCGGTTCGGCCTGGCCGGTGAGGAGTTCGCCAAGGCGGTCGAGCTCGATCCGGTCAACGACTACGCGCACTTCGGGCTCGGTCTGTGCCTGCTGCGCGCCGGCGAGGCGACGGCGGCACGGGGTCATCTGCGCCTCGCGACGGTGATGCGGCCCGAGGTCGACGCCTACCGCGACGCGCTCGCCACCGCGGACGACGCGCTCGTGGAGTACGACGCGGCCCGGGAGCAGCGCGACGCGCCGAGCGGCGACGGCGCGTGACGGTCGCGCGGCCGGTCGTCTGCTGCGACCTCGACGGCGTCCTCTGGCGGGGCGACCGACCGATCCCGGGCTCGGCCGAAGCGGTCGCGGCGCTGCGTGACGCGGGCGTGCGGGTCGCGTTCCTCACGAACAACTCGAGCCGCACCGTCGACGTGATCATGGGACAGCTCCGCGCCATGGAGGTCGACGCCGAACCCGACGACGTGCTGACCAGCGCGCAGGCGGCGGCGCGCGTGCTCACCACGCAGCTCGCCCCGGGCGCCCGGGTGCTCGCGTGCGCGGGCCCCGGTGTCGTGGAGGCACTGCTCCAGGGTGGCTTCCAACTCGTCACCGAGTCGCCGGCCGACGCGGTCGTCGTTGGCTGGCACCACGACTTCGACTTCGACCGTCTCGACCGCGCCTCCGCCGCGGTGCGCGACGGCGCGCGCTTCGTCGCCACGAACGTCGACCCGACCTATCCGGGCGCGGACCACCTGCTCCCCGGTGCCGGGGCGATCGTCGCGGCGATCGCGACCGCGTCGGGCACCACGCCGCTCGTCGCGGGCAAGCCCGAGGCGCCGACGGTCGCGCTCGTGCACGAGCGGCTGGGGCCGGTGGGCGTGATGGTCGGCGACCGTCCCTCGACCGACGGCGCGCTCGCGACCGCGCTCGGCTGGCCGTTCGCGCTCGTGCTGAGCGGCGTGACCCGTCCCGACGCACCGCCCGGCGGCGAAGGCATCCCGGAGCCGGCGCCTCCGTTCGTGGGCGAGAACCTCGCCGCCCTGTTGCCCGACCTGACCGCGGCACTCACGCGCGGCGGTTGACGCCGACCGCGCCTCACTGCCAGCCGGTGGGCGGGAGCGGTCGTGATCGCGGTGGCCGAGCGACGCTCGAGACCACCCACGCGACCGCCATGCCGGCGATGAACCCGCCGACGTGCGCGACCCACGCGACACCGGTGTTCGGGTTGGTGAAGAACTGGAACACGAACCAGAGACCGAGCACGAGCCACGCGGGGAGATACAGGATCACGAACAGCAGGAGCGCGATCCACGTCAGCACACGGGCGCGCGGCCAGAGCACGAGGTACGCGCCCATCACGCCGGCGATCGCGCCCGACGCGCCGAGGAACGGCCCGGTCGAACCCGAGTTGGCGACCGTGTGCGCGGCCGCGGCGACGAGGCCGGCGAAGAGGTAGAACACGGCGTAGCCGAAGATGCCGAAGCGGTCCTCGACGTTGTTGCCGAACACCCAGAGGAACAGCATGTTGCCGAGCACGTGGAGCCACGACGCGTGGAGGAACATGGACACCAGCACGGCGAGGTAGACGTTCTTGTGCGGGAACGGCTTGGTATCGCCCACGGCGCCGAACGCCTGCGTGCCGCAGGTCGCGGTGCGGATCTCGGTGAACGTGAGCGGCCTGCTCTGAACGAGCTCGCACGGAATGGCGGCGTGCTGGTAGTCGAACGCGTTCTCCTCGGCGGTGCCGCCGTGTGGTTGGACGAACGCGAACACGAAGAGGTTCGCGGCGATCAGCAACACCGTGACGATCGGGAAGCGTGTCGTCGGGTTGTCGTCCCGCAACGGGATGACCATCGCAACGGACCCTATGCGCGAAGGGGCCGCGCGAAGCCGTCGTGACCTGCCCGTTCCTGGCTGGGCTGCCCGTGCCCGCGTAATCTGTTGTGATCCGCCACGCACCGAGGTGATGGAGGCGTCATGGCACAGAGTCCCGACTGGAACCAGCTCCTCGAGACGGGGAGGCATTTCGGTGAGATGACTCGTGCCGAGGCCGAGCGGCGGGTCCAGGAGCTCATCCGCCGGGGCGAGCTGGCCCAGGAACGCTTCCAGGCGACGGTCGACGAGCTCCTGGCGCGCAGCCGCGCCGCGGCCGACGACCTCAGGGACAGAGGGCGTCAGAGCGCCGACGAGATCCGCGAGATGGTGCGAACCGAGATCAGCCGGCAGATGAAGGCGCTCGGCGTCGTCACGCGCGACCAGCTCGCGCGTGTCGAGGCCCGCCTCACCGCGCGTCGGGCCGGTGGCACTCGGACGACGGCGAAGAAGTCGGGTGCGAAGAAGTCGGGTGCGAAGAAGACGACGGCGAAGAAGTCGACCGGGGCCAAGAAGACCGCGAAGAAGTCGGGCGCCAAGAAGTCGGGTGCGAAGAAGACCGGCGCGAAGAAGTCGACGGCGCGCAGGGCCACGACCAAGAAGGCGACGACGCGGAAGTCGACTGCGAAGCGGACGACGGCGAAGAAGTCCTCGGCCCGCACGTCCACGACCCGCAAGTCCGCGGCGAAGAAGACCAGCGCGAGGCGTCCGGCGACGGGCGCGGGCGGCGCGTCGTAGGGGTGCGGCGCCGCCTCGACAGCGAGCTCGTCCGTCGCCGGCTCGTCGTCAGTCGGAACCAGGCGGTCGAGGCGATCGCGTCCGGTCGGGTGCGCGTCGCCGGTGCGCCCGCACTCAGCCCGGCGCGACAGGTCGCCCTCGACGAGCCGATCACGGTCTCCGGTCCGACGTCGCGGTTCGTGTCACGTGGTGGCGAGAAGCTCGACCACGCGCTCGAGCACTTCCGCATCGACGTACGTGGCCGTCGCGCGCTCGACGCCGGCGCGTCCACGGGCGGTTTCACCGACTGCCTGCTCCAGCGGGGCGCGGCGTCGGTCGTCGCGGTCGACGTCGGTCACGGTCAGCTGGCGTGGAAGCTGCGACACGACGACCGGGTCGCCGTGCTCGAGCGCACGAACGTGCGCGAGCTCCAACCGGCGGACGTCGGCGAGGCGCCGTCGCTCTGTGTCGCCGATCTGTCGTTCATCTCGTTGCGTGTGGTCGCGCCCGCGCTGGCACGGGTCACGACTCCCGATGCCGACTTCGTGCTGCTCGTGAAGCCGCAGTTCGAGGCCGGCCGTCGCCGCGTCGGCAAGGGAGGCGTGGTGCGCGACCCCTCGGTGCACCTCGACGTGCTCCGCGAGGTCGTGGCGGGACTCGTGCCCTCCGGCCTCGTCGGGACCGACGTCACGCCGTCACCCATCCGCGGCGCCGACGGCAACGTCGAGTTCCTCCTGCGCGCGGCGAAGCATGGCGCGCTGGTCGACGACGGCGCGCTCGTCGCCGCCGTCGACGGGACGGCGAAACAGGGAGCGAGCTCGTGACGAGCGAGGCGCTCGACGACGACGTGGTCGGTGTCACGCCCAAGGTCGTCGGCATCGTCACTCATCCGCTGCGCCACGACGCGGCGACGATCGCGGCGGAGCTCGAAGCGCGACTGGGCGAGGCGGGCGTGGAGACACGCCGGTGGAGGGACGGCGACGACATCGCGGCGTTCAACGACGGGCTCGACCTCGCCGTGTCACTCGGTGGTGACGGCACGATGCTGCGCACGGTCGACCTCGTGTTCGCGTCGGGCGCGGCCGTGCTCGGTGTGCACGTCGGGCACCTCGGCTACCTCACCGAGGCGGAGCCCGACGACATCGAGGAGGTGCTGGGACGGCTGCTCGACGGCGACTTCCACGTCACCGAGCGGATGCTGTTGCAGGTCGTGGTCGAGTCGTCCGGCTCGGCACGAGGGCGGTGGTCGGCGCTCAACGAGGCCGTCATCGAGAAGTTGGCGCCGGGCGGGACGGTGCGTCTGGGCGTCGACATCAACGGAACCTTCTTCACGACGTACGCGGCCGACGGGGTGATCGTGGCGACGCCGACGGGCTCGACCGCGTACTCGTTCTCGGCGCGCGGCCCGATCGTGTCGCCGCGTCACCGTTGCCTCCTCCTGACGCCGGTCTCGCCCCACATGCTCTTCGACCGCTCCCTCGTGCTCGATCCCGAGGAGGAGCTCGCCTTCGACGTCCGCGCGCCGCAGCGGGCCGCGCTGACCATCGACGGTGTCAAGACGGGCGAGCTCGAGTGCGGAGATGTGGTGCGTTGCACGGCCGGTCCGCGGCCGGCACGCATCGTGACCTTCGGTCCCCGTGACTTCCACCAGATCCTCAAGGCCAAGTTCGGCCTCGCGGACCGGTAGCGCCGTGTTGGCGGAGCTGCGCGTCGAGAACCTGGGGATCGTCGACGAGCTCGCGGTCGTCCTCGGCTCCGGCATGACGGTGATCACGGGCGAGACGGGCGCGGGGAAGACGCTCCTCGTGGAAGCCGTGGAGCTGCTGGTCGGCGGTCGGGCCGACGGCGGACTCGTGCGAGCCGGCTGCGACGAGGCGCGGGTCGAGGGCCGCTTCGTCGATCCGGTCGCGGACGACGAGCTCGTGCTCACGCGGGTCGTCCCGGTGACGGGTCGGAGCCGCGCCTACGTCAACGGCCGGCTCGCGACGGTCGGCGAGCTCGCGGAGCTGGGCGAGCGGCTCGTCGATCTGCACGGTCAGCACGAGCACCAGTCGCTGCTGGCGCCCGCCACCCAGCGGCGCGCGCTCGACGCGTTCGCCGGTGCCGCCGCGTCGGACGCCTTGACCGCGTACCGCGCCGCGCGCGACGAGCGACGTCGGGTCGACGACGCGCTGGCCAAGCTGGGTGGCGACTCCCGCGCCCGTGTGCGCGAGCTCGACCTGCTGCGTTTCCAGCTCGACGAGATCGACGCCGCGTCGCTCGACGACCCGGACGAGGACAGGCGGCTCGAAACGGAGGAGGAGCTGCTCGCGGACGCGGCCGCGCACGTCGACGCGCTCGATGCCGCGCTGACCGCGCTGCAGGGGCCTGCGCTCGACGCGCTCGGCGACGCGTACGCGCCGCTCGCGACCCGTCGTCCGTTCACGGCGCTCGCTGAACGACTGCGCGTGCTCCAAGCCGACGTGGCGGACGTGGGTCACGAGCTCCGCGTCGCGGCGGAGGGGATCGTGGTCGACCCCGACCGCCTGGCCGAGGTGGGGGAGCGCCGCCGGCGGCTGCGCGAGCTGACCCGCAAGTACGGCGAGACCCTCGGCGACGTCATGACGTACGCGACGGAGCTCCGGGTGCGGATCGACGACCTCGCGCGCTTCGACGAGCGCGTCGCCCAGCTCGAGGCCGAACGGGCCGCGGCCGATGCCGCCGCGGGCGTCGCGGCCGAGCAGCTCTCGGGCGTGCGCCGCGACGCCGCGCCCAGGCTCGCGAAGGCGGTGACCGAGCGGCTCCGGGAGCTCGCGATGCCGTCCGCCATCGTCGAGATCGAGGTCACACCGGCCGAGCAGGGTGAGGACGGCGCCGACGACGTCGTCCTCCTCCTGGCCGCGAACCGGGGCGAACCGGCCCGGCAGCTGGCCAAGGCCGCGTCCGGCGGCGAGCTGGCGCGTGCGATGCTGGCGGCCCGGGTCGTGCTCACCGGAGCGCGGTCGTCGGGTGACGACATGACGCTGGTGTTCGACGAGGTTGACGCAGGGATCGGAGGTCAGGCGGGCGTTGCGGTCGGGCGCGCGCTGAGCGTGCTGGCGGCGGGGCAGCAGGTGCTCTGCGTCACCCACCTGGCCCAGGTCGCCGCGTTCGCCGACGAGCAGGTGGTCGTGTCGAAGCGCAGCGCCGGGAAGCGCACGGTCGCGACCGCGACGCCGGTCGAGCGCGCGTCCCGTGTCGCCGAGCTCTCGCGGATGCTCGCGGGCGCCGAGGACTCGGCCCACGCGCGCGGGCACGCCGAGGAGCTCATCGAAGCGGCGCGGCGCGACCGCGACGAGGCGCGCACCGGGCGGCGGGGCTGATGGCGCGCGCAACTCGGCGCACGACGCCCGATCCGATCGTCGACGGCCCCGCGCGCGTCGACCGTCGCACCAAGGACCTCGTGAAGCGACTGCTCCCCGGTGAGATCGCGGTGATCGACCACGCCGACCTGGACCGCGTCGCGGCCGACGCGCTCGTCGAGTCCGGCGTCGTCGCGGTCGTGAACGCGGCGCCGTCGATCACCGGCCGCTATCCGAACGGCGGGCCGATCGCGCTCGTCGAGGCCGGCGTCGTGCTGCTCGACGACTGCGGTCACGAGCTGCTCGAGCGCGTCGGCGAGGGCGACGCGCTTCACCTCGACGGCAACGAGGTGTGGCACGGCGACGAGCTCGTCGCCAAGGGCGAGCGGCTCGGCGCGGTCGAGATCCACGAGCGGATGGAGGAGGCGCGCGCCGCGATCGGTGTCGAGCTCGAGCGGTTCGCCGAGAACACGCTCGAGTACATCCGCCGCGAGGCGCGCCAGACGTTCGAGCCGGTCGAGCTGCCGCCGATCCACACCAACTTCAAGGGCCGGCACGCGCTCGTCGTCGTGCGGGGCCACGACTACCGCAGCGACCTCCGCGCGCTCCGCCCCTACATCCGTGAATACCGGCCCGTGCTCATCGGTGTCGACGGCGGCGCGGACGCGCTCCTCGAGATGGGGTTGAAGCCCGACATCATCATCGGCGACTTCGACTCGGTGTCGCGACGTGCGATCGACACGGGCGCGGAGCTCGTCCACCACGTCCACGTCGACGGGCGCGCGCCCGGTCGGGACGCGCTCGTCGAGTGGGGTGTGTCGTACCACGAGTTCGTGATCGACGGGACGAGCGAGGACGTCGCCATGATCCTCGCCTACGAGGCGGGCGCCGAGCTGATCGTCGCCGTCGGCACGCACGCAACGATGGTCGAGTTCCTCGACAAGGGTCGCAAGGGCATGTCCTCGACGTTCCTCACCCGGTTGCGGCTGGGCCCGCTGCTCGTCGACGCGAAGGGCGTGAACCGCCTCTACGAGGGTCGTATGCGGCGTCGCGACGTCGCGATGCTCGTCGCCGCCGCGCTGCTCGCGATGATCGCGATGATCTGGGTGTCGCCGTCGCTCCACGTCTTCCTCGACGGCATCCGGTTCACGGTGCGCGACTTCTGGTCGACGATCACCCGTCAGCTCTAGCCACCACCGGGGTCATGATCAATTTCCGCTTCCATCTCGCGTCGTTGATCGCCGTCTTCCTCGCGCTCGCGATCGGCATCGTGATGGGCTCGACGGTCGTGAAGGAAGCCACCGTGAAGGGTCTGCGGGCCGAGATCCACCGCGTGGACCGCCAGTCCGAGGCCCGCGCGCGCGACAACCGCGACCTGCGCGCCCAGGTGGGTGACCTCGAGAACTACGCCCACCAGTCGGCGGCCGAGACGGTCCACGACTCGTTGAGCGGCACGAAGGTCGTCGTGGTCGCGGTCCGCGGTGTGGACACCGGCACGGCCAAGGCGACCGCCGAGCTCATCCAGCAGGCGGGCGCGTCCATGCCCGGCATCCTCTGGCTGGAGCCGAGCTGGGATCTCAAGAACGCCAACGACGCGAAGAAGCTCGCGACCGTCATCGGTGAGCCGGGCGCGTCGACGAAGCAGCTGCGCGACGACGCGGTCACGCTGCTCGCGTCGCGTCTCGCGGGACCGGCGACGCTGCGACCGCCGGTCGAGCCCGCGACGGTGGGCTCGGTCGCACGACCCGACATGCTGACCGGGCTCGCGTCCGACGGCTTCGTCACCTTCGAGGGGATCGGCACCCAGGGCGGGCGCAGCTTCTCGCTGGGCGCCTATCCGGGGCCCTCGGCGCGCGTGCTCGTCGTCGGCTCGACCGACGCGTCGGGTGATCTCGATTCGCTGCTCGCGCCGCTCGCGCAGGCCCTCGTCGCGGTGAAGATCCCGACGGCGGTCGCGAACGCCTACCACGGCCAGCGCAACAAGCCCACCCGTGACCAGGGTGTGGCCGGCGTCCGCGACGACACGACACTGTCGAAGCAGGTGTCCACGGTCGACGATCTGGAGCTGGCCCAGGGTCAGGTGGCGGCGGTGCTGGCCCTCTCCGACCTCGAGAGCCGGATCGGTCATTACGGCTACGGCGACGGCGCGTCGGCGATCGTGCCGCCGGTCAGCCAACCGTGAACACCCCGGGCGAACGCTCGGTCGCGCGCGCGGCGACGAGCATGGGCGCGGCGACCGCCGCTTCGCGCGCGCTCGGGTTCGTCCGCGTCCTCGTGGTCGCCGCGGTGTTGGGCACCACGTATCTCGGCAACACGTTCCAGGCGTCGAACTCGGTCTCGAACGTGCTCTTCGAGCTCATCGCGGCCGGCGCGCTGTCGGAGGTACTGGTCCCGACGTTCGTGGGGCTGCTCGACCGCGACGAGGGCGAGGAGGCCCAACGCCTCGCCGGCGGCGTGCTCGGCGTCGCGCTCGTCGTGCTCGGTGTGGTGACGGTCGTGGGAGTCGTGGCGGCGCCGTGGCTCGCGCGCCTGCTCAGCAGCGGGAACGCGAACGCGTCCGTCGCATCGGAGCAGCGCGCCCTCTCGACGTTCCTGCTGCGCTTCTTCGTCCCGCAGGTGATGCTGTACGCGCTGGGCGCGATCGCGATCGCGGTCCTCTACGCCAAGCGTCGGTTCGTGATCACCGCCGTCGCTCCGATCGGCAACACGGTCGTGATGGTGGCCGCCCTCGTGGCGTTCTGGGCCGTGCACGGCGGATCGGGCACCGGTCTCGACCTCACGACGCCCGAGAAGCTCCTTCTCGCCGCAGCGGGGACGCTGGGTGTCGCGGCGTTCGTCGCGATCCCGGTCGTGGGGCTGCACCGTTCGGGTTTCCGGCTCCGTCCGCATCTCCCGCGGCGTGACCCGGCGGTGTCGCGGCTGTTGCGGCTGTCGGGCTGGACGGTCATGCAGAACGCGGGCGAGGGTCTGCTGCTCGGCGCCGCGATCGTGCTCGGCAATCGTGTCGCCGGCGGGGTCGTGGCCTACCAGGTCGCGTTCGTGTTCTTCCTCGCCCCGTATGCGGTGCTCGCGCAACCGATCCACACCGCGATCCTCCCGGAGCTGTCGAAGGACGCGCACGATCGGCCCGACGCGTTCAATGCGTCGTTGCGCTGGGGGCTCGACAACATGGCCGCGCTCGTGGTGCCGTGCGCGGCGGCGTTGGTGGTGTTCGCGCTCCCGGGCATGCGCGTCGTCGCGTTCGGTCACGCGTCGACGGAAGGCGGCGTCGCGTTGCTCGCGGCCGCGCTCGCCTCTCTCGCTCTCGGCCTCTACGCGTACGGGGCGTTCTTCCTCTTCACCAACGCGTTCTACGCGCTCGGCGACAGCCGCACACCCGCCGTCGTCGGCATCGGCGGCGCGGTGATCGGCGTCGTGGTGATGGCCGCGCTGGTGCCGTTCACGCACGGCGCCGCGCTCGTAGCCGCCTTGGGCATCGGACACAGCGCCGCGTACGGTCTCGCCTCGGTCACGCTCGCGCTGCTGTTGGCCCGCCGCACCGGGCATCTGGTCGTCCCTCGCGCCCTGCCGCGCATTGCGGCGGTCACCGCCGTGATCGGCGCCGCAGTCTGGGTGCTCGAGCGGGCGATCGAGCCGTCGGGGAGGGGCGCGACCCTGGCGATGCTGCTCGTGCTCGGCCTGGCCGCCGCGGGTGCGTACCTCGGTGCGCTGCGGCTGCTGGGCGTCCGGCGCCGCCGGCTCGAGGCCGCGGTGGGCTCGTGACGGTCGCGCGGCGGCTCCTGGTGGTGGCGCTCGCGGCCCTGGCCGCGCTCGTCGCCTTCCCCTCGTGGGCCGGTGCCGCAGGTGACGCGCGCGCCGCGGCGACGACGCGTCCGCAGCGCGTGCTCGTCGTCTCGTTGCCCGCGATCACGTGGTCCGACCTGCGCGCCCATCCGATGCCGAACCTCGAGCGTCTCCTCGAGAGCTCCGCCGTCGCCGACCTGACGACCCGCGCGATCAAGCGCCGGACCGACCTGGGTGACGGGTACACGACCCTCGGCGCAGGCACCCGGGCCGAAGGCATCCCCGCGCTCGACGGGTTCGGGTTCGGCGTCGACGAGCGCTTCGGCGCCGTGTCCGCGGGTGACGCGTACCGGACCCGCACGGGGCGTGCTCCGGGTAACGGGCTCGTCGACCTCGGCATCGCGTCGATCGTCGCCCACAACGACTCGTTGCTCTACGACGCGCACGTCGGTGCGCTCGGCGACGCGCTTGCGAAAGCCGGCTGGTCGCGCGCGGTCATCGCGAACGGCGATGGTGCGGAGCCGGTCGTCGACGCGACGACGTACCGCCGCGACGCGGTCGCCGCCCTCATGGGCAAGGACGGCAAGGTTCCCGGCGGACGCGTGGACGCCGGACTGCTGCGCACCGACCCCACGGCACCCTTCGGCGTGCGCCTCGACCAGAGCGCGGTCACGGCCGCGTTCGACGCGGTGTGGAAGCCGCGGTCCGTGGTCCTCGTCGAAGGGTCCGACCTCGTCCGTGAGGACATGTACCGCCCGTTCGTCTCGTCCCGTCAGCGCGGCGTGCTGCTGTCGCGCGCCATGGCCGACACCGACGGCCTGATCGGCGCGTTGTTGGCCCGTGTGGACCTCTCGCGCGACATGGTCGTCGTCGTCGGGCCCGCGCACTCGGTGACGGCGACGCGGCTGACGATCGCCGCGTTGCACGCACCCGGCGTCGCGGCAGGGACGTTGCAGTCGGCGACGACCCGGCGCGACGGCTTCGTCCAGCTCGTCGACGTCGCTCCCACCATCCTCGACCGGCTCGGCATCGACCAGCCCGAATCGATGGAAGGCCGGCCGTTCGAGGTGACCGCGAGCGCCCGATCGCTCGACTCGCGATCGCGGGCACTGGCGACCGCGGATCACGAGGCCGCGTTCCGCGACCGGCAGACGCCCGTTGTCACGAACGCCTACATCGGGCTGACGATCGCCCTCGTCCTGATCGGAACGGTGGTGTTCGCGTTCGTGCGGCGCGGCCGGTACGCACTCGAGCTCGCGGCGCTCTCGCTGCTCGCGTTCCTCCCGGCGACGTTCCTGGCCGGCTTCGTGCGCTTCGACGATCTGGGTGCCGGTCCGTATTGGGCGTTCCTGCTCGTGGTGTCGTTCGCGCTCGCGTTGCTGTTCGACGCGACCCGTCGCCGCTTCCTGGATCCGCTCATCGCCGCGCTGGGGTTCATCGTGGTGGTGCACACGCTCGACATCGCAGCCGGAGGACGCCTCCAGCTCAACACCGCGCTGGGGTATTCGCCCATCGTCGCCGGGCGCTTCCAGGGGATGGGGAACAACGCGTACTCGATGTACGCGGCGGCCGGGATGTTGCTCGCGGCGCTGCTGGCGCACCGTCTCGGCGGTGTGCGCGACGCGGCCGGCAACTGGCGCCGCGCCCCGGTGCTCGCGGCCGTCGGCGTGCTGGTCGTCGTGGTCCTCGTCGACGGCCTGCCCCCGCTGGGCTCCGACGTGGGCGGCGTGCTCTCGATCGTGCCCGCGGCCGGTGTCCTCACGGTGGTGCTGATGGGCTGGCGCGTGCGATGGCGGACCGTCCTCGGCTGGGTGGGCGCGGGTGCCGCCGCGGTCGTGGTGCTGGGGCTGCTGGACCTGGCTCGGCCCGCGAGCTCACGCACGCACCTCGGCCGGCTGTTCGAGAAGATCGGGTCGGGTGACTTCTCCGGATTCACGACGGTCATCGCGCGCAAGCTGCACGAGAACCTCTCCGTGATCACGACACCGTGGTTGTGGATCATCCCGGTGACGGCCGCGTTCATCGCGTTCCTCGTGCTCGGTCCGCCGCGGCGGTTCGGGATCCTGCGCGCACGCGTGCCCGAGCTCGACGCGGGCCTCGCCGGGCTGGCGGTGCTCGCGGTGCTCGGGTTCGCGTTGAACGACTCCGGCATCAGCATCCCGGGGATGATGCTCGGTGTGCTCGACGCGGCGCTGGTGTACCTCGTTGCTCGTGAGCTCGACGGCGACGACGCGGTGTCGTTGGCCGGCGTGACGGCGGCGGATCCCGACACGCTCGATCTCGAGCGCGCCGGACACGGGTGAGCGAGTAAGAAGGCCCCGTGAAGGTCGTGCTCGGGCTCGTCGTGGGCCTCGTCGCGGTGCGGTATCTCGCGCTCGCAGGGCGCGACATGCTGCACGTGCCGGTGCTCGAGCGGAAGAACTTCCGCGGGCGCACGGTCATCACGGCCGGGGGCATCCTCATCATCGCCGCCGCGCTCGTCATCGAGGCGGGGCGCTCGACGTTGGGGGCGTTCCATCTCGGCGATCCCCCCGGGCAGAACCCGGCCCGGCCGCTCGTCTTGTTCGCGTGCTTCGGCTTCGGGCTGCTCGGGCTGCTCGACGACGTGCTCGGCGACAACTCCGCGCAGGGCTTCCTCGGACACCTGGGCGCGCTCGCGCGCGGACGCCTCACGACGGGCGCGCTCAAGGTCATCGGCGGCGCCGCCGTCGCGTTGGTGCTCGCGGCGTCGCCGGGCTTCATCACGGGGAAGCGGCTGATCGCCGACGCGGTTCTCATCGCGCTCGCGGCGAACCTCGCGAACCTGCTCGACCGTGCGCCCGGACGCGCGATCAAGTGGGCGCTCGTCGCCTACATCCCGCTCGCGGTCGTGGCGGGGACGGACGAGGTCGCGATGGCGCTCGCGCCCGTGATGGGTGCGGCGCTCGGTCTGCTCGGCGACGACCTGCACGAGCGGGTCATGCTCGGCGACACCGGCGCGAACGTGCTCGGAGCGGTGCTGGGCATGGGGATCGTCCTCGACGTCGGACGCGGCTCGCGCAACGCGATCCTCGTCGTGCTGATCGTGCTGAACGTCGCGGCCGAGATCTTCTCGTTCAGCACGGTGATCGACCGGGTGCCGCCGCTCCGCGCGTTCGACCGGTGGGGGCGGCGACGTGACCCGATGCCGCCGGCTACCGCCGAACCGGGCACGGGCGCGTCCACAACGAGCGATCATGCGCGTACGTCGCCGTCCGTCGATAGCCCGCGCGCTGCAGGCGGGCGGGAAGGTCGCTGAACCGGCCGAAGCGGCTCGACCAGATCACGACCGCGCACACGGGATCCCGGCTCGCGGCGCGCGCGATGGTCTCGCCGGTGATCCGCAACGACGGTCGCGTCGACTCGATGCGCAGGACCGAGGTGTCGACGAAGCCGGGTGGTGTCGCATGCCCGGAGCGCCAGACGAACCCCGGGTCGTCGCTGATCGCCTGCGCGCCCGCGGGGAGCGCCTTCAGCGCGCGTTCGAGGCGGGCGTCGTCGCCGCGGTACGGCGTCGGCGCGAGCAGCCCGTCGATGTGGACGGCGTGATAGGGGACGAGCACGAGCGCGGCGAGCAGGAGCGTCCACCACGGCGGCCGGTAGATCCCGACGAGCAGCGCGGCCGGCGGCACCAGGTGCGCGACGTGGTTGCGCCACATCGGGCTCTCGAGCACGAGGACGACGAGCGCGAGCACCAGCCACACCGCGATCGCGACCGGCGGCGACGTCGCCCGCTCCCACCACACCGAGCTCACCGCCGAGTTGGGACGCTGATCGGCGTCATGAGCCGATGAACGTCCCGACCGGGCGGGGGTGGGCCGACGGCGGGCGGCGATCGCGGCGACGGCCGCG
Organism: Acidimicrobiia bacterium; assembly: GCA_036558745.1. Taxonomy (GTDB): domain Bacteria; phylum Actinomycetota; class Acidimicrobiia; order IMCC26256; family JAMXLJ01; genus JAMXLJ01. The sequence continues at coordinate 22,414 of DATBEZ010000120.1, forward strand.
GCTGCCGCGGCGAGGATGGCGGCGCCGAGCAGGGGTGCGTCGCGGTCGCCGAGTGTGCTCAGGGTCTTGGTGAAGTTCGCGGCCGGGGCCTGATGAGTGGCCTGATCGGTGTGGTAGCCCACCGACTGGTCGATCACGTTGTGCACGCCCCACGGCACCGTCACCGCGATCAGCACTGCAACCGCGATGCCCACCGCGAGCGCGACGTCGCCGAAGCGCCGGCGTCCGAGCAGCAGCAGCCCCACCGCGACCAGCGCGGGCACGACCAACAGGCTCTTCACCGCGAACGCCGCGCCGGCGAGCACCCCCACGACGACCGCGAGGCGCGTCGACGGGGTGCGCCGGTACGCGACCGCGACGGCGACGGCCGCGCACGCCAACGCAGCACCCGGACCGTCGGACGTCAGCGGCCCCGTGGTCCACAGCACCGAGCCGCTCGCGGCGACCAGGCCGGCGGCGAGCAGGGCGCCCCCACGCGTCGTGACCTGACGACCGGTCGCGTACACGGCCAGGGTCACCGCGACGCCCGACGTCAACGCGAGCAGGCGAGGCGCGTCGAGCGTCCGTCCGCCCAGGGCGTCGAACGCGTAGACCAACGGCAGGAACAACGGTCCCTGGCTGGAGAACACCTCCCGGAACGGCAGCGCGCCCGCGCGCATCGCCACCGCGGACGCGCCGTACACGCCGTCGTCGAAGAGCAGGTGGCGGGACGCGAAGAACGACGGGAGACGCAGCAGCGCAGCGGCGAGCCCGAGGACCACCACGTCGACGACCCAGTCGTGCGAACGTACCGAGCGTTCGGCACGGTTCACGCGGCGCGCTCGCATGCGCTGCCGCTCGAGGGTCGCCCCGCGGGTCTCCAGGATCGCGTCTCCAGAATCGCGAGCTCGTCGCGCCGGAGCGTCACGAACCGGCGTCGCGGCGCATGGTAGCGTTGGGATCCCGAGAGCTCGTCGCGCCGGGAGACCCCGTCCGAAACCAGGTCGTGGTCGGCGCGCGTGCGGTCGGGGCGATGTCCACGCCTCGGCGAGTGTGCGGCGTGCACGATCACGTGGACGCCCGGCGAGGCGGAGGGATGGGTGGCGAAGCACATCTTCGTGACCGGCGGTGTGGCGTCGAGCCTGGGGAAGGGCCTGACGGCCTCCTCGCTCGGGCGGCTGCTCAAGAGCCGCGGACTGCGGGTCACGATGCAGAAGCTCGACCCGTACATCAACGTCGACCCCGGCACGATGAACCCGTTCCAGCACGGAGAGGTGTTCGTCACCGACGACGGTGGTGAGACCGACCTCGACCTCGGTCACTACGAGCGCTTCGTCGACGTCCCGCTGCACCGCGACTCGAACGCGACGACGGGGTCGATCTACCAGTCGGTACTGGCCAAGGAGCGTCACGGCGCGTACCTCGGACAGACCGTCCAGGTGATCCCGCACATCACCGACGAGATCAAGGACCGCATCCTGCGCCTCGCCGCGGCGGAGGACGTCGACGTCGTGATCACCGAGGTCGGCGGCACCGTCGGCGACATCGAGATCCTCCCGTTCCTCGAGGCGATCCGGCAGTTCCGCAAGGACGTCGGCCGGGACAACGTCTTCTACGTCCACGTGACCCTGGTGCCGTTCATCGGGCCGTCGGGCGAGCAGAAGACCAAGCCGACCCAGCACTCGGTCACCGAGCTGCGCAGCCGGGGCATCCAGCCCGACGCGATCGTGTGCCGCAGCGACCGGCCGATCCCGACGCGCTTGAAGGAGAAGATCTCCCAGCTCTGCGACGTCCCGTCGGAGGGCATCGTCTCGGCGATCGACGCAGAGATCCTCTACGAGATCCCGCTCGTGCTCCACGACGAGGGCCTCGACTCGTACCTGTGCCGCGTGCTGCACCTCGACGAGCACGAGCCCGACCTCACCGAGTGGCGCGAGCTCGTCGAACGGGTCCGGTCCGCCGACCAGGAGGTGCGGATCGGTCTCGTGGGCAAGTACATCAA
>DATBEZ010000121.1:0-30992 GCA_036558745.1 Acidimicrobiia bacterium
TGCACGGCGAGATCGTCGTCGCCGACGCAGCCGACGAGCCTCACCTCACCCCCCAGCCGGCGGATGATCACCGCGACGTTCCCGGCCTTGCCGCCCGATGCCCGCAACAGGTCACGCGCGAGCCGGGTCCCCGCACCGTCAGGGAGCGCGTCGACACGGACCTGGAAGTCCGCGTTGATGCTGCCGAGCGAAACGATGCTGACCATGGCGGAGAGGCGCGCTTCGATGGGGGGCGAGGTGCACTGCTCGCGCTACCCCGTGAGCGGGGTCCGAAACCGGGTCGGGATCGATGGCCCCGAGTGGGTAGGCGAGTTCCATGGAAAGCGCGACAGCGGTGCGGCGGAAAGTCAAGGTCGTCGCGGATCCCGGGCTCCCGGCCGACATCGCGACGGATCTGGCGGAACGCCTTCCGGCGCGGCTCTCGCGTGACGTCGACGCGTCCCGTGACTGGGAGGTGCAGATCGTGACCGAGCGCATCCCGGCCGACGAGCAGGGGATGATCCGCCTGCCCGATCTCGCACCGGCGCGCACGGGCCATCCGGACGAGCTGGTGGTCTATCTCACCGATCAGCCGCGCCGCGCAGGCGTGGTCCCGGTTGTGGCCGACGCGCTGCCCGCACATCACATCGCGCTCGCGAGTCTCCCCGCCCTCGGTGCCGCGCGCCTCCGCGCCCGCGCCGATGACGCCATCGTGCGACTCATTGCCGAGCTCGTCGACGAGGGGCCCCGCGACGGTGCCGGCAAGCGGGCGCTGCGCCGCTTCGAACGCGTCGATCCGGACGCTCGCGACGCGCCCGTACGCTACCTGGCACGCGGGCGCCTCGGCCGCCTGGTCCTCCTCGTGGGTATGGTTCGCGCCAATCGGCCGTGGCGCCTGGTGCCGAGCCTGTCCGGCGCGTTCGCAGCCGCGTTGGGCACGGGAGGCATCGTCCTGATCAACGAGACGATGTGGAGGCTCGCGCTGCACTTGAGCACGTGGCGCCTGGCCGGCGCGGCGCTCCTCGCGATCTGCGCGATGGTGGCCTGGCTCATCGTCGACCATCACATGTGGGAACGGATGACGGGTGACGACCGCCACCTCGTGCCGCTCTACAACGCGGCCACGGTCATCACGTTGGCGCTCGGTGTCGTCGTGCTCTACGCGGCTCTCTTCGTGCTCGGACTCCTCGCACAGTGGCTACTGCTCGACAGTCGCGTCTTCCACCAGATGACAGGCGAGCCGTCGAACTGGGTCCGCCGTGTCGAGCTGACCTGGCTCACGGCATCGATCGCGACCGTCGGTGGTGCGCTCGGCACCGGCTTCGAGACCGACGAAGCAGTCCGGGTCGCGGCGTACGGCTATCGCCAGCGTGAGCGTGGCCGCGCCCAGGAGGCCGCCGCGACCGACGCGGAACGACCACCCGTTTCGCCCGGCTCGGCGTCGTGAGCGTGGTCGCTACCCAGCGAGCACGCCGGTCGCCTCGGCCGCGAGCTTGAGCTCGTGGAGGCTGCGCGTGAGGAGACGTGAGATCTGCATCTGGCTCACGCCGAGCCGGCGGGCGATGGTCTGCTGGCTCTCTCCGCCGAAGTATCTCCAGACGACGATGTTCCGTTGCCGCTCCGGCAGCGCGCGCAACAAGAGCTCCACGGTCGACGAGTTCTCGACGTCGTCGAGCCCGCGATCGCTCACCGCCAGGAAGCCGGCGTTCTCCGTATCGCTCAAGTCGTGTGGCGTCCTCGTGTACGCGCCGGAGGCCTCCATCGCCTCGAGCACATGTTCCGCGTCCCAGCTCGAAGCCTCCGCGATCTCGGCGATGGTCGGCGAGCGGCCCAGTCGATGGGTGAGATCCTCCACGATCCGGGTGAGCTCGAGCGCGCGGTCCTGCACGGCACGCGGCGGGCGGACCGCCCAGCGGTGGTCGCGGAGATGGCGCTTCAGCTCGCCCAGGATCGTCGGCGTCGCGTAAGTCGCGAACTTTACGCCGTACTCCGGATCGAAGCGTTCTACCGCCTTGAACAGCGCGAGGAGCGCGGTCTGGCGGAGGTCGTCGATGTCTACGCCGTGACCCGTGAACCGTTGTGCGATCCAGTACGCCAGGTGCACGTGGTCCTCGACAAGGCGGTCGCGGAGGCGTGTATCGCGCGTCCTCCGGTAGTCGGCGAAGGCGTCTGTGGAGCGCACTGCTACGCGGTCCACGTCGTGGCGCCGAGGGGATGGTGCACAGCGTGGCGCAACCGCATCGCGCCGAGCACGAGCACGACACCGAGCCACACCAAGACGATGCCGAGCAGCATCGCCAGCGCGAACACCGTGATCCCGGGCCAAACGATCGTGACGATCCCGACGACCAGCGACGAGATCCCCGCGGCCAGGTACCAGCCCGGACCACCGCCGGCATGCCGCTCGTCGAACGCGGCCGCGAGCGCGAAGCCGCCGAAGAACAGCAGATCGATCCCGACGATCAGCGCCAGCACGGTGACCGTGATTCCCGGCCACACCAGGGTCAGGATCCCGAGGATCACGTCGAGGACGCCGTGGACGGCAAGCAGCAAACGTCCGTGCCCCCCACCACGCCATTGGAGCGCGTGCGCGAGACGGGTCGTGCCCGCGACGAGCAGGTAGACGCCCAGGATGATGGCGAGCGCGAGAACCGTGCCGCCCGGCCACACGATCGCCAGGATGCCGGCGAGGAGCGCCCAGATGCCCGCGAGCATCGGAAGCCATGACGCGCGCTCGAGCTCCTTCGCGGTCGCCCGGCTCTGCAGTCCGATCGTCGGATCGCGCCCGAAGGCGGACATGCTCGAGACCCGACTCGCACGTTGGCCCATGCCCCCTCCCTCCTGCTGTCGGCTTCTGCCCATGTCGTTCGAGCATGACCGTCGGCTCGCGCTCGCGACACCACGCACATCGCGTAGTTCTCGCCACCCGGTCAAGATCGGCGGCAGCCGCGCGCTGCAGGTGCTCGTACACGACGAAGAACGCGCGCCGCGCAACGTCGTACGCGCGCGTTCGCGTACGTGTACCGCTGCGGTGTGCACTGCCGATCCCAGGGGTAGTGGTCGGTCGTCACTGCGCAAGCAGGTGCGCGTGTGCGAGGAGCGGACGATGGGAACAACCGCGCTGACCGGCCCGAGTCCCGACCGGGTCTTGACGGTACCGGTGACCGCGAACGACCACATCGCAGGCGACCCGAACGCGCCGGTCGTTCTCGTGGAGTACGGCGACCTGGAATGTCCGTACTGCGAGGAGGCGTATCCCGTCGTCGAGCGCTTGCGCCGTCTCAACATGGACGACATGGCGTTCGTGTTCCGTCAGTTCCCTCGCGTAGGCCTGCACCCTCGCGCGCGACGTCTGGCCGAGGTGGTTGAGGCGGCGGCGCTCCAGCGTCGGTTCTGGGCGATGCACGCGCTCGTCTTGGCGCACGCATCGGCAATCGATGACGACAGAGTCCTCGTCTGTGCGCGCTCGCTGGACCTTGACGTCGATCGCTTTCTCGACGACCTCGGCTGCGGCGTGGTGGCCGCGAAGATCCGACGTGACGCGCGATCCGGTGTTGCGAGCGGCGTTCGACGGACGCCGACGTTCTTCGTGAACGGCGTGCTCTACGCCGGTGGTGTCGAGCTGGAGGAGCTCGGTGACGCGCTCGAGTCGGCTGCGGCGGGGTCGCCTCGGTGAAGCCGCGAGACGCGTCGCTCGCGGTCGCGCCTCAGATCGCGAGATGGCGCTCTTGGCGCAGCAGACGCCCGGACATGATGAATACCTTGGCGTAATAAGGATCGGGGCGTGGGAAGAACTCCGACCGGCCCAAGCGTCGTTCGACGCGGCGCCATCGACCACTCGCGATGTCGTAGTCGGTTCCCTTCGCGGTGATCTCGTCGGTCTCGTCCGCGAAGAGCTCCAGACCGTCGGGGATCGAGATCTCCACCACACCCGTCACCTCGGTGTGGTCGAGATGCAGCTCGTCGGGCCGGCGCGCGTCGACGAGCAGGGACACGTGGCAGAACTCGTGGATCACGATCTCGGGCTCCAGGCGCGCGACGTCGATCTTCGTCCCGAGCGGCACGAGCGACGCGACGTCGGCTTCGAGACCGAGCTGGCGCAGTGCAGCCGCGCTGCACTGGTCGAAGCTCTCGCCGGTCGGGCAATGACTCGATGAGGTCACGTCGAGCAGTCCGGGAGGGAGCCCGGCGCCCCCGGCGCGGGCCTGGAACAGGACGCGACCCGGCTCCTCGGGCCGGACGAGCCAGCAATGGACCGCATGGTGCCACAGGCCCAGCCGATGGGTCTCCGACGTCATCGCGGTGCCGAGCGTGGTCATGTTCTCGTCGCAGATGTCGATCAGCTCGTCCACGACCGGCGCTCCGGGGTTAGCGGTGCGCGCCCTCGCCCACCTGGGCATCGAGCATGCCGTGGAGATGCGCAGCCGCCTGCTCGACGTCGCGGTACTTGCGCTGGCCGGCACGCGACTCGGCCGCGAGAACTCCGCAACGATGCACTCGCGTGAAGTCACCGTACGGGAACTTGTAGTGCGCTTTCGTGTCTTCGTTCTGCTCGTCGTCCACACCCAGGTGCCATCTCCCGTAAGTCCGGTAGCCGTGTCGCGCGATGAAGTCGTTCTCCTCCGCGGCGCTTGGCTGGTGCTCGCTCCAGGCATCGCGGTCGTCGACGACGAACCGCCCGGCTCGGATCTCCTCCTTCGCGTGCTCGAACCCGCTCTGATTCAGCTTGACCGTCATGTCGTCCTCCGTCTTCTCCATCGTCCTGGTGCCGCCGGGGACATCGCCGGCGCCGTGCGATACGGCGGCAGCCGTTGGGGTACGACACCGGAGAGATGAGCGACCGACCCGACTCGCCGCAGACTGCAGTGTCCCGTCGTGAGAGCGAGGTGTCGGACGTCGGCGCCGACTCGTTCAGCGACCAGCTCGAACGCTGGTTGCGGGATCCCGGTCCCAAGTCCGTCGGCGTGCTGAGCGAGGTCTTCGCCGAGAAGGGCTTCGCGGTCGGGATCATGTTGCTGATGGTCGTGCCCGCGCTGCCGCTCCCGACCGGTGGCGTGACCCACGTGTTCGAGGCGATCGCCGCGTTGCTCGCGCTCGAGATGATGATCGGGCGCGACACGATCTGGCTGCCGCGCCGATGGCGTGATCGACAGCTCAGCGAGGTGGTGACCGGGAAGGCGATCCCGTTCCTCACCCGGCGTGTGCGATGGCTCGAGCGCTTCGCTCGCCCGCGACTCGCCGGGCTCTTCGCACGGCGGATGGTCCGGCGTGTGCTCGGCTTGTTGCTGCTCGGGTCGATCGTCGGCGCCGCGTTCGCGCCACCGTTCTCGGGGCTCGACACGTTGCCCGCGCTCGGTGCGGTGCTGATCGCGCTGTCGATCATCTTCGAGGACGCCGTTCTTCTCGTCGCCGGATGCATCGTCAGCACGACCGGCATCGCGCTGATCGTCACGATCGGTGCGGCGGCGGCGCGGCTGTTGCGCCGCCTCGTCTGAGCGGCACGCGAAGCGCACCCCGGCGGTCATGCGGCGAAGGAGCTGGCCGGCGCGGGCGGGTTCTCCCAGTGCACGGTCAGCTCGCTGTCGCGCAGCTCCACCCGGATCACCGCGCCGTCGAACACGTCGCCGCCGAGCAGGGCCCGACCGATCCGGGTCTCGACCTGATGGGCGATGAACCGCCGCAGCGGACGGGCGCCATACACCGGATCGAAGCCCTGCTGGGCGATGAACCGCCGAGCCTCGTCGCTCACGAAGAGGGTCATACGATGTTCGACGAGCCGGCCGCGCAGCTCGTCGAGCATGAGCTCCACGATGCGCTCGATCTCGGGCTGGGTGAGCGCCTTGAACAGCACGATGTCGTCGACCCGGTTGAGGAACTCCGGCCGGAAGTGCGCGCGGAGCTCGGCCATGACGTTGTCGCGGGCGTCGGGCTTGATCTCGCCATCCGGTGTCACGCCTTCGAGCAGGTACACCGAGCCGATGTTCGACGTCATGATGATCACGGTGTTGCGGAAGTCGACCGTGCGGCCCTGCGCGTCGGTGAGCCGGCCGTCGTCGAGCACCTGCAGCAGCGTGTTGAACACGTCGGCGTGGGCCTTTTCGATCTCGTCGAAGAGCACGACCGAGTAGGGCTTGCGCCGGACCGCTTCGGTGAGCTGTCCACCTTCCTCGTAGCCGACATAGCCCGGCGGCGCGCCCACGAGACGGCTCACGGTGTGCCGCTCCTGATACTCGCTCATGTCGATGCGGACCATGTTCTCGTCGGTGTCGAACAGCGCGGCAGCGAGCGTGCGCGCGAGCTCGGTCTTGCCGACACCGGTGGGTCCGAGAAAGATGAACGACCCGATCGGGCGCCGCGGGTCCTTGATGCCGGAGCGGGCGCGCACGATGGCGTCGGCGACCAGCTGAACCGCTTCGTCCTGCCCGACGACGCGCTCGTGCAGGATCTCGTCGAGACGGAGCAGCTTCTGCCGTTCGCCCTCCTTCAACCGCGACACCGGGATGCCGGTCCAGCGAGACACGATCTGGGCGATCTCGTCCTCGGTCACGACCTCGCGGAGCAGGCGGTGCCCGCCCTGCTTCGCGGCGAGCTGCTCCTCTCCAGCAGTGAGCCGCCGTTCGAGGTCGGGCAGCGTGCCGTGGCGGAGCTCCGCGGCACGGTTGAGGTCGTAGCGGCGCTCCGCCTCCTCGGCGTCGTGCCGAACGCGCTCGATCTCCTCGCGAAGCGCCTGCACCTTGCGCAGCGCTTGGCGTTCGGCTTCCCACTGCGCGCGTAGCGCGTCGACCTCGGCACGGACGTCGGCGAGCTCCTTGCGCAGGTCCTCCAGGCGCGCCTTGCTCGCCGGGTCCGATTCCTTCGACAGCGCGGCGTCCTCGATCTGCAGGCGCATGAGTCGCCGCGTCAGCTCGTCGAGCTCGGTCGGCATCGAGTCGATCTCGGTCCGCAACATCGCGCACGCCTCGTCGACGAGGTCGATGGCCTTGTCGGGCAAGAAGCGATCCGAGATGTAGCGGTGGCTCAGCAGCGCGGCCGCGACGAGCGCGCCGTCCTGGATCCTCACGCCGTGGAAGACCTCGAAGCGCTCGCGCAGGCCGCGCAGGATCGAGATGGCGTCGTCGACCGAGGGCTCGTCGACGAGGACCGGTTGAAACCGGCGTTCGAGCGCGGCGTCTTTCTCGATGCGCTTGCGGTACTCGTCGACGGTCGTCGCGCCGATCATGTGCAGCTCGCCGCGCGCGAGCATCGGCTTGAGCATGTTTCCCGCGTCGATCGAACCCTCCGCCGCTCCGGCGCCGACGACGTTGTGCAGCTCGTCGACGAACAGCAGTATTCGTCCCTCGGCGCCGCGGACCTCGTTGAGGACGGCCTGCAGCCGTTCCTCGAATTCGCCGCGGTACTTCGCGCCGGCGACGAGCGCGCCCATGTCGAGTGCGAAGATCGTCTTGTCACGCAATCCTTCGGGGACGTCGCCGTTCACGATGCGCTGGGCAAGGCCTTCGACGATCGCGGTCTTGCCCACGCCGGGGTCGCCGATGAGCACAGGGTTGTTCTTGGACTTGCGTGACAGGATCTGAACCGTGCGGCGGATTTCCGCGTCGCGTCCGATGACCGGGTCGAGTCGACCTCCGCGCGCGTCCGCAACCAGGTCGCGCCCGTACTTCGACAGCGCCTCGTAGGTCCCTTCCGGCGTCGCCGAGGTCACCCGCTGGCTGCCCCGGACCGCGGTGAGCTCTTGCAGGAAGCGCTCGCGCGTCAGACCCTGCTCGCGCAGTATGCGGCCTGCGGCGCTTGTCGAGCCCTCGTTGAGCAAGGCGACGAGCAGGTGCTCGACCGAGACGTACTCGTCCTTGAGCCGTTCCGCTTCCGCCGCGGCCGCGTCGAGTAGGCGGCCGAGCCGCTGTGTGATCATCACCTGACCAGGTGGCGCTCCGGCGTTCGTGACCCGCGGCCGTCGCGACAGCTCCGCCTCGATCGCCTCCCGCGTGGGTGTCACGTCCATGCCGGACGCGTCCAGCAGCCTCGGGATGAGCCCGTCGGGCTGGTCGAGCAACGCCAGGAGCAGATGCTCGCCGTCGACTTCCGTATGCCCGAAGCGCAATGCCTTGCTCTGCGCGTCGTGGAGCGCCTCCTGCGACTTCTGGGTGAGACGGTCGAGATCCACGGTCAACCTCCGGGGACGACTGGGCGCTTCGAGAGCGCGGCTTGGAGCGCGGCGATGCGATCGAGCAGGTCGACGACGAGCCCGACCGCGGCGTAGTTGATGCCCATGCCTGCACGCAGACGCTGCACCCGGGCGAAGGCGTCGAGCTGCGCCGGTGCGAACCAGAGCCGGCCCGCGCCGTCACGCGTGCATTCGACGAGTCCGAGCGCAACGAGCCTGCGGACGAGGTCGGGATGCGTTCGCGCGGCGCGGGCGAAGGTGTCGAGGTCGAGTAGCCGGGCGCGCACGATCGCCGTTGTCATCGTCGCCTCCGCGGGTCGAACGTCGAGACCCGCGCGAGCTCCTCGAACAGCCGGCGCTCTTCGTCGCTCGGACGCGCCGGCACCATGATCCGCACCTCCGCGAACAAGTCACCGGGTCGGCCTCGCGGGTTGGGCATGCCGCGGCCGCGGAGTCGGAGTCGTCTCCCACTCGAGCTGCCGGCGGGCACGCGGACCTTCGCCTCGCCGCCGGGAGTGTCGAGCGCGACCGTCGTCCCGAGGGCCGCCTCCCAAGGCGACACGCGCAGCTCGACCGTGATGTCGCGTCCCTCGACGCGGTAGCGGCGATCTGGGCGGAGGCGCACGACGAGATACAGGTCACCCGACGACGCGCCGCCCGTGCCGCGCCCGCCCTGACCGGCAAGACGGATGCGCTGGCCGTCGGTGACGCCCGGCGGGATGTTCACCTCGAGCGTGCGCGTCCCGTCTCCACCCTCGATGGTGAGCGTCCGGCGCCCTCCTTGGTAGGCGTCCTCGACCGACAGCTGGAGCTCGACCTCCTGGTCCGCGCCTGCGATGGGTCCCCACACGCGGGGGCCCGCGCGCCCGCCACCGAACACCCCGCCGAAGAGGTCCTCGAGGTCGAGGTCCTCGTCGAACGACGAGCCGAAGAACGTCGTCCCCTCGGGTCCCATGCCTGTGCGAGCGCCTGCGCCCGCACGCCCACGCGCGCCGGGCCGACTGCCGCTCCCGGCGCGTGCGCGTCCCGCGCGCGCCCAGGTGTCGGGGTCGACCCCCTCGGGCACTTGGCGGAAGTCATGGCCGAACGCGTCGTATCGGCGGCGGGTCTCGGGATCGGAGAGGACGTCGTATGCCTCGGCGATCTCCTTGAACCGGTCCTCGGCACCGGGGTCCTTGTTGATGTCGGGGTGGTACGACCGCGCGAGCTTGCGGTACGCGCGCTGGATGTCGTCGGGTTCCGCGCTGCGAGCGACGCCGAGCACGTCGTAGTAGTCGCGCCGGTCGGCCATCAGTCCGATGCTCTCGCCACGACCACTCCCGCGGGACGCAGCATCGACTCCGCCGTGCCATATCCCGGCCGGAGCGTCGCGACGACGGTGCCCGACGGTGCGCCGGTCTCGACGATCGCGAGCGCCTCGTCGCGCGCAGGATCGAACGCCTGGCCCACGTCCTCGAAGCGCGGGAAGCCCAGCGCGGCAAGGAGCGCGACGGCTTGGTCGCGCACGGCCCGCAATCCTTCGGCGAGCGGCGCGCACTCGGGCCCGGCGTGGTCGAGAGCGAGCTCCAGGTTGTCGACGACGGGCAACCAGGACTGCGCGGCGCGGGCGCGCTCGTCGGCGCGAGCCCGAGCCACCTCGCGGTCGAAGCGCTTGCGGAGGTTGTCGACGTCGGCGAGGGCGCGTAACAGCCGGTCGTCCGGCACGCGCTCCTGCTCGTGCTCCACCGCGCGCTCGGCGTCACCGTCGGGCGCGCGCGCGTCCTCGGCCGGTTTGACCTCAGCGTCGCGTACGGGGCCGTCGGGCATCGTCGTCAGCCCCCGATCAGCCGACCGTGAAGTCCGCATCGATCACGTCTTCGTCGGGCGCGGAGGCCTCCGGCCCACCCTGCCCGTCACCGGTCGCGGTCGCGGCAGCGAGCGAGTGGAAGATCTGCTGCAGGTCGGACGTCAGCGAGCGCAGGCGTTCGAGGTCGGCCTGGTTCTCGATCGCCTGCCGCGCCTCGGCAAGGAGCATCTCGGCCCGGCTCCGCTCGTTGGACGGCACACCGTCGCCGACCTCGTCGAGGCGACGGCGCACCTGGTACGAGACCGAGTCGAGCTCGTTTCGCGCGTCCACCTCCTGGCGTAGCCGCTCATCCTCGTTGCGATGGACTTCGGCGTCACGAACCATCCGGTCGACGTCGTCGCGCGACAGGTTCGAGGTCTCGGTGATCGTGATCTGCTGCTCGGCGCCCGTGTCACGGTCGCGGGCGGAGACGTTGAGGATGCCGTTCGCGTCGATGTCGAACGTCACCTCGACCTGGGGCACGCCGCGCGGCGCCGGACGGATCCCCTCGAGGCGCAAGCGCCCGAGCACACGGTTGTCTGCCGCGCGCTCTCGTTCCCCCTGCAGGATGACGATGTCGACGGCCGGTTGGTTGTCCTCCGCAGTGGTGAACACTTCGGTACGGCGCGCGGGGATCGTGGTGTTGCGCTCGATGATCTTGCTCATGACGCCACCGAGCGTCTCGACGCCGAGTGACAACGGCGTGACGTCCAGGAGGAGTACGTCCTGCATCTCGCCCTTGATCACGGCGGCCTGGACCGCGGCGCCGTCCGCGACGACCTCGTCCGGGTTGACCGTCATGTTCGGGTCCTTGCCACCGGTGAGGCGGCGCACGAGGTTCTGGACCGCGGGCATGCGGGTCGAGCCACCGACGAGGATCACCTCGTCGATGTCGGACGCGGTCACCTTCGCGTCGGCCATGGCGTGCTCGACCGGACCGAGGCAGCGATCGAGAAGGTCTCTCGTCATCTCCTCGAACTGCGCGCGCATGATCGAGGTGACGAGGTGCTTCGGACCGTTCGCGTCGGCGGTGATGAACGGCAGATTCACTTGGGTCTGGGTGACTGCGGAGAGCTCGATCTTGGCCTTCTCCGCCGCCTCGAAGAGCCGTTGCAGCGCTTGCGCGTCGTTGCGCAGGTCGATGCCGTTCTCCTTCTTGAACTCCTCGGCCAGGTGGTCGACGAGACGGCGGTCGAAGTCGTCCCCCCCGAGATGGGTGTCGCCCGAGGTCGCGCGCACCTCCACGACGCCCTCGCCCACGTCGAGGATGCTGACGTCGAACGTGCCGCCGCCGAGGTCGAACACGAGGACGGTCTCGTTCGACCGTTTGTCGAGGCCGTACGCGAGCGCGGCCGCGGTCGGCTCGTTGATGATGCGGAGCACCTCGAGGCCGGCGATCCTGCCTGCGTCCTTCGTCGACTGCCGCTGCGCGTCGTTGAAGTACGCGGGCACCGTGATCACGGCCTCTGTGACCTTCTCACCCAGGAACTTGCCGGCGTCGTCGGCGAGCTTGCGCAGGACCAGCGCCGAGACCTCTTCCGGTGAGACGAGCCGGTCGTGGACCTTGAACCGCACGGTGCCGTTCGGCCCTTCGACGACGTCGTACGCGACGGCCTGGATCTCGCTCTTCACCTCGTCGAAGCGCCGTCCGACGAAGCGTTTCGCCGACGTGATCGTCCCCTTGGGGTTGAGGATCGCCTGCCGCCGCGCGAGTTGCCCGACCAGCCGCTCGCCGTTGTCGAGGAACGCGACAACCGACGGGGTCGTGCGCGAGCCCTCTGCATTGGGAATGACCGTCGGTTGCCCACCCTCGACGACCGCGATGACGGAGTTCGTCGTGCCCAGATCGATCCCGACTGCCTTCGCCATGGTCGCCTCCGTGGTTGCGTGGTTGCGTGGTTGCGTGGTCGGTGACGGCGCCCGCTCGCGCCGACCTGCACAGGTCCTTGCTGTCGAGCCTTTCCACAGGGCTGTTCTGCGCCACCACGCGATCGCGTAGTTCTGCGGGGCGCACCCGCTCGGCGGCGGGCCTCACTGCGGGCCGGCGCAGAGACGCTCGTACAGTGCGACGTGGTTGAGCGCCATGCGCCGGATCGAGAACCGCTGCTCGGCGGCACGGCGGCACGCGGCACGGTCGAGCGAGCCGACCTCGCGAACGGCCTCCACCATGCCGTCGACGTCGGCGCGGAGGAAGCCGGTCACGCCGTCCTCGACGATCTCGGGCATCGCGCCGCACGGCGTCGCGACCACCGGCGTGCCGCACGCGAGCGCCTCGATCGCGACCATTCCGAACGGCTCGGCCCACTGGATCGGGTTCAGCAGGCACGCGGCGTCCGCCAGCAGCCGGAGCTTGTCCTTCGCGCTCACCTCGCCGAGGAACTCCACGTCGCCGCCGAGGATGGGCCGGACCTGCCCTTCGAAATATTCGTGCTCCCGTGGCTCACGCAGCTTCGCCGCGATCCGAAGCGGCATGCCGGCGCGGCGTGCGACTCGCACCGCGGTGTGCACCCCCTTCTCGGGGGCCATTCGCCCCAGGAACAGCGCGCCCGCCGTTGTGGGCCCACCCAGCGGGAATCCGTCGGCGTCGAGACCGTGATGGATCACGTCGGCGATCGGGAGACAACCGGCCGTCGACGCGTGATGATGGGAGATCGCGACGATCGAGGCATGACGCGCGACGACGCGGTAGTGCTGGATGATCTCGGGCTCGAACGGACCGTGGTTGGTTGTCACCACCGGCGCGTATGCGACCCGCTGCCCGTAGAGCGGCCCCGTCAACGTGTGGTCGTGCACGACGTCGAACTCGCGCGCCGCGTCGTACGCCCGCACAACATGGCGGACGAGGTCCCACGCCCCCGCGCCCGTGCCGGCACGGTCGAGCACCGATGCCTTCGCCACGGGGCAAGTGCTGTCGTCGGTCGTGAAAAGCAACACGTCGTGACCTTCCGACGCCAGGCCTCTCGCAAGCCCGTCGATGACCTCTTCGGTTCCGCCGTATCCGCACGGCGGAACCGGGAGCCACGGTGGGGCGATGATCGCGATCTTCATGTGCGTCCTCTCGCGCAAGCGCAGGTGGATCAAACGTACGGCTCAGTGCGCGCCCGTCCACGCGATCGAGACGGAAACCACGCGCGCGTCGGCGCATGACTACGGATCGCTCGAACGGGTAGGTGGGACCACAGCGAGCCACAGCGCGCGATCCGACGAGGAGGTCCGTATGCCGAACGTGATGGCCGTTCCGAGGTTCGAGCGCTTCTTTCGCCTCGCTGCGGGTCTCGACGTCGACAAGGAAGACATCGGGCGCTTCGACGAATTCGTCCACGACCGGGTCCTCGGTCTGCTCGTGATGGGCGAGGCCCACGCCAAGGCCAACGGCCGGGACGTGATCGAGCCCCCGGACCTGCCGGTGACCAAGGGTCTGCAGGAGCGCATCCACGAGTTCGAAAAGATGGATGCCGAGGTGGAGCTCGGACCCGTGCTGGAGCGCATGGCCGACAGCCCGCAGCTCGATCTCGAGCTCTCCGAAGAAGCCCGCGCCGACCTCGCACCGATCGTCGGCGGCTACGCGGTGTCGCTCGCGCGCGTGTTCACCGTCGTCGATCCAAAGGTCAAGAACCCCGCATCGGAGGCGTGGGAGCGGGCGGCGCGGGTGTTCGAGCTCCTGACCTGAGCACGACCCGCGCGCCACCCAGCCGAACTACGCGCTCGCGTCGTGCGCGCCGCGCCCACGGCTCGCATACTCGCCGAAGCGACACGTGAACCTGACGAGGAGATCGACATGACCGACGTACAACAGCGCACCCAGGACACGCCCGCCCGTTACGTCGAGCCATCCGACTGGTTGTCGCGGTGGCTGGACTGGCCCGCGCGGTTGTTCCCCGAGCTGGCGCGCGCGACGAACGAGAGCCGCCTGCCGCGTGTCGAGGAGTTCCTCGACGGCAACGAGGTCGTCGTGCGGGCCGAGCTTCCCGGCATCGACCCGGAGCGGAACGTCGAGATCACGGTGAGCGACCAGACGCTGCGCATCCGGGCCGAGCGGCGGCAGGAGTCGAAGGGTGACGACAAGAACGGGTATCGCAGCGAGTTCGTCTACGGGTTGTTCGAGCGCGTCATTCCGCTGCCAGCCGGCGTGAACGAGGACGACGTCAAGGCCACGTACCGCGAGGGGATCCTCGAGGTGCGGGTCCCGATCGACGAGCGACGCGCCGAGGCGAAGCGCATCCCCGTCCAGCGCGGCTGAGCCGCGTCTCGGCGCGAAACGCGCAGAGGAGACACCGAGCATGGCGCAGACACAGACCACGCGCATCCGGGTGATCGAAGGACGCGAGATCCCGCCTCCGGGTGGCTGGGTTCTCGACCCCGCGCACTCACAGATCCAGTTCGTCGCCCGGCACATGATGATCTCGAAGGTTCGAGGGTTCTTTCGTGAGTTCACCGGTCGGCTCTGGATCGGTATCACGCCGGAGGAGTCGACGGTCGAGGTCACGATCCAGGCCGCGAGTATCGACACGGGCGACGCCACGCGGGACGAACACCTCCGTTCGCCCGACTTCCTCGACGTCGCGCGCTTCCCGACGATCGAGTATCGGAGCACGGCCGTCCGTCCGGGTGAGGACGACCGGTGGGACGTCGCCGGGTTCCTGACGATTCGCGACGTCACGCGCGAGGTGCACTTGACCGTGGAGTTCTGCGGTGCGAGCGACGATCCGTGGGGCAACACCCGCGCGGGCTTCCTCGCAACGTGCGAGATCGACCGCGAGGACTTCGACATCACGTGGAACCAGGCCCTCGAGACGGGCGGCTTCATCGTCGGCAAGGGCGTGAAGGTGGAGATCGACGCCGAGGCCGTCCTCGACGAGCCGGCCGACGTCACGGGCTGAGCGGCCCGCCGGCGGTGCGCGTGAACTCGCCGGTCGCGCGCACCGCCGCTGCGCACTACGCCAGCGGGTCGACCCTGAGGTAGTCGTGGACCGCAGTGACCCCGGGTACCGCCCAGGCGGCGCGCTCCGCTTCTTCCCGCTCGGCCCACGACCGCGCGCTGCCGAGCAAGGTGACCTCGCCGCCGTCGACGGTGACGGTGATCCGACTGGCGTCGAGCGTCGCGTTGCGCTCGAAGCTCTTTCGGATCCGCTCCTTGATCTTGGCCGCGGGCGCCTGGGATCGGACCGTGACGATATTCGAGATGCCCCGGACACCGGCGAGGCCGCGTACCGCGTCCTCGGCCGCGCGCCGCTGATAGCCGGACTCGACCTCACCGGTCAGCACGAGCCAGCCGTTCTCGACCTTCACGTGGACGCGCTCGGAGGGCACGGCGACGTGCCACTCGAGGGCTTGGGCCGCGGCCCGCGCGATGTCGGTGTCGGTACGCTCCTGGGTCAGACGGACCTCGAGCTCGTTCGCCACGCCCTTCACGCCCTTGACCCGCTCCACGACGCGCTGGGCGTTCCACCGCTCCCACAACGAACCGACCTCGCCGGTGAGCGTGACGATGCCGTCGAGCACGGCGACACCGATCCGCCGCTCGTCGATGCTCGGGTCCGACGCGAGCTCTTTCTCGACGTCGTGGCGGATCTCGTCGTCCGGTCTCATGGTCGCGAGCCCGCGACGGCGCGCTCGTGACACCTCCGGCTCACTGGCCCCACGGGTACGTCTCCTCCTCCCCGGCGACTCTCGTCGTCGCGGTCTGGATCGGGTGGAGCGCGCGCGTCTCGTCCAGGTAGAGGAAGGCGTCGTAGCGTCGGCCGATGAGCGTCGGCTCGTAGTTACCCGCGTGCTCTCGTGCCGGGTCGTACACGACGCCGATCGCGCGATGCCCCCGACCCGCTCGCAGCCACGGCGAACGACGTCCGGCCGGGAACACGAAGAGGTGGTCGTCAGGCGCCGTGTCATGGATGAGCGCTTCGTGGCTGCCGGCCCGCGCTCCGGGTACCGGCATCACGCGCGTCGGCGCGCCCCAGTACCCACCCGCGACCACGCTGCCCGTATACGTCCCAAACCCGACCAGCCCGACGCCATCGGGCCCGTGCCGCTCCCGTACGAGCTGGCCGACGTTGACCATCCGCTGCGCGGCCATGCTCGTGACCCGCGCGTCGCCGACGTGTGTGTTGTGGGCCCACGTGACCGACTTCGAGCCGGGGCCGTACCACTCGAGCAGCCGATCCATCGTGTCGACCATGTGCATGTCCCGGATGTTCCACGACTCGACGTCGGCTCGAATCATCGTGCGGTAGTAGCGCTCCGCGTCCAGCACGATCTCGGCATTCAACCGGGCGTCGAGGTCGGCGTCGTCTCCGGTACCGCTCCGCGCGCTACGCCGCAGCTCGGTGAGAAGGTCGACGACCTCCTCCTCGCACGATGCCGGAACCATCCGCGTCGCCCAGGCGTGCTGGTGCGGATCCTCGTCGTAGGGTTCGAAGCAGCTGAACGCGCGGTACGCGGCTTCGAGCGCGTCAGGCCGGTGCTCGGCGAGGTAGGCGATCACCGCGCCCATCGATTCCCACAACGAGTACACGTCGAGCCCGTAGAAGCCGACCTTCCGCTCCTGCGCGTCGTTGTGGTCGCGCAACCAGTCCACGAACTCGGCCACCTCGTCGTTCGCCCACATCCAGGCCGGCCAGCGCTCGAAGCGCCGGAGCACGTCGCGGGGTCCGCGTTCGCGGTCGTCGGCACCCTTGACCCAACGGTCGATCCGGAAGCAGTCGGGCCAGTCACCCTCGACACCGATGAAGCTGAAGTCCCTTTCGGTGATGAGGCGGCGCGTCAGCGCCGCGCGCCACTGGTAGAACCCCGCCGTCCCGTGCGACGCGTCGCCGATGAGCACGTGATGGGCGTCGCCGATGTGTCGCAGCAAGGGAGCCAGGTCGGCGTCGCCCTGTAACGGCAACGCCAGCTCCCTGACGTCGGCGGCCTCGGTCACCGGCTGCGCATCGCGCTTTCGCATCTCCCACCTCCCGTTCGGTCGGTGCCGCGAAGGCGCGGCCAGACGCGGTCGGCGCACGGTCGAGTATCGGGTCGGCCCGCAGCAACTCGCACCACGCGGATGCGTAGTTCGGGCCGCCTCCTGGCGGGGAAGGCGTCTCGTGATGCATCAGCAACGACCTCGACCCGCGGTCACCGAGCGTCCGTTCCGCGATCGCCGCGACGCCGGACGCGTCCTCGCGGAACGCCTCCGGCACTACGCCAGTCGCGACGACGTCGTGCGTGACCTCCGGATCCCACCACTGGCGATCGAGCGTGTCGCGCAGCGCGAGACGCGTGAGCTGGCCCGGCGCGAGCGCGTGTCTCGCGACAGCCGCAGGATGACCGATCTGACGGGCAAGGTCGTCATCCTGGTCGACGACGGGCTCGCGACCGGCTCCGGCATGCGCGCCGCGATCCAGGCTCTCCGGGAGCTCGGCCCGGCCCGGATCGTCGTGGCCGTCCCGGCCGCGCCCGAATCGACGTGTCGGGAGCTTGGGTCGAGGCCGACGAGGTGGTGTGCGCGACGCCGCCTTCCCCCTTCTACGCCGTCGGAGAGGCCTACCGGGACTTCACCCAGACCGACGACGAGGTGCGACGGCTCCTGAGCTCGTCGTCGCCCTCAGGATCCGTTCACCTTGCGCACCCGGCTCAAGGTCGGCGCCGCGCCGACCGTGCTTGATACGCCACCGCGCGATGTTTTGGTTGCGGTCCCTCGTACGATGGTAGAGAAGCGCGCGGGGACGGCTCGCGCCGCACGCGTCGCGTCATATCGAGTGCTGCTCACGGGCTGCGATCGCGAGGTGATCGATGGCGACGCGCCTGCACGGCAGGGACGGCGAGCTCGACCTCCTGCTGCGCGTCATTGACGGGGCGCCCTCGGGTGGCACGCGTGTGGCGATCGTCGAAGGCTCGACCGGCGCGGGCAAGACAGCGGTGCTCGAGCAGGTCGCGGCCCTGGCGCAAGATCGGGGATACACGATCCTGCGGTCAGGTGGTGAGACGCTTCGACGCCCGGGTGCGCTCTCCGCGTTGCGCGCCGCCCTCGACGTCGAGCTACCCGCGTCGGGCAGT
Organism: Acidimicrobiia bacterium; assembly: GCA_036558745.1. Lineage (GTDB taxonomy): Bacteria > Actinomycetota > Acidimicrobiia > IMCC26256 > JAMXLJ01 > JAMXLJ01. The sequence goes on from DATBEZ010000121.1 coordinate 17,997, forward strand.
TCTCTCGATCGTTCGCGGCTCTTGGACCGCTTCCAGGAGGAGATCGAGAGACGCGCGGCAAACGGACCGTTGCTCATCGCGTTGGACGACCTCGGGCGCGTCGACCGGGAGACGCTGGTCGCGCTCCGTGCGCTACCGATGCGTCTCCGCGGTTCGCCGGTCGCCTGGCTGCTCTCCCGGAGCTCGTCGGCGCGCGCCCGACTCGCCGTCGAGCTCGTCGAGCGCCTGAGCGCAGAGGGCGCGGTCCGTGTCGAGCTCGGGCGGCTTTCCGCCGACGCGGCGATCAGCATGACGGCCGACATCGTCGGACGGGAGCCGGACGACGAGCTCGCGGCGTTCATCGGCACTGCGGACGGAAACGCGTCATTGATCGTCGAGCTGGTCGAGGGACTCTGCGAGGACGGATTCATCGATCGCACCGGGGCCGGCCGGGCCTCGCTCAACCAGGTGGCGATCCCGCGGCGCGTCAGGGTGCTCGTCGCTCGCCGGTTCGACCGGCTCGGGCACAGCACGCGAAAGCTGCTGGATGTGCTGGCCGTCTTCGGCGAGCCGGCCTCGTTCGAGGATCTCGCCCAAGTGCTGGGGGAACCGGTCGGCCACCTCATCGAGCCCTACGAGGAGGCGGCGCGGCACGGGATCCTGATGACGATCGACGAGACGGTGGGCTACCGCTACGAGCTCGAGCGCCTGACCGTCTACGACACGATCCCCGGGTTCCGGCGCGCCCTCCACGCTCAGATCGGGATGATGTTCGTGGCGCACGGCGCTTCGGCAGCGCGCTGTGCGTCCCATCTCCTGGAGGGCGCAAAGGTGGGCGACGGGCGAATCGTTCCCGTGCTCGATGCAGGCACGCACGACCTCGCCTCGCGCGCGCCGAGTGCCGCATCCGGTCTCGCCGCGCGGGCGCTGGAGCTGACCGTCCAGGACGACCCCATGCGCCCCGAGCGCGTCAGCGTCGCGGTCGACGCGTTCGTGGCGGCAGGACGCCCCGGCGAGGCAGTCACGCTCGCCCGCAACAACCTGGTGCGCGGCATGCCCACGACACAGGAGGCGCAGCTCCGGTGCATCCTCACCGACGCGTTGCTGACCCTCGGCCAGCCCGACGACGCGATCGAGGAGGCCGAGCGCGCGCGCGACCTCGGCGCGTGGCGGACGGGAAGCGTCTACGACGCCGAAATGCTCCGGCTCCGTTGCCTGCTCAGTCAGGAGCGCCTGAGCGAGGCCGGCGTCGTCGCCGTCGAGCTCCTGTCCAACGCGCCCCGTGTCGACCACACGGCATTTGCGACGGCACTGAGTGCGTCGTCGTTCATCTCGTGGGACGCGGGCCGCCTCGGCGAGGCACTCCGCCACGCGGAGGAGGCCGTGCGACGGGCTGACGGCGGCGACAGCGAGCCCGCGACGTGGCGATACCAGCGTTCGAGCCCGATACGACTGCGGATGCTGCTTGCCTTCCAGCTCGTCGCGCTGAATCGGCTCGCCGACGCCGACGCGAGCCTCGACGAGGTGCGCGAGCGGCTCGAGTCGTCGGGCGACCGCGCGTGGCTCACGCTGCTCTGCAGCCAGCGGTCGCGGTGGCACCTCGCGTCAGGACGAGCCGACGTCGCCATGTCAGAGGCGCAGCGCGCTCTCGATCTCGCGCGGGAGTTCGAGCTCCCGGGTGCCGCCTGGGTCGCCCGGTACGCGCTCGCGGACGCACGCCTCGTCGGCGGTGACATCGAGGGCGCCGCCGCGCTCCTGCGTCGTCAGGATGTGGACGGCCGGCGTGAGGACCAACGCTTCCGGCCGTTCCATACGATCTGGGTGCGAGCCCAGCTCGCATATGCGCAGTACGGTCCGGCGCGGGCCATGAGCGTGATGGAAGGACTCTTCGAGCACGTCGTCGACCACCCGGCGCCGCTGGTCGAGGAGCCGGCCGCGGCGTGGCTCGTGCGGACCGCGCTCGCTGCGGGCGACGAAACGCGGGCCACCGCCGTGGTCACCGCCGCCGAACGGCTCGCGGAGGGCAATTCACGCTTCGAGACCGTGGCCATGGAGGCCGCGCACGCACGCGCCCTGGTGGGCGGCGACCCGGGCCGGCTCAAGGAGATCGCACAGGACCATCCTCGACCGTGGGTGCGCGCGTCGGCGGAGGAGGACGCCGGCCGTCTGCTGACGCGGGTCGGCGACCGCGCCGAGGCGGTCAGGTGGCTCGAAGGTGCGGTCGACTCGTACGGACGGATCGGTGCGCGTCGAGACGTCAAACGCGTGCTGCGGCGGCTCCGTCACCTCGGCGTCCGCCGAACGCAGGGTCGCAGACGCGACCGGCCGTCGAGCGGATGGGAGAGCCTGACCGACATCGAACGCCACGTCGCGGAGCTCGTCGCGAGCGGCCTGACGAATCGCAGGGCTGCAGAACAGCTGTTCCTCTCACCCCACACCGTCGACTTCCATCTCCGTCAGATCTTCCGCAAGCTCGACATCAACTCGCGCGCCGCGCTCGGCGCGTCGTATCGGGAGCACGAGGGCTCCGACGACGAGCGTCACTGAGCGGGGGATTCTTGCCCGTGGCTCATGCCGCGGCCAGGCCCTCTTCGAGCCACGCACGCAGTCGCGGCTCGGGTGCCGCGCCGATCTGGCGTTCGACGACCTTGCCGTGATCCGTGAGGAGCAGCGTCGGCAGACTCTGGACCTGGAAACGCCGCGCGACCTCCGGCGCCTCGTCCGCGTTGATCTTGACGAGCTTGATCCGCCCGGCGTAGTCGAGCGCGATTCGTTCGAGCGCCGGGCTCACCATCCGGCACGGCGCGCACCACGGTGCCCACACGTCCACGAGCACCGGTACCGCGGCCTGGTCGACGACCTCGCCGAAGTCCTGGTCGCCGGCCTCCGCGATCCACGGAAGCGGCGCGCCGCAGTTGCCGCAGCGCGGCGTGCCGGTACCCGCCGACGGCACGCGGTTCTTCCGTGCGCACCTCCGGCACACGACGACGTTCTCCGAAGCCGGCACGGTGCATCAACCAGCGCGGCGCTCGGAGCGGCGCGTCGGGAGCGACGGTCGTTGCGGCGGTTCGTACGGCGTCGGCAGGTACTCCACCGACGGCCGACGTCCCCGGGGCTGTGGGTAGAGGCCCAACAGCTCGCGCACCTCGTCGGGGAGATCGTCCGACACGGGGAGGCCCAAGCTGCGGGCCTGGGCGAGGTCGATCGGAAAGTCGTGCGTCCACCGGCCCTCGGTGAGCGCGTTCGCGACCTCGCGGGCGCGCTCCTCGGACTGGTGACGGGCGAGAAGCTTCTCGACGAAGTCCTGGATCTGTTTCTGTGCCTTGTGCCCCACGTCGGCGAGGACCAACGTGCGGTCGTCGACTTTGTTGATGTCCTTCTTGTCGACCACGCAGAGGAGCGACGCCGCCGGGAACTCGCCGATCTGGGGATCGACCGGGCCGAGCACCGCCGACGGTGACATCACGATGCGATCCGCGGCCAATGCGAGGAGGGTGCCGCCGCTCATCGCGTAGTGCGGCACATACACGCGCACCGGTGCCGGGTGCCGAGCGAGCGCGGCGGCGATCTGCTCGGCCGCGAGCACGAGACCACCCGGCGTGTGGATCACGAAGTCGATGGGAACCGCCTGGTTGGTCGTCTCGATCGCGCGGATGACCGCTTCCGAGTCCTCGATGTCGATGAAGCCGCCGAACGGGATACCAAGGAACGAGAAGCTCTCACGGCGGTGGATCATCGTGATCACCCTCGACCGGTCGCGTCTCTCCATCGCCCGCATGGCGCGTGCGCGTTGCAGCGTGAGCAGTCGCTGTGTGACCGCGGGCTGCAGGCTCGCCAACAGGAAGAACAGCCAGAGCAGGTCGATAGGAGTCATCCGGCCTCGCCATGTGTCGGAACGGTTGCGGAATGCGCCCCGGTCGCGGCGTCCGCTCGAGGCGCGAGCAACACGGGTGATACGGACGCGTGAACGACCTCGGCGGCCACACTGCCCAACGCGAGGCGGGCGACGCCCGTGCGTGCACGAGAGCCGAGGACGAGCAACGAGGCCGGATGGTCCCGCACATGGTCCCGGATCCCCGCGGCCGGGCTCACCGGGTCGTAGACCACACGGGTCTCGATCTCGCGGCTGTCGACCGGCGCGTGCGACACGAAATGCTCGAGGTACGCCTCCGGGTGCCCATCGGGGCCGAACCGACGGTGCGGGGCCCTGTCGTCGAGCGGCGGCGGGACCGGCTCCGCGACGGTGAGCACGACCGGCCGTTCCCGGAGCAGCTCGGCCCACCACAGCGCGACGGAAAGGATCGCGTCGGCGGCGGGCGTGTCGTCGACGCACGCGACGACGCCGGTCTCGCGGTCGTCGGCGTCGCCGGCCGGGCGGTCGACGAAGGGGCCGACGACGACGATCGGGTCGCGCCGCCGCCGGATCACCTCGTTCGTCACGGATCCCATCAGCGCCGCGGAACGGTTGCGACCGTGGCTGGCCATGCAGCCGATCCCGCCGTCGAACCGTTCGAGCGTCGCCTCGATCGCGTCGACAGGATCGGCGTCGACCACGACGCTGTGCGAGATGCGGACGTCGCGGCGCTCGACCTTGGCGAGCTGGTCCAGGCGGGGCGCAAGCTCGGCTCGCTCGGGTACCGCGCTGAGGAGATGGACCGCGGCGTCCAGTCGGCGAGCGAGGCGCGCCGCGATCGGCAATGCATGCTCCGCGAGGTGGGAACCGTCGAGCGGCACAACGATGGTGTCGACATAGCGAGGAAGCATGTTGATTGTCAACAGTGAACCGAGGGTCCGCCGGTCCGCACCACGCGGGCCGCGTAGTCCATGAGCGACGCGGGACGACTACGCGACGCGCGTGATACGCGCGCCGTGTCGCGCCAGGCACGCTCGAACGAGACAAGCGCGACTGACGCCCAGCACGAGGAGAGTGCGCATGAAGAGCGACAACGAGCTCCGACGTGATGTCGAACGTGAGCTGGAGTGGGAACCGAGCGTCGACGAGCGCCGCATCGGCATCTCGGTGGTCGAGGGCATCGTCACACTCACCGGTGAGGTCGGCTCCTACGCGGAGAAGTGGCGCGCCGAGCGCGCGGTCGAACGCGTCGAAGACGTTCGCGGCATCGCGAACGAGCTCGTGGTCAAGCCGGTCATGGAACGCACCGACGCCGACATCGCCAGGGCGGCCGCGGACGCGCTCAAGTGGAACGTCCTCGTGCCGAGCGACAAGGTGAAGGTCGAGGTGTCGAACGGCTGGCTGACCCTGCGAGGTGAGGTGAACTGGGATTTTCAGCGCCGCGCCGCAGAGAAGGCGGTGCGCGACCTGCCCGGGGCACGCGGCATCTCGAACCTCATCGTCGTGAGTCCGCGCGTCGAGCCGACGGACGTCAAGCGGAAGCTCGAGGAGACCTTCCAGCGCGAGGCGTTGGTGGACGCGCAGCACATCACGGTGCAGGTGGAGGGCGGAGAGGTCACCCTGCGGGGAAGCGTTCGTTCGTGGGTCGAGCGTCACGAGGCCGAGAAGGCGGCGTGGGCCGCGCCGGGTGTGAAGTCGGTCCGCAACCTCATCACCGTCGACCCCGTCCGTGCAGCGGCGTAGCGCGCAGACTCCTCGCGGACCAGACGTACGGCGCACGCGAGTTCCGGCCGCGAACACCGGACTACGCGTCCGCGTGATGCGCTCGCGAGAAGCCGGCGCCACGCTCGACCCCGCGTGCCCGGACCCGGCGGCGCACACCCCCGGCGCGCCGCCGGCTCCGGGCCGTCCCGGACTGGGGTGATGCCGGTGACGACGAACCGACGCCTGGGTCGCATCGCGATCGCGCTCGCATTCCTCGCGATGGTCGTCGCGCTCGCGGACTGTTCCGGCTCCGGCGGTACGCGCGCCAAGGCGAGCCCTGCGTCAGCGGCGCCGGTCGTATCCGGCGCGGTCCCGCCTCCGGCGCAACCCGGCATCCCGGCCATCGTGCAGCACGTGTCGCCGTCCGTCGTCACCATCATCACGCCCCAGGGCTTGGGGAGCGGCGTGGTCTGGGCGAGCGACGGCACGATCGTCACCGACGACCACGTGGTGTCCGGCAGCGCGCACGTCACGGTCGCGTTCGCCGACGGGCGGCGCGTCAACGGTGACGTCGTGGGGGGCGACGCTCCGACCGACCTCGCGGTCGTGAAGGCGAGTCGCACCGGGCTGCCCGCGGCCACCTTCGACGGGACGCTGCCCCAGGTGGGCTCGCTCGCGATCGCGATCGGAAGTCCGCTCGGCTTCGCCAACACGGTGAGCGCCGGCGTGGTCTCGGGATTGCAGCGCTCGATCCCCGGCTCGGCATCCCAGGGTGCGCCCCTGGCGGACCTCCTGCAGACCGATGCCGCGATCTCGCCGGGCGACTCCGGCGGTGCGCTTGTGGGCGCGAACGGTGCCGTCATCGGCATCAACGAGGCGTACATCCCACCCAGCGAGGGCGCGGTGTCGATTGGCTTCGCGACCCCGGCCTCGACCGTCGAAGAGGTGGTCCCGCAGCTGCTGAAGAATGGACACGCGGTGCATCCGTTCGTCGGTGTCGAAGCCGCGACGCTGACGCCCGAGCTCGCGAGCAAGCTCGACGTTTCCGTGAGTCAGGGCGCGGTCGTGCTCGACGTCGTGACAGGAAGCCCGGCGGCGAAGGGCGGCATCCAGGCCGGCGACGTCGTGACCAAGGTCGACGGCACGACCGTCGCCTCGGTCGAGGACTTCGTTGGTGCACTGCGAAGCCGCAGCCCCGGTGACGTGGTGACGATCACCGCGGTCCGGGGGAGCACAACGCGCGACTTCAGGGTGACGCTCGGCGCCCAGCCGAGCTGACGCAGGAACGCCGTCTCGACGGAATCCACCGGTTCGCGAGATTCGGCCGACGACGCGGGTAGAGCGCGCACATGGCGAAAAAAGTTGACCTTTACCTCAGCTCCGGTCAGACCCTGACTCTGGACTTCGAGCACTTCCTCGTGCACCGTGCGGACGGCGAGATCAAGGCGATCGAATTCCAGCCTGCGACCGGGGCGCCGTGGCTCGCGTTCAGCCGCCTCTCCGACATCGTCGCGGTCGTGATGCACGACAGCGCGGTCGCGCCAGAGAGCGGGATCCTCGGCGAGTTGCCGGGCTAGCTCGGCCCCGTCGACCGCCCGTCACGGCGCGGCGGCTGCGCTCCAGATGGAGAACCAGAGCACGCCCGCGCCCGTCGCGACGTTGTTCCAGTGGACGGCGTTGCCGTGCGGGCCCGCGACGCCCGGCAGGACGAAGGGCGCGACGACGAGCCAGGCGCCGAGCACCAGGTTGACCCACGCCAGCCCGACCATGTGCGCGGGCTCGCGAATCTGGAGCCACGCGCTGAGCAGGATCGCGAGACCCACGGCGACGTTGGTCCATGCGGCCGCACCCTTGTAACCGAGAACCCACGGCGAGACGACGAGCCACATGCCGAAGAGCAGGTCGACGCCGCTGGTCCACTCCACGTACGTGCGCCGCAGCTCGGCCTGGTACTCGGGGTCCTCGGGGAGGAGGGGCTTGCGCGGTGTGGGGCTCGAACGAAGATCTCGCGTCGCCATCGTGGTCTCCCTCGCGCTCGGACGGTCTCTCCGCTCGCCTACCCCGTGGTACGCCGGACCTCCCGTCCGCGCCGTCGCGCGCGCGGGCTGGGCCTCGCGGGTCGGAGAGGCAGGGCGCGTCGCGGTCGCGTGCGTCGTGATGCCGTTCGAGATGGTCGTCGACGACACGCTGGCGCGCGAGGCCTTCGAACACGCGGTAGGTACCGGAATGCCGTCCAGCAGTCTGGCTGGCGTCGTTTCGCGTGTTGGAGCGCGCCTGGGCTCGCAAGCGTGATCCCGGCGAGGCGGCGCTACGTCGAGAGTGTGCAGTGGCTTGTGGAGTCCGTCGTGCAGAGGACGCGTGGCTGCGGGGCATAGGCGCCGGCAGCACTCGCACGGCCGCCACGCTCTGTGACACGTCGTCGTGCAGCGCGACTTCTGCCGTGATTTCTGCCGCATCTCGCAATAGAGGGCGGGAGGGGACGGGAGTCGATGGGAGCGCGGGTCCACGAGTGCCCCGCTCAGCCGTACTGCACGGGAGTCGCCGGAAGCTGACGAAAGCGGCGCGGTCGCGCTCATAGCCCGAAGGTCGCGGGTTCAAATCCCGCCCCCGCCACCAACGAGAGCAGCAGGTCAGGGCCGGTGCGTGAGCACCGGTCCTCTGTGTTGTCGACCGCGTTTCTGCCGAGACTTCTGCCGAGTTCGTGAAATCGCGTCTGTGCGACTCCGGTAGATGCTTGACGCGGTGGCTCCGGTAGGCGCCTGACAGTTTCGGGACGCGGGTCCGGTTCCTGGGCGACAGTGGCTCCGGTAGGTGGGTGACACTCGGGGTCCGCGCTGCGCGCTGTGACTGGTTCTTCGCTGGTGCGAGTTCGACTCGCCGGCGGAGGAGGCCTCACGGTGCTCGTGGAGTTGGGGTTGGTGGAGCAGCGCTATCAGGCCGTGCTCGAGGTCGTGAACGACGGCGCGACGGTCACCGATGTCGCGCGCCGCTATGGGGTGGCGCGCCAGACGGTGCACGAGTGGCTGCGCCGGTACGCGAACACAGGGTTGGGTGGCCTGGCGGATCGCAGTTCGAAGCCGGTGTCGTGTCCGCATCAGATGCCCGCGACGGTGGAGGCGCGGATCGTGGTGTTACGTCGGGTGAACCCGACGTGGGGGCCGCGCACGATCGTGAGTCAGTTGCGTGCGGAGGGGGTGGAGCCGACCCCGGGCCGGTCGTCGGTGTATCGGGCGTTGGTCCGTCACGGGCTGCCGGACGCGATCCTCATCGACAACGGGAAGGTGTTCAGCGGGCCGGTTCGGGCTCGCGAAACTGCCGGTGCGTTTCGATCGGATCTGCGAACGGCTGCACAAGGCGCGCCGAACTGTTCAACTCCACATCGTGGAGATGGATCTGTGGGACCGCGATGCGATCGAGCTGGTTGGCCCGGCGTACATCGAGTTCCGGGCCGACGCCACCGGCAGGTTCCCTTTCATCGTGGTAGAGGGATTCACGGACGTGAAAGGGGAGGCTCAACGCGCTCCACCGTGACGACGCGGTCGACGGAACGATCGAACGACGCGATCCTGCCGACCTCGCTCTCGGCACACGCGACTTGATAAGCCTCTGCGAAGTCGTTTCGTTCAGTCTCGTACACCTCGTGCCCGTCATGGCGGTGCGCGCGCCCGGCGCTCGGAGGCCCGCCGCCGGAGACTGCCCGTGGATCCCGACGAAGACGTGGCTCTGAGCGAGATACGCGCGATACAGCTCGCGCGGCGGGTGCGGACGCGCCGCGAGCTCGAACATCACCGGCGAACAGGTGGAGTCGCTCGATCGCAGCGCGAGCCGCAGCACGCTCGCTGGCGAGCTCGCCCAGTGTCGAGCTCACGAACACGCGCAGTCGTTTGATCCGGCGTGCGGATCACCCGGTGCTCTCGCATGTACTCGACGATGGCGCGGCGGCGGTCGACGGCGCAGCGGGACATCCCCGTCCCGTCGCCGATGCGCCGTGACGAGCGGCATCGTGGGGATGCTCCCCGGAGGGTCGGGTGGCAGCGAAGAGCCGAGTGAACGTGCAGGAGGTCTCGTGTCGAGCGCCCGGTACACTCGGTCGAGGTACTCACACGCGAGTTCAAGGATCCGGGGACATCCCTATGGACATTGGTGTACCGGAATTGCTCATCATCCTCGCCGTCGTCCTTCTCGTCTTCGGCTCGAGGAAGATCCCCGACCTCGCGCGTTCGCTCGGCCAAGCGTCACGTGAGTTCAAGCGAGGTCAGCGAGAGGGCGGCGTCGACGAGGATCCCGATTCGAGCAAGTAACGGGCCGCGGGGACGGACCTGTGGCACGTGCATCCTTGATGCACGGTTGCTGCGGCGTGTTGTGCCGCGAAGAGGGACGCACTGCGTCGCTGACCGGCGAACGCGGACGGCGTCGACGTCGCGGTTGTCGGTCATCGAACGGCGCGCGGGACCGTGCGGCCCGTGTAGGCCGCCGTACGCGAGCCAGAACGCGCAGCGCGCCGCGCGTGTCACCTTGCCGACCTGCAGGCACGCCTGATGGGCGCGAGTCCACCGCTCCGGGGTGTCGTCGCTGCCGATCAGGTGCGCTGCCGTCGCGAGGCGCTCGAGGTCGTCGAGCCCAAGTGTCGCCTCGGCCGCGGCGAGCTGGTCGTGCGCGGCACGCCACTCGCGCCGAGTGAACGCAGTGCCTCCAGCGTCGACAGCATCCTGCACGTGACCACGCCTACCAGACGAACGCCGCCGTGACCAACGGCGGCCGCCGGGATCCGCATGCGCGCCGAAATGCGATAGCGAGGAGCCGCCGCGGGGTCGTCCCACTGACACCGACCACGCCCAAATTGTCCCCGACGCGCGGCGCACCGAGAACGCCGGCGTGGGTCCGGTCTCGCAGACTCCGGCCGTGTCCCAGTTTCGTAACCGTACGGGTCAGGGGAAGCCAGCGGTGCCCGACGCGGGCAGTTGCGGGGGAGGCGCTCCAACAGTCGCTGACCAAAGCGCGAACTCGTCACCATTCAGGGACGCCCCTGACGAGACGACCGGCTCGGTGCGCCGACCGGTGCCGGTCGCGTATCGAGCCTCGGCTCTTCGCCCTCACATCGTCTCCTTGAGTCGGATCGCCTGTCAGCGACGGCGTTGCTCCTTCTTGCGCGCACGGACGAAGAGCACGCGGAGGGTCAGGAGCGCGGCGAGACACCCGAACACGAGCGCGAGTGCCGCGCGGTCCTGCCGGAACAGCGCGATTCCGAGCGCCACCTCCGCACCGACACATGCGGCGGCGCCGACATGACCCATCACTCGATCCCGCAATCGCTGCGCCCCCCGCGCGGCGAGATGGTTGACCAGTGCGAAGACGGCCAGGAACGTTGCAGACCCGAACGCGAGGACTTCCAAGATCCCGGGCAGCATCGCGAACGCGCTGCCGAGCACGGTCAGCGTCGCGAGCGCTCCCACCGGTAGGCCGTTGACCTCGCGTTCGAGACGAATCGGCAGCTCGTTCTCGACGGCGATGTCGCGCATCTGCCGGGCAGTCGAGAACAGCGTCGCGTTGATCGCCGAGCAGGTTGCGAGCAGCGCGCCGAGCGTCGCGAACCAGCGCCCAGCTGTCCCGAACGCCCCCTGACCGACGGTTGCGAATGCGACTTCCTTCTGCTGGACGATGAGCGCGTCACCAACGAGCATCTGGGAACCGAGCGTGACCAGCAGGTACACCGCGATGACGATTCCGACCGACAGGTACAACGACCGTGGCAGTGTCCGCCGAGGCTCCGCGATGTCGTCGTAGTCGTAAGCGAGAAGCTCGAATCCTTCGTACGCCACGAAGATCGATGCCGCGCCGAACACGACTCCGGTGACACCGCGGTCGGCGAGCGGCGCGAGCCGTTGCGGCGAGAAGTGGCCGATCCCGACGAGGGCGATCACGCACAGCACCGCGAGCTTGACGAACACGATGGCGTCCTCGGAGAGCGCCGAAGCGCCGACGCCGCGCACGTTCACCGCGAGGAACACGACCATAATTCCGACCGACGCAGCTCGCGCGACGACGTCGGAGGCGCCGATGATGTGCGCGGCGTAGTGACCGAATGTGAACGCGTACACGGCGAGCGCGACGACATAGCCGAGGATCAAGAGCCAACCCGTCAGAGCGCCGAGCTCAGGCCGACCGGCGGCGCGCAGGTAGACGAACGGTCCGCCGGACCGCCCGGCGCGCAGCGACAAGGTCGCATACGCGTGGGCTGTGAGGAGCGCGATGACACCCCCGAGAACGAAGCATCCGAAGGCGGCGTGGCCGGCCACGGCGACCGTCACGCCCAGCACGCTGAAGATGCCGCCCCCGATCATGCCGCCGACGGCCATCGCGCATGCATCACGGAGCCGTAGGCGCCCCCGCCCCCGGGCTCGGTGGCGCTGCGTGCGGGGGTGGTACGGAGTCGGCTCGACCGAGTCACCGGCGCGTCGCCGGTCCTTGCTCGTCACATTTGAGTCGCGCACTTGCGGGCGGACGCTGCGGGCTGCGTACGCGCGGGTGATGTGGGCGCATCGCGCGTTCTCGGGTAGACGCGATCATCATAGGTGTGTTGTTGATGGTGCGCGACGCCGTCGCGTTCAAGGCGCAGGAGGCCGCGAGCTCGGTCGACGCGATGCGGAAAATTGCCCCCGGGCGGGACGATCCCATGGACGGTCGCGCTGCCTGTTCGCTATGCCGAGCCCCGTGACCGAGGCAGTGTGCGCGCGGGCGTTTGGCGGAGCTCGACGCCCATCGAAGTCCGTGCCTCTGATGGACGTGGCGAGCCGCGCGCCGTATCTCGCCGCGATACTGCAGCGCGCGCTTCGACCGACGAGCGGGTAAATCCCTCAACGGAGCGGGAACTCGGAACCCGTCCGCGGCGGAAACGTTCACGGCGTGTGGCGTGAGGTCAGCGGAGGGCGGTGCGCATGGCGGTCGAGAATCCGGCGACGGCGTCACGAACACCGGCGACCCCGGGTCCGGACGTGGTGGAGCGCGCCGCGCCCGACGTGCTGTTTGCGCAGCTGCAGTCCGGCCCCGACGGGCTCACAGACGCGGAGGCGGCCCGTCGACTGGTGAAGTTCGGTTCCAACGAGATCCCCGAGAAGCGCGTCTCCGCGTTGCGGCAACTGTTCGGGTACTTCTGGGGCCCCATCCCGTGGATGATCGAGGTCGCGGCGGTGCTGTCCGCTGTCGTGCGCCACTGGATCGACCTCTGCATCATCGTGGCGCTGTTGGTGTTCAACGCGGGCGTGGGGTTCTGGCAGGAGCGCCAGGCCGCGGATGCCGTCGCGGCACTCAAGCAAGGCCTCGCACCCCAGGCTCGCGTGCGACGTGACGGCGCATGGCGCCAGGTCGACGCATGGGAGCTGGTCCCCGGCGACGTCGTGCGGGTGCGTCTCGGCGATGTGGTCCCGGCGGACCTGAAGCTCTTCGGCGAGGGCTCGCTGGAC